>DASXSB010000052.1:0-53028 GCA_036506275.1 Candidatus Methylomirabilota bacterium | reverse complement strand
CTCGCCACCGCCACCGGGCGCTTCGTCTACATCAAGAAGTAGCCGTCAGACGCCGGACAGGAGCGTGAGCGCGGGCGGCGCGGCCGGCGGCGCCGCGCGATACCGGCAGCGCAGCTCGGAACGCTCGAGCACTTCCACGTAGGCGCCCATGACCGTCCGGTAGTACTGCGGATGACGACCGGCGGGGCCACCGTTGTACTCGATCAGCGCCTCCCGCACGTTCGGCTTGCGCGACATGATGTCGCGCAGGTAGGCCATCGCGAAGCGGGTGCTCACGGTGGGATCGGCGAGGTCGCCGAGCTCGCGCTTGCCGTTCACCACCTGTGGCCGGCGTAGGCGTCCCAGGCGCCCCTCGAAGAGCGCGGCCGTCGTGGGCAGCATCTGGAAGAGCCCGATCTCACCCGCCGCCCCCACCGCGTCCTGGCGGAATTCGGATTCGACCTCGGCCTGGGCGAGGGCGAGGCAGTGATCGAGGTTGGTCCGCTGCGCTTCCGCGATGAGGATCTCCGGGAATCGCTGGAAGGCCTTGATGGGCGCCTGCGGATTTTTCGTCGCCACGTACGTGAGGACCGCCCGATGGAGGCGCTCGGAGTCTGCTTCGCCCGCCACTGCAATGACCTCACGCGCAAACACCAGAGCGCCGATGGCGACGGCGAACCCGAACGTCAGAAACGCGAACGCCTTGCTGTGCTGACTCATTCGTTAATCCTCCTTGCTACTCAACTGAGCCGGCTCTGACTTCGCCCGCGCGACCGGAGGAAGGATCGAGTGAAGTGCGGCGAGTATGCCACGCGCCGCGAGACCTACGCAACAGGCTGTTGATGCTCTCGGGGGTCCTACCATGGGCGGTGTCTTTCTGGCAAGTCTGCCGACGGCGACGGGGGAGGAAAGCGTGGCGCGCGCGAGACAGACACGCGCGGCGAGGGCGGTGCCTAGCGGACGGGGCGCCGAATCGGCACGGTGCTGCGAAAATTTGCGGGGTCGTTGTCGGTCTTGCCGCCCACCTGCGTCCCGCACTCCGCGCACACGTAGTCGTACTTGTTACCGCCGGGGAGCACGAGCAAGAGTTTTTGCCGCGCCGGCGTCGCGCGTCGACAGCGCGGGCAGAAGAGCGACGTCGCCTCGAATTCGCCGAACGAGTCGCGAGCCATCGCGCGAATTCTACACCGGCGACGTCGCGCTTTACATCGGCGTTCCGCTGGCAGCGGCCTTGCACTTTCTCATGCGACGTTCGGTGTCCACACGTGTTCGATCTCCGCAAGGAGGCGACGATGAACAAGGACGAGATCAAGGGCAAGGCCGAGCAGGCGAAGGGGTACGTCAAGAACAAGGCGGGCGAACTCATCGACGATCCCGAGCTCGAAGCCGAAGGCGAAGCCGAGCGCGCCGGCGGTGAGCTCCGCGAGGGCTACGGCAAGGCGAAGCGCAAGGTGGGCGAGGCCGTCGACAAGCTCACCGACGAGTGATATCCCGCGGCGGGCCGGCCTTGGCGCCGGCCCGCCCTACGACACGCGCGCGCGCAGCACCTTTCGCAAGATCTTTCCGATCGGACTCTTCGGGAGCGCGTCCACGAAGCGGACCTGCTTCGGACACTTGTAGCGGGCGAGGCGGGTCGCGCAGAACTCCATGACTTCTTCGGCGCCGGCATGCTCGCCGGTCTTCAGCACCACGAAGGCGAGCACGTCCTCTCCCATGAGCGGATCGCGCATCCCCACCACCGCCGCCTCCGCGATCTTCGGGTGGGCGTAGAGAACCTCCTCCACCTCTCGCGGATAGATATTGAAGCCGCCCCGGATGATCAGGTCCTTCTTGCGCTCGACGATGAAGAGAAAGCCGTCCTCGTCGAGGCGCCCGACGTCCCCGGTGTGGAGCCAGCCGCCTCGGACCGTGCGCGCGGTCTCCTCCGGCATCCGGTAGTAGCCGAGCATGACGTTGCGGCCGCGCACGCAGACTTCGCCCGTCGCGCCGGTGGGCAGCGTCCGGTCGTCGTCGTCCTTGATCGCCACCTCGACGCCGGGGAGAGGCTGCCCCACCGAGCCGAGCTTTCGCACGCCGGAGAACCGATGGCCGGAGACGACGGGCGACGCCTCCGTCAGCCCGTAGCCCTCCTGCATCCGTCCCCCGAACTTCTTCTCGAACGGCTCCACGATCTCGAGCGGCAGCGGCGCCGCGCCCGACCCCCACAGCAGCATCGACGACGTGTCGAAGCGATCGGCGTCCGGGTAGTGCAAGAGGTAGACGTACATCGTGGGCACGCCCGACATGCTCTGCACGCGATAGCGCTGGATGGTTTCCAGCACCAGCTCCGGCGTGAACCACCGCAACAACACCGCGCGCGTGCCGAGGATGTTGCCGGCGTTCATGAGCGTGAGCCCGTACGAATGCGAAAGCGGCAACACCCCCATCCCCCACCGCTCGCGGTCCAGCTCGAAGAGCGAAGCCGTGGAACGCGCGTTGAAGGCGAGGTTGCCGTGGGAGAGCGCCACGCCCTTGGAGCGGCCGGTGGTGCCGGCGGTGTAGAGGATGACGGCGAGGTCCCGCTCGTCCCGCGGAACCGTGGTGAACGTATCCGTCTCGCGCGCCACGATCTCGTCGAAGCCGATGGCGCCGGCCCCCGTGCTGTCCCCGACCAGGATCGTCGTTCCCGGCCATCCTTCGACCTTGGCCGCCAGCTCCGGCGACGTGAGCACGACCTTCGCCTCCGCATCGGCGAGGATGTGCCGCACTTCGTCCGCGCTCAGGAGGAACACGACCGGCACCACCACCGCGCCCAGCTTGAAGATCGCCGCGTACGCCTGGAGGACTTCCGGGCAGTTCGGGAGCATGACGACCACGCGGTCGCCCACGCTCACCCCGAGCTTCGCGAGGGCATGGGCGAGACGGTTGGCGGCGCGCTGCTGGTCGAGGTTGGTGATCTCACGCCCTTCGAAGGCGAGGGCCGTGTACTCCCCGTAGCGGCGGACGTTTTCCTCGGCGAGGGTGGCGAGGTTCACGGGGATCTCCGCCCGCGATCATACTCCCGGTGTGTTAGGATCGCGCCCCATGCGGTCGCGCCTGGCCGCCAAGATCATCGTTCTCATCGTCGTCGTGCTCATCATCGGTTTCGGCGCGTCCACCGTCTGGACCATCCAGCGCGAGGCCGATCTCCTCGTCGAGCAGAACAAGATCTCGGCGCGGCGGCTCACGAGCGCGCTCATCGCCAGCATCGAAGGCGCCATGCTCCAGGAGCGCCCGGACGTGACCCGGGCGGTGATCCAGGAGCTCAAGAGCTCGTCGCCGGTGGAGGGCTTCGACATCTACCGTCGCAACGGCGTGGAGGCCTTCGCCGATCTCGCGACCATGAAGGAAGTGATGACCAACGCCGACCTCGCGCCCGAGGTGATGGCCAACATCAAGAAGATGGAGCGCCCCCCCGCCGCCCCCATGACAGGGCCGCTGTTCACGCGGGCGGTGGAGACGTTGCAGACGCAGGAAGTGCTGGAGACCCGCGACGGGGTTCCGCTCTTCACGCTGCTCTATCCGGTTCCGAACCAGGAGAAGTGTCAGGGCTGCCACGGTAGCGACCACAAGGTGCGGGCGGTGGTGCGGGTGGCGACGTCGATGGCGCCCGTCTTCGCCGAGGTGCGGATGCAACGGAACCGCCAGATCCTGATCGCCCTCCTCACCATCCTGGCTGCCGCCGGCGTCCTCACGGTGGCGATGGCGTTCGTAGTCGTGCGCCCGATCCAGGCGCTGTCGGCGGTGGCGCGTCGCATCGGCGCCGGCGAATTCGCGGCGCGGGCGCCGGTCGCCTCGCGCGACGAGATCGGCGCCCTCGGGGGCGCCTTCAACGACATGACGACGCGGCTCGCCCAGGCCTACACCGACCTCGAGGGCAAGAACGCGGAGCTGGCGGCCGCGCTCCAGAATCTTCAGGAGTCGCGCCGGCGATTGGAGGTCCTGGAGCAGATCAAGGGCGAGCTGTCGAAGTTCGTGCCGGAAGCGGTGAAGACGCTGCTGGAGCGGAACCCCGACGCCACCGAGCTGGAGAAGAAGAGCGTGGAGGTGTCCGTGCTCTTCCTCGACATCGCGGGTTACACGCGGCTGTCGGAGCAGCTCGACGCGCGCAAGCTGAACCAGCTCGTGCAGACGTACTTCTCGAGCTTCCTCGAGATCATCCAGCTCCACCACGGCGACGTGAACGAGACCGCGGGCGATGGGCTCATGGTGATCTTCCAGTCCGAGCGCACCGCCGTCGACCACGCCCTCAACGCCACGCGGGCCGCGTTCGCCATTCGCCAGCGCGCGGCCGCCCTCAACGAGGAGTATGGCGGCATCTTCCCCGCCGTCCAGCTCCACATGGGGATCAACACGGGGGAGGCGCTGGTGGGCGCCACCAAGCTCGGAGGCGCCGCCGGCCAGCGGTGGACCTTCACCGCCACCGGGGCCACCACGAACGTGGCCGCGCGCTTCGCGGGCTCCGCGGAGGCGGGCGACATCGTCGTCGGTCCGGTGACGGCGGAGCGCATCCGGCAGCACTTCGTGCTCCAGTCGCTCGGCGAGCGTACGTTCAAGAACGTGTCGGCGCCGATCCGAGTCTACCGCGTCATCCCGCCCGGGGTGTACGAGAACATCGTCTGAGCGTCGGGAGCGTCCGCGTCGGGATCTCGTCGTGGGCGGACCAGGCGCTCATCGAGGACGGCACGTTCTATCCGCGGCGCTCCATGAGTGCGGAGGCGCGGCTGCGCTTCTACGCCGGCGTCTTCGACACCGTGGAGATCAACTCCTCGTACTACGCGATCCCCGACGTGCGCCACGCCGTGCGCTGGGTGGAGCGCACGCCGCCCGGCTTCGTCTTCTCCATCAAGGCCTACTCGCTGATGACGGGTCATCACCCGCGCCTCGCCGCCTTGCCGGCGGACATCCGCGCCGCGCTGCCCGCGCGCCCTGCCCTCACGCCGCGCGGCGAAGTGGAGTGGGGCAGCTTTCCCCCGGACGCCGTCGACCACGCCTTTCGGCTCTTCCGGGCGGCCATCCGTCCGCTCGCGGAAGGGGGGAAGCTCGGCTACGTCCTCGTCCAGCTCGCGCCGTGGGTGCGCTACGGGGCGCGCCGGCTCGACTACGTGGCCTCGCTTGCCGAACGTCTGCCGGGGCTCCGCGTGGCCGTGGAGTTCCGCGACCGGTCGTGGTTTCCCGATCACGCCGACGAGACGCTGGCGGTGCTGCGCGACGCCGGGCTCGCCCACGTGATCGTGGACGCCGCCACCGCCGCCGGCGCCGTGCCGCGGGTCACGCGCGCCACCGCCCCCACCGCGGTCTTCCGGCTCCACGGGCGGAACGCCGAGGGATGGTTGCGTCAGGTCCGGGGCGAGGAGCCGGCGGTGCGGGAAAAATACGATTACCTGTACACGGAGCCCGAGCTGCGCGAGCTCGTGCCCGACGTGGAGGCGATGGCGACGGAAGCCGAGGAGGTCTTCATCTCGTTCAACAACAACAACCGCGACTATCCCGTGCGCAACGCGCTCATGCTGAGGCGTCTTCTCGGCCAACCGGTGCCGGCATTCCCGTCCCAACCCCAGCTCCTGCCTCCGGATTCGTCCGCCTGAACGAGTCTTCACGCGCCATGTCGGTCCGGCTCTGGTAGACTCCTAGCTCCATGCCGGAACTGCGCCTTCGCGGCGGCGAAGTCGACGGGCTCTCGCTGCATTACGTCGTGGAGGGCCGCGGCCCTGCGGTCCTCCTCGTGCACGGGCTGGGCGGGTTCGCGGAGTCCTGGCGACACAACATCGCCTCCCTCGCGAGCCGGGCCACCGTGTACGCGATAGACCTTCCCGGCTTCGGTCGCTCCGCGAAACCGCGCACGGGCTACGGCCTCCAGTACTTCGCCCGTGCCGTCCACGGCTTTCTCGACACCGTCGGCGTCACGCGCGCCTCGCTGATCGGTCACTCGCTGGGCGGCGCCGTTGCGCTCACGTACGCGCTCATGCATCCCGCGCGGGTCGAGCGCGTCGCCCTCGTGGCCGGTCTCGTCCCCGGCTTCACGTTCCGCGCGTCATGGGCGTTCAGGCTCTTGACGGTCCATGGCGTCGGCGAAGCCCTCGCTCTCTGTGGCGGACGCCGGGTCTTGCGAGGGGCGATCGCCCGCTGCTTCCATGCGCCGGTGGCGGCGGAGGTCGACTACCTCGTGGATCACGAGTACGCCGCGCGCACCAGCCTCGACGCCCGCGCCGCGTACCTCGCCACCCTGCGCGGTTTGCGCAACGATCTCACCGACCAGGCCACCAACTACCGGCGCGCGCTCGCCACCCTCGACGTCCCGCTCCTGCTCATCCACGGCCGACACGACCCGGCCGTTCTCGCCACGCACTGCGCGGAGGTCGCCGACACGCTGCCGCGCACGGCCGTGCGCTGGCTCGACGCGTGCGGTCACTTCCCCCAGATCGAGTACCCCGCCGCCGTGAACGCGTGGCTCGTCGAGTTCCTGGTGGGACGGCCGGCCCCGCGCTAGCGACCGCGCGCGATGGACGAGATCAGTCCCCAGGCATTGAAGGCACGCCTCGATCGCGGGGAGCGCCCGCTTCTCCTGGACGTGCGCCAGGACTGGGAGACGCGCCTGTGCCGCCTTCCCAACGCCGTCCACATCCCGATCGAGGAGATCGAGCTCCGGACGGAGGAGCTCAACGCCGACGATGACATCGTCGTCTACTGTCACCAGGGCGTCCGCAGCGCGGCGGTGGCCGGATATCTGCGCCAGCTCGGATTCAAGAAGGTGTGCAACCTGGCGGGCGGCCTCGATCATTGGGCTCGCACCGTCGATCCCTCGATGCGCCGCTACTAGATGGCGGACGGCCCCCTCCGCATCGAGCGGGCGGGCGGTGTCGCCTGGTGTCGATTCCAGCGCCCTCCGCTGAACCTGCTCGATCCTGAGGCCATCGCCGCTCTCCGGGCCGCGTTCGGCGAGCTCGCCGACGATCCCTCCCTCCGCGTGGCGGTGATCGCGGGCGCCGGGCGCGCGTTCACGGCCGGCATGAACGTCCGCGTCTTGCGGGACCTCGAGCCCGAAAGTGCGCGCGCGCTCATCACGTCTCTCCGCGACGCCATCGAAGCCGTGCACGCGGCGCCGTTCCCCGTGATCGCCGCCGTGCACGGGGCCTGTCTCGGCGCCGGCTTCGAGCTGGCGCTGGCGTGCGACGTGCGGGTGGCCACGGAGGACGCGCTGCTCGGACTGCCCGAGGTCCGCGTCGGCGTGCCGTCCGTCATTCATGCCGCGCTCCTGCCGGCCCTGGTGGGACCAGGTCGCGCCGCCGAGATCCTGCTCCTCGGACAACCCGTCCGCGCCGCCGATGCGCTGGCCTGGGGCCTCGTGAACCGCGTCGTACCCGTCGGCCGCCTCGAGGAGAGCGTTCGCGACCTGGTAGCAGGGATCATGGCGTGCGCGCCGTCCGCCATCCGCCTCCAGAAGGAGCTGATCATCCGCTGGCGCTCGCACGACGTCGCGCGGGCGGTCGCCGCCGGCATCGACGCCTTCGCGCGCGCGTACGCGACCGGAGAGCCGCGCGAAGCTGCCACCGCCTTTCTCGAGAAGCGCGCGCCGGTCTTCGGGAGGCGGCCCTCCTGAAGATCCGCACCGTGACCCTCGACTTCTGGGGCACGCTCCTCTTCGACGGCCCCGGGAGCGACGACGAGCGCTATCGCGCCCCTCGCGTGAGCGATTTCGAGCGGATCCTCAACGGGGCGGGCATCCGCGTCTCGCGCGCGGCGCTCGATCGCGGTTACGCCGCCTCCGCGCGCTTCCTGCGCGGGGTCTGGAGCGAGAACCGCGACGTCCCCGTCGTCGAGCACGTGCGCGCGATCCTGGCCGGAGCCGACCGCGCGCTGCCGGAGGGCCTCTCGGCGTCCACCCTGGACGCGCTCGTCGACGCCTACGCGCGACCGGTCCTCCGCGTTCCTCCCACCGTCGACGACGGCGCCCTCGTCGCCCTGCGCGCGCTGCGCGAGCGCGGGTGCACGCTCGCGCTCGTCTCCAACACCATGCGCACGCCGGGGACGGCGCTCCGCAAGCTGCTCGCCCGCTATGGCCTGCTCGACTCCTTCGCCCACGCGACGTTCTCCGACGAGGTGGGCGTGCGCAAGCCGGACGCGGAGATCTTCCTCCTCACGCTGCGCGCCGTCGGCGGCGAGCCCGAGACGTCCGTGCACGTGGGCGACGACAGCGTCCTCGACGTGGCGGGGGCGCGGGCAGCGCGCATGCGCGTGATCCAGGTCACGAGCCGCGCCCCCGCCGGTCCCGCCGCCGCGCGTCCGGACGCCGTCATCGCGCGCCTGAGCGCGCTGCCCGACGCGATCGCTCGTCTTGAGGCGGGCGCCGGTTTAATATAGCGGCGCCATGCAGCTCGCCGACCTTCGCGCGAAGATCCGCGACATCAAGGACTTCCCCACCGAAGGCGTTCTCTTCAAGGACATCACGACGCTGCTCAAGGACGGTCCCGCCTTCCACGTCGTGGTGGACGAGCTGACGCGGCGCTACCGCCCGGAGCGCGTGGAGATCGTGGTGGGCATCGAGTCGCGCGGATTCATCTTCGGCGCGCCCGTCGCCCATCAGCTCAACGCGGGCTTCGTCCCCGTGCGCAAGCTCGGCAAGCTGCCGTCGAAGACGATCGAGGTCGAGTACGAGCTCGAGTACGGTCGCGACGCCCTCGCCATTCACGAGGACGCCATTCGCGCCGGCCAGCGCGTGCTCGTCGTCGACGACCTCCTGGCCACGGGGGGGACCATGGCCGCCACGTTGCGCCTGGTCGAGCAGCTCGGCGGCGTGGTGGTGGGTGTCGCCTTTCTCATCGAGCTGGCATTCCTGCACGGACGCGATAAGCTGAGGACCTACCCGCTCCACTCGCTGATCGTTTACGATTAGGGACGGAGCGTCGTCGAGGGGGGTCGTGATGATGCGAACCGTAGCACTGGCGGCAGGGCTCTTCCTGTCGGTCCCGCTGGTGATCCCGGCCGCGGCCGACGAGGTGAAGACGCCGATCAAGGCGTCGATCTTGCTCGACATTGTCAACCGGCCCGTGAACTCCCGCGAGGTCGCGTTCGATGAATCGATCAAGCGCGAGGCGCCCAGCCCGCGCGGGCCCGTGATGGAGGTCCTGCCGGACGGGACCGTCAAGTACGGTGACGTCAGCGTGACCGTGAAGAATCCCTGCCCGCCCGGAACGGCTCACTACGAGCCGCCTCCGCTCCCGGGCCGCCGCACGTACAGGTAGCTCACTCCCGGCGCCCGCTCCGGGCGCCGTCATCGAGGCGTGATGGCGATCAAGACCGTCGGCGTGATCGGCTGTGGTTTGATGGGCGGCGGCATCACCCAGGTGTCGGCGCAGGCCGGTTTCCCGACGCTCGTCGTCGAAGCCAACGACCAGCTCCTCGCCGCCGGCCTCGGCCGCCTCCGCCAGACCCTGGAAGGGCTCGTCGAGAAGGGGAAGCTCGACGCCAAGGCCAAGGACGCCATCCTCGCTCGCATCACGGGAACGACTCGCCTCGAGGAGTTGAAGTCCTGCGACGTCGTGGTGGAGGCGATCACCGAGAATCAGGCGCTCAAGAACGAGACGTTTGCCAAGCTCGACGGGATCTGTCCCCCGCAGACGCTCCTCGTCTCGAACACGTCGTCGTGCAACGTGACCGCGATGGCGGCCGCCACCAGGCGGCCCGGGCAGGTCCTCGGCCTGCACTTCTTCAATCCCGTGCCGCTCATGAAGCTCGTGGAGGTGGTGCGGACGATCCTCACCGACGACGGCGCCCTGACGCAGGCGACGGAGTGGGTGCGCGCGCTCGGCAAGGTGCCCGTGCAGACGAAGGACGCCACCGCGTTCATCGTGAACCGCTTGCTGGTGCCGTACCTGCTCGACGCCATCCGCGTCTACGAGAGCGGTCTGGCCTCTCTCGAAGACATCGATCAGGCGATGAAGCTCGGCTGCGGGTATCCGATGGGACCGTTCACGCTCCTCGACCTCGTCGGCCTCGACACCACCATGTACGTCGCGGAAGTCATGTTCGAGGAGTTCCGCGAGCCTCGCTACGCGCCGCCGCCATTGCTGAAACGCATGGTCATGGCGGGATGGCTCGGCCGCAAGACCGGGCGCGGCTTCTACACGTACCCGAAGTAGCGCCTCCGCCCGCGGTCGCATGCTGATCCGGCTTGCCCGCGCCGGAGACCTTCCCGCCATCGTCGCCATCTACAACGCCGCCATCCCGGGCCGCCTCGCCACCGCCGACACCGAGCCCGTGTCGCTCGAGAGCCGCCGCCCGTGGTTCCGCGAGCACACCGCCGACCGCCGGCCGCTCTGGGTGGCCGAGGTGGACGGTGAGGTGAGGGGCTGGCTCGGATTGCAGTCGTTCTACGGGCGGCCGGCGTATGCGGGGACGGCCGAGGTCAGCGTGTACGTCGCCGCGGACGACCGCCGTCGCGGTATCGCGCGCGCGCTGCTCGCGCACGCGCTGGAGGGGGCGCCGGCCCTCGGCCTCACCACGCTGCTCGGGTTCATCTTCGGTCACAACGTGCCCAGCCTCGAGCTGTTCCGGCGATTCGGCTTCGAGCGCTGGGGAGAATTGCCGCGGGTGGCGGTGCTGGACGGCGTGGAACGCGACCTCGTGATCGTGGGGCGCCGGCTGCCCGGCGCCGGTCAGACGGTGGTCGGCTGATGTCTCCCGCCCGCGCGGCGCGACGGCCGTGCGGTGGGGGCGAGGCGCGTGTAGCGGCCGCGGAGACTGTCGAAGCGGCGCGAGCGGCGAAGGCCGCGGCGGTGGAGCGAGTACCAGAAGAGCACGGAGAGGATCTTCAGCCCGTAGACGAGTGAGTCACCGAAGCTTGCCGACGATGCCTCCGCGAAGTAGCGCGTGGGCACCGCGATCTCGCTGATCCGAAAGCCCGCGCCCACCACCTGGGCCACGATCTCCTGATCGAAGATGAAGCCGTCGGAGTTGGCGGCGAAGTTCACCGTCTCCAGCACCTGGCGCCGGAAGGCGCGATAGCCCGTGTGGTACTCCGAGAGGGCGAGGCCGAAGGCGTGGTTCTCGACCGCAGTCAGGAAACGGTTCGACACGTACTTCCACCACGGCATGCCGCCCTGGAGAGCGGCGCCCCCCTTCAGCCGCGAGCCGAGCACCACGTCGGCCTCGTTGCGGAGGATGGGCTCGATGATGTGCGGGACGAGGGTCGGGTCGTACTGGTAGTCGGGGTGGACCATCACCACGATGTCCGCGCCCGCCCGCAGCGCCTCCGTGTAGCACGTCTTCTGGTTGGCGCCGTATCCATAGTTGCGGTTGTGGACGAAGATCTCGAGATCGAGCTGGCGCGCGATCTCCAGCGTTCCGTCCGTGGATCCGTCGTCGACCAGGATGACGAGATTGACGGTGTCCTTGGGCAACTCCTCGTACGTCATCCGCAGCGTGCGCCCGGCGTTGTAGGCAGGCATGACGACGACCACCTTGGGATCGGAGCCGGGCCGCGCCGTCGTCTTACCGAGCATGTAGGGGCGGGAGTGCAGGGGGAATGCCAGACCGCTCCCGCCTGAGAATTCGGGATCTTCGGGCACCGCGCGACGGCGGCTCGTGACAAGAGGGGAGCCGCGCGGTGACCAAAAGTGGCACCGACGAAGGTGCGAAGGCGGCTACGGCTCGGTGCCGTACAACTCGCAGAGCCGGCGATACTCCGCGTTCGCGCGCTTGGCGCCAGCGCCCGTGAACGGAACGGCGGAGACGCCCCACACCCATTCCGGCCGCATCCGTTCCCAGAAGATGCTGTCCACGTCCTCGGGCTCGATCCCCGCTGCCTCGACGACGGCTTGCACCTGCACGGGACTGCGAAGCGGGCTCCCCACGTAGTGAGCGGCGACGAAATCCTCGTACACGTCGCGCGTCGTCGCGGTCGGCATCAGCGTCTCCTCCCGTGGTCTTGACATCGACGCAGCTTCGCGATTGCCAGAGGCGTGCCACACCCGTCCGTGTAGGGAATTCGAAGAAAGACGCGCGCCGTCGTGTCCCCGCGACCGCCAGAACGGCACGCTCACGGGAGAATTTCCCTGCGCGAGAGGAGGATTTCCCTGAGGATATCGGAGGTCGCACCCCTATACTCCGCGCATGACAGCTCATTCGTTTCCGTTTCGGGCGCTTGCACTGTTCGTTCTCGTCGTCGTCGGCGTCACGTTCATGACGCCGACCCCGGCCGAAGCCGACGCAATGGTCGCGCTCGCGATCGCCGGCATCGTGGTCGCCGGAGTGATCCTCATCGCCTTCCTCATCGTGGCCGCGTCGCGCGAGTCGAAAAGCTCGGCGGCGGACACGCGCGTGGTCTGGGTCGCGTGCACCGACGTTCGATGTGATCCGATCGCCACGCCTTTCGCCGACCTCACGCCACTGGCGGGTGTGGAAGGACCATAGCGACGGAGACACGTCGCCCGCGGCGTGACAGAACGCCAGGCGTTGTCCCGACCAACGTCTTGATAAATCGCTCTTTCCATCTTCTTTGGCATCGGCCGCCACCTTGCTTCATTCGGTCAATCTTTGACCGTTGCCGGCATTACGCGCCGGCGACTGACCCCGAGCGTCCACGCTCGACGCAAGAAGGAGGGAGACGGTTCATGCGATACGGACCTCTGCTGGTGGGACTCACCCTCGTCGCCTCGATCGGGATCGTCGCGGTGCCCGGCGGCGCTCGTGCGGCCGATGTCGACATCTCCGGCCGATGGGTGGGCGTCTGGAAAGGGGTCGGCGTCGCCAACATCGGACGGATGGAGTCGGCGGGCGCCGAGTTCTCGCAGGACGGCCGCGGTGGGCGCGGACGCGTGCGCATCTCGGGGTCGAACGCGGCCGAAGTGCCGACCGCCCTCACCGCCGCCGGTGATCTGGGCGTGCCGGTCTTCTTCGACATCAAAGGATCGAAGATCCGCATCGAGCACGAGCTCGGTGCCCGCTACGTCGCCGCCGAGTTCAGGCTGGACGGTGACGTCATGATCGGCCGTCTCCTCAACAGCCCCGCCCCCGTGCAGATCAAGCTCACCCGCGTGGGGTCGCCGGGACGGACGCGCGGCGAGCAGCGGCTCGTGGACGTCGAGAAGGAGCTCGCCCAGGAGCGTGATCGCGCAGACATGCTCCGCGCCCAGGTCGACGAGGCGCGCGCTCTCGCCGAGCAGGCGCGGGCGGCGGCGGAGATGGCGACGGCGGCCGCGCGCGACGCGTCCTCGACGGCGGGCGTGGCCGATGCGAAGGCGACGGAGGCGCTCGCCAAGGCCGGCGACACGCGTGGCATCGGCTCCTCGCCGGAAGGCGCGGGCACGGGCGTGACGCCGCCCGTCCCGTCCGCGGTGGCCGAGCACCGGCGCGAGCACGTGGCCACGCTCGAGGTCGGGTTCGGGTTCGACAAGTGGGAGCTCGACGGCAAGGCGGAGAAGCTCCTCACGGAGATCGTGGAGAAGCTCAAGACGAACCCCATGCTGATGGCCGACCTGGAGGGATACACGGACAGCATCGGCACCCGCGTCTACAACCTCGGCCTCAGCCAGCGCCGCGTGAACTCCGTGCACCGCTACCTAGTGGAGAAGGGCGTACCCCTCACGCAGATCCACGTGGTCGGCCTCGGGCCCATCCCCGGCCCCGGCTCGCGCGACGAGCAGGCGAACAAGCGCCGGGTGACCGTCAAGATCATGAGCCTCGGCAACTAGCTTTTCGAGTGCGGCCGCGCCCGCTCCACCGGGCGCGGCCGCGCTTCCTCTCTCAGTCTTCCTCCCGACGTTGACCGGCTGCCTCCCGGGTGGTAAATGTCTGGACATCCTGACAGCGGGAGGCCCGCGGGTGAACTACCGTCCCGGTATTCCGCGTTACCTGCAGATCGCCGACACCATCCGCAAAGGACTCCGCACCGAGGGCCAGCGCATCCCCTCCGAGCACTCGCTGTGCGCGCAGTTCAAGGTGAGCCGCCCCACCATCCGGCAAGCGCTCGACGTCCTCGTCCAGGAAGGCCGGCTCTACCGTCACGCGGGGCGGGGGACGTTCGCCACGCCGGCCCCCGGGGGCGACCGCAAGCTGCGCGTGATCGGCTCCGTGGGGGACATGATCGCGCTCGGCGACGAGACGTGGTTCAAGCTCCTCGCGCGTGAGGTGCTGCGCGTGCCTGCGAACATCGCGCAGGCGCTCAAGCTCCCACCGGGCTCCTCGGCCTATCGCGTGATGGGCGTGCGCCACGCCGATACGGGGCCCTTCCAGCACGTGACGGCGTGGGTTCCGACCGCGATCGGCGAGGCGCTCTCCGACGAGGACCTCTCGAAGACGTCGCTCATCGGCGCCATCGATCGTCACCTCGGGCTTCCGATCAAGTTCCTCGAGCAGGTCGTGGACGCCGCGCTGGCGCCGCGCCACGTGGCCGAGCTGCTCGGCCTCCGGCCGCGCGCGCCGCTGCTCCTGTTCGAGCGCACGTACTTCGCGGGCAGCGGCGAGCCGGTGGAGCACGCGGTGACCTATCAGACGGGGCGCCGGTACCCGTATCGCATCGTGTTGTCACGCACGGAGCCCTGGACCTAGTAGTGTCGGCGCGGGTCGGCTTCGACGTGGGGGGGACGTTCACCGACTTCGTCCTCCACACCGCCTCCGGGGATCTGCTCACCGCCAAGCGCCTCACCACGTACCCGGACCCCACCGACGCCTGTCTGCGTGGGCTCGACGAGCTCGTCGGCGCCCACGGCGTGGCGTGGGCGGACGTCGCTCAGGCCGTGCACGGCACCACCCTCGGCTCCAACATCGTGATCGAGCGCAAGGGGCGCGGCGTCGGTCTCCTCACCACGCGCGGCTTTCGCGACGTGCTGATCATCGGCCGCGAGAAGCGTTACCAGGTGTACGACCTCCAGATCGAGAAGCCGGCGCCGCTCCTTCCGCGCCGGCTCATCGGCGAGGTCACGGAGCGCGTGCTCGCCGACGGTTCCGTGCGAACGCCGCTCGACGAGGCCGACGCTCGCCGCGCCGTCCGCGACCTCGTGGCGGGCGGCGTCACCACGCTCGCCATCTGCCTGCTCCACGCCTACGTCAATCCCGCGCACGAGCAGCGGCTGGCGGAGATCGCGGCCGAGGAGGCCCCTGAACTCCCGGTCACGCTCTCGCACGAGGTGTCGCCGACGTTCCGCGAGTACGAGCGCACGTCGACCACGGTCGTGAACGCGTACGTGATGACGGCGCTCCGCGCGTACATGCGCGCGCTCGAGGCCGCGCTCGCCGCGCGCGGCTACCCGGGCCGCCTGTTCGTCATGCAGTCCTCGGGCGGCGTGGCCACCGCGGAGGCGATAGAGCGCTACCCGGTGCGGATGATCGAGTCGGGGCCGGCCGCGGGCGCCCTCATGGCCGCCCTCTATGGCGAGGTGACCGGGAATCACGACCTCGTCGCGTTCGACATGGGAGGGACGACGGCCAAGCTCGCCCTCATCGAGAAGGGACGACCGTTCACGACCACCGCCTTCGAGCTGCACCGCGTCCACGGCGCCGCCGGCAGCGGCCTGCCCATGAACATCCAGGCCATCGACCTCGTCGAGATCGGCGCCGGCGGTGGCTCCATCGCGCGCGCCGAGCTCGGCGTGGTAGCGGTGGGGCCGGAGAGCGCGTCGTCGACGCCCGGCCCCGCCTGCTACGGACGCGGCGGACAGGAGCCGACGGTGACGGACGCCGACCTCGTGCTCGGCTACCTGAATCCGCGCTACTTCGCGGGCGGAACGATGGAATTGAGCCTGGGCGCGGCCGCCCGCGCCATCGAGGAACGCGTGGCGCGCCCGCTCGGTCTCTCCCTCGAAGACGCCGCCTGGGGCATCCACACCATCGTGAACACGAACATGGAGCTGGCCACCCGCGTCGTTTCCATCGAGCGCGGCCGCGATCCGCGCGCGCTGTCCCTCGTCGCCTTCGGCGGCTCCGGGCCCGTGCACGGCTGCCGGCTCGCCCGCGCGCTCGGCATTCCCCGCGTGATCCTGCCCGCCGCGGCCGGGGTCGCGGCCGCCATCGGGCTCCTGGCGGCGGAGCTGAAGTTCGACGTCGCGCGCACGTTCGTGCGCCGGCTCGACGCCGTCGATCCCGCCCCGGTGACGGCGATGTACGACGAGATGGCGGCGCAAGCGGTGGCCGTCGTACGGGAGTCCGCGGTGACGGGCGAGATCGTGACCGTGCGCTCGGTGGACGCGCGCTACGTGGGGCAGGGCTACGAGCTGACGGTGCCGGTGCCCCCGGGCCCTCTCGACGCCGGGGCGCTCGAGAAAGTACGGCGCGCTTTCGACGACGTGTACGCCGCGCGCTACGGGTACGCGAGCCCCGCGGAGCCGGTGGAGGTGGTGACGTGGAAGCTGTCCGCGGTCGGCGGCGCGCCGCGGGTGACGCTGCCGAAGGCGACCGGACGGCGCGGGGAGCTCGCGCGGAAGGCCACCCGTCGCGCGTACTTCCCGGAGACGCGCGGGTACGTCGACTGTCCGGTGTTCGATCGCTATGCGCTCGGCCCCGGCCTCGCCCTCGCCGGCCCCGCCATCGTGGAGGAACGCGAGTCCACGACCGTGCTCCCGCCGGGGACGCTCGCCACCGTCGACGACTACGCCAACCTGATCGTGGAGCTGACGGCGTGAAGGCGGCGCGCCTCGATCCCATCACCCTCGGCGTGATCTGGGGCGCGCTCCAGTCGATCGCGGTGGAGGTGGGGACCACCGTCCACAAGACCGCGTACTCCGAGCAGGCGCGTGAAGGCCAGGACTTCTCGGTGGCCGTCTTCGACCGCGACGGCCGCATGGTGGCGCAGGGTCCGTATAGCCCCGGTCACATGGGCGCGATGTCGTTCGCGGTGAAGCACGCGCTCGCCGCTCATCCGGTGGCGACGCTGCGACCGGGCGACGTCGTTCTCCTCAACGATCCACTCCTCGGCTCCGGTCATCTGCCGGACTTCTTCGTCACGCAACCGGCGTTCGTGGCGGGAGAGCTCGTCGGCTTCGTCGTCAACATCCTGCACCAGACCGACGTGGGCGGTCAGCGTCCGGGCAGCCAGGGCGTGGAGGGGATCTTCGACTACTTCCAGGAAGGACTGCGCATTCCTCCCACGAAGGCATGGAAGGAGTACGAGGAGCAGGAGAGCGTCACCGCGATCATCGCCGCCAACACCCGCACGCCGGACAAGGTCCTGGGCGACCTCCGCGCTCAGCGCGGCGCGCTCCGTGTGGGCGAGCTGCGGCTGATGGAGCTGGTGACGCGGTACGGGCGCGACACGGTCTTCGCGGCCATGAACGAGATCATCGAGCGCACGGAAGCGAGCATGCGCGCCGCCGTCCGCGCCATCCCGGACGGCGTCTACGCCTTCGAGGATTTTCTCGATGACTGGGGGCCGGGCACGGAACCGCTGCGGGTGGCCGTGAGCGTCACCGTCGACGGGGACGCCATCGCCATCGATTACGCGGGGTCGAGCCCGCAGACGGCGTCGGGGATGAACTCTTACATCAACTACACGCGGTCGTACTCGTACGCGGCCGTGAAGTGCCTCACCGATCCCCTGGGGCCGATGAACGAGGGCGCGCTCAGACCGATCACGGTGACGGCGCCCGCGGGCTCGTTCCTGAATCCGCGGCCGCCGGCGGGAGGGGGACCGCGCGCGATCATCTGCTATCGCACGTTCGAGGCCGTCATCGCGGCCCTCGCCCCCGCGCTGCCGGAGCGGGTGGCCGCCGCCGCCTCGCACTTCGCGAACCCCACCTTCGGCGGCTGGGACCGTCGCCGGGGCCGGAGCTTCGTGGCCTACGAGCTGGTCCTGTCGGGGACGGGCGCGCGCGCGGCGCGCGACGGCTGCGAGGCCATGTCCTACGCGTTCAACGCATCGAACATCCCCGTGGAGGCGCAGGAGGCGAACCAGCCCCTGGTGGTGGAGCGCTTCGAGCTGATTCGCGATTCCGCCGGCGCCGGCCGGTTTCGCGGCGGGTGTGGAATCCGACGCGACCTCCGCTTTCTCGCCGACGACGGCAAGCTCACCAACCTCTCGGAGCGGCAGCGCTTCGCGCCCTACGGCCTGTTCGGCGGCAAGCCGGGCGCGCTCGCGCGCACCCTCATCAATCCCGACGGCGCCGCTCCCGAGCTGGTGCACGGCAAGCAGTCGCGCGGCTTCGCCTACGGCGACGTCATCTCCTTCCAGCAGTCCGGCGCCGGTGGCTACGGCGATCCGCTCACGCGTGACCCCGCCCGCGTGCTGGAGGACGTGCGCGACGAGTACGTGTCGGTGGAGGCGGCGCTTCGAGAATACGGGGTGGTGATCGTGGGAGCGCCGCCCGCGCTCACCGTCGACGCCGACGCCACGACCGCCGAGCGCCGGCGCCGGGGGGAAGGGCGATGATCGCGCTCACCGCCGAGCAGGAGGCTTTCCGCCGGAGCGTAGCGCGCTTCGTGGACGCGGAGGTGGTGCCGGAGGCGCAAGCGCTCGACGAGCGCGCGGAGTTTCCGTCGAAGCTCTTCCGCCGCCTCGGCGAGCTCGGGTACTTCGGTCTGCGCTATCCGGAGGCGTACGGGGGCGCCGACGCGGACATGACGACCTACTGCCTCTTCGCGGAGGAGCTGGCGCGCGGGTCTCTCTCGCTGGCGGCGGCGGCCGCAATGCAGTCGCTGATGGGAACCTACTTCATCTACAAGTACGGCTCGGAGGCGCTGCGCCGGACGTACCTGGTGCCGGCGCTGCGCGGCGACCTCGTGGCCACCTTCGCGCTCACCGAGGCCAACGCGGGCTCCGATCTTGCCGGCATCGCCACCCGCGCCGAGCGCCGCGGCGACGGCTGGGTCCTCCGCGGCGCCAAGACCTGGGTGACCAACGCCCCCGTGGCCGACGTCCTCACGGTGGCGGCAAAGACGTCGGCGGCGCGCGGGCTCGAGCACATCGCGCTCTTCCTCCTGGACCGCGGCGCCATGCGCGGGATCACGCTCGGCAAGAAGATCGAGAAGATGTCGGTGCGAGCGTCGGAGACGGGCGAGATCCTCCTCGAGGACGTCGAGGTTCCCGCCGCGCACTGCCTGGGCGGCGAGAGCGGCGGGGCGGAGAAGATCGGCACCATCCTCGCCGAGATCCGCGTGATGACGGCCGCCATCTCGGTGGGCCTGGCGCGCGCCGCCTACGGCGCCGCCCTCGCCTACGCACGACAGCGCGTGGCCTTCGGCAAGCCCATCGGCGAGCACCAGGCCATCGCGTTCAAGCTCGCCGACATGCTGACGTCGCTGCAGGCGGCGACCTTGATGACGTACCAGGCCGCGGCCGGGATCGACGCCGGACGTCGCATGACGCGGGAGGCGGCGATGACCAAGCTCTTCGCCTCCGAGAGCGCGGTGCGCATCACGGACGAAGCCGCGCGGATCTTCGCCTCCTACGGGCTCGCCATGGAGTATCCCGCCCAGCGCTACTTCCGGGACGCCCGCTTCCTCCTTCCGGGCGGGGGCACGTCGGAAATTCTCCGGCTCGTGATCGCGCGCGAGCTCGACTGGGACGGTGGCCTCGGCGGCAGCGCGAGCGCGCCGTGAGGAGCGAACGATGCGACGGGTAGCGCTCGTGGGAGCCGGCGTGTCGAAGTTCGGCGTGCGCAAGGCGAGCTATCGCGATCTCATCTGGGAGGCGGGCAAGGCGTGCTTCGACGCCGCCCCCGGCGTGCGCCCGCGCGACGTCGAGGGCTTGGTCGTGGGCTCCGTGATGCCCGAGCGCACGGCCTTCCAGAGCCACATCGCATCGATGGCGGCGGAGGCCCTCGGCATCACGCCGAGCGCGCTCAGCGCGCGCACCGAGCACATGTGCGCGTCCGGCACGGTGGGCATCCGGTACGCGTACGCCTTCATCGCGGCCGGGCTCGCCGATCTCGTCATGGTGCTGGGCGTGGAGAAGCTGAATCAGCCGAGCGGCGAGGAAGCGATCCTCAACATGGGGACGGGCGTCGATCGCGAGTGGGAAGCCGCCTTCGGCCTCACCGCGCCCCCGTGCTTCGCCCTCGCCGCCCAGCGCCATATGGCGGCCTACGGCACCACCGAGGAGCAGCTCGCGCTCGTGGGCGTGAAGAACCACGGCCACGCCGCCAAGAACCCGAACGCGCACTTCAACAAGGGCGCCACCCTGGATCAGGTGCTCTGCTCGCGCATGATCTCGACGCCGCTTCGCCTGTTCATGTGCTCTCCCATCACCGACGGCGCCGCCGCCGTGCTCCTCGCCTCCGAGGACCGCGCGCGCGCCCTCACCGACGCTCCCGTGTGGATCCGCGGCACGGGCCAGGCGCTCGACGGCTTCCAGCTCACCTCGCTGCCCGCCGACTACGCGGAGTGGCCGTCGTTGCGACGCGCGGCGGACGCGGCGTATCGCCTCGCCGGCGTCACCGCGAAGGACATCGACGTGGCGGAGGTCCACGACTGTTTCTCCATCGCCGAGCTCATCGCGTACGAGGAGCTGGGATTCTGCGCGAAGGGCGAGGCGGGTGCCTTCATGGCCGCGGGGCGCAGCGACTACGGCGGCGACGTGGTCGTCAATCCGCGCGGCGGTCTCATCGGCTGCGGCCATCCGCTGGGCGCCACCGGCGTTGCGCAGGCGGCGGAGATCTACGCGCAGCTCCGGGGCGAGGCGGGCGCCCGCCAGGTGCCGGAGGCGGCGGTGGGCCTCACCCACAACAACAGCGGCATGGGCGAGCACGTGGTGATGATCTACGGGCGCGAGCCGCGGTGACGTGATCCAAGGATGAGCTACTTCCGCGCCGTCGACCCCTTTCCGCTGGAGTCCGCGGAGGACACGAAGCTCCACGAGTTCTACACGCGGCTGGCGGGGGGCCGGCTCAGCACCACGACGTGTGCCGGCTGCGGCCGTACCGCGTGGCCGCCGCGCGGCTTCTGTCCCCCGTGTGGATCCGATCGCTTCACGTGGAGCGAGCTGCCGTCCGAGGGCACGGTGCACGCGTTCACGGTCCAGGAGACGGGCCTGCCCGCGGGCTTTCCCGCTCCCCGCGTGTTCGCCGTGGTGGACGTCGCCGGCCACCGTATCTTCACGGTGGTGCTCGGCGCCGGGGCCACCGCCGTCGGTCTCGGCCAGCGCGTCCGGCTCATGCCCGTCCAGGTGACCGACGGCCCCCGCGGAACGCCGCGCTGGCTTCCCGCGTTCACGCCGGCATGAAGGGAAAGCCCGCATGAAGGTCCTGATCGCGAAGCCCGGCCTCGACGGTCACGACCGCGGGGCCAAGGTCGTCGCGCAGGCGCTGCGGGACGCGGGGGTGGAGGTCGTCTACTCCGGGCTCAAGCGCACGCCCGACGAAATCGTGGCGGAGGCGATCCAGGAGGACGTCGACGTGGTGGGACTCTCGGTGCTTTCCGGCGCCCACGTCCTGCTCGCGCGGCGGGTCGTGGACGGCTTGCGCGCGCAGGACGCCGCCGACATCCGGGTGGTGGTCGGCGGCATCATCCCGCCCCGCGACGTGGAAGCGCTGCTCGGCCTCGGCGTCAGCCGCGTGTTTCCGATGGGCACACCGCTCCCCCAGATCGTGGCCGCCTTCAAGGAAGAGCGCGCGTGAGGCGCAGGAGGAAACCATGAGGGAGGCGAAGCTCCACGCGGGCATTCCGATCAAGCCCGTCTATGGGCCGGAGGACGTGGCGGGACTCGACTTCGAGCGGGACATCGGCCGCCCCGGGCAGTATCCGTTCACGCGCGGGATCCACCCCCACATGTACCGCGATCGGCTGTGGACGATGCGGCAGTACATCGGCTTCGGAACGCCGGCCGAGACCAACGCGCGCTTCAAGTATCTGATGGCCCACGGCCAGGACGCGCTCAACGTGGCCTTCGACCTCCCCACCCAGCTCGGCCTCGATTCCGACGATCCTCGCGCGGAGGGGGAGGTGGGACGGGTGGGCATGGCCATCGACACCCTTGCCGACATGGAGGAGGCGTTCGACGGAATCCCCCTCGATCGCGTGAGCGTGTCGCTGACCATCAACGGCATGGCGGCGCCCATCACCGCCATGTACTTCGCGGTGGCCGAGAAGCAGGGGGCGGCGCGGGAACGCGTGGTCACCACGCCCCAGAACGACATCCTGAAGGAGTTCATCGCGCGGGGGACGTGGATCTATCCCGTCGAGCCCTCGCTGCGACTCGTCGGTGATCTCATCGAGTTCTCCGCACGCAATTTCCCGCGCTCGAACCCCGTCTCCGTGTGCGGATATCACATCCGAGAGGCCGGCTGCACCACCGCCCAGGAAATGGCGTACGGCCTCGCCATCGCCGCCGCCTACGTGGAGCTGATGCTCGCGCGCGACATGAGCGTGGACGAGTTCGCGCCCCGCGTCTCGTTCAACTTCACGTGCTGGGGCAAGATCTTCGAGGAGGTGGCGAAGTTCCGGGCGGGGCGCCGGCTCTACGCGCGCATGCTGCGCGAGCGCTTCGGCGCCACCAATCCGCGGTCGTGGATGTTCCGGAGCCTCATCGGCGGCGGCGGCTCCGCCTTCGCGGTGCAGGAGCCGGAGAACAACATCGTGCGCGGCGCCTACATCGCCCTCGCCGCCGCCCTCTCCGGCGCCCAGACTATGGCCTTGCCGACCTTCGACGAGGCGTACACGATCCCGTCTCCGAAGGCGCAGCTCCTCGCCCTCCGGACGATGCAGATCTGCGCGGAGGAATCCGGCGCCACCGACACCGCCGACCCCCTCGCCGGCTCCTACTACGTGGAGGCCATCACCACCGCGATGGAGGAGAAAATCAAGGAGGAGCTGGCGCACGTCGAGCGCATGGGCGGGATCGTGGAGGCGGTGAAGAGCGGCGCCCTCCAGGCCGAGGTGGCGCGCCAGGCCTATCTCTTCGAGCAGCGTCTCGCCTCCGGCGAAGTGGCCAAGGTCGCCGTCAACTGCTACGTGGGCGAGGGAGCGGCGCCGCCGGACGCAGAGGTGGAGCTGTACGCGTTCGACGCCCGGGTGGCGGAGGCGCAGGTGGCCAAGCTCGCCCGCGTCCGTCGCGAGCGCGACGGCGGCGCCGTCGACCGCGTGCTGCATCGCCTGCGCGACGAGGCGCGCGGCCCCGCCAACCTCATGCCGGTCATCATGGAGGCGGTGAAGGCGTACGCCACCCTCGGTGAGATCGCGCGCGCCATGAAGGACGTGTTCGGCGAGCACAAGGAGCCCGTGAAGTTCTGATGACGCGCGCGGACGGCGGCTTTGCCGTGGTGGGGAAGTCGGTGCCGAAGCGCGATGGCGCCGAGAAGGTGACCGGGCGCACGCGGTACCTGCACGACCTCGAGCTGCCGCGGATGCTCCACGGCAAGATCTTGCGATCGACGCTGCCGCACGCGCGGATCGTGCGCATCGACACGTCGCGGGCGCGGGCGCGGCCGGGAGTGATCAGCGTCATCACCGGCGACGACGTCGAGCAGCAGCCGTTCGGATTCGCGCGCGATCAGCTCGCCCTCAAGCGCGGCAAAGTGCGCTGCATCCGTGACGAGGTGGCGGCGGTGGCGGCGGAGACGCCCGAGATCGCGGCGGAGGCCCTCGCGCTCATCCAGGTGGAGTACGCGGAGCTGCCCGCCGTCTTCGACCCCGTGCGCGCGCTGGCGCCGGGGGCGCCGCTCGTCCACGAGGCGCTGCCCGGCAACGCGACGCCTCTCCGCTATCAGTTCACGCACGGCGACGTCGATCGCGCGTTCGCGGAGGCGGCGGCCGTGGTGGAGGGGACGTATCGGCTGCACTTCGTCGCCACCGCCTGCCTCGGCACCATGGTCGCCGTCGCGGACTGGGACCCGGCGGGCCGGCTCACCATGTGGAGCACCACCCAGGTGCCGTTCATCTACCAGCGGGATCTGGCGGCGGCCCTCGGCATCGGGGGCGACCGCGTGCGGGTCATGCAGCCTCCCGTGGGCGGGAACTTCGGGCGTGGCCTCGACCTCTACCCGATCGACGTCATCGCCGCCCTCCTCGCGCGGTCGGCGCGGCGCCCCGTCAAGGTCGAGTTCGACCGCGTGGAGGAATTCGTGGCCAGCCCCGGCCGCGAGCCGTGCGTGATCACGCTGCGCACGGCCGCCGCCGGCGACGGCCGGCTCCTCGCCCGCGACGCCCACGTCGTCATCGACAATGGCGCCTACGTCTCCTGGGGCTCGACCACGCCCTACGTGATGTTGTCCACGGTGGCCGGTCTCTATCGCGTGCCGAACGTCCGCTTCGACACCACCATCGCGTACACGAACAACCCCTACTCGGGGTCGATGCGCGGTTACGGCAACCTCGAGTCGACGTTCGCGGTGGAGTCGCAGATGGACGACCTCGCCGACCGCCTCCGCCTCCATCCGCTCGAGCTACGGCGGCGGAACGCGACGCGCGCCGGCGATCAGAATCCGCAAGGGTTCGTCGTCACCTCGTGCGCGATGACGGAATGCCTGGAAGCGGTGGCGAAGGACATCGCGCGCGACGCGCCCGCCCCCCGCGCGGGGTGGAAACGCGGCGTCGGTTACGCGGGAATGTTCCACGTGGGCGGGGGCGCGCGCATCTACCGCTCCGACGGCTGCGGCGCCATCGTCAAGCTCGACGACTTCGGGCGCGTCTCGCTGCTCACGGGCGCCACCGAGATCGGCCAGGGATCGGAGACCGTGCTCGCGATGATCGTGGCGGAGACGCTCGGCATCCCGCTCGAGCGCGTGGACGTCGTGAACTCCGACACGGCCGTCAAGCCGTGGGACGTGGGCGCGCACGCGAGCCGGACGACGTTCATCGCCGGCAACGCCGCCCGCCTCGCCGCCGCCGACCTCAAGCATCAGCTTCTCGCCATGGCGGCGCGGCAGATGGACGAGCCGGCGGAACGGCTGGCCCTCCGCGACGGGTTCGTCTTCGTGGTGGAGGAGCCCCAGCGGCGCGTGCCGTACGACCGCGTCGCCCGCGGCGGCCACTACACGAGCCAGGGCACACACCTGGTGGCGGAGGCGTTCTACGATCCGCCCACCGCCATGCTCGACAAGGACTTCCACGGCAACGTGTCCGCCGCCTACGGCTTCGCGGCCCAGGCGGCGATGGTGGACGTCGACGAGGCGACGGGCGCCATCCGCGTGGTGCGCATCGCCTCCGCTCACGACGTCGGCCGCGCACTCAATCCGATGGCGGCGGAGGGACAGATCCACGGCGGCATCCACATGGGGCTCGGCTATGCGCTCGCGGAGAAGCTCGTCGTCGAAGGCGGGCAGGTCCTGACGCAGACCTTCATGGACTACGCGGTCCTCAAGGCGGAGGACATGCCGGAGCTGGTCGTGCGCCTCATCGAGAGCGTCGACGCCGAGGGCCCGTTCGGCGCCAAGGGCCTGGGGGAATCCGGCGTCATCCCCGTGAGCGCGGCGGTGGCGAACGCGGTGAAGGACGCGATCGGCGTCCGCTTCACGGAGCTCCCCATCACCCCCGAGACCGTGCACCAGGCTCTCGTCGCGCGATGAAGCTCTTCGACGGCATCCGCGTCCTCGATCTCTCGCGCATGCTCGCCGGCCCCTACGGCTCCATGCTGCTCGCCGACATGGGCGCCGACGTCATCAAGATCGAAGAGCCCGAGAGCGGCGATCCCATGCGGGCGATGGGGCCGCCCTTCCTCCCCGACGGGGAGTCCGCGTACTTCCTCGCCATCAACCGCAACAAGCGCTCGGTGGCGCTCCACCTCGAGCGCGAGGCAGGGCGCGAGGTGTTCTACGATCTCGTGGGCGCTGCCGACGTCGTGTGGGAAAACTTTCGCCCGGGCGTGATGGAAAAGCTCGGCTGTGACTACGCGCGACTCGCCGCCGTGAACCCGCGCGTCGTCGTGTGCTCCATCTCCGCGTTCGGCGACGATGGCCCCTATCGCGATCACCCCGCCTTCGATCTGGCGTTGCAGGCGATGGGCGGCGCCATGAGCCTCACCGGCGAAACGGGCGGCCGCCCCGTGCGCATGGGCCTCCCCATGGGCGATCTCGCGGGCGGGATGTTCGGCGCCTTCGCGGTGGCGGGCGCGCTCCTCCGCCGGGAACGGACGGGCGCGGGCGCGCACATCGACCTCGCCCTCCTCGACTGTCAGGTCTCGCTCCTCACGTACATCGCCCAGTACTTCTGGACGGACGGCCGGGTGCCGGTGCCGATGGGATCGGGTCACAGCTCGGTGGTGCCGTACGGCGCCCTCGCCACCCGCGACGGCCATCTCATCGTGGCCGTGTTCTCCGAGAAATTCTGGCGGCTCTTCTGCGCCGCCGCCGACCATCCCGAGTGGGAGCTCGATCCGCGTTTCGACTCGAACCGCGCGCGCGTCGCCCACCGCGACGAGCTCATGGCTCTCGTCGAGAGCGCGTTCCGCGAGCGCACGACCGAGGAGTGGCTAGAGCGGCTGCGCGATCACGGCGTGCCGGCGGCACCGATCCTGTCCGTCGATGCCGTGGTCGCCGATCCTCAAGTCCGTCAGCGCCAGATGGTCGTCGCGCTCGAGCACCCACGCCTGGGCTGCCTGCCCACCATCGGCACGCCGATCAAGGTGCGCGGCGCCGCGCCGCTCGCTCCCACGGCGCCCCCGCGCCTCGGCGAGCACACGGACGACGTCCTCACCACGCTCCTCCACTATCCCGCCGCGCGCGTGGCCGAGCTGCGTCGCACGGGAGCGATCGCCTGATGCGGGTGGCGGTGCTCGGCGGGGGCAACGGCGCCTACGCCACCGCGGCCGACCTCTCCCTCGGCGGCCACACCGTGCGGCTGTGGCGACGCGCGGACGACGAGCTCGCGGCCGTGCGCGGCGCGGGGATCACGCTCGTCGTCGACGGCCGGGATATGCAGGCGCGGCTCGATCGCGTCACCGGGGACATCGGTGAGGCCCTGGAGGGCGCGGAATTCGTGATCGCGGCCGTGCCGGCCACCGCCCACGAAGATCTCGGCGCCCGCCTCGCGAAGCGCATCACCGAGAAGCAGGTGCTGCTCCTCACGCCGGGAACGCTCGGCGCCTACGTCGTCACCCGCGAGATCGTGCGCGCGGGCGGCGTGCCACCGCTGGCGGTGGCGGAGACGGGGACGCTTCCGTACCTCGCCCGCAAGACGGGGCCGGCGGCGGTGACGGCGCCCGTGCGCGCGGCCAATCTCCCCGCCGGCGTGTTCCCGGCCCAGCGCACGGCGGCGACCCTCGCCCGCGTGCGCGAGCTGTTTCCCGCCGTGCGGCCGTGCGTGGACGCGCTCGACGTGGCCCTCACCAACGCCGGGCCCGTCATCCATCCGCCCCTCGTCCTCCTGAATGCGGGCGCCATCGATGGGGGGCGCTTCGACGTCCACGCCGCCGGCACCACGCCGAGCGTGCGACGGCTCATCGAGGCCGTCGACGCCGAGCGCGTGAGCGCGCGCGACGGCCTTCGCTATCCGCCGCCGCACTACGAGCTGGCCACGTATTACGAGGAGGCGCGGGCGGCGGAAGGCCTCTACGGCGCGGGCGCCCGCGCCCGGCTCACCGCGAGCGGCCTCTGGAACGAGACCCTCACGTTCGATCACCGCTACGTGACGGAGGACGTCGTCCTCGGCCTCAGCTTCCTCGAGTCGGCGGGGCGGGCGGCGGGGGTGGCGACGCCGGCCATCACGGGGCTCCTCGGCGTCTTCGGCGCCTTGCTCGGTCGCACGCTGAGCGGAAAGGGACGCGCCCTCGACAACCTCGGGCTCGGCGATTTCACCATGCGCGAGATCCGCGCGTTCTTCGCGGAGGGCTGGCGGTCGCCCCTCTGGAGCAAGGTTCTCAGATGACGGCCGCGCTCGTGCAGGTGGTGGCAAGCGGGCTCGCCACCGGCAGCATCTACGGTCTCATGGCTCTGAGCCTGGTCATCGTCTACAACGCCACCCGCACGCTCAACTTCGCGCAGGGCGAGATGATGATGGTGTCTACCTTTGTCGCCTGGACCGTCTATCGTCTCGGCCTCCCGCTCCTCGTCAGCGCGGTGGCGGCGGTGGTGGCGGCGGCGGCGCTCGCGTTCGTGTGCGAGCGGCTCGTCGTGCGGCGTGCCCTCGCCGCCACCCACTGGGACGTGCTGATCATCACGCTCGGCCTCTCCCTGATGTTGCGCGCGGGAGCGGGGCTCGCGTGGTCGCACGACGAATTCCCGTTCCCGTCGTTCTTCCGCGATCGACCCCTCGCCGTCGCGGGCGTGCGGCTGGCGCCGGCCTCGCTCGGCATCATCGGCGCCTCGCTCGTGCTGATGCTGGCGCTCTACGCGCTGTTCGCGTGGACGCGCCTCGGGCGCGCCATGCGCGCGGTTGCCCAGAACCAGCGAGCGGCGCGGCTGATGGGCATCAACGTCGAGCGCGTGAGCTCGATGGCGTGGGTGCTGGCGGCCGTGGTCGGCGCCGCCGCCGGCGTGCTGGTGGCGCCGGTGATCTTTCTCTCCTCGAAGATGGGGCTCATCGTGGTGAACGGCTTCACCGCCGCCGTCCTCGGCGGGTTCGGTTCCCTGCCGGGGGCGGTCCTGGGAGGAATGGTGCTCGGCCTTCTCGAGAACCTGGCGCCGCTCTATCTGCCGTCGAGCGTCCGCTACTCCGTGCCCTTCATCGTCCTCATCGGCATCCTCGTCGTCCGGCCCGCCGGCCTCCTCGGACGCGTGGAGCGGAGGAAGGTGTGATGCGGATGGCGGCGGCAGGGGTGGGCGCGGTCGCTCTCCTCGCGTGGCCGTGGGTCGCGTCGCGCTACTTCGTGTTCCTCGCCAGCCTCGTCCTCGTCAACGGGATCGTGGCCGTCGGGCTCAATCTGCTGTCCGGCTACACCCACCAGCTCTCGTTCGGCCACGCCGGCTTCTTCGCCGTCGGCGCCTACACGGCGGCGCTGATCACCATTCATGCGTCCACGGTGCCCGTTCCGCTCACGCTGCTCGGCGCCGGCGTCGTGACGGCGGTGGTCGGCCTCGTCGTCGGCGTGCCGTGCCTGCGTCTCGGCGGCCTCTACCTCACGATGGCGACGCTCGCGTTCGGCTTCGTCGTCACCGAGGCGCTGCTCAATCTCGATGGTCTCACGCGCGGCGCCGACGGTCTCCGTGTGCCGGCGGCCACCCTCGGTCCCCTCGCGCTCACCGGAGACACCGCGCGCTATTACCTGGTGCTGGCGGTGGCGGCGGCGATGGTGGCGTCGGCGGTGAACGTCGTGCGCACGCGCACGGGGCGCGCGTTTCTCGCGATCCGGGAGAGCGAGGTGGCGGCGCTGGCGAGCGGCGTGCCCGTGGCCGCGTACCGCACGACGGCGTTCGGGCTCTCCGCGTTCTACACGGGCGTGGCGGGCGGCCTCTTCGCGTTCGTGGTGGGCTTCCTCTCCCCCGACGCCTTCGACCTCTTCCTCTCCGTGGACTTCGTGGTCATGATCATCCTCGGCGGCCTCGGCTCCGTCCCCGGCTCGCTCGCGGGCGCCGCCGTCGTCACGCTCCTCCACGACCGCCTGGCCGCGTTCCAGAACTATCGACCGCTCGTGTTCGGCGGCGTACTCGTGACGTGCATGCTGTTCATGCCGGGCGGCATCGCGAGCGCGTTCCGGCTGCTCGCCGGCCGCTGAGCCGGCCCATCGGGAGGCGTCCCATGCGTGTCTTCCTCGTCTCGCTCGTCGCCGTGCTCCTCGCGCTGACGGCGGCGCCCGCGCCCGCCCAGCAGGGCGTGAGCGACACCGAGATCGTTCTCGGCTGCTCCAACTCCTTCTCGGGTCCCCTCGCGTACTCGGGGGAACAGGCGACGCGGTACGGCGTCGATCTCTACTTCAAGGTCGTGAACGACACGGGCGGGATCCACGGGCGCAAGGTACGGACGGTGTACTACGACGACGGCTACAAGCCGCAGGAAGCGGTCGCCAACACGCGCAAGCTCGTGGAGCAGGACAGGGTGTTCGCCATCATCGCGCCGCAGGGGACGGCCCCGGTGGCGGCCACGCTCGAGTACCTCGAAGAGAACCGGGTGCCGCTGCTCTTTCCCTTTCAAGGATCGCCGATCACGCGGGGCAAGAAGTACGTCTTCAGCGGCATGACGCTCTACGATCGCCAGGCCCGCATGATGGTCGACTATCTGACGGGCCCACGGAAGTACCGGGCGTTCGCCACCCTCTACCAGGACGACGAGTACGGCAAGGCGTTCCTCACCGCTTTCGAGAAGGAGTTCACGCGTCACGGGGCTCGGATGGTGGCGGCGGAGCCGGTGAAGCGAGGCGCCACCGACGTCAGCGCGCAGGTGGCCAAGCTGCGCGCGGCCCACCCGCAAGTCACGTTCCTGGTTCTCACGCCGGGGCCGGGGGCACAGGCGCTCAAGGAGCGCGAGAAGATCGCGTGGACGGACACCGTGATGGTCTCGGCGGGCCCGCTCACCGACGAACGCTATCTCGGCCTCGCCGGCGACGCCGCCGAGGGCGTGGAGGGCCTGTCGCTGTGGCCCGATCCGCTCGTCTCCGATCTGCCCGGCATGCGCGCGTACCGCGAGGCCATGCAGAAGTACTTCGGCAAGAACGAGCCGAACCGCTACTCGCTGTCCGGATATTTCGCGGCCATGCTGTTCACGGAAGCGGCGCGACGGGCCGGCCGCTCGCTGACGCGCGACGGTCTCGTGACCGCGCTGGAGAGCGTGAAGGGCTTCGAGAGCGGCGGCATCCTCCCTCCCTTGACGATCGGCGCCGACCACGAGACGCAGACGCAGGGATTCTGGGTGCGGGTCGAGAAGGGACGGTTCAAGCCGCTCACGGACTGGCTCAAGTCCGGCGACTAGCGGTGGCGTTGCTCACCGTCGACGATCTCTCCATCGACTTCGGGGGCCTGCGCGCGCTGTCGGCGGTGAGCTTCGAGGTCCAGGACAAGGAAATCTTCGCGCTCATCGGCCCCAACGGCGCCGGCAAGACGACCGTGTTCAACGTGGTGAGCGGCCTCTACCGTCCGTCCCGGGGCTCGGTCGTCTTCGACGGCGAGGATCTCCTCCGCCTGAGCCCGCACGCGATCGCCCGCCGCGGCATCGCGCGCACCTTCCAGAACACGGAGGTGTTCGGCCATCTCCGTGCCCTCGACAACGTGCTCGTGGGCGGCCACGCGCGGTTGCACGGCGGTCTGCTCGGCGCCGCGCTCTTTCTCCCGAGCGTACGGCGCGAGGAAGCGGCGGCGCGCACCCGTGCCCGCGCCTGGCTCGCGCGGGTGGGGCTCTCCGCCGCCGCCGACATCGAGGCGCGCAGCCTTCCCCTCGGCCACCAGAAGCGGCTCGAGATGGCGCGGGCGCTCGCGGGGGAGCCGCGCTTGCTGCTCCTCGACGAGCCGGCGGGAGGCCTGAACCCGACCGAGACGCAGTCGCTGATCGCGCTCATCAGTCGCCTCCGTGACGAGCTGGGGCTCACGATCATGCTCGTGGAGCACGACATGGAGGTCGTGATGACGATCTCCGACCGCGTGGTCGTCCTCGACCACGGGAGGACGATCGCGGAGGGCAAGCCGCGCGAGGTGGCGGCCCACCCGGCCGTGGTGGAAGCGTACCTCGGCGCCGAGGACCCCGATGCTTGAGCTGCACGGGGTCAGCGTCTACTACGGCAAGCGCCGCGCCCTCGAAGACGTCTCCCTCGGCGTGGGCGCGGGACAGATCGTCGCGCTCCTGGGCGCGAACGGAGCCGGGAAGTCCACCACGCTCCGCGCCGTCTCCGGCCTCGTGCGGCCGACGCGCGGCCGCATCGTTCACGACGGCCGCGACATCACCGCGTGGAGCGCCGACGCCGTCGTCGCCGCCGGCATCGGTCACGTGCCGGAGGGGCGGGACGTCTTCACCGACTTCACCGTGCAGGAGAACCTGCTCGTGGGTGGCCACACGCTGGCGCGCGCCGAGGTGCCGGCGCGGATGGAAGCGGCCTTCGCGCTCTTCCCCGTGCTCCGCGAGCGAAGGCGGCAGCGCGCGGGGACGTTGTCGGGGGGCGAGCAGCAGATGTTGGCCATCGCCCGCGCTCTCATGACGCGGCCGCGCCTGCTCCTCCTCGACGAGCCCTCGCTCGGTCTGGCCCCGCTCCTCACCCGCGAGATCTTTCGGATCATCCGGCGCATCAACGAGACAGGGGTGGCGGTCCTGCTCGTGGAGCAGAACGCCCGCGCGGCGCTGGCGCTGGCCGCCCGGGCGTACGTCCTGGAAACGGGGCGAATCGCGGCCGCGGGGGCCAGCGCCGCCCTCGCCACCGACGACCGTATCCGCGCTGCCTACCTCGGCGTCGGGCGCGGCAAGCGGTGAGCCTCCTGGATCCCGCGCGGGAGGCGATGCCGCGCGAAGCGCTGGAGCGGGTCCAGCTCGAGCGCATGCGCGCCACCCTCGCCGCCATCGGAGAGAACGCCACCTACGTGGGCCGGCTGGGCGGGGTCGCGGCGGGCGACATCAAGCAGCTCGCGGACTGGCGGCGACTGCCGTTTCTCACCAAGGACGAGCTGCGCGACGCCTATCCGTGGGGGCTCGCGTGCGCGAAGGCGAGCGGATATCGTCGCCTCCACATGTCGAGCGGGACCACCGGCAACCCGATCCTCAATCCGTACACCGAGGGCGATGTCGAGCAGTGGGCGGAGGTCATGGCCCGCTGCTATGCCGCCGCCGGCGTCACCCGCGACGACGTCATCCAGATCACGCCGTCGTTCGGGCTGTTCACGGGTGGCTTCGGCTTTCACTACGGGGCGGAGCGACTGGGGGCGATGGTGGTTCCCACCGGCGCCGGTCGCACGTCGCTGCAGCTCCGGCTCCTCCACGACCTCCGCGCGACCGTGCTCGCCGCCATCGCCACCTATCCATTGCGGCTCATCGAGGTGGCGCGCGAGGAAGGCTTCGACCTCCGGCGGCTCGCGCTGCGGGTAGCTATCCTCGGTTCCGAGATGTGGTCGGACGAGCTCCGGCGGCGCATCGAGAGCGAGTTCGACGTCCGCACCTTCGACATCATCGGGATGACGGAGACGGGCGGACCGGGACTCGGCATCGACTGCGAGGCGCGCGCCGGCATCCACGTGTGGGAGGACCACTACTTTCCCGAGATCGTCGACCCCGTCACCGGCGCCGCCGTGCCCGACGGCGACGAGGGCGAGCTCGTGATCTCCACCCTCACGCGCTCCGGCCTGCCCCTGATCCGCTATCGCACGCGCGACGTCACGCGCGTGGTCTCGCGGGAGCGCTGCGCGTGCGGCCGCACGGCGCTGCGGGTGGACCGCTTCCGTGGTCGCACGGACGACATGATCATCGTGAAGGGCGTGAACTTCTATCCCCGCCAGATCGAGACCGTGTTGCTGCGCCACCGCGAGGTCGGGCCCGAGTATCAGATCCGCCTCGACGCCGACGCCGGCGGCGACCGCCTCACGGTGACCGTGGAATCCGAGCGCGCCGGCGACGACGGCCTCGCGGCCCGCCTGCGCCGCGAGATCCATGACCTTCTCGCGTTGAGCGCGGACGTGCGCCTGTGCGCGCCCGGCGCCATGGAGCGGCCGGTGGGCAAGGCCGTGCGCGTGATCGACGCCCGGCGAGCGCGATGAGCGACCTCGACGCGCTCTTCGCGCCGCGCGCGGTGGCCGTCCTCGGCGTGTCTCGCAACCCCGCCAAGCTCGGCTACCGTCTCCTCCAGAACGTCAAGGAGGGCGGCTACGCGGGGGCCCTCTATCCCGTGAACCCCGCCGGCGAATCGATCCTCGGCTGCGCGACCGTCACCACCGTGGAGGCGCTGCCGTACGGCGTGGACCTCGCGCTCGTGAGCCTGCCCGCGCCGGCGGTGCGGGGCGCGTTGCGCGCGCTCGCGAGCCGGCGGGTGCGCGCGGCCGTCGTGCTCTCGTCGGGGTTCGGCGAGGTCGACGCGGATGGGCGCGACGCGGAGGCCGAGCTGATCGAGATGGCCCGCGCCGCCGGCCTCCGTCTCGTGGGGCCGAACTGCATGGGCGTGTTCTCGGCGCCGGTGAGCCTCAACGCGACGTACTTCTGGGACCTGCCGCGCGTCGGCGGCGGCATCGGCGTCGTATCCCAGAGCGGCGCGTACGGCGGTCTCGTCTTTCGTCATCTCGCCAGCCGCGGTCTCGGCGTCTCCCGTTTTGTCAGCATCGGAAACCAGGCCGACGTGGGGATCACGGAGGCGGTCGAGTACCTCGTGGCGGATCCCGCCACCACCCTCATCGCGTGCTTCGTGGAGGCGCTGCGCGACGGCGAGCGCTTCGTGCAGGTGGCGGCGCGGGCGGTGGGCAAGAAACCGATCGTGGTCCTGAAGGGCGGGCGCTCGGACGCGGGCCGTCGCGCGGCGGGCTCGCACACGGGCTCGCTCGCCGGGTCCCACGACGTCTTTCGCGCGGCCTGCGCGCGGGCGCGGATCGTCCTCGCCGAGGAAACGGAGGAATTCTTCGATGCCATCGAGACGCTGGTGGTCGCCGGCGCCCGGCGCGCCGCGCGGCCGCGCGTAGCGGTGCTCACGGTGTCGGGCGGGCCGTCCGTGATCGCCGCCGACGCCGCGGAACGGGAAGGGTTGGTGGTGCCGCCGCTCGACCGCGGGACGCGGGCGGCCCTGCGCGGGTTGCTGCCGTCGTTCGCGGCCGTCGGGAATCCGGTCGACCTCACGCCGCAGGTAGAACCTGCCCGCATCGCCGCCGCCGTGAAGATCGTGCTCGACAATCCGGACGTCGCGGGCGCGGTGGCCGTGAACGTGGGCCTCGACATCCCGGAGTTCGCGGCCGCCCTGGTGGCGGCCGCGGAGAGCACGGGCAAGCCGGTCACCGCCTTCAGCGCCGACGCGCCCCGCGTGGAGGCGCGACTGCGTGCGGGCGGGATCCCGGTGTTGCCGAGTCCCGAACGCGCCGTGCGCGCGTGGCGCGTCCTCTGCGCGGCCTCGCCCCCGACGCCGGCCGCTCCCGCCGCCGACGTCGTGCTGCCAGCGGATGTCGAGCAAGCGCTGGCGACGGGCTCGGGCCCGGTGCCGTACGCGGTGGCCCGACGCGCCCTGGAGGCGTTCGGTCTTCGCTTCTGCCGCGAGCAGGTCGCGACCGACGAGGACGCCGCGGTGATGGCGGCGGCCGCGATCGGCTTTCCCGTCGTCGTCAAGGGCGACGCGCCCGGGCTCGTGCACAAGACGGAAGCGGGCGCGGTGCATCTCGACGTCCGCGACGCCGACGGTGTCCGCGCCGCCTGTCGCGCTCTCCGTGCGCGCGGGATCGGCGAGCGCATGATCGTGCAGGAACGCGTCGGACCCGGGATCGAGCTGCTGCTGGGGGGACGGCGCGATCCGAGCTTCGGCCCCGTGGTCGCTGTCGGCACCGGCGGCGTGCTCACGGAGGCGATCCGCGACGTGTCCGTGCGCCTGGCGCCGGTGATGGAGGGAGAGGCGGAGGAGATGTTGCACGAAGGCGTGCGGGGACGACTCCTCGCCGGTGCGCGCGGATTGCCCCGCGTCGACGAGACGGCGCTCGTTCGGGCCGTCCGCGCCGTGAGCGCGTTCATGGCGGCGCGCCGGCGCGTGCTCGAGGTGGACGTGAATCCCGTGATCGCCGCCGGCGCCGACGTGGTCGCGGTAGACTGTGTCGTCATCGTGGGGGAGGCGACATGAATCGGCGGCGCCGCATCCACATCCCGGTCGCGATGATGCTGCTCGCGCTGGCGGTATCCCCGGTGGCCGCCGGGGACGGCGGCGCCGACTACCTGCTCACGCTCGGTGGTCGCCTGTCGCTTCTCACGGGGGACACGCGGTTCAGCGTCGCCGCCGGCTCCGGCACGCCCAATGTCCTCTCCGAGCTCAGGTGGCGCGGGCTCGACACCGTCGTGCCGGAGGTCAACGCCGAGTTCGTGTGGAAGCGCCTGGTCGTGCTCGGCGCCATCGGCGCCGGCGCCGTCTTCGACGGCGTGCTCATCGACGACGATTTCGCCGGCAACGACCGCACCGACCGCGTGTCCCACACGCGCTCCTCGGTCGTGGGCTCACTCGTCTACGTCGACCTCGCCGTCGGCGTCCGGCTCGTCACCTGGGGCGAGCGCGCGACACCGCGCGCCGGCTACGTCGACGCCTTCATCGGTCATCAGTATTGGCGCGAGGACTACGACGCCTTCGGCGCCACGGGGACGGTCTCGATTTCGAACGACGTGCGCGCGATCAGCGAGACGTTCACCTTCAACAGCCTCCGCATCGGTGCCCGTGCTCACGTGCCCGTGTACCGCGGCCTCGGCGTCAAGCTCGCGGGGGCGATCCTGCCGTGGTCGCACGTGGAGCTCGAGGACGAGCATCCCCTCCGCCCGGACCTGCGTCACGACCCGAGTTTCTCCGCGCACGCCGACGGCGGCTTCGGCTACCAGCTCGACGGCGGACTCGTCTACAACATCAACAAGCATTTCTCGGCGGAGACCGGCTTTCGATACTTCCGGCTCGAGTCCGGCCGAGGCACCGAGACCGCCCACACCGTGGCGGGCGATGTGAAACAGCGCCTGAACGAGATCGTCATCGAGCGCTACGGCCCCTACGTCGGCGTCTCCTACCGCTTCTGAACGCAACCGCCCACGATGGCGACGATGGCACCTGGTGCAGAGCCTCCGGCGGTGGGCGCGTCGCGGCTGATCGATCAGTTCATGCCACGGTTCGACGCGGTAGAGCGCCACGCGCGCACGGTGGCGGCGCCGCCCGCCGTTGTCTACGCCGCCCTCTGGCGCGCCGACCTGGGCGCGTCGCCGGTGGTCCGGCTCCTCATGACGTTACGCGCGCTGCCGGCCGCGCGGCGACGGCCGCCGGGCTCCGACGCGGCTCCGCTCACGCTCGAGCACGCGATCGCCGCCCGCTTCATCGTTCTCGGCCAACGCCCGCCGCACGAGGTGGCGCTCGGTGCGATCGGCCGCTTCTGGACGGCGGCCTCGAAGCCGGTGCGCGTGGAGCCCGACGGCTTCGTCCGCTTCCGCGAGGCGGGATACGCGAAGGCCGTGTGGGATTTCACGCTCACGCCCCACGGCAACGGGGCCACCCTGCTGACTACGGAGACGCGCGTCTGGTGCGCGGACGCGTCCAGCCGTCGCCGTTTCCGGCTCTACTGGTTCCTCATCCGGCCGTTCAGCGGCCTCATTCGGCGCCTGATGTTACGGTCGATCGCGCGGGAGGCGACCCGGTCATGAACGACCGCCTGTTCTATCTCACCGACGACCAGCGCATGATCCGGGACCTCGCGCGCAAGGTCGCGCGCGAGCGAATCGCGCCCCACGCGGCGCATTACGACGAGACCGAGACGTATCCCGAGGAGTCGATGAAGGCCGTCATCGAGTCGGGGCTGCTCGGCATCTGGGTCCCGGAACGGTACGGCGGCAGCGACATGGGGTGCCTCGCCCTCTCGCTGGTGGCGGAAGAGATCGCGTGGGCGTGTGCGGCCACCGGCACCCAGTTCATCGATCAGCCCCTGGGCGGGCTTCCGATCCTGCTCGCCGGCACCGAGGAGCAGAAGAAGAAGTACCTCCCGCGCCTGGCCGCGGGCGAAATTCTCTGCGCTTACTCGCTCTCGGAGCCGGGCGCGGGCTCGGACGCCGCCGGTCTCAAGACGACGGCGGTGCGCGGCGGCGATCACTACGTCCTCAACGGCTCCAAGCAGTGGTGCACCAACGGCGACCACGCCGACGTGCTGTGCGTGTTCGCCACCGTGGATCCCGCCCAGCGCGCGAAGGGCGTCACCGCCTTTCTCATCGAGCCCGACAGGCCCGGGTTCTCCGTCGGTAAGAAGGAGCGGAAGATGGGGATCCGCGCCTCGCCCACGGTCGCGTTGCACTTCACGGACTGCGTGGTGCCGGTGGAGCAGCGCCTGGGCGCCGAGGGCGATGGCTTCCGGATCGCCATGCAGACGCTCGACATCACCCGTCCCGCCACCGGCGCCCTCGCCGTCGGCATCGGCCAGGCCGCGCTCGATGCCGCCGTCGGCTACGCGAAGGAGCGCCAGCAGTTCGGCCAGCCCATCGCCGCCTTCCAGGGCATCCAGTTCATGCTCGCCGACATGGCGATGCAGATGCACGGAGCCCGGCTGATGGTGCATCATGCCGCGCGCCAGGTGGACGCCGGCATCACCGGCAACACCTACGAAGCGTCGATGGCGAAGTGCACGGCGGGCGACGCCGCCATGAAGGTGGCCACCGACGCCGTGCAGATCTTCGGCGGCTACGGCTACACGCGCGAGTTTCCGGTGGAGCGCTACATGCGCGACGCCAAGATCATGCAGATCTACGAGGGCACCAACCAGATCCAGCGCCTCATCATCGCCAAGGAGCTCCTGTCATGAAGCTCGACGTGCCGCTGCTCGAACGGCTCTACACGACCATGGTCAAGATCCGCCGCTTCGACGAGAAGACGGTGGAGCTGTTCAACGCGGGGCTCGTCAAGGGCACCGCCCACAGCTACGTCGGCCAGGAGGCGGTGGCGGCCGGCGCCTGCGCCAATCTGCGCGTGGACGATTCGATCGTGGGCAACCATCGCGGCCACGGCCACTGCATCGCCAAGGGCGCCCGCATCGACCTCATGATGGCGGAGCTGATGGGACGCCAGACCGGCTACTGCAAGGGCCTGGGCGGCTCGATGCACATCGCCGCCCTCGATCTGAACATCCTCGGCTGCAACGGCATCGTGGCGGCCGGCATCCCGATCGGGGCGGGGGCGGCGCTGGCGGCGCGGCTCCGGCGCACCGACAGCGTCGTGCTGACGTTCTTCGGCGACGGCGGCGCCAATCAGGGCGTCGTCCACGAGACGATGAACCTGGCTGCGGTGTGGAGCCTCCCGTTCATCTTCCTGTGCGAGAACAACCAGTACGCGCTGTCCACGGCGTCGCGCCGCACCACCGCCGGCGAGGACGTGGCCGCCCGCGCCGCCGGCTACGGTTTTCCGACGATGCGGATCGACGGCAACGACGTCTTTGCCGTCTACGACACCGTTCGGGGCGCGGTGGAGCGGGCGCGCGCGGGCAAGGGGCCGACGCTGGTGGAGGCGGTGACGTACCGCTGGGGCGGCCACAGCATGCGCGCGAACCTGCCCGACTACCGCACCAAGGAAGAAGAGCTGGAGTGGATGACACGTGATCCCATCGGCCGCCTGGAGACGAAGCTCGTGGAAGAGCGGCTGGTGCCGGCGACGCGGCTCAAGGAGCTCAGGGAAGAAGTCGAGCTCGAGCTCGATCGCGCGGTTGCCTTCGCGGAAGGAAGCCCGGAGCCGACGGTGGAGCTGATGGAAGCGGCCGTCTACGCTCCCCACGCGCAGGTCACGGAGCCGGAGACGCGCGGCGGGCGCGAGATCACCTTCGCGCAGGCGCTCAACGAGGCGCTCCACGCCGAGATGCAGCGGGACGAGCGCGTGTTCGTGATGGGGGAGGACGTGGGGCTCATCGGCGGCATCTTCGGCGTCACGCGCGGGCTCCGCGAGGCGTACGGCGAGGACCGCGTGCGCGACACGCCGATCTCGGAACCAAGCTTCGTCGGCATGGGTGTAGGGGCCGCCATCGCCGGCCTGCGTCCGGTCGTCGAGATCCAGATCTGGGACTTCGTGGCGATGACCATGGACCAGATCGTGAACCAGGCCGCGAAATTCCGGTACATGCTCGGCGGCACGCCCACGGTGCCGCTCGTGATCCGCGGGCCGCAAGGCGGCGGCATCCGCCTCGCCGCCCAGCACTCGCAGAGCCTCGAAGCCTGGTTCGTGCACATCCCGGGCCTCGTCGTCATCGCGCCCTCCACGCCCTACGACGCCAAGGGCCTCCTCGCGTCCGCCATCCGCGACGACAATCCCGTGATCTTCCTCGAGCACAAGGTCCTGTACGCGACCAAGGGCGCCGTCCCCGAGGGCACGTACGCGATCCCCCTCGGCAAGGCCGACGTCAAGCGCGCCGGCAGCGACGTCACCGTCGTCGCCACCCAGGCCATGGTCGCGCGCGCGCTGGCGGCGGCCGACGAGCTGGCGAAGGACGGCGTGAGCGTGGAGGTCATCGATCCCCGCACGCTGTGGCCGCTCGACGAGGAGACGATCCTCCGGTCCGTGGCGAAGACGTCGCGGCTGGTGATCGTGCACGAGGCCGTGAAGCGCGGCGGCTTCGGCGCCGAGATCGCGGCGCTCGTGAGCGAGAAGGCCCTGGACGTGCTCGACGCCCCCATCGCCCGCGTGGCGGCGCGCCCAGTTCCGATGCCGTACAACGACTCGCTGGAACGGGCGACGATCCCATCGCAGGCGGACATCGTGGCCGCGGTGCGCGGGCTGATGTAGCGGTCGCGAGATCAGGGTGTCGTACGACCCTAATGGAGTCAGCCGCGATTGATCAACCGCTTGTCGGGTGATGCTGGCGGGTCAGAACGACGCGCCATTCGGCACGGAGTCAACGTCTCGAAGCGGAGCCCTCGCGTTAGGGGCGGCCCAGTGCGGCCCGAGTTCGCTCGCCTTCCTGGTACACGAGCCCCGCGACCGCGCGTGTAAGGCGCTGCGATTCCCGCAGCATGAGCGCCAGCACGATCAGGCCGAGTGTTTGTATGGTGAACCCGCCAATGGCGATCCAGGCGAGCAGGGCGTGGTCGGTCATGACGCCTCGATCGTAGCGCGCCGAGCCTTTCAGGAAAAGTATGCAAAATTACCGACGGGCGACGTCACCGTGTGGAGGACGCCGCTCGTATCGAACCAGGCAAGCACGTACCCGTCCGGATTCGCCGCGATGCTCAGCGCGACGATGGAGGCCGGCAACGGGCTCCCTTGAGTGTCGAGCGGCGAATTCGGAGCCGACCACGCTCGGCCGCCGTTCGAGGCGACGGTCTCGACCCGAATGGGGAGCCAGTCGTATAGGCGAGGACGTATTGATCCGGAATCCTCAGCGGTGGCGGCGAGCCTCCGGTGGTACAGCCTCCGCCCCACAATCCGACGACGAAGGTGAGGATTACGCCGGTGGCAAGCCAGGGTCGTGGTGAACGACTGAGTAGAGCTGACATCGTCATCGCTCGATGCGCCCGAGAATCGGCCGAAACAACGCCGCGTCAAGAAACTGTCGGCCCCGAGGAACTCGCGTCGCGATCACCGCTACTCTCGCACCGCACGCGCACACGGCGCTCGTGCGCGATCGTCACCCGCCCGTGCTTCAGCACGAAGCGCCGGTCGGGCATCGTGGCGACGACGTCCTCCACCCGGTGGCAGTCCCACACGACGAGATCGGCGCGCGCGCCTTCCGCCAAGCCGTAGTCACGTGCCTTCGTAGCGGTGCACCGCCTCGATCATCCGCATCAGCACCGGATCGAGGATCTTCCGGGCCTCTTCCGGGTCACGCTCGGCCAGCAGCTCCAGCTTCGCCCCGCACTCCTCACAGAACTGGGCCTTGCTGTCGTTCTCGGATCGGCACCGCGAGCAGCGCATGCTTACTCGGCGAACTGCGCCGCCCGCCAGCGCAGGGCGGCGCCGAGGCCGTCCTTCTCTCGGATCTCGTCGAACTTCATGCCGACCTCCGTGCGGGCCGCGTAGAGGGCAGCGAGGACGTCGAGGCCGGCGTTGATGGCGCTCCGGAAGCCCGCGCTCTCGGCGCCGCGGTTGATGGCGAGCTTCGTGGACGCCAGCGCCTCGGGCGCCATCAGCGCCATCCGTCGCGCGAGCTTGAGCGTGGCCGTCTCGAGCTCGGCGCGCGGCACCACGCGGTTGACCATCCCGTATGCGAGCGCCGTCTGCGCGTCGATGGGATCTCCCAGGTAGAGCAGCGCGCGCGCGCGTTTGAGGCCGATCACGAACGGCATGACCAGCGCCGGCCCGACGTTGGAGAAGCGGATCTCCGGCTCGCCGAAGAGCGCATCGTCGGCGGCGATGGTGAGGTCGCACAGCATCGTCAGCTCGCAACCGCCGCCGAGGCAGTGGCCCTGCACGGAGGCGATCACCGGCTTCTTCATGTTCCACGGTGTCATCTCCAGCGCGACGTCGTCGGCCAGCGAGGCGTGCCAGGCCAGCGCGTTGCCCTTGCGCGCCGCCCGCGCCGGGCTGGGGCCGATGTCGTAGCCGGCGGAGAAGGCACGGCCCTCGGCGCGCAGCACCACCACGCTCGTGGCCGCATCGCGATCGGCCTCGTGGAAGCGGTCGACCAGCTCGCGCTTGAGCTCGGGGCTGATCGCGTTGAGCTTGTCGGGACGGTTCAGCGTGACGATGCCCACGCGGCCATCGGCAGCGTAGGTGACGAGCGGCGACGTCATGGCGCTCTCCTCCTCACGGGCCGATCGCGTCGATCAGGCCGTAGTCCAGCGCTTCGCGAAGCATCGAGATAGCGGCCGCGACGCATGTCGTCGGCGATATCCTCGACGGGCCGGAAGAGCTTCTCCTGAAGCCACTCCGGCGTGGGGGTCATAGGAGAGGACCATAGTCCGCCCGCGACGCGGGGGCAACGAGGCGACTGCCGCGTCGCCTCCTAGTGTTCCGTCCGGGAAGTCATGTTAACGACCCCGACGCCGCAAGGCCTTCTTGATGATGGCGGCGGGATCCTTGGCCCACACGAAAGGTGTCGGATGAGCATTCCACTCCACGAAGTAGCGCTCGATGTGGCGGATGAGCGCCCGAATTGCATCGAAGGAGCCGCGCCGCACCGACTTGCGGGTGAGAATGCTGAACCATGCCTCGACCAGGTTGAGCCACGAGGCGCCTTTCGGGGTGAAGAGCATAGACGGGACAACGGCCCTGTTGACGGAACATTCCTTCTCCGTAGGCAACGTCCGGTTCTGCCGCTCCGCTCCCCCCGCTCCGCCCCCCAGGTACAGGGCATCCCCCACGCTGGAAGATAAGATCGTCCAGCGCGCGACGGTCGAGGTGCTGAGCGCGATCTACGAGACCGACTTTCTCGGCTCTCCTACGGATTCCGGCCGAGGCGCAGCCCGCATCATGCGCTGGATGCTGTACGCCGGGCTCCTGACGCGGAAGGTGAACTGGGTGCTCGATGCCGACATCCGCAGGTTTTACGAGGCCATCAACCACGAGTGGCTGGTGAAGTTCGTCGAGCACCGGATTGCGGACCGGCGCGGCGGCTGATCCCAGAAGTGGCACAACGCCGGCGTGCTGGAAGATGGGTGCGAACGTGGCGTGAAGAAGGCACGCGGCAGGGGGCAGTATCTCGCCCCTTCTGGCCAACGTGTACTTGCACTACGTGCTCGACCTCTGGGCCCAACGATGGCGGAAGAAGCACGCCCACGGCGATGTGTTCGTCGTGCGGTACGCGGACGACTTCATCGAGGGGTTTTAGCGGAGGCCGAGCGGTTCCTGACCGAGCTGCGTGAGCGGTTCACGAAGCTCGGCCCGGGGCTGCACCCCGACAAGACGCGCCTGGTGGAGTTCGGTTGGTATGCGGCCGAGAACCGACGGCGCGCCGGCGACGGGAAGCCGGAGACGTTCAACCTCCTCGGCTTCACGCAGGTCTTCCAGGCGGACCTCCATCACCACCAGACATTCCGCCATTGGCGCCGCCACCTTTCACGTCCTTTGCCTTCTCGCCGGTCGCGAGATCCTTCACCTTCGTCTCCGGGGCGTGGAGCTCAACCTCTTCTTTTCCGCGCTCCCGATGCTTGTCCATGGGGTCCTCCTTGTCTGACCTCGCCGTCTCTAGAAGCGCAGGCGCAGCCGCCGACGGCAGGGGGTACGGCAACAGGCGTACCAGGTGTGCGCGCCGTGCAAGTCCTCGATTCTCCGTCCTCGCATCTGCCATCGGCGACCGCGGCCCGGCGGGATGGTCGCGTCATGATGCTGCCGCTGGCCTCGTTCTGAGACCCGCGTTCGGTCTCGGGGCGTCGGAGAGCTTTCGTGGGCCGCTTGCCGCTCGTTGTCGCCGACCCGCGCCAGGACCGCGCGGATGTGCCTGGCCTCCAGAGCTTGGAACGTCAGACCGTCGGAGCGTAGCCATCATTAACCGGGTCTCCGGAGGGCCCGCCGCGATGCTAGCCTGCGGCACCGGTGCGGTCAAGGGGCAGTGAGGGGCACACGCCTCAGTGTTGGGTCTCGTCAAGATTGACCTCGGGCGTGCGGTACGTTATCGGGACTACAGACACGACCGTTACGCCGCTGGAGCCGACAGGAGCGTGGCCAGCTTTTCGGCCGGCGTCCGCCCCTGAAGCGCTAGCGAAAACCGCTCGTGGTTGTAGTGACCCTCCCAGGCTCGGAGACCGACGGCGGCGGTATCGAAGTCCTCGAATCGGTGGCGCCCCCAGAATTCTTCCTGGTCGATTCGATGGCTCCGCTCGACCTTGCCGTTCTGTTGTGGGCACCGAGGCTTGATGTAGCGATGCGGATCCCCAGCGCCTCCACAGCGAGGGCGAAAGCGAAGGGAAACTCGTGCGCGTTATCACACTGGAGCTTGCGGATCCTGAAGGGAATCGGCAGAGTTCGCCCAAGAACGCCAAGCTCGAGCTCGGGTGACCGCGGCGAGCTGTTCCGGTTGAGGTGTTCGACGTGAAGCGACAAGCCGCAATTTTACTGGGGTTGAAGCCCCAGCTCGGCGGCGAGCTTCGACCAGTGCCCCTGGTCGGGAGCATAGACGGGACAAAGGCCCTGTTGACGGAACATTCCTGCTCGGTAGGCAACGTCCGGTTCTGCCGCTCCGCCCCCCAGGTACAGACGACCACGTTCGGCGCGCTGCACGTCACGTCGCCCGGCACTCGGCGAATGCGGAAAACTCCGGCTCACGATATCGGATGATGAACGTCCCCCCGAGGCCCCGCTTGTAGATGTACGAGCCGCGGCCGAGGGGCGTCGGCATCCTCTCGAGGAAGGGTCCGCAGGTGACACCCTGAGAGTTCGTCACGGCGAGGGTGACGTCGGCCAAGGCCGCAGGGAGGGTGCCGGTCTGGGCACGATACGCACTTATCGCGGTGGCGATGACGCAAACGTCGGCTTGCGCTTTGGCCTGTCGCGCCCTGGCTTCGATAGAACTGTGCAGGGCCATGCCCACGATTTGGGGGACCGAGACGATGAGCAGAAAGCCGAGAACGGCCAAGCCTCCGGTGAGGGCGGGGGCTGGGCGCCCGCGGCGTCGCCGGATGACCCGACAGGCGACGTAGGCGATCGGCGACCCGACGAAGAGCACCAGCGCCAGCGCGTCCACGGCTGCCGTGCTCACCGTGGGCGGGCTGCTCCATCCGCCGCCTCGTGCCGAATATCCAATCGACCCGGACGCCGAGCGGCCGGCGTCACCGGGATCGCCGGGCGGACACTGGCCTGTCCCGCGAGGGCCGCGGCTACACGCCCAGGCGTCGTCGGTCGCCGAGATGACCCAGTCCCCGCCCCACGGATCGGTCGCTTCGATCTTGGCGGCTGGTACACGACGCCGCAGCTCTTCGACGCTTGCCGGCGCTCGTCCTTCGCTCGCCCGGTGCTGCTGCGCCTGTTCGACGATCCAGGTCGCTTCCCACAGCGCGTCCTGAATTCTCGCCGCCTCCCGGGCACGCGCGTCGTGGCGGTTCGCCGGCAGCACCATCACCCAGACAGCCATCGCCAGGAAGACACCGACAAGGATGAGGCCTTCGGCCGTGCGCCGGCTGGAGTCCGGTGGCGGCGGGTGGATGGCGTCGTAGCACGCGTGCACGACACTGAGGCCCCACACGACGGAAAGCACGACGGGCCAGGTGCCGGTCTTGAGCGTGGTCGGGAGCGAAACCAAAAGGACGACGTAGGTGAGGCTATGGAGGCCCGCGGCGCCCCAGCGCTTTCGGCGGGCGAAGTAGACGGGCGGAAACGCGAACGCCCACACCGTCAGTCGCGCCATCGCTACGTTCGAGTGTTTCACGAATCGGCCTGGAAACGATCGCGATAGTTGGCCTCCTGGGCGCCCTGATCGGCGTCGCGTTGTCGCTGGCGCTGAGCGCCACGGCGGTCGTGGTGGTGGCCGTCGGGCTGCTGGTCGCCGACATCCGCGCGGGCTGATAGGCTCCCGTTCTGCGGAGGAGGCACGAGCGGGAGGGTAAGGACCGTCCGCCGGCCCCGGCGAGGCTCCGCGCCGGGCAGCGGGTCCGAGAGCCCGGTAGACTCCACGAGCAAGTAATCGAAGCGGCCCCCGCACGGCTCGCGAGAGCGAAGACGGAACGGGACATGACCTACTCGGTGCCGCGCTCCGGACCCATCAGCGTCGCGCCGCCGTCCACGACCAGCGTCTGGCCGGTGATGTAGCGCGCGTGATCGGAGAGCAGGAAGCGCACGGCGTGGCCGATGTCCCAGCCCGTGCCTTCGACACGGAGTATCGACGCCCGCCGCCGGCGCTCCCGCGCTTCCGCGCTCATCCCGCGCGCGTAGACCATCGGCGTGTAGACGGGGCCGGGCGCGACGCAGTTGACGCGGATGCCGTCGGGGCCATGATCGACCGCCATCGCGCGCGTGAGCGCGATGACCGCGCCCTTCGACGCCGAATACGCGGTGAGACCGCGCGGCCTGAGGGCGGAGATCGACGACACGTTGACGATGGCGCCCCCGCCGGCGGCGCGCATGGCGGGGATCGCGTGCTTGGCGGCGAGGAACATGGTCTCCACGTTCACCTGCATGATGCGCCGCCACGTCTCCTCGCTCTCGTCGACGACGGAACCGCGGCTGCCGATGCCGACGTTGTTGTCGAGGAAGTCGAGCCGCCCGTAGCGCGTGACGGCCGCCGCCACCATGGCGGCGCAGTCCGCCGCCCGCGTCACGTCGGCTTCGACCGCGATGGCGTCACCGCCTGCGTCCGCGATCATCTTGACCGTCTGTTCCGCGAGCGCCCGGGCGCGGTCCACCACCACGACCCGCGCCCCTGCTTTCGCGAGCAGGATGGCGGCCGCACGTCCGTTACCGATGCCGTCGCTCGCCGCGCCGCCGCCGGTGACGATCGCGACCTTGCCATCGAGCCCCCATCCGTCCAGCACGTCGAGCTTCGCCGCCATCGCCGGGACCTCCTCGTTTCACTGCGTGAGAGCCTCTCGTACCGCCCCTGTGACCGCTCCGTCAACGTGCGCGCGTGTGAAGCCGTCCTCACCGCGCCGGCGATTGCACCCGCGCCCGCAACCGTGTGTGCGCGGCCGCGAGCGTGAACAGCGTCCAACTCACCAGCACCGCCACCGGCGCCGCTCCGAAAGCCGGCACGTACGATCCCGCCGCATCGTAGAGGAAGCCCGCGGCCGCGGGACCGATGGCCGCGCCCAAACGCCAGCCGGCCGTGAGAACACCCATGATGGCGCCGAGGGCGCGTACGCCGAAGACGTCCGGGATCGCCTTCGTGATCATGTTGTCAGCGGCGGCGAAGCCGACGCCGAACAGCACGAGCATGGCGAGCAGCATTTCGCGCGACGACGCCCACAGCAACGCCGTGAGGCCGAACGCTTGCACGGCGTAGGCGACGCCGATCGTCGTGCGCGTGCCCACGCGATCGCTCACGGCGCCGGCAGCGAGGCGTCCACTCACGGAGCCGACGCCGTAGGCGGTCAGCGTGAGAGAGGCACCCTCCAGGCTGATGCCGTGGTCACGCGCGAAAGGCACGATGTGTACGGACACCATGATCGCGATGCCGCCCAGGAGCAGCCACGCCACGGTCAGATACCAGAGGCGAGGGTCGGACAGCGCTTCTCCCAGCGTCGAGCCCGCGTGGACGCGGGCGGGGGGAACGGTTGCCGTCGCGGGCGGCGGCGCTCCGTGGCGCAGGACGTGGAGCTCCACCGTGCCGGGGAGGCGCACGGTGAGCGCGGCGAGGAAGGTCAAGACGCCACAGCCGCCCCCGATGAGGGCATACGCGGCGCGCCATCCCACGCGTGTGATCAGCCACGCCGCGAGCGGTCCGCCGGAGATATAGCCGAGGCTGAAGCCGACGAGCACGAACGCGATGCCGAGACCACGGCGCTCGTGGAACCAGTGGGCGACGGTGGCGGTGCTCAGGAGATAGAAGCTCGACATCCCGATCCCGCTCAGCACGCCGACGTAAAAATAGACGTGCCACAGCGCGGTCGCCGTCGACACGAGCGCGAATCCGCTGCCGGAGAGCGCGGCCGTGACCACGAGCAGGAGGCGCGGCCCGTGACGATCGGCGAGGGTGCCGATCACGAATCCGGCCACGCCGCCGACGAGCAGGTTGATCGACAGCGCCGTCGAGATGGCGCCCCGCGTCCACCCGAACGCCTCTGCGAGCACGGGCAGAAAGACGCCGTAGGCCGCGAACGGCGTCGAGATCCCGTACGTGACGACGAACAGCGCGGCCACGATCAGCCAGCGACGCACCGCGGGCCGTACGCGCACGGTGTCCGGGGACCTCACGCGGCGTCAGGCGGCGCGTCGGGTGAGCTGCTCGAGGTCGAGGTCGGCGGACGGCGTGAGGCGCGCCTTGAGGACGCGCTGCATGTGCTCGAGGGCGCGCCGGGTCTGCTCGGACGTTTCGGACGCCACGCAGTCCGGAGGAATGACGAGCTCGTAGTCGCGCAGAAACGCATCGCTGGCCGTGAAGAGCACGCAGTTATCGGCGGTGAGCCCTGTGAGCACGACCGTGCTCACGCCGAGGTAGCGCAGCAGCACGTCGAGCGTGGTCGCGAAGAATCCGGAGTGCTTCGGCTTGAGCACGAAGTAGTCGTCGCGGTTCGGACGCAGCAGCTCGGCGAGCGCCTGTCCGCGGACGCCGTCGTGGAGGCAGTGATCGAGGAGCTTGCTGAAATCGGAGCGCCACTTGCCGAAGTTGTCGTTCACGTAGACGACGGGCAGCCGCGCCCGCCGCGCGCGCTCCGCCAGCGCCGCCAGGCGCTTGGCCATGGGCAGGGCTTCCGCGAGCAGCGCGTCGCCGCCGTCGAACCCGAGGTCGTTGATGACGTCGATCAGGAGCAAGGCGGCCGGCGCCTGGTCGGGGACGTTGCCGTGGAGGTCGCGGTTTCGAGCCGGCATGATGCCGCCATTGTACTCAGGTCACGGCGGGCGGCGCCGCGGAGGGGGAACCGCCGCGTCGTGACGAGCGTTACCGCCTAAACGTCAGCACCCGGCACCCCGATCCCACTGACTGGAGGTATCGGAATGAACTCTTGCTGCCGCGTCGCCCTCGTGCTCCTCGCCCTTGCCGTAATGACCGGTCCGGTGGCGGCGCGCGCCCAGCAGCCGGCGGCACCGGCGCCGCAGCCGCCCACGGCCGCCCCGCAGCCGCCGATGTTCGAGACCAAGAAGATCACCGACGATGTGTATCTCTTTCGCTACGGTGGCCATCAGTCGATGTTCGTGGTCACTCCCGACGGGGTGATCGCGACCGATCCCATCGGCTACCGCCGGCCGCAGGCGGTGCGGACGTACATCGACGAGATCCGGAAGGTCACGCAGGCGCCCATCAAGTACGTGGTCTACAGCCACCATCACTATGACCACATCGAGGGCGGACGGCCCTTCAAGGAGCTCGGCGCCACGTTCGTCGCCCACACGAACGCGAAGACACGGCTGGAGGCGCTCAAGAACCCCGACGTCGTCCTGCCCGACGTCGCGACCAACGACCTCCACGTCATCACGCTCGGGGGCACGCGCCTGGAGCTCCACTACGTGGGTCGCAACCACTCCGACAACACGCTCGTGATGCTGCTGCCGAAGCAGAAGCTGATCTTCGTGGTCGACTTCATCCCGATCGACACCGTGCAGTTCCGGGACCTTCCCGACGGTTACCTGCCCGATTTCTTCGAGTCGTTCGACAAGGTGCTCGCGCTCGACTGGGATCGCATGATCCCCGGTCATCCGTACGCGGGCGGTCGCCTCGGCACCAAGGAGGACGTGCGCGCCGCCAAGCAGTACATGGTCGATCTCTCCGATGCCGTCAAGCAGGCCGCGCTCGCCGGCAAATGCTTCGACGACGCCATGAAAGAGGTCAAGCTCCCCAAGTACGAGAAGTGGGCCAACTACGAGCGCTTCCTGCCCGGGAACATCGAGCGCTTCTGCGAATACTGGGGCCGGGGCTACTAGCCGACGCTCCTCGCTCCGCGACACCAGCCGGCGGGGGCGGGGTCGGGCCGTTGCGCCCCGTACTCATCCCCGCCTCTCTGGCGACGTCAACAACCTAGACCTTTGGCGCTCCAGGCCGCGTGTATGACTTGGGCTCTCGCCGCAAATCATGCGGCACAGCATCATAGCTTGCTATACGCGTGCAGCAGTCGCGCTGTATCCTGCCCATCCATGATGAGGAAGTGAACCCTTTTGCCCGCAGTCTTAGCCGCTGCGACCTTCCCTGGTGGTGTCCCTTTTGATGTGGAAAATGTCGGACGCTGCTCCCGGTCTCTGCTCAATTCCAATGCTCGTGCCGACGTGCCGTGTCATTCGATAACTTGATCCGCCCGCAGCAGCAGCGACGGCGGGATCGTGAGGCCGAGCGCCTTCGCGGTCTTCATGTTGATCACGAGCTCGAGCGTCGTCGGTTGTTCGACGGGCAGGTCGGCGGGCTTGGCGCCCTTGAGGATCTTGTCGACGTAGGTGGCGGCGCGGCGGGACAGGTCGGGATAGTTCGGTCCATAACTCACGAGACCGCCGGCTTCCGCAAACTCCACTAACGCTGCCAGTGCAGGCAACCGACTCTTGGCCGCAAGAGCCCCGATCTGTCGTATGTGTCTAGTGACGAGAAAGTCGTCCAACACGAGAAGAGCTCCGGCGTGCCTTCTGGTCGCAGCCTGGAAGACTCTCTCGAAATCGTCGGGGGTTCGCACCGGGAAGGATTCAAGCGCCATCCCCAATGCCGCAGCCGCCGCCTCCACCTCTCTGAGCTGAGGTGGGGTTACTGGACTGGCCGAGTTCCAGAGGATGGCCACGCGAGAAACCATCGGGACGACCTCACGCAGGAGCTGCATCCGTTTCGCCGCAACGTCCGAGAGCTGGAGGCTCAGCCCCGTAATGTTTCCTCCCGGACGGCCGACGCTCGCGATAAGGCCCGCGCCCACCGGGTCGCCAACGATCGTCATCACGATCGGAACTGTTGTGGATGCCTGCTGGAGCGCTAGACTCGCCGGGGTCGTCTCCGCCACGATGACGTCCATCTTCAGGCGGATCAGCTCGGCCGCTAGGGTGGGGAGCCGTTCGACGTGACCCTCCGCATGTCGGTACTCGATGACGATGTTGTGGCCCTCCGTGTAGCCAAGGTCGCGGAGACCCTTCGTGAGCCCCGCGCGCCAGCGCGGGACATCAGACGGCGAGAAGATCGACAGAAATCCCACCCGGGGCGACTTCCTCGGTTGCTGCGCGCCGGCGGTAAGTGATGCTCCGAGGATGCTGATGATGGCGAAGGCCACTGCGAGCGCAGCGCGTAAGATCATCATGCAGCCACCGCCGTATCCTGGCTCAACACCGTGGCGATCTTCTGCCAGCCGTCGATCCTGCGCAACTTGATCTGCCCGCTGGCCACGAGGCTGAACAGCAGGACCAACACAGCGTCTTCGCTCGGCAGCGAGCCTTGCGTCTTCACGCGGCGGCGAAATTCCTCATTGAGCCGCTCAATCGTATTCGTCGTTCGTAACGTCTTCCACTGCGCCTTGGGGAAGCGAAAGAACGTGAACAGCTCGTCGCCACCCTCCCGCAGGCTCGTGACCACGCCCGGACAGCGCTTCCCCCACGTGCGCTCGACGGCGGTGTACGCAGTGCGGGCCGCATCAGCGTTGGCCGCGTAGACGATGCGGTGGAAGTCGTCGCGAATCTCGGCGAGCGCGTGCTTCGGCGCTTTCCGCTCAAGGTTGCGCATCTTATGGACACAGCAGCGTTGGATCGCGGCCCTGGGCCACACGAGGCCGACGGCGCGTCGCAGCCCAGCGTTGCCGTCGATGATGCAGAGCACTGGGGCTCGGAGCCCGCGAGCCACAAGATCATCGAGGCAGCCTTTCCACGCCGAGAACGACTCGCCGCCGCACAGTTCCAGGGCGAGCAGATGTTTGTGCCCGTCGGGGAAGACACCGACCACGCCCAGCACCGGCACGCTCACCACTCTTCCGGCACTGCGCACGCGCAGAGCGAAGCCATCGAGGTAGACATAGATCACGTCGAGGTCCGCGAGCGAACGCGTCCGCCATGCCTCCAGGCCATTCTTCAGCGTAGCGACGACGCGCGACACGGCACTCTTGGAGAGCGGGGCCGCCTTGAGCAGCGGTTGGAACGCGCCGCGAATCCGGCGGGTGTTGCCGCCTGCCAAGTACGTGGCGACCACGGCTTCATTGACCTCCGGCATCCGCCGGTGATAACGCGGGACGATCCTCGACGTCCATTCCTTCGCGCCGGCGAACAGCGTGGCGCGCGGCAGGGTGAGCGCGGCTGGCCCCGTCGGTCCCGTCAGCGTCCGCACTTTGGTGCCATTGCGGTAGCCGCGTCGGACTTCGGTGCGTTCGTACGGATTCGTCCCGAGCGCGGCCCGCAGCTCCTCGTGCACGGCCGTCTCAATGGCGAGTCGGACGTGCTGGTGGATCAGCTCACCCAGCGAGATTCGCTCCAGCTCGTGCGCCGCCGCCGGCTTCCTGATACGTTTGTCCATGGCGTGTTCCTCCGGTGGCCGCCTGCCAGGGCGGCCGGCTGGTCGTGGACTTCACCAACCGGAAGAATGCGCCACTTCTCTTTTTCCACACTACTCGGGACACCACCCCCTTCGACGTCCTTGATGAGCAGATCGGATATCGGGCCGACGTACTGAACTATGTACAGGTCAGCCGGGGTATTGAAAAGACGGACGAGTTGATCACCATTTTTGCCGCAGTCACCGATTTGCATCTCCTTTCGGCCGATCCCTGGTCCCTTCAGAAGAAACGCGGTCGCGCGACGCGCCCCATTTACGAGCGTGTTCGCCGTGTAGAGATCGTTCATCTCTCCAGGCCAGTCGATTCGATGAAATGAGACATCAAGTATTTGTTCAAGCGCGAGTTGAACCCGGTTCTCAGATAGATCAAGGAACCCGTTGCTCAAAAACGGCGCAACGATGCTAGGGTTCACGTCCCTCACCTTCGCGAAGCTGTCAATATCCTCGACGTAGAGCCGGTCCTGGATCGGCAAATCCGTGTAGCGAGTGAGATCGGTATCCAGAATACGTCTCAGGCGATCAAGATATCGCGGAAACAAATCTACGATTTCACCAACACGCTGATCCATACGCGAATAACTGAGACGCGGAAGAACTTCCTGCGTCTCAAAATAGTTAGCTTCCAAGTCCGTAGGGA
>DASXSB010000051.1:0-2176 GCA_036506275.1 Candidatus Methylomirabilota bacterium | reverse complement strand
AGCTTCTCCTCCACGGTGACGGCCGGAAACGAATCGCGCATCCACGGGAGCGCGCGCCAGTGCGTGGTGGCGTGACGCCCATCCAGGAGACCGGCCTGCCCGAGGAGCATCGAGCCCGTGCACACGGACGTGAGCGTCTCCACCGCGGTGCCGCGCTCCTTGATCCACGCGAGCAGCCGCGCGTTCTTGATCTCGCGGCGCGTGCCCCATCCACCCGGCACCACCAGCACGTCGAGGGGCGGACACGCCTCGAGCGTGACGTCGGGAATCACGCGCAAGCCGCCGGTGGCGGTGACGGGCTCGGCGCTTTCCGCCGCTAGTAGGATTTCGAACGGCGACGACTCCTCGCGCCGCGCGTTTTCCGTGAGCCGCGTCACCGAGAAGACTTCGAAGGGACCGCAGAAGTCGAGGACCTCGACCTCGTCGAAGATGAGGATACCGACGCGCTTGCGATTCATACACGGCTCCTTCCACGGTGTGGCATCGCCCAGGATACTACGCCGACGCGTGGTCGTGGTCGCGACGGCGTCGTGTCGTGACCGCGTCGTGGTAGAGTCCGCGAAACCGAAGCCGGGGAGGACCGCATGACCCACGCCTTGTTCCTGGTCCGGATGGACGTCGCCCACGAGCACGAGAGCACGTTCAACGAAGTCTACGACAAGGAGCACGTTCCCAACCTGCGCGGGGTGGCCGGGGTCCGGCGCGCCAGCCGCTACCGGCAGCCGTCACCGACCGAGCCGCGCTATCTCGCCGCCTACGAGCTCGACTCCCCCGCCATCATCGAGAGCGCGGCGTGGAAGACGGCCGCCGAAGCCGGACGCTGGCCGGGCGCGGTGCGGCCGCACACGATGAACCGCCACGTCGCGATGTACGAATGGGTGGGCGGGAGCGAATCGCTCACCGGCAAGACGCCGTACATCTTCTGGGTGATGATGGACATCGAGCCCCACCGCGAGGCGCTTTTCAACGAGCTGTACGACCAGGAGCACCTGCCCCTCCTCCTGAAGCTGTCCGGTGCCGTGAACGCCGTGCGCTACCGCACGACCGCCGCCGGCGAGCCGCGGTATCTGTGCGCGTACGAGGTCGAGAACAGCGAGCTGCCGATGTCGAAGCTCTGGAACGACACGTCCGACATCGGGCGCTGGAAGCCGGAAGTCCGGCCCTACACGTTCAACAAGCGGTACATCGTCGGCGAACGCATCCTGTCCATGTAGGACATGACCGCCCGCACGGTCGCCATCGCCTCGCTCACGGCAGCGCTCTGTGCGACGAGCGGGGCGACGACCAGCTCATCGGATCAGTGGCCGGAGCTTCGACCCGGGATATGGAAGATCGAAATCCGCTCGCAGACGCCGACGGACAAGCGCGCGAGCGTGTCGCGGAGCGAAGAGCGGCAGTGCACGAACCCGGCGCTTCTCTTCCAGCGATACCCGCGCCCCGCCGTCGTGGACAAGACCGGCTGCCGCTTCGACTCCCTCCGCGTGGACTTCGGCCGCTACGAGGTCATGAACACGTGTGCCCTGCGGGGAAAGGGACAGGGGGTCGTCATCGGAACCATCGAGATGAGCGGAAGCGAACGCTTCGAGTCGGTCTGGGAGGTCCGCGAGAACGGCAAGCAAGTTCTGCTCGAGGAGCTCAAGGGGGAGTGGCTCCGGCCCTGCGGAGGTTAGGTCAAATCACGGCCTCCCCGCGGAGGCGCGCGATCTCGTCCGGAGCGTAGCCCGCCTCCTTCAAGATCTCCTCGGTATGCTCGCCGAGCGTCGGAGGCTCGCGGTCGAGGCCGGGGCTCCCGTGGGCGAGACGGAAGCCGGCGCCGACGAGCTGCATCGGTCCGTAGCGGGAATCGATCGTCTGCAAGACGTCGCGGTGCTCGAGCTGGGGATGGCGCACGATCTCGTCGATGGTCCAGATCGATCCGCAGGGGACGTCGGCCGCCGTCAAGCGCGCCTCCCACGTCTTGGGATCGTGGGCGGCGAGCGCGCCCTCGATGACCTCGCGCAGCGCGGGCTCGTTGGCGGTGCGGGCGGGCCAGTCCTTGAAGCGCGGATCGTCGAGCGCGTCGGGGCGCCCGAGGGCGTGCATGAGACTCACGAACTGCTTTTCCGTGAGGACGGCGAGGACGATGTATCCATCGCGCGCCCGGAAGCGATTGGCGGTCGGCTTCCGGCTCACGGAG
>DASXSB010000050.1:0-24420 GCA_036506275.1 Candidatus Methylomirabilota bacterium | reverse complement strand
GTCCGGATCTTCAGACCCTGGACGTCGTTGATGCTGGTGATCGACCGCTTCGTGAACATCTGGCCGGGGCCGTGCGTGAAGACGCCGAGGAGCTTCACGCCCTTGTACTCGCCCACCTTCTGGAAGTGCTTCCAGTGGATGCGCGAGTAGGCGACTGAGTTGACGAGCGCGGTGTCGCCGCCGCCGGGCAGCTCGGGCAGGAGGGGAAGGATGTGGCGGGCCGGCGTGTAGCTGGCGGTGACGAAGGAAAGATCGACGAGCCCGTCGCGCACGGCATCGAAGGTGCCGGGCGGCGCCGACGGGTGCTTCGGCAGCATCTGGAATTTCACGCGGCCGTTGGTCGCCTTCTCCGCCTCGTTCGCCCAGCCCTGGAGAACGTTGCTGGTCAGATGGTGCTGCGGCGATACCCAGGACGACATCGTGAGCGTGGTCTGCGCGAACGCCGGCGCCGCCCCCGCGACGGTGGCGATGACGGCGGCGAGCACGGCTGTCCTCACCTTCGACATGATTGTCCTCCGCTGATGAACGTTCGGGCGCGCGGGTCAGGCGTTCTCGTCGATCTCGCGCAGCACGCGCCGGACGACGTCTTTCTGGGCGTCGGTGAGCGAAACGGACTGGAGCGCGAACGCTCCGATGCGGCGCAGGCGTTCGCGCGCCTCGGGACCGGCGAGCTTGCGATCGGGGGGCACGAGCACGGTGGCGGGCCGGAACCATTCCGTCGGCCGATAGTCGAAGATCACGTCCACCAGCAGCGGACGGAGGTTCTCCGGGAGGCCGCCCCGCAGCATCCGGTCGCAGCTCTCCAACATCAGGGGCTCGTTGCGATGCATCATGATGCCGGTCACCATCCACACCTGCTTGTCCTCGTCGGGATGCGCGGCATCGCCCATCTTCTTTTCGAGGAGCGCGAGCGCGGGCGCGCTCCCGTTGTCGCACACGGCGGGTGCGGTGAGGTGCGAGAACCCGTCCTCGGGCAACCAGTGCTCGTCCCAGAACCGCACGACGTCGGGCGGGGCCGGACGGAGCGGCACGCAGGCCCGGATGAGGATGTCGCTGCGCAGGGGTTCGGCGTTGAAGATCGCCGAGCGCGTGAGAGCGACGAGCACGGCTTCCGCGCTCGGAGCCCGGTTCTCGCTGAGCTCGCGGAGGATGGCGGCGATACGCGTCTTGCCGGGCGCGCCCTGGTAGCGCTCGGGCTCGTCGAGGCGCGCGAGGAAGTCGCCCGACTGGACCCACTTCGCGAGCTCCTCGTGGTCGGGCGCGCGCGTGCTGCGCGCGAGGAGGCGCGCATAGGCCGACAGCTCCTTCTTGTCTTGGGAAGTGGCAAGGACGCGCGCGGGGTCTTGCGGCGTGCTCACGGCGCGTTCGGGAGCGGGGTCTGGTGAGCGGCGCGCGCCTGGATGATGTCGAGATCCTGGGCGATCGTCGCCGGGTTGCTCCAGTGCATCAGGTTCTCCCCGGGCGGGTGGTTCAGGCCGTCGTCGTACGTCGCCCCCACGGTGGAGTCGACGCGGTGCATGAGGTTCAAGATGTGCCCGAACTCGTGCGCGATCGTCGTCGCATACGTCATGGCGGCCGTACTGGGACTGCCGTTGTCGCCGCTGACGAACATGCCGACCACGTTCGGCTTGCCGGCGATGGCGGCGGTCGCGGCAAGGAGCTTCATGGTCAGCGTTCCCGCCGCGGTGTCGGGATCGACGCCGGAGCCGGGCGTGTTCCACGAGCAGCTGGGACTGCCGCTGTCGGTGATGGTGGCGCCGGCACCGTTCGCCGGGTAATCGGTGGCGGCGCCGAGGACGCTGTGGCTGGCGCACGAGCGGACGTACGCAAAGTTCACGATGTTCGGTCGATAGTTGAGTTGGGTGGAGATCGAGTTGAACGCGTTGGGAATGTTGCGCGTGCGGGCGGCGGGGACGTTGATCCGGAAGATGCCGGGGTTGCCCGGGACCGGGTGCGCGTTGTTGGTCACGGTGACGTTGGTGTCGAGCACCAGCTCCAATGCGATCTGGCGCAGGAACCGATTGGCGATCGCGAGATGGTTCAGGACGTCGGCGGGCGTGGAGGCGGGCGTGCTGGCCGCGTTGGGGCCATTCAGGATGTTGAAGCGGCAGGCGATGCGCTTCATGGGTCGGACGAGCGCGCGATAGACCGCGAACAAGGCTCCCCGGAACCGCACCTCGAGCCTGACCTCGCCCGCCGTCTTTCCGTAGACGAGGACCTTCGTCCCCGTCGCCGGTCCGACGAATCCGACGGTGGCGCCGCCCGCCACGGACACCGCCGTCCACTCCAGACGGGCATCGTTGTCGGTGAAGTTCAGGCTCGCCGGCCGGTACCAGGTGTACTCGATGCGCGCGGCGTTCGTCGCATCGGCCGCGGGCGGAGAGCCGGCGGCGGGTGCGGCGGCCGGGGGCGGGGCGGAGAGGATCGGAATGACGGACGGGTTCCGGAGCACGTTGATGGGATCGCCGGGCGCCACCGCGGGGACGCCGCCGTTGGTGGGGTTCTGCTTCGCGGGGCCGGTGGCGGCCGGGAACGCGGGCCGCGGCGGAAACACCGCGGTGCCGCCCACCGGCACCGGCGCGTCCGAAACGACGGGCACCACCGGATGGATTTCCATCCGCGCGGTCAACTGCGTTCCGGACACGGTCGTGCACACGGTCGCTCCCGCCGCACTCCGGCACGCGAACACCGTGTCGGGCGGATGGGCGTTGTACGTGCCGTCCGCGAACAGCTTGACCTCCCATTCGAGCTTGTAGTCGTCCGTCTCGTGCGGCAGGCGCGGGCCTTCCTGCCACGGTGGCTTCAGCGTATACACGAGCTCGGGACCGAGATCGTCGTCCCAGAGGAGATCACGCTCCTTGCCCTTGAAGCGCACGACGACGCTCGCTTTCGGCGGCGTGACGTCGACTTCGCGCGACCACAGCGCCTCCGGGAGATCGATCCACTTGCCTTCGACGGCCGTGTAGTCGATGTCGGAGTTTCCGACCTTGTTGCCGTCCACGCTCGCGATGAAGTAGAACTCCCCGTCGCCGAGCCAGTCCTCGTCGTTCTTCACGTACACGCGCTTGAACACGACCTTGATCTTGTCGGCCATCGCCGATCTCCGTTGTGTCCGCGGTGCGCGGCGGCACCGAGGGAGTGCTGGTGCTCAGCTCCCGTGCAGGTCCTTGAGCTTGTTCCGCGTGGCGTCGTCGATGCTGCCGCTCACGCGCAGCCCGTTCTTTTCTTGAAACGCCTTGAGGGCGGCGCTCATCGTCGCTTCGTCCGTTCCATCCCCGCACGGGAAGCCGAGGTTGTTCAGGCGCTGGGCGACGCCGCTGTCCACGTCGACGGGATCGAGATGCCCGAGGTTCAGGGGGATGGTCTGCTCGTTCACCGTTCCCGCGTCGAGGATGAGCTTGCCGCTCCGGGCATTCGGCGGAATGCTGAGCTCGATGCGGCCGTCGTTGTCGGCGTTGCCGCGCGTGAGGACGCCGTCGATGTCCAGGATGTAGGGGATGTTCTTTCGCGGCTTGTCCTCGCGGGTCATCGGCTCCGGATCGGGCTCCTCGAAGGTTTTGGTGTTGCCGGCGGGGCCGCCGAGGCCGACCGCCTGCTTCAGGGTGTCCACGACCTTGTCGAGGAACGAGCCGGGTCCACCGCCGGAGGAGCTGGACGCCGGTGGCGCCGCCGGCTTCGGCTTCTCGGGCTTCGGCTCTTCCATGATCCGCAGCCGGAGCTTGGCGGGGACGCCGCGAATCATGAACGTGTGACGCTTCTCCGTGCCCCGTGGGTATTCCTTGACGTCGAGATCGGGGACGTGGACGACGTCACCTTCCTTCAGGATGTTCGGATCTTTTCGCTTGCGCTTGAGCTCGGCGTTCTTGGGGTGGTTCCAGATCGTCTCCCAGTAAAAGCCGTAGTCGCGCGCGATGCTGGTGATGCAATCGCCCTGCTTCACCTCGTGATCGGTCGCCACTCGTCCCCTCCGCTTTCCGCGTCACGCTCTCCCACGCCCGCTCGGGACCGGCGGGAGCCCCCGCACGATACAGCAGCCGCGCGCGCTTAGCGACTCTCTATTTGAGTCCGTTCAGCACGCCCGTGACCGCGTTCTTCTGCGCCTCCGTGAGCGGAACGGACTTCAAGGCATACTCGCCCAGGCGCCGCAGACGCTCGCGCGCGGCGGGGCTGGCGAGGGCGCGGTCGGGCGGCACCAGCACCGTCGCCGGCCGGAACCATTCCGTGGGCCGGTAGTCGAAGATCGCCTCCACCAGGAGCGGACGCAGGCGCGCCGGCAGTCCCGAGCGCAGCATGCGCTCGCAGCTCTCGAGCATCGGCACGTCGTTACGATGCATCATGATCCCGGTCACGATCCAGACGCGCTTGTCGTCGTCGGGATGGGTGGGATCGGCCATCTTCCGTTCGAGAAGCGCGAGCGCGGGGGCGGTGCCGTTGTCGCACACCGCGCCCGCCGTCACGTGGGAATAACCGTCGTCGCGTTGCCAGTGCTCGTCCCAGAAGCGCACGACGTCGGGAGACGGCGGACGAAGAGGGACGCAGGCGCGGATCAGGAGCTCGGCGCGCAGCGGCTCCGCGCGGAAGACGCGGGAGCGCGTGAGGGCGACGAGCGTCGCCTCTGCGGTGGGAGCGCGGTTCCGGCTCAGCTCACCGAGGACTTCGCTGAGCCGCAGTCCCTGCGGCGCGCCCTGGTAGCGCGCCGGCTCGTCCAGGCGCGTGAGAAATTCCGCGGACTCGAGCCGCCTTCTCAGCTCGGCCTGGTCCTCGGGTCGGGCGCTGGCGGCGAGCCGGCGCGCCGCTGCCACCAGCGTGGCGGGGTCCTTCGACGCCGTCGCGGGCGCTTCCGCCGTCGCGGCGGCCGCCATCCAGGCGACGAGCGCGCAGCAGAGGGAGCGCCGGAACGGCGGGCGCAGAATCCTGATCATCGGGTCGTCCGGTCGTGATTCTACCTCCGCGCGGTGACGCGTCCGGCCACCGCCCGCACTTTGCGAGGCGCGGCGAGCCAGATGGCGACGGCCGACAGCACGCTGCAGGCGATGGCGATCCAGAAGGCGAGAACGTAGCTCCCCGTGGCGTCGTGGAGCATGCCCGTCACCCACGGACCGGCGGCGCCGCCCACGATGGAGGCGAGCATGAGGCTGCCGAAGATCGTGCCGTAGTGCTTGCCCTGAAAGATCTCGGCGGGAATGGCGCCCACGACCGACGTCAGCCCGTAGCCGAGCATCCCCTGCACGACGACCATGAAATAGAGCAGCGTGAACGTCGGATGCGTTCGCAACACGAGCAGCGCGACGTAGCAGAGAACGAAGCCGACGCTTCCCGCCGTCCACACCCATTCACGGCCGATGCGGTCAGAAAGATGGCCGAGCGCGATCTGGCCGGGAATTCCCGCCAGGCTCACGAACCCGAGCGCCCACGCGGCGTCGCGCGCGTCGAAGCCGATCTCGACGAGGTACTTGGTCTGGTGCACCTGCACGGCGTACCAGGCGAAGAGACCGCACAGGTAGCCGACGGCGATCCACCAGAAGCGCGCCGTGCCGAGCGCGCGCGCGAGTGTCCAGTCCACCGCCGCCCACGCCGTGTCGACCACGTTCGTGACGTGGCGGGCGGCCGCGGCGTCGCCGGGAGTGGGGTCGCCGTCCGGCTCCAGCCCGAGATCTTCGGGCCGCCGCCTCAGTAGGAGATTGAGGGGCGCGAGCACCACGAACAGCACGATGCCCATCCCCCAGCAGGCCGCCCGCCACCCGCCGTGACCGATGAGGTTCTGCACCCACGGCAGCACGATGATGGACCCCACCCCCACTCCGGAATAGGCGATGCTGATGGCGAGCCCGCGCCGGCGCACGAACCAGTTCGGCAGGAAGAGCGCCTGTCCGGTGTAGCCGAGGCACACGCTGCCGCCACCCACGAGCACCCCCAGCGTCAGGTAGAGATGCCAGGGGTGATGCACGTAGGGCGCAAGCATCAACCCTGCCGCCATGAGAACGACGCCGAGCTCGACGACGACCCGCGGCCCGCGTCGATCCATGAGCTGGCCGAGCGACGGGCTCAGCACCGCGGAGACGAGGAAGCCGAAGGAGAACGCGCCCGCCGTCACTCCGCGCTCCCAGCCGAACTCGTCGAGGATGGGGGGGAAGAGGAGCGAAAAGGCGGTGCGCGCGTTGACGCCGATCGCCATCGTGATGAAGGACACGCCCACGATGACCCAGCCATAGAAGAACGGCCACCTGACCGGTGTCGTCTTCCCGAGCGATCGTTGCAGGCTAATCTCCGGTTGCAATCGAGTTCAGCGGCGGCTCGCCCCGCGCCGTGCGGCGAATGTTCTCGGCGATGAGCCGCGCGCGCGCCTCCAGCATCCCCTCCGTCCACCCCGACGCGTGCGGCGTCATCAGCACGTTCGGCAGCTCGTGAAACGGGCGCCGCGCGGGCGGCGTGGGGCCCGGCTGCGATGGATATCGATACCACACGTCCAGCGCGGCGGCGGCGATCGTGCGGGCGGCGAGGGCGGCGTAGAGCGCGTCCTCGTCGATGATCTCCGCCCGCGCCACGTTCACGAGCACGGCCGTCCGCTTCATCGCCGCGAGCTCCGGCCGGCCGAGGAGCCCGCGCGTCTCCAGCGTGAGCGGCAGCGTGATGGCGAGGTAATCCGCGCGCGCCAGCGTGTCTGCGAGGCCGTCCGGACCGCGCACGACGGCGTCGCCGTCGCCGGCCGTCGCGTGGCGGCGCACCGCGAGGACGGTCATGTCGAAGGCCCGCGCACGACGCGCGAGGCTCCGGCCGATGTGGCCGTAGCCGAGGATCCCGAGCGTCTTGCCCGCCAGCTCCGGCCACGGCGCCGGCGGCGTCGCCTCCACCGCCCACTGACTGTCCCACGTTCCGCGGCGGAGGGCGGCGTCGAGCCGCGCGAAGTCGCGGGTGAGCGCGAGCATCGCGCCCAGGATGTACTCCGCGATGCCGGTCTCGTGACCGTACGCGTTGGCGAGCGACGTACGGGCGCCCAGCGCGGCGCGCTCGATGCGATCGAGCCCGGCGCCTGGCACCTGGACGAGACGAAGTCGGGGGGCGGCGGCCCCCATCGCCCGCGTGAACGCGAGCGAGACGAGGACGTCGACGCCGCCGAGGGCGGGGGCGTCCGCCTCCTCGACCAGGATGACCTCGCAGGGCACGTCGAGGTGCGCGCGCACGCGCGGTTCGAGGCGATGAGCGAAGGTGCCGGCGAAGGCGACACGAATCATGACGGCATCGTCGAGCACGGGAAGGAGCGGATCAATTCCCTCGCAGGGAATCGGCCGCGCGCTCAATCCGTCGATACGTCTCCGCGGCGACGGTCGTGCGCCCACGCCTGGAAGACTCCGGCCGTCGCGTCGTCGAGGGGGAAGAAGCATTCGAGACGCACTTCCTGCAACGTGACGTCCTGCGGCGTGCCCAGAGTGGCGATGGTCGTGAACATCCGGAGCGACGTGGCTCCGCGCCGGAAGTGGATCGGCAACACCGGCGCCTGCGCTCCCTCCGGGGGCAGGAGCCGCGAGAGGGCGGGCGCGTCCGGGAACTTGAGCAGCCGCTCCAGGAGAGCGGCGGTCTCCGCGCTCCCGTCCGCGATGGCGTCCGCCTGCACGCCCCGCAAGAAGTAGAGCGCGACCTCCTCCCAGTTCACGATCGACGGTCGCAACCCGTCCGGTGACATCAGCGCGATGGCGAGATTCGGGGGCTCCGCGGGCGGTGGCGAGGGGACGGGGCCGAGGAGGAGCTCGGTGAGCCGACCGGCGCCGGCGTTGGCGCGCACGAGGTTCCAGCGCCGGTCCACCACGAACCCGGGATACGGCTCCTGCTGCGCGAGCATGAGATCGAGCGCGCTGTTGACGCGCGCGAGCTCAGGCGCGGAAAGATCGCTCTCGCGCCAGGCGGGCGCGTACCCGGCGGCGAGGAGCAGGGCGTTGTGCTGGCGCAGGGGCAAGTCGAGGGCGGTGGCGAGGCGGAGGACCATCTCGCGGCTCGGCGCCGCGCGCCCGGACTCGAGAAAGCTGAGATGGCGCTGGGTCGTTTCCGCCGCTCCCGCGAGGTCGAGCTGCGAAAAGCCGCGCCGCTCGCGCCACCAGCGCAGGCGGGCGCCGAAGGGCGACGCTGTCCCCCGCGCCGCCCGCTCGGCAACGCGACGCACGGTCAAGGCCCGCCCGTCACCTCGCTACTTTCCGTCCCGCAGCGACATCCAGGCGCCCACGAGCTGCTCCGAGGACAACGCCTGGAAGCTCAGACGCTTGCTCACGCCGTAGATGTCCACCTGCTGGTAGAGGGGAAGGACGGCGCCGTCGTCGAGCATCATCCGCGCCGCGCGCGCGTAGAGCTCGAGCCGGCGCTTGGGATCGATCGACGTCTGCGCCTCGTCGATGATCCCGTCGAAGTCGGGGTTGAAGTAGTTCGCCTGCGGATTACCGGAGCGAAAGAGGGGGCCGAGCGTGTTGTCGGCGTCCCAGGTGGTGTTGCCCCAGCCGATCAGGTACATCGGGTTCGCCTTGTGCGGATAGACGAACTGGGTGAGGTAGGTCGTCCACTCGTGCGTCCGGACGCGGGTGCGAATGCCGGCTTTCGTCAGTTGCCCCGCCACCACCTCCGCCACTTCTTTGTCTTTCAGGTAGCGACCGTCGGGCGAGTTAAGCAACAGCTCGATGCCTTGCGGGTACCCGGCGTCGGCGAGGAGCTTGCGCGCGCGGTCGGGATCCGGCTTCGTCGGCGCCAGCGTCTGATCGAACCCGAAGTGCTTGGCCGTGAGGGGGACGGCGGTGCGGACGGCGTTGCCCTCGAGGACGGTCTTGATGATCTCGTCGGCGTTGAGGGCCGCCAGCAACGCCTGCCGCACGCGCTTCTCGCGCGTCGGTCCCTCCACCTGGCCCACCGGCTTGTGAGTGGCGTCGAACTGGTACGTGTAGATGGGGATGAAGATCGTCCGCACGCTCGGCGCCTTCGAGACGTAGAGCCGCGGGTGCTTCTCCATGACCGCGATCAGATGGGGCGGGATGTTCACGGCGATGTCCACCTCGCCGGCCTGGAGCGCGGCCACCCGCACCGCCGCCTCCGGAATGGGACGGAACACGATCGTCTTGATCTTCGGCGCGCCTCCCCACCAGGCCGGGTTCGCCTCCATCTCGATCTGCTCGTCCTTCACCCACCGTACGAACTTGTAGGGACCGCTGCCCACGGGATTGCGATCGGCGAAGACCTTGTCCTTTCCGCGGAAATGGCCGGGCGGCATGATGTGCCCGCGCAGCGCGAGCTGGTTCTCGAGCGTCGGGAACGGCTTCGACGTGAGCACGCGCACCGTGTACTTGTCGACGACCTCCACCCCGCTCACGAGACGGAACGATCCCGCCTGCCGACTCTTCAGCTCGGGGTCGCGGAGACGGTCGAGGCTGAACTTCACGGCCTCGGCGTCGACGTCTTCCCCGTTGTGGAACTTGACGCCCTTGCGGATCTTGAATTCCCACGTGGTGGGATTCACCATCTTCCACGATTCCGCGAGCCACGGGATGATCTTCAGATCCTTGTCGCGGAAGAGGAGGGTGTCGTAGATGTTCAGGAGGACGTTGTAGGCGGGCGTCTCTTCGTGCCACTGCGGGTCGAGCGTGGTGGGATCCACGCCCTGCGCGATGACGATTCTGCCCTCGGGAGCCGCCGCCGCCACGACAGGTAGAGCGAGGACGACGAGGAGCGCGAGCGCGATGCGGGATGGGAGCATGGACGCCTCCTTGGACCGGGTGGCCGATCGTGGGCGCCACTCTAGGGACACGCCCCTCGCCCGTCAAGCGGAGCGCGTGGCCGGTACCGGCGCCTCGCGCGCGCGCCCCCCCTGCTCGCGCCCGAGCCACACGCCGAGGGCCATGAAGATCGCCGACAGGGGAACCGCGAGCCAGGCGATGGCCGCCAGCCCGAAGCCGAGGGCGGCGAGACCGGCGTAGCCCCACGCCGCGAGCTGATCGCCGGCGCGGTACACGAACGTCTCGATGAACGTCTTTGCCTTGTACTTGTCCTCGCGGCTCACCACCGTGAACAGGACCTCCATCGACGGATTGGTGAGCCCGAAATTGGTGGCGCGACGGACCACCGAGAAGACGACGAACGTGGAGAGCACGGAGAGGCCTCCGGCGCCGAGGGCCGCGAAGCCGAGCACGCTCACGGCCGGCATGATGGCGAGCGCGGCCGGCAGGCCCACGGCCCGGATGACACGGCCGGTGAGCAGGATCTGGATGATCGCGGTCAGGGTCTGGGTGGCCAGCTCCATTCGCGCCAGCATCGCCGTCCGCGCCTCCCGGCTCGTGAGGTGGGCGCCGACGATCTCCGTCTGCGCAAAGTAGAGGATGGTGGCGCCCACGGTGTAGAGGAACAGGAATCCGGAGATGCCGAGCAGATAGCGCGAGCGCGTGACGTGCGTGATGCCCGCCCACACGCTGCCACCGATGGCCCGCCGGGCGCGCTCGTCGGCCGCGCGTGGCACCCGCCCGTCCGCGGACGCCGCCGGGAAGATCGCCACCAGGAACGCCGCCCCTTCCAGCAAGGCCGCGGAGATGAGGAGCAGGTTCGGCGTTCCGAGGGAGCGCGCGAGGAATGCCGTGAGCGCGGAGCCGGTGATCGATCCCAGCGTCCCGCCCACGGCGATGAAGCCGAACAGCCGCTTCGCCTGGTCGCTGCGAAAGGTGTCGGCCATGAACGACCAGAACACCGAGACCACGAAGAGGTTGAAGACGCTCGTCCACACGAAGAACGTGCGGCCGGCGACGGCGGCGTCGATGCCGAGGCGGGGCGCGAGAAAGAACAGAACGAGGTTGGCGGCAAAAAACTGATAGGTGATGCCGATGAAGCGCTTGGCGGGAAAGCGTACCACGAGCGCGGAGAAGATCGGGCTCGCCACCAGCATGGCCGCCAGCGTCCCCGTGAACAGGTAGGGCAGGGTGCGGGCGCCGGCGGCGACGGCGAGCTCGTCGCGGATGGGACGCAGGACGAAGTAGCTCGCGAGCGTGAAGAAGAAGTAGAGGCAGCCGAGCAGCATGGCGCCGACCTCGCCCGGCTCGACGTCGACGAGGCGGCGGAGCATGGCCTAGTCTTTTTTCTCGCGCGCGTGCCAGGCGGCGAGGACCTCCTTCTCGCGCGCGGGCGAGAGCCCGACGCGAAGCTGCGCCTTGCGATCGTCGGGCTGGGCGTCGTAGAACGCGAGCGTGGCCGCCGCCGTCTCCGCGAGGGGCCGGAAGGTGAGGCCCTTCTCCACGGCGCGTCGGTTGCTGCGGCGGGCAAACCCCGCGGTGCGACCCCGCGGCGGGAGCCACACCGGCAAGTCCACCCACGGCCGGACTTTCTGCGCGGCCAGGAAATCGCCGGGGACCCACGTGAGGGAGGCGTCGGTCGCGACCACCCCGCGGATCGTGCCCAGCATCTCGCCCATCGTAAGCGGCGACCGCGGACCCAGACAGTTGTAGACGCCGCGCGTTCCCTCCTCGCACACCTTGATCGTGAACTCGGCGAGATCGCGGGCGTCGATGATCTGGACGGGGTCGGCGGGAGTGCCGGGAGCGAGCACTTCGCCCCCGCGCGCGAGCCGCACCGGCCAGTACGTGAAGCGGTCGGTGAGATCGCCCGGCCCCACGATGAGCCCGGGACGGAGGATGGTAGCGTTACCGGGAAAGGCCGTCTCCGCCTCCCGCTCCGCGAGCGCCTTGAGGGGACCATAGAGCCGGCGCGTGTCCTCGCTCTCGGGCTCGGTGGTGGTGGCAAGCGGCGCGCTCTCGTCGGCGTCCGGGACGTTGTCGGACGCATAGACGGAGATCGTGGAGATGAACACGTACTGCTTCACGTGACCGGTGAGCGCGCGCGCAGCTTCCCGCACCCAGCGCGGCCGCGTGGCGGAGTTGTCGATGACCACGTCCCAGTCGCGGGTCTTGAGCGCGTCGTAGGCGCCGGTGGCGCGATCGCCGTGCAGCGTGTCGACCTCGGGGAAGAGGCCGGGGTTCGTGCGTCCGCGGTTGAACAGCGTCACCAGGTGGCCGCGGTCCCGCGCATACCTGACCTGGTGCGGTCCGATGAAGCCGGTGCCGCCGAGAATGAGGATGCGCAGCGCCCGTGGCGCGCGCGCGGCGGCGGCGTCCACGCTCCGCTCTCGATCCACGCCCGCGCCCGCCCGCGGCGTGGTGAGCACCGTGAGCGCGCCGGCGCCGGTGAACGCGAAGAGGAACTGTCGCCTCGTCGCCGCCGTGATCCCGCGGGGGGTCATCCCGCTTTCCGTCGAGAACGGTTCGTCATCGAAGCCGTCTGACAGCGTATCAAAACCCGACGACTTCTCGCGTTCACGCCGCGCGCCCCTTACAGTGGCGGGGGCGCTGACGGTGTCGGGGCGGCCAGGCTTCGGTGACGGAACGCGCGTACGCGCACGGAGGAGCAGCATGCGACTGACCAAGAAAGTCTCGAACCTCATCGGTCACGAGCGGGTGTGCCGGGTCTCGACGGCGGGCGCGGACGGCCAGCCGCATCTTGTCCCCGTCTGCCACGTCCTCGCCGGCGACAAGATCTACTTCGGGTCCGGCGACGACGCTCGCAAGGTGACCAACCTGCGCGAGAATCCGCGCATCGCGGTCACGGTGGACCTCTACTCGGACGACTGGTCTCAGCTCAAGGGCGTCATGGTGAACGGGACCGCGAAGCTCATCGAGCGTGGCCCGCGCTTCAAGCAGGCCCGCGACCGTCTCTACGCGAAGTATCCGCAATACCGCGGGGACGCCGCGCTCTCCCCGTCGGACTCCGTCATCGTGGAAGTGACACCGACCCACGTCTTCACGTGGGGCCTGGACTGAGGCGATGTGTGCGACCGACCGGTAGCGCGGCGGATATCCGGCCGCCGACGCGGTGACGCGCCGGCGGCCGTTTGTCACACCGGCCGCACGGGAAGGCAGAGCTCGCAGCGAAAGACGCCCGATTTGCCGGCAAGACCGGGCTGCCCGCGATAGATCTCGAAGCACGGCCGGTCGTCGGGCTCGTAGCCGCTCCCGGGGAGCCAGGCGGCGAAGACGTGCTCCCAGGCGGCCTCGATGTCGCGCGCGGTTCCCGTGAACTCGCTCACCGCGCAGCGCCCGCCGGGAAGATCGGCGATGTTGACCATGCGGTCAGCGGTGAAGCTGGCCGGCACCACCACGCACGCGTCGTAGCGGCACTTCTCGGGCGGGGTGACGCTCGGATCGTCGTACGCGACCCCGAGCTTGATCGCGCCCTCGGTGGCGAGGCCGTGCGTTTCCATCCAGCGTGTGAATTTCTGCCAGAGCTCCGGGATGCCGTGGACGCCGTACGGCCCCACGTAGCGCATGTACGCGACGTGATAGGTGGGCAGGTCTCGCACGTGAACAGCCATTGTCCGTCCCTCCTTTCGTCGCCGTTCAGTGTGGGACGATCCGAGGGAGCGTGCTTTGCTCGTCTTGCGAACCTGTTTGCCCGGATTGCGCTCGCGGGTTCGCCAGCGGGCGGCGCCGCCGTCCCGCCATTCCGTCGCGCTCATGCCGAAGTGAGCGCGGAACGCGCGCGCGAACGTCGCCGCCGACGCAAAGCCGTGATCGAGCGCCACCGCGAGCACGCTGCTCTCGGGGTGGATGGTGAGCGCCACCGCCGCCCGCTCGATGCGGAGGCGCTGGACGAAGCCGAAGACGGTCTCCCGCGTGATGGCCTTGAAGACGCGATGGAAGTGGAACGGCGAGAACGCCGCCACGCGGGCGAGCCCCGCCAGCGTCAGCTCGTCGGCGAGATGGCTCCGGATGTGATCGATGGCACGGTTGACCCGCTTCTCGTACTCCCGGCGGTGCATCCCGCCATCGCGTCGCGAGCCGCCCCTGTCCGGCATGGCGCCCATGATACGGCGCGCGCTTGACAGGGCCCCGCCGACCGCAGTTTCATGTCGTGCATCGCGGAGGTGAGGCATGCGCGCGGATCGCGTGCTCCAGACGATCGACTTCCACACGGCCGGCATCGGGATGCGCTTGCTCACGAGCGGCCTCGGCCGGCTTCCGGGCGCGACGATGGCCGAGAAGCGCGCGTGGTTCCAGGAGCACCTGGATCACGTGCGCACGGGGCTCTGCCTGGAGCCGCGCGGGCACCGGGGATTACTCATCGCGATCATGACCGATCCCGTCACGCCCGGCGCCGCCTTCGGGCTCTTCTTCATCTATCCCGGCGGCTACTACGTGTCCTGTGGCGAGGGCACCATCGGCGCCGCCACCGTGGCCGTGGAAACGGGGATGGTCCGGCGCGAGGGCGCGGAGACTCGCATCGTGATCGACACCGAGGCCGGAGCCGTCACCACCATCGCGCGCGCCGACGGTGATCGCGTACGCGCCGTCACGCTCCAGTGGACGCCGTCGTTCGTGGCCATGCCGGGCCAGGCGGTGGAGGTCGAGGGCGTGGGCGAAGTGCCGATGGACGTCTCCGTCGGCGCCGGCAACGTCTTCGCGGTCGTCGAGGCCGAGCGCGTGGGCGTCTCCGTTCGCCGCGAGCACGCGAAGCGCATCGCCCAGCGAGGCATGGCGGTGCGAGACGCCGTCAACGCGCAGCTTCGCGTGGAGGTGCCGGGAATCGGCAAGACCACCGTCGACAGCGTGCTCGTCCACGAGCTGCCGGATGCGGCGGGCGTCTCGCCGAACGCCCTCGTGTGGGGCCCGGGGCAGGTCGATGCGGCGCCGTGCGGGTCCGGCACCTGCGCGCGCATGGCGCTCTTCCATCACCGCGGGCTCATGCGCGTGGGCTCCACCATCGTCAGTCGCGGACTCCTCGGCCTCGACTTCACCGGCCGCATCGCGGGAGAGACCGAGATCGAGGGGCGGCCCGCGATCCTGCCCGAGATCACCGGCACCTCGTACATCACCGGCTTCAGCCAGTTCACGTTCGATCCCGAGGACCCGGTGGGCGCGGGCTACCTCCTCGACGTGTAACGATGAAGACGATCGTTCTCGGCGGCGGCGTCGCCGGCGTCACCACCGCCTACTTCCTCGCCAAGGCCGGCCACGAGGTGACGATCCTCGAGGAGAAGGACGGCGTCGGCCTCGGGGCCAGCTCGGGGAACGCGGGGATCATCGCGCCCGGGCACTCGTTCGCGTGGGGATCGCCGCGGGCGCCGCGGATGTTGTGGCAGTCGCTGCGCGGGGCCGAGACCGCGATCCGCGTGAAGCCGACCACGGACGTGCGCCTCTACACGTGGGGGCTGCGGTTCCTTCGCGAGTGCACGAGCGCGCGCGCCCGTCGCAACACCCTCGTCAAGCTGCGGCTCTGCCAGTACAGCCAGGCGGTCATGAACGAGCTCGTGCGCGCGGAGCGGATCGAGTACCACGCCATCGCGAAGGGCGCGCTCTACCTCTATCGCGATCCCGTCGAGCTGGAGGCGGGCGTGAAGCGGATGGCGTTGCTCGCCGAGCACGGCCAGAAGCAGGAGATCCTCGGTGCCGCCGACCTCGCGAAGCTCGACCCCGTGTTCGCGCCCGTCACCGGCAAGATTTCGGGCGCCATCCGCGACCTCGGGGACTCGAGCGGCGACTCGCGGCTGTTCGTGGAGAACCTCGCGCGCGTGTGCCGCGACAAGCTCGGGGTCAGCGTGAAGCTGGGAACGCGGGTGCGGGAGTTGCGCGGCAGCGGGGACCACATCGACGCCGTCGTCACCGCGGACGGGATGCTCGCCGCCGACAACTACGTGCTGTCGCTCGGGGTGGCGGCGCCCGTGGTCGCCCGTACGGCGGGCGTCTCGCTGCCCATCTATCCCGCCAAGGGCTACTCCTCGACGTTCCCGCTCCGGGAGGGTGGGCTCGCGCCCACCATCCCCGGCGTGGACGAGCGGTGGCTGGTGGCATGGTCGCGCTTGGGCGATCGACTGCGACTCACGTCCACGGCGGAGTTCGCGGGCTATGACTGGGGCTGGACGCCGCGCGACTTCAACAACATCCTGCGTCTCGCGCGCGACCTCTTCCCCGAGGCGGCGGACTACGAGCGCGGGCAGTACCGCGCGTGTCTCAGACCGATGACGCCGGCGGGGCCGCCGATCCTCGGCCTCGGGCGCCATCGCAACCTCTTCTTCAACTGCGGCCACGGCCACATGGGATGGACCATGGCGTGCGGTACTGCCCGCATCGTCAGCGATCTCATGACCGGCCGGATGCCGGAGATCGACCTCGAGGGACTGACGCTCAGATCCTGATCAGCGCTGCGCGTCGAGCGACACGCTCACGACGCGGAACTCGCCTGCCTTCTCTTCGAGCGCGATCATGGCCGCGCCCTGGGTGTCCTGACCGCCGGCGCGCACGTGCAGCTCGCCCACGGTCACGCCTTTCACGTCCATGCCCGATCGCGCCGTGGACAATCCACGGAAGGGTGGGACGAGCGCGACGTCGGATTTTCGATTGACCGGGTCCAGCGCGAACGTCTTGTCGCCGATCTTGATGGCGACGGAGTCGGCGGACACTGCGCGCAGCTCGTCCCACTGCTCGTGGCTCCACGCCATCAGGAACCGATGCGTGGTGGTGATGTGAGCGGGACCGCTCTTAGGGTCCGCCGCCCCGCCGGCGACGGGCACCCAGATCAGCGCGATCAACGCGATCATGACGCCCCAACGCAGCTTCATGGCGACACCTCCCCACCGCTTCGCCACGCAACCGCGATACCAGCGCCGGCGCCAGCGTCGGTTCGGGCGCAATTCTCCGCACTTGGCCGGGGGGCGGGCGCGCGGGCCGGGTGCGCGGTGCCAGAGTGCCGCGGCGAACTGCGCGGAGTGTTGGGGCGCTGACGCCAACGCAGACGTAGCGTTTGACGGGTTGTGAGCCCTTGCCGTAGCCTCCGGCCATGAACCGGCGTCGTTTCATGGTGACGTCGCTGGCGGGTGCGTTCCTGTCGCCGCGCGCGGCGGCGGCGCAGCCGGCGGCGAAGATGTACCGCATCGCTCTCTTTCACGTGGGTCTCGACCACGTGCCGCCGTCGCTGGAGGGTCTTCGCGACGGGCTGAAGACGCTCGGGTACGAAGAAGACAAGAATCTGCGACTGGACTTTCGCAACCTGCCCGACGAGGCGGCGGCGCGAACGACGGCCGCCGAGTTCGCGCGGACGCGACCGGACCTCGTGGTGGCGTTCGAGAACCAGACGATCCGCGCCGCTCACGGCACGATCACCGACATTCCGGTCGTGTTCCTTCATGTCACGGACCCGGTCACGCCAGGACTGGTCAAAAGTCTTGCCCGTCCCGGCGGCAACATGACGGGCTTCATCGCGCTCGGCAACGCGCCGCTCAAGGAAGTGCAGCTCTTCAAGGAGATCGTCCCCAGCCTGCAGCGAATGCTCGTCCTCTCCGACCCCGAGGATCCCGGCGCTCCCCAGTTCAGACGTGAGGTGCGGCAGGCCGCGTCTGCGTTGAAGATCACGCTCATCGAGCGCGAGGCGCGAACCGCGAACGATCTGGAGCGAATGTTCGAGTCGGTCTCCCGGAGCAACACGGACGGCGTCTTCATCGCCTCACTCAATCTGCGCGTGAAGTTCCACTCGCTGATCCTTCGCCTCGCGGCCTCGCGGGAAGTCCCGGTGGCCGGACATCGCAAGGAATGGGTCCAGGCCGGCGCCTTATTTTCGTATGCGGAGAACATCCGCGAGGTCGGGCGCGTGGCGGCGGCGCGCTACGTGGACAAGATCCTGAAGGGAGCCAAACCAGCCGATCTTCCCATCGAGGCATACGAACGCCCGGAGCTCGTCATCAATCTGAAGACCGCCAAGGCGCTCCGGTTGAAAATCCCGCCCGCGGTGCTGGTGCGCGCGGACGAGGTGATCGAGTAATGCCGCTCGTCGCCGCCGTCGCCTGTCCGCACACGCCGCAGCTCCTCGTGCGGCCCGAGACTGAGGACCGCGCGCTCGTTCTGCGGGTGCACGCGGCGTACGCGCGCGTGCAGCGGCTGCTCAGCGAGGCGCGACCCGATGCGATCTGCGTGATCGGTGGCGATCACATCGAAGGGTTTTTCCTCGATGCCGTTCCCGCCTTCGCGGTGTACGTGGGCGCGAGCGTGTCGGGGGAATTCGGGCGATACACGTACACGTTCCCCGTCCACGAGCCGCTCGCGCGGGCGATCGTGGAACAGGGGATCGAGCGCGAGTTCGACCTCGCCTACAGTCAGGACATCCGGCTCGACTACGCGTTCTATCTCCCGCTGCACTTCACGATGCCGGAGCCGCCGGTCCCGATCGTCCCCCTGTACGTCAACGTCTATCTGCCGCCCCAGCCCACACCGCGGCGCTGCTACGCGTGGGGTCGCACGCTGCGCGCGATTCTCGACGCGCGCCCCGAGCGTGTGGCGCTGATGGCGTCGGGCGGGATGTCGCATTATCCGGGAACCGACCGTTACGCGTCGCCGGACTACGACTGGGACCGCCAGCTCCTCGCCACGCTCGGGGACGGACGCGGCGCGGAGACGGCGCGCCTCACCGGCGACGAGCTCGACAAGGCCGGCAACGTCGAGCTGCGCACGTGGATCACGCTGCTCGGCGCCGTCGGCGACGCGCGCGCCGAGGTCATCTGCTACGAGCCGTCCTGGCATCACGGCAACGCCGTGGTGACGTGGCCAGTGACGGATCGATGAGCCAGCACTATTTCTTCCCGCCCGCGCGCGCGTACGCGTTGAACCGCTGTCTGTTCAGGCTCAAGTCGGATGCGGCGTTCCGTGCCCGCTATCTCGCCGACGCGGAGGCCGCCCTGGATGAGACCGGTCTCGACGCGCCGGCGCGCGCGGCGCTGCGTGACCGCGCCCGTGATCGGCTCATCGCGCTCGGCGCCCATCCGTATCTCGTCTTCATGGCCGACCTTCGCATCGGCATGGAGCGATCGTCGGGGAGCTTCGAGCACTTCTGATGGCGGCCGCGCTGCCCGCCCATGCGCGCGTGGTGGTCATCGGCGCCGGCATCGTCGGCTGCAGCGTCGCCTACCATCTCACCAAGCTCGGCTGGCGTGACGTGCTGCTCCTCGAGCGGCGCGACATCTCGTGCGGCACCACCTGGCACGCGGCGGGCCTGGTGGGCCAGCTCCGCGCGACGCAGAATCTCACCAAGCTCGCCAAGTACGGCGCCGATCTCTACGAGCGGCTGGAGGCGGAGACGGGACAGGCGACGGGCTTTCGCCGGCCGGGCAGCCTCAGCGTCGCGCGCACGCCCGACCGGATGATCGAGCTGAAGCGCGGCGCCTCCATGGCGCGTTGCTTCGGCGTCGACGTGGAAGTCGTCACGCCGTCGGAAGCCGGACGTCTGTGGCCCTTGATGCGCACGGACGACCTCGTGGGCGCCGTGTGGCTGCCGCGCGACGGGCGCACCAATCCGATCGACACCGCGCGCGCGATGGCGATGGGGGCGCGCCAGGGCGGAGCGCGCGTGGTGGAGAACGTGGCGGTGACGGGCGTCCATCGCCGGAACGGCGCCATCGCCGGCGTCGCGACGACCAAGGGCGACGTCGCGTGCGAGATCGTCGTCAACTGTGCGGGCATGTGGGCGCGCGATCTCGGCGCGCTCGCGGGCGTGTCGGTGCCGCTCCACGCCTCCGAGCACTTCTACATCGTCACCGAGCCCATGGGCATCCACGCGGACCTTCCGATCCTGCGCGACACCGACGGCTACATCTATATACGGGAAGAGGTGGGTGGTCTGCTCATGGGCGGCTTCGAGCCGGTGGCCAAGCCGTGGGGCATGCGCGGGATCCCGGACGACTTCGCGTTCTCGCTCTTGCCCGAGGATTGGGATCATTTTCAGGTGCTCATGGAGCAGGCGTGCATACGGATTCCGTCGATCGCGTCGGCGCCGGTGCGCCGTCACGTCAACGGACCGGAGAGCTTCACGCCCGACGGCCGCTACATGCTGGGCGAGGCCCCCGAGTGCCGGAATTTCTACGTCGCCGCCGGCTTCAACTCGATCGGCATCGCCTCCGCCGCCGGCGCCGGCCAAGCCGTCGCGGAGTGGATCGTGGGGGGCGAGCCGCCCATGGATCTCTGGGACGTCGACATCAGGCGCTTCGGCGCCTTCCAGTCGAACCCCCGTTATCTCCACGATCGCACCGTGGAAATGGTCGGGCTCCTCTACGCCATGCACTGGCCGTTCCGCCAGCCCGTCACCGCGCGCGGCGTGCGTCGCAGCGTGCTTCATGATCGGCTCGTCGCGCGCGGCGCGTGCTTCGGTGTGGTCATGGGCTGGGAGCGCGCCAACTGGTACGCGCGGCCCGGCATGAAGGCCGAGTACGTCTACAGCCACGGGTGGCCGAACTGGTTTCCGTGTGCGGCCGACGAGCACCGCGCGGTGCGGGAGGCCGTCGGCCTGTTCGATCAGTCGTCGTTCGCGAAGTTCCGGCTGGAGGGACCGGGCGCCCTCGGCGTCCTCGACCGGCTCTGCGCCAACGACGTGGACGTGCCGCCGGACCGCATCGTCTACACGCAGATGCTCAACGCACGCGGCGGTATCGAGTGCGATCTCACGGTCACGCGCCTCGCCGCCGACCAGTTCCTGATAGTGACGAGCGCGGCCGCCTCCACCCACGACGCCGATTGGATCCGCCGCCATCTCGCCGGCGCCGCCGTTCTCACGGACGTGACGTCGGCATACGCGGTGCTCGGCGTGATGGGGCCGCGGTCACGCGCCTTGCTCTCTCGCCTCACGGACGCCGACCTCGACAACGGCGCTTTTCCGTTCGGCGCCTCGCGCGAGCTCTGGCTCGGTCAGGGGTGCGTGCGCGCCACGCGCATCACCTACGTGGGCGAGCTCGGATGGGAGCTCTACGTGCCGACGGAGTTCGCGCCCGCCGTGTACGACGCGCTCGTCGCCGCCGGCGAAGACCTGGACCTGCGCCACGCCGGCTATCACGCCATGGACTCGCTGCGGATGGAGAAGGCGTACCGCTCCTGGGGCCACGACCTCTCCGGCGAGGATACGCCGCTCGAGGCCGGCCTCGGCTTCGCGGTGAGCTTCGGAAAGAAGGGGGGCTTCCTGGGACGCGACGCGTTGCTCGTGCAGCGGGAGCAGCCGCTGCGTCGGCGCCTGGTCGTCGTCACGCTCGAAGACCCGGAGCCGCTGGTCTTCGGCGACGAGCCGATCTGGCGCGACGGCGAGCTCGTCGGGCGCCTGACCTCCGGCGCGTACGGTCACACGCTCGGGCGCGCGGTGGGCCTCGGTTACGTCAGCAACGCCGACGGCGTGGACGAGCGCTGGCTCGCCGCCGGCCGGTGGCAGGTCGAGATCGCGTGCGAGCGCGTCGCGGTGCGCGCGCAGCTCTCGCCGCTCTACGATCCGAAGTCGCTCCGCGTTCGCGGCTGATCGTCACGCAAACACGAACGCGCGCGCGGGATTCTCCACGAGCAGGCGCCGGATGGCGCCGTCGTCCATGCCCTTCTGCCGGAGCCGCGGCACCACGTTCACGAGCAGGTGGTGGTAGCCGTAACCCCCGTACTTCGTGAGGCAGTGCTTGTACGCGATGTCGTGCGAGAGGAGGAGCTGGTCGGCGTGGCCGCGCTCGGCGAGGGCGAGGACGTGCGCCATGCGGCCGCCGTCGTTCGGCATGTCGAAGGCGGGGTTGTAAGGGTAATACGAGGTCTCCAACCCGAAGAGGTCGTACTCGAGCCAGATGTTGGTCTGGGCGAGATCCACGACACGGCTCACGTCCGCGATGGTGCGGTCGATGTGGCACATTATCGTGCGACGGAGATCGCCGCCTTCCTTGCCGACGAATTCCGCGATCTCCATGGGCGCCCGCTCGTGACGGCCGGGATGGATCATCAGGGGCGCTCCCGTCTCGCGCTGGGCGGCGACGGCGGCGCGGACCACCTTCTTCTCGTTCTCGGTCCACGGCCACGTGCAGCCGATCTCGCCGATGAGGCCGGCGCGCACGCCGGTGTCGTCGACGCCGACGGTGACGTCGTCGACGATCTCGCGGGCAAGCTTGTCGACGCTCTTCCGATCCATGTCGGGCGGATGGGCGGCGGCCACGTAGTATCCGGCGCCCATGACGATGTTGAGGCCGGTGGCGCGCGCGATGCGGGCGAGGGCGAGGGGATCGCGGGCGAGGCTCCGGTTGGTGGGATCGACCACCGTCTGGCCGCCCGCGCGCTTGAACAGCATGATCTCGTCCTGCGCTGTCTGCTCGTCGAGAAGCTGCAGGTTGTCGAGGTTCGAGCTGAAGTTCTGCCGGACCCAGCCGAGGTTCGCAAGCGTCACGGGCGCCCGCGCCCGCCCCTTGTCGCTCGCGGCCGCGGGCTCACGGAACATGACCTCGAAGTCGATGATGAGATGCTCGTGGGGAAGCGTGATCCCCATGGCGTCGCCGGCGACGGGGCCGAGGACGGTCTGAGCCTGTCCCGCGAGCGAGCGGTGGTCGGCGCTCATCGCCGCCGGCGCCTCGCCGCCTTCGCGCCTTCCTTCCCGAGCGCGGTGCGCGTCTTCTTCGGGAGGTGCGCGATGGTGCGCTTGCGTCCCGCCGCCCGCGCCGCTTTCTTCACGTTCTTCCGCGCCGCCGTCCGTTGCCGCGTCGTCGTCACGAAGACACTCCTGTCGGGCGCCCATGGGCCGGGGTCCGAACTCTTCCCTCCCGCGCGCCGGCCGCTCTCCGCCGCCTCGGGGCCCTTGACAGCGCCCGACGGTGAATGAGACAAGTCCTCAACCCCCAGATTACTGTAGAGGACGAGACGATGCGCGGACCGACAGGCCTTGACGGGGCGGGCGCAGCGGCCAATCGGGCCCGACGACGCTCGCCAGGTACCGACATGCAGATGATGCTCAAGCGGGTGATCGACGTGGCCGCCTCCGGCGTCGGTCTCCTCCTCGCCGCCCCCCTCGCGATCATCGCCGGCGTCGCGATTCGCTCCACCATGGGGAGCCCGATCCTTTTTTGTCAGTCTCGGCCCGGACACGGAGGCCGACTCTTCACGTGTCGACGAACGTGAGTTCAAGGGCACGGCCCAATCGCCACGGGAGCGCGACGAGATTGGAACTTCTCCCTCACTGGAGCCGCCACGATGAAGCTGAGTCCCGAGGGACACGAGCTTCTCCCCGCATCACTGTCGAGCGATCCATGGCAGCGAGCGAACCGCTACCGCGTCTACCACAAAGAGCGCGGAATCCCGTGGCGCCTGGTGAACGATCAACTATGTCGGCAGATGCCGGACGGGACGCCGGACTACACCGACCCCGCGGTCTTTCCGGTCTTGTGGTCCGAGGACAACTAGAGGTTTAGCGCGGCGCCGGTCCACGCGCATCCGTGGGCGCCCAAGGAGGCGCATGCCTGCCACCACGCTCGAGATCCACCACCGCGCCCTCGTCCTGGACGGCCGGCCGTTCGGGACCGCCGGTGCCTACGAGAAGATCGCCGGTGTGCTCCGCTTCGCGACCGCGCCCGACCATCCGCTGCACGCGGCGATCCGCGATCTGAATGTGGCACCGCGCACCGACGACGGACGCGTGGAGTTCGCGGGCGACTTCTATCTCCTGCGTCCCGTCGATCCCGCCCGCGGCAACCGGACACTGCTGCTCGACGTGCCCAACCGGGGCCGCAAGGTCGCGCTCGGCATGTTCAACAGCACGCCGCGCGTGCCTGATCCGACCACGGCCGAGGATTTCGGCAACGGTTTCCTCATGCGCCACGGCTTCACGGTGGCGTGGATCGGCTGGCAGCACGACGTCCCCCGCCAGGACGGTCTGATGGCGCTGGACGTGCCGAGAGCGCGCGGCATCAGCGGGCTCGTGCGCTGCGAGTTCCGTCCGAACACGCCCGTGGAAACGCTGCCGATGGCCGACCGTTACCACGTCCCGCACCCGACGCTGGACGTGAACGACCCCGAGGCGCGACTCACCGTGCGCGAGCACGCGGGGGCCCCGGAAGCAGCGGTGCCGCGGTCGGCGTGGCGCTTCACCGACGCGCGCCACATCGGGCTGGCGCGCGGGTTCGAGCCGGGAAAGATCTACGATCTCGTCTACCGCGCGGCGGATCCGCCCGTCGTTGGTCTCGGGTTCCTCGCCGTGCGCGATACCGCGGCCTTCCTGCGCTGGGGAACGGCGGCGGACGGTAATCCGTGCGCGGGCGCCATCGAGCGCGCCTACGCGTTCGGCGTCTCCCAGACGGGGCGGTTCCTTCGCCATCTTCTCTATCTCGGCCTCACCGTCGACGAGCAGGATCGCGACGTGTTCGACGCCGTCTTCCCGCACGTGGCGGGCGCGCGGCGGGGCGAGTTCAACATCCGCTTCGGTCAGCCGTCGCTAAACGCCTTGCACGCGGTGGGAAGCTCGTTTCCGTTCACGGACGAAGAGCAGCGCGATCCGCTCACAGGGGAGCGCGGCGCGCTGCTCGGCGCGCTGCGGCAGCGCGGTCGCGTGCCGAAGATCTTCACCGTCAACACGTCCGCCGAGTACTGGCGGGGGGACGGT
>DASXSB010000049.1:0-7186 GCA_036506275.1 Candidatus Methylomirabilota bacterium | reverse complement strand
GGCTGGGGCCCGAGCCGCGCAACCAGGTCCGCCCGTCCGAGGGCGAAGCGCAGGAAGGGGCGATAGGCGGTGAGGCCGTGGAAGCAGGCGACGCGCGGCGCGTGCTTCCGCAGGCGCGCGAGCAGGGTCGGGGCCGCCCGCACCAGCTCGCCGGGCGCGAGGGCGGCCGCGTTCGCGGTGGGGCGCTTCACGACGTCGGTGAAGCCGATCCCGAACTTCATCAGGGCGGCGTCGTGCTCGGGGGCGAGAGCATCGAGCGCGAGCGCGCGCCGCACGGGCAGGCTCAGCCGCGAGCGCGAGAACGCGGGCCAGAACCGGCTGCTTCGACGCGCGAAGTAATGGCCACGCGCGAGCGAGTACGCACCGGGATTGATGCCGACGAAGACGACGTCGAGCCCGGGCGCGAGATAGTCCGGCAGCGTGGGGAACGGGTAGCCGGAGCTCAGCCGCGGGCGCGCGGATCGTCGAACAGGATCAGCCACGTGCCGTCGCGCTGCCGGCGGACGACCTCCAGCGCCTTGCCCGCGATTTCGATCGGGGAGCCATCCGGCTTCTTGCCCGTGAACCTCCAGTCGTTGTACACGGCGGCGAGATCGTCTCCGACGGGCACCACGCGCTTGATGTCGACGGTGAGGGTGGCGCGCGCGGACGCGAGTCGCGCCATCGCCGTCCGGATCGCCTCCGTGCCACGGGCGATGCTGCCATCGGGCGCGACCAGGCTCGCGTCCTTCTCGTAGAGGCCGACGAGAGCGTCGGCGTTGCCTTCTCCGACGTAGCGAGCGAACAGCTCGTCACATTCCTGCGGCGTCTTGGCGGGCATCTCTCACCTCTTTCTTCGGCCGGCGTGCGCGGCGCCGGCGGGGGGTTCATACTACCCCGACCAAAGGAGGCACGCGTGGCCAAGACGGTCGTCACCCCCGAGCGGTTCGCCCAAGGCATGACGTTCGAAGAGTACGTCGCCTACACCGGGAGCGCGGAGAACCTCGCGCGCGAGGCGTTCGCCGGCTATCACCCGGACAGCGGGTCGTTCGGTGGGCCGCGCAAGGACAACAGCGCCGTCTTCCGCGACCGCCACGCGCGGACCCGCCTCGCCGACTATCAGACGGCCGCCATCCGCTGGCTCGTCGCCCAGCCCGACGGTCCCGCCAAGATCCTCGTCATCTCCGAGGACTGGTCCTCCGATTGCCGGCGCGACGTCCCCGCCCTCGCGCGGCTGGCGGAAGCGGGCGGCATCGAGCTACGCATCTTCAACCGCGACGGCAAGAAGATCCTCGCCACCCGGCGCCCCGATCCCGCCGCCGCGCCTGACGCCAACCACGACCTGATGCTGGAATTCATGAACCGAAAGGACGGCGGCGAGTGGGCGTCGGTGCCGGTGGCCGTGTTCTATACCGAGGACCTGCGCGAGCTCCATCGCTACATCGAGTACCCGGCCATCTATCACAAGGACCGCATCCGCGGCTATCAGCAGGCGGCCCGCGGTAGCGAGAGTGCGCAGGAGGCCAAGGACCGCGGGATGCGGGAATTCGCGGTGATGCAGGCGTCGCCGTTCTTCGACCTGTGGGCGGCGGCCGGGATCGACGAGATCCTGAGCGCGCTCTACGAGAAGCTGACGGTCGGCGACGACCGACCGACTTAGAAGGGCGCTTCGGTCTCCAGGCGGCGGACGAGACCGCGCGCGTGCTGCAGGAACTCCGCGCGCTCGTCGGGGGCGATGGGCTCGCCGGGGAGGAACTTCTCACCGAGCGGGTTGACGAAGATGCCGTGACGCGAGACGCGGTAGTCGAGGTGTGGCCCCGTCGAAAGACCCGTTGATCCCACGTAGCCGATGACCTGCCGCTGCGTCACCCGCGCGCCCGCGTGGACGCCGAGAGCCAGCTTCGAGAGGTGGTTGTACATCGTCTCGTAGCCGGAGCGATGGCGCAGCCGGATGGAGATGCCGTTGCCGCCGCTCCAGCCCGCCCCCACCACCGTCGCGTCCGCCACCGCGCGCACGGGGGTACCCACCGGAGCCGCGTAGTCGATGGCGAGGTGCGGGCGCAGGCCGCCGAGGATCGGATGCGGGCGCGCGTACGTGAAGCCCGACGTGATGCGCGTGAAGTCGAGGGGCGATTTGAGGAACGTCTTTTTCAGGGAGCGCCCGCTCTCGTCGAAGAAACCGAAGGTCTTGCCGCCGCCTGCCTCGAAGCCGACGCCGGTGAGGATGCGGCCGTCGCTCGCATACTGCGCGGCCACGATGTGGCCGTAGTCCACGAACTGGTCACCCGCGTAGCGCTTTTCCACGAGGAGCCGGAAGCGGTCTCCCGTGCGCGTGTCGGCGGTGAAGTCGAACTCGGATTCGAAGATGCGGACGAAATCGATCACGAGCTGCGGGGACTCGCCGACGTCGTCCACGGCGTGGAACAGCGAGCGCGCGACCGTCCCCGCCACCACTTCCAGGCGCACGTCGGGGCGCGTCTCCGACCGCGTCACCGTCCACCCCGTGTCCGTGGAGACGGCCGCGAAACCGAGCCACGGGCTCGGCTCGTAGCGGACGGCGATGGGCGCGCCGTCGAGCGTCCACGTGATGGCGAGACCGTGGCGGGGCGCGAGCTTCTTGAGATTGGCCCCGCCTCCGACGAGGGCCGTCGCGACCTCGTGCCCCACCCGCTTGTCGACGCCCTCGCGCGCGAGCGCGCGCACGAGATTGTCGCCGCGACGCACCTCCACGGTGCGGGTGGTGACGGCGGGCGCGACGACGACGGCCTCCGATGCCGGCTCCGGGATCGCCGCCGGCGCGGGGGTGGCGGTGGTGCGGACGAAGGAGCGCCCGACGAAGACGGCGGCGGCGGTCACGACGACGGCGACGAGCGTGATCGCGACGAGGACGTAACGTGGCATGCGATCCATCATAGCCGAGCGGCGAGGGCGGCGAACTCAAGAATCGTCAGGGTTTCCGCGCGGCGGCCGGGATCGACGCCCACGCCCTCCGTGGCGCGGCGGGCAACGTCCGGAGAGACCCCCAGGCCCGCCGCGAGGGCGTTCGGAAGCTTCTTCCGGCGCTGGGCGAAAGCCGCGCGGACGACCCGCGTGAACCGCTCCTCCTCGGCGTCCGGGACCCGGGGTTCCGGCAACACGCGAAGATGGATGACGGCCGAGTCCACCTTGGGCGGAGGCCGGAAGCTGCCGGGGGGCACGCGAAGCGCCACCCGCACGTCGTAGTGGATCTGGGTGAGGATCGACAGCGCGCCATAGCGCTTGCTTCCGGGGTCGGCCGCCACCCGGTCCGCCACCTCGCGCTGGAGCATTAGCGCCATCTCGTCGACGGCGGTGCGCGCCGCCACCAGCGCGCTCAGGATCGGCTTGCTCACGCTGTAGGGCAGGTTGCCGACGATGAGAACGCGACCGCCCGCGGGTCGCGCCAGCGCCGCGTAGTCCCACGTGCGGGCGTCGGCCTCGACGATCTCCGCCGTCGGAAAGGACGCGCGCAGCCGAGCCGCGAGGTCCTCGTCGATCTCGACGGCGACGACGCGCCCCGCGCGTCGGATCAGCTCGCCGGTGAGGGCACCCGTCCCCGGTCCGATCTCCACCACCAGATCACGAGGGGTGGGGACGAGGACATCCACGATCGCGCGCGCGGCCGCGATGTCGGCGAGGAAGTGTTGTCCGAGCGCCCGACGCTTGGTCGTCGTCATCCTCACACCTCACACGGGATCGGCGCCGACGGTCGTTCCGTCAGCGTCATGATGATGGCGGTGAGCCCCACGGGATCGACCGGCGAAAGACGGGTTCAGCATAAGAGAAGAGCGGGACCATTCGGAATACGGCAAATTTTTTTCCACCGTGATGCCGGAACCGATCACGCAGGCTCGGTTCGGCGCCGCGCCTCTTCGGCAAGCGCCGCGTACACTTCCCGCACGCGCGCGGCCGTCCGGGCGCGGTCGTCGGTGTTGTCGATGACGTGGTCGGCCAGCTTCGCCTTCTCCGCCACCGGGAGCTGACTCCGCACGCGGGCCAGCGCATCGTCGTGACGGAGCCCGTCCCGTGCCACGAGGCGCGCGAGCTCGGTGGCCTCGTCGGTGACGACGACGACCAGACGATCCATGTTGCGGTGGTTTCCGCTCTCGACCAGCACGGCGGCGTCGAAGAGCACGACGCCGCTGAAGCCGGCCGCCTCCAGCTCGGCGAGCCGGTGTGCGAAGCGGTCGCGGATGGCGGGATGCGTGATGCGCTCGAGCGTCCGTCGCTTCTCCGTATCCCCGAAGACGATGGCGCCCAGCGCTTTGCGATCGAGACTGCCGTCGGGCAAGAGGACGTCGGGCCCGAAGACGCGGACGATCTCGGCGAGGGCGGGCTCGCCGGGCGCCACCACCTCGCGCGCGAGGCGATCGGCGTCGATGATCTCGCCGCCGAGCCCCCGGAACATCTCCGACACCGTGCTTTTGCCGGTGGCGATCCCGCCCGTGAGACCAACGAGCAGGAAGCGTCGCATGCGGCGGCTCAGACCTGCGACCAGTCCGTGCCCGACTTCACGTCGACGACGATCGGAACGTTGAGGGGGAGCGCCTCCCCCATGATCTCGCGCGCGAGCGCCTCCACCGCCGTGACCTCGTCGGGAGGCGCCTCGAAGAGAAGCTCGTCGTGCACCTGGAGGAGCATGCGCGCGGAGAGGCCGCGCGCGGCGAGGGCGGCGTGCACGCGCACCATGGCGATCTTGATCATGTCGCTCGCCGTCCCCTGCACGGGCGCGTTCATCGCCATCCGCTCGGCGGCGTTGCGGGCGACCGGATTGCCGCTGCGCAGATCGGGGAGATAGCGGCGGCGGCCGAGGAGGGTGGTGACGTAGCCACGCTCGCGCCCGTCCGCGAGCGTCTTGTCGATGAAGGCGCGCACGCGCGGATGGGCGGCGAAGTAGTCGTTGATGTAGCGCTGGGCTTCCTTCTGGTCGATGCGCGTGGCCTGCGACAGCCCGAAGGCGGACACGCCGTAGAGGATGGCGTAATTCGCGCTCTTGGCGATCGTGCGCTGGAGGAACGTGACCTCCTTCGGCTCCACCTTGAAGACCTCGCAGGCGGTGCGGGTGTGGATGTCCTCGCCGCGCTGGAAGGCCTCGATGATGGCGGGCTCGCCGGAGAGCTGGGCGAGGATGCGCAGCTCGATCTGCGAGTAATCGGCGGCCACGAAGCGCCAGCCCGGCTCCGGGATGAAGGCGGCCCGGATGCGGCGCCCGAGCTCGGTGCGGATCGGAATGTTCATCAGATTGGGATCCTGGGAGCTCAGCCGTCCCGTCGCCGCCACGAGCTGGTTGAAGGTGGTGTGGATGCGGCCGGTCTTGGCGTTGACGAGCGTGGGCAGCGTGTCCGCGTACGTCCCCTTCAGCTTGGACAGCGTGCGGTGCTCGAGGATCTTGGCGGGGAGCGGATGCCCGAGGGACAGCTCGGTGAGGACGTCGGCGTCCGTGGAGTAGCCGGTCTTCGTCCGGCGCATCACCGGCAGCTTCAGCTTCTCGAAGAGCACGTGCGCGAGCTGCTTCGGAGAGGCGATCGTGAACGGCTCCCCGGCCAGCTCGTAGATCTCGCGCGTCAGGGTGTCGATCTGCCGCTCCAGCTCCTTGGCGAACTCCTCCAGGCGCGCGGGATCCACGCGGATGCCGGCGCGCTCCATCGACGCGAGGACGGGGACGAGCGGGCGCTCGATCTCGTGATAGATGGACGCCAGCGCGCGCTCCTCGAGGTCGGCGGCCGCGTGCTCCCAGAACCGCCAGAGCCAGCGCGCGCGGTCGGCGAGGATGCGGCCACGGTCGCCGGCGGCGTCCGGGGCCGGCAACGTGGGCGGGCACTCGAAGAAGACGTCCATGCAGACTTCGTCGAGGCGGTACGTCGCGCGCGCGGGATTGAGCAGATAGGCGGCCACCGCCGTGTCCTGGACGTCGGGAAGGACCGCCCCCCGCGCGAGCCGCGATTCCAGCACGGGCTTGGCGTCGTGGATGACGAGCGCGCGGTCACCGAGCCAGGCGGCGGCGGTGGCGCCACCGGCGGCGTCGCCGCCGGCGAGAACCGCCGAGCCCGCGGCCGGGTGAAAGACCGCGACGTCGGTGATGTGCGGGTCCGGCGGCCGCGGATCGCCCGCCCAGTCGAGCGCGACGGGGTCGGTGGCGGGGACTCGCGCCAGCCACGCCGCCGCCTCTTCGGCGGTGGTGACGACGGCCGGCGGCTCCGCGCTCACCGCCACCACCTGCGCCGGCAGCTCCTTCACCAGCCGCGTGAACTCCATCTCCATCCAGAGCGCGCGCAGCTTTGGCCACTCCGGCTCCACGCGACGGAACGCTTCCAGATCGAACTCGAGGGGGACGTGGCGACTCACCGTCGCCAGTTCGCGAGAAAGCAACGCCTGCTTGCGATTGGCGGCCAGCGTCTCCCGCAATTTCCCGGGCACGAGCGTCAGGTGCTCGTAGAGCTTGTCCACGCTGCCGAACTGGGCGATCAGCTTGACCGCGGTCTTCTCGCCGACGCCGCGCACGCCTGGGATGTTGTCGATGCTGTCGCCCATGAGGGCGAGGACGTCGGGGATCTGCGCGGGCTCCACGCCCCAGCGCTCACGCACCTTCGCTTCGTCGTACACGATGCGCTCGCCCGTGCGGCCCAGCACGGACAGCACGCGCACGCGCGGGCCCACGAGCTGCAGCAGGTCTTTGTCGCCCGTGACGATGACGACCTCGAGGTCCGGAACCTTCAGCGCGTGCTCGACGAGCGTGGCGAGCACGTCGTCCGCCTCGTAGCCCGGCACCTCGATCACCGGTGTGCGCAACGCCTCGAAGAGGCGACGCACGTACGGAAGCTGCTGCGCGAGGTCGTCGGGCATCGCCGTCCGGGTGGCCTTGTATTCGGTGAAGAGCGCGTCGCGGAACGTCGGCCCCGGCGGATCCAGCGCGATCCCGAGGTAATCGGGCTTCTCCTCGCGGATGAGCTTCCACAGCATCGTGCTGAGGATCAGCACGGCGTGGCTCGGCACACCCTTGGACGTCGAGAGATAACCGACCGCGTGGTAGGCGCGGAAGATGTGCGAATGCCCGTCGACGATGTAGAGCGACTGGCTCACTGCATGACCTCGGCATACATCGTACGCACCGCTTCCGTGCGGTGGCGATAGTCCTCGAGGAGCGCGTCGCGCGTCGGATAGTCGAGGGCGCTCGCCACGCGCGCGGGGA
>DASXSB010000048.1:0-29423 GCA_036506275.1 Candidatus Methylomirabilota bacterium | reverse complement strand
CGATCTTGCCGTATCCCGCGCAGAACGCGCTCACGCGTCCCATGCGGACGGTGGCGGGCCAGCGCGGAGACGCGCGGTACCTCTCGCTGTGGGCGGGCACCGGCGTCGCCCGTGCCCGCGCGATGCCGGCCGGTGAGCTGGTCCGCGCGCTCGCGGCGGAGGCGAGCGCGGCGCGCGGGCGCGCCCCCGTCTGCTAGCGCGGCGGCGGCGGAGGCGGTCCGGGCGGGGGCGGGGGAACGCGCTTGGGCGCGCTGCCGCCGGGCGCGGCGGCATCGCACCGGTAGACGTCGGCGTAGATCACCGACAGGTCTTCCACGCCGAAGGAGATGACGCCGAGGTTCCCACCCACGCGCACGATCTTGCGTCGCATGTCCTTGACGGACTCGTCGCTGACCTTGGTGATGGGCGTGCACCCTCGAGCCGCCGCACGCTCGGTGCTGAGGCGCACGTTCACCATCGCGATGCGCTCGCCATCGTCCGCCCACACCCAGGAGGCGGACGCCACCCAGGAGGCGGACGCCAGCATCGCGACGCTCAGAAAAATCAGTCGCTTGTTCATGGTGATGGCCTCGTGACTCGCTACTGTCCCATGCGATAAACGCGGAGGCAACCCTCGGAGGTTCCGTTCATCCGCGGCCCACGAACGGCATCTTCGTGGCCATCACGGTGAGGAACTGCACGTTGGAGTCGAGGGGAAGGCTCGCCATGAACACGACCGCGCGCGCGACGTCCTCCACGTCCATGGTCGGCTCGGACCGGGTCGATCCGTCGGGCTGGGGGACGCCCTTCGCCATGGCGGCGGTGAGATCGGTGGCGGCGTTGCCGATGTCGATCTGACCGCACGCGATGTCGTACTTGCGGCCGTCGAGCGACGTCGCCTTGGTGAGACCCGTGACCGCATGCTTGGTGGCGGTGTAGGGCGCCGAGTTCGGCCGCGGCGCGTGCGCGGAGATCGAGCCGTTGTTGATGATGCGTCCTCCGCGCGGCTGCTGGGCCTTCATGATCTTGAAGGCTTCCTGTGTACACAGGAAGACGCCGGTGAGGTTGATCGCGACCACTCGGCTCCACTGTTCGTACGTCAGGTCCTCGAGGGGAACGGGCGGCGCGCCTACGCCCGCGTTGTTGAAGAGAACGTCGAGACGACCGAAGGTCTCCTTGGTGGCGGCGAAGAGCGCCTGCACGGCCCCCGCGTCGCTCACGTCCGTGGGCACCACGAGGGCGCGACCGCCCGCCGGCTTGGCCGCCCGCGCGGTGGCTTCGAGAAGATCCTTGCGCCGTCCGGCGAGGGCAACGGAATAGCCCTCGTGCAGCAGAGCAAGCGCCACGTGCTTGCCGATTCCGGTGCCCGCCCCCGTCACGATTGCGATCCGCTCTCCGTGCGCCATCTCAGGTCTCCGTCCTTGCCCGTCGGGTCTCCGACGAGGCGGTCATGCTGCGCCTTTGCGCGCCACCACGAGACGATAGCCGAGATCCGCGTTCTCCGTCGCCTGCAATGCCCCGAAGCGCGCGCTCCAGAGGCCGGAGCGCAGGTCGGTGGCGAGGCACGCAAGGCCGGCATCGACGGTCCCGGCCGGGAGCTGAGCGAAGCCCGACATGGCGTGACGTACGGCCGGGATCAGGTAGGCCTCCGGGCGTCGCCAGAACGCTCCGAGGAAACCGTCCGAGCAATCGTGCGGGATGAGCAGCGGCTCCACGCGCACGTCGCCGAAGTGCCGCCCGAATACGTCGAGGGCCGGAAAGCGCGCGACGTCGAAGTGAACGATCTCGGGGAGGTAGTGCGCCGTGAGCCAGAAGGTGTCGCGCGCGGCCGGATCCCAGGTCACGATGACGGAACCGGCGCCCGCACCCACGTTCAACACGCTGCGAGCGCCGCCGAGCGCGGCTCGGATGGCGTCGGCGATCCGGGGGTCGGCTTGGCGCGTCGTCGTGTAGCCGCGGCCGATGTCGTCGTACACGGGAGGCCGAGCCATGGGCCCGGATCATACGCCCAACGCGGACCGACTTTTGCCCGCGCGCCGGTGGCGAACCCCCGCCGCGGGGCGTATGCTGCGCGCGGTTCGATCATTCCGAAGGAGGTACGACTCATGGCGGACGAGCGACGTGGAGCGGTCACGTTCAAAGGAAATCCCGTGACGTTGTCGGGGCAGGAGGTCCACGCCGGACAAGCGGCGCCGTCCTTCGCCGCCGTCGACGTCTCACTGCAACCCGTGAAGCTCGCCGATGGCCGGGGCAAGGTCGTGATTCTTTCCTCGGTGCCGTCGCTCGATACGCCCGTATGCGACACCGAGACGCGCCGGTTCAACCAGGAAGTTGCGAAGCTCGGCGGCGTGGAGGTGTGGACGATCAGCATGGACCTCCCGTTCGCGCAGAAGCGCTGGTGCGCGGCGGCGGGGGTCAACGCCGTCAAGACGCTCTCGGACTTCCGTGATCGCGCGTTCGGCCAGAGCTATGGCGTGCTCATCAAGGAAGGACCGCTCGCCGGTCTCGACGCGCGCGCGGTGTTCGTGATCGACAAGGACGGCATGGTGCGCCACGTCGAATACGTCAAGGAAATCACGACCGAGCCCAACTACGAGGCCGCCTTGAGCGCGGCCAAGCAGGCCGCGGGCGGCTGATCCCCGGCTCTCGCCCGTCGCCGCCCGAATGCGCGCGCGGCCCCCTCCGTCTCACGAAGCGTGCGAGAGGAGGGGGCGATGCGCGTTCGGCGACGGCTCCAAGCAGTACTGCTCGCTGTTCCCATCATGCTGGGGGCGGCGTCCGCCGCCGGCGCCGGGACCGACGACGCCGATCGCATCGGGCTGACGCCTCCGCGGCTCAGCCTCGTCGAAGGCGGCGTCTCGTTCTGGCGGCCGGGGACCTCGGAGTGGGCGCCCGCGGAGCTGAACACCCCGCTGGCGTCTGGCGACCAGCTCGTCACCTCTCACGCTGGCAGCATCGAGATCCAGATCGCGCCGCAAGGCTTCGTGCGCGGCTGGGGCGACACGCAGCTCGTCCTCACCGCGCGAGAAGCCGATCACCTCCGGCTCGGCGTGGGCGGGGGCCACGTCGCGCTCGATTTCCGGAATCTCGACGGCCAGACGGTGACGATCGAGACCCCTCACGCGATCTACACGCTGAACAGCGCCGGCTACTACCGAACGGATGTCACCCCCGCCGCCACGACCTTTACCACGCGGACCGGCCGCGCCGCGATGGCCGGCGTCACGGGCGAGACCGTTCTCGTCGGTCCCGGCGAGCGCATCACGGTGACCAGCGTAGCGCCGGGCGTCACCCGTGAGCGTGCCCCCGCGCCCGACGTCTGGGACGACTGGAATCACGCGCGGACGGATCACCTCGTAGCCGCCGCCAGTGCGCGTTACGTCGCGCCGGGCGTGTACGGCGCCAGCGACCTCGACCAGTACGGCGACTGGCGCGTCACCGACGAGTACGGGGCGGTCTGGGTTCCGGTGGGCGTGACGAACGACTGGACTCCGTACAGCAGCGGTCGCTGGATCACCGATCCCGCCTACGGCTGGACGTGGGTCGACGCCGCGCCGTGGGGGTGGGCGCCATATCACTACGGGCGCTGGGTGTTCGTCAGTGGCGCATGGGCGTGGGCACCCGGTGTCGTGAGCGGACGTTGGGCGTACGCACCGGCGCTGGTCGCGTTCCTCTCGCCGCCGTCCCCTCGCGTCATCAGCGGCGGTGGGCCCGTCAGTTGGGTGCCGCTCGGCTGGCGAGAGCCGGTGGTGCCGTGGTGGGGAAGACACGAAGCACGCCGAGCCACTCCGAGCGCCTACCGCAACGCCGCCGTGAGGAACAGCGTCGTAACGGTCCGAAGCGACGATTTCACGCGGCGTCGCGTCGACCCCGCGCGCCTCGCTCGTATCGACGCGCGGGACGGAGAGCGCTGGCGTGTGCGGGCGGACAGGGGCACGCCACCGCCACCACGGGATCGGCGCGAGACCCCGAGCATCAGCGTTCCGGCGACATCGCCGCGCGCGCCGGCCGCCCCACGATCCCCGGCGCCGATCTCGCCGCGGGTGTCACGAGCACCCGCAGCACCCATGCCGTCACCGGCGCCGATGCCCGCGCCACCGGCGCCAACGTTTGCGCGCCCGCGTCCCGATCAGGTGCGCCGTGACGACAGAAATCACAGCGAACGCGCCGCCGTCCACGGGAACGGACCGGCCGCACGCGGCGATGCGAAAGCCGCGCCGCGGCACCGGGACGATTCGGCGAAGGACCGCGACCACGGACGCCGCTGAGCCGCCCGGCATGTCAACCCGGAGCCGAGCCGCTTCGTTGTTCAAGCAGATGGGCGGAGCCGGAACGACCCGCTGTGCTCCCGAAACCGGGTTCGAGACGCTGTATCGGGAGCAGTTTCCGCGACTGGTGCGGCTGTGCCGGCTCCTTCTCGACGATCCGATGGAGGCGCAGGACGTGGCGCAAGAAGTCTTCATGAAGCTGATGCAACGCCCGCCCGCGCCGGGACCCGAGGCCGCGTGGCTCACCCGCGTCGCCATCAACGCGTGCCACGATCGCCGCCGCTCATGGTGGTGGCGGTGGACGCGCCGATCTGAGGATGCGAGCGCGATGAGTCTCGTGGCCACCGGACCGACACCGGAACGCTGGAGCCTTGGAGGAGAGCTGGGGACGCGGGTCTGGGAGGCGTTTCGCGCGCTGCCTCGTCGCCAGCGCGAAGTCTTCGCGCTGCGGCACTTCGAAGAATGGCCGACGGCGGAGGTGGCGGAGGCGCTGGGGCTCTCGCCGGGAAGCGTGAAGCAACACCTCTTCCGCGCGGTTCAGAGCCTGCGCAAGGCGCTGGGGGATTATCGATGAGGCGCTGCCTGAGCGACGACAAGCTCGTGGATCTTCGGTACGAGACGCCGAACGTCGAACACCTCGCACACCTGAGCGTCTGTGCCGTGTGCACGGATCGCTATCGAGCTCTCGTCGACGACCTCGCTCTCATCGGCGCTCAGCTTCACGAGGCGCCCCCGCTGAGGTCCGCGACACCGCGGCCCATCTACCGCCGCTGGTTGCCCGTGGCCACCGCCGCCGCCGCGGTCGCTGTCGTCCTCATTGGCCAAGCGGCGTTCTCGCGCCCGGTGGTGCGGCCGCTCCAATCCGAGCGCGTGGACGCCGATATCGCGCATTTCCTCCGCGAGGTCTCCGCGGTCCTCGACGACACGTCGACGACGGTCGGCGTGGACGCCACAGACACCGACTTCACCGAACCGCTCTCCACGGTCGCACTTTCCGGCGATGGCGCCGGTGGGCACGACGAATGAATCCTCGTGCCGTCAAACAACAGCACCTACAAAGGAGATCTTCGATGAGACGAATGACGACACTCTCCGCGGTCGCCGCTGCCCTTGCGCTGAGTGCAGGCGTGGCCGTCGCCCCCGCCCACGCCGCTCCCGGGCATGGCGGCTGGCAGCGCGGCTCGTTCATGTCGCCTTTCATGCTGAGGAGCCTCGGTCTCACGGACGCCCAGCGCACCCAGGTCCGGCAGGTCGTGATGAACCATCGCCCGCGCTTCCAGGAGCTGAACCGCGATTTGCGGGATACCCGCGCCCAGCTCAACGACCGGCTCCTCGCTCCCGCCGCCGTCCAGCCCGGTGAGTTGGCGCCGCTCACGCAGAAGATCAGCCAGCTTCGCGAGCAGCTCAGCGCGGAGTCGCTCCAGGTCGCGCTCGAGATCCGGAACATCCTCACCCCCGAGCAGATCTCGAAGGCGGCCGATGCCCGCCGCCGCATGAACGAGCTGCGACAGGAGATGCACCAGCTCGGCGGAGGGGGATCCTAAGCGCTCGGAATATCGAAGCAAGCAGCGGGCGGCGTCCCGGGACAAACCTGGGGGCCGCCCGTTTTCTGGAGTATCCTTAAAGCAGCGAAAGAATATCGGGGGAGGCCACCACCGTCTGAATCGCAAGCGAGGGAGGAGGACGGCGTCTATGAAGAGATTCCTATCCGTCGCGGTCATCGTGACCATCGTGGCGGGTCTGTCGCTGGCCTTCGCGGCCCCGAGCGACGCGTGGAACGGTCGCGGGCATGGTGGAGGCTTCCACCACGGCGGCCACTTCCATTCCCGCGTGTTCGTCGGTGTCGGGCCGGCCTTCGTGTGGGGTCCCTGGGGCTACCCGTACTACGCGGGGTATCCCTATTACGCCGGCTATCCATATTACGCCGGCTATCCGTATTACTACACGCCGCCGGCCGTCGCGCAGGAGCCTCCGGTCTATGTCCCGCCTGCCGTGTCGCAGTCGCAGAACCAGGAGGGCTACTGGTACTACTGCGCGAGCGCCGAGAAGTATTACCCCGACGTCCAGACCTGCCCCGAAGTCTGGATCCAGGTCGCGCCCAGAACTCAGCAGTAGACGACGCGTGTCGTAACCGCCGTCGCCCCGGTCGCGTCTCCCCCCGGATGGACCGGACGCGGCGGCGCTGTAACGTCGTTCGGGCCCTCCGCTCGCCGCCCCTGAAATCGTCGCGTCCCGCGAAGATCCGCGTAGCAGGCCGGCGCTGCCCCGACTCTTAATTGACTAAACTATTTAGCCACTGTAGCGTTCAGGGCATGACGTCCATCCGGCGTGCGAGTGGCCGCACCGTGTCGCGGGATTCCGAGCGGCTCCTCGATCTGTTGAACACGCTCGGCACCACCACGTTCCGACAGCTCCTCTGGCAGAAGTCGTCGCGGCTCGACCTCACGTATGCCCAGTCGCAAGTCCTGTTCTACGTAGGCGAGCACCCACGCTGCCACATGGGCGACGTCGCCAAGGCCTTCGGGGTGACGTTGCCCGCGGTGACGCACATAGTCGATCGGCTGGAGGAGAAGGGATTCATCGTGCGCGCGGATGATCCCGCCGACCGTCGCGTGTACGTGCTGGAGCCCACGAGCAAGGGCATGGCCATCGCACAGGAGCTCCAGGCCGTCCGCATGCGTGGCCTCGAACGCGTGGTGGCCACGATGGCGGCCGACGACCGCCAGCAAGTGCTCAAGGGCCTGGAGCTGTTCGTGGAAGCGGCGCTCGCCACCGCCGCCAAGGACAAGGCGTGAACCTTCGGCGGACGGCCTCGTGTCTGATCGTGCTCCTGGCGGGAACGGCGGGTGTCGCGTGCTCGGATCGCGCCGCCGGAACGCCCGCTCAGAAGGGGCCGGCGCCGCCCGCGGTGCCCGTCACCGTGAGCGAGGTGGTGCAGAAGGACGTTCCCGTGCAGGTGAGCGCGGTCGGGAACGTCCAGGCCTACACCACGGTCTCCGTGAAGTCGCAGATCAGCGGCCAGGTCCTCGCGGTGGGCTTTCGTGAAGGTCAGGACGTGAAGAAAGGCGACGTGCTCTTCACGATCGACCCCCGTCCGCTCCAGGCCGCGCTCCGGCAGGCGCAGGCCAACGTCGTCCGCGACGGCGCGCAGCTCCGACAGGCGGAGGCGGCGCTGGTTCAGCGCCGGGCCGAAGTCCAGCAAGCGGAGGCCAACGTCACGCGCGACCTTGCCCAGCTCGAGAACGCGCGCGCCCAGGAACGGCGCTACCGCGAGCTCGTGGACAAGGAGCTCATCGCCCGCGAGCAGTACGAGCAGTTCCGCACGAACGCGGCCGCCCTCGAGGCGACCGTCGCGGCCGACCGCGCTGCCGTCGAGAACGCGCGCGCCTCCGCGCAGGCGGCGCAGGCGACGGTGGAGAACGCGCGCGCGGTCATCGTCGCCGACGAGGCCATGGCCGACAACGCCCGCGTCCAGCTCGAGTACACGACCATCCGCGCCCCCATGGACGGGCGCACCGGCAACATCCTCGTCCAGATCGGCAACGTGGTGAAGGCCAACGACGACAACCCGATGGTCGTGATCACGCAGGTGCGCCCGATCTACGTCTCCTTCGCGGTCCCGGAACAGTACCTCGCCGACATCAATCGTTACGGTGCCTCCACGCGGCTTCGCGTGGAGGTGACGCCGGATCGCGCGCGTCCACCGGAGCGGGGTGAGCTGACGTTCGTCAACAACACGGTCGATGCCAGCACGGGCACGCTCCAGATCAAGGCGACGTTCCCGAACGAGGACAACGCCCTGTGGCCGGGGCAATTCCTGGACGTGCTCCTCACGCTCACCACCGAGCCGGGGGCTCTTCTCGTGCCGTCGCAGGCGGTCCAGCCCGGACAGCGCGGGACGTTCGTGTTCGTGGTGAAGCCGGATCAAACCGTCGAGTCGCGGCCCGTGAAGGTGCGCCGCCAAGTGGCTGGCCTGAGCGTGATCGAGAGCGGCGTGGCCCCCGGCGAGCGGGTGGTGACCGAAGGCCAGCTCAGGCTCTCGCCGGGGACGAAGGTCGACATCAAGGGACCGAAGGCGTCGTGACCGACCTCTTCATCCGCCGACCCGTGCTCACGAGCCTCTTCATGGCGGCCCTGATGCTCGCCGGCCTGATGGGCTTCCGCCTGCTGCCCGTGAGCGACCTTCCCAACGTCGACTTCCCCACCATTCAGGTCTCGGCCTCGCTGCCGGGCGCGAGCCCGGAAACGATGGCGTCGGCGGTGGCCACGCCGCTGGAGCGCCAGTTCACGACGATCGCGGGCATCGACTCGATGTCGTCCACGAGCGCCATCGGCCTCACCCAGATCACCATCCAGTTCACGCTCGACCGCAACATCGACGCCGCCGCCCAGGACGTCCAGGCCGCCATCACCAAGGCGCTCACGCTGCTCCCGCCCGGCATGCCGACACCGCCCACGTACCAGAAGGTCAACCCGGCCGATCAGCCCGTGCTCTACCTGTCGCTGAGCTCGCCGACGCTGCCGCTCTACACCGTCAACGAGTACGCGGACACGTACCTGTCGCAGCGAATCTCCACCATCAGCGGCGTGGCGCAGGTGGTGGTCTTCGGCTCGCAGAAGTACGCGGTGCGCGTCCAGGTGGATCCACGCGCGCTGGCGGCGCGGGGCATCGGCATCGACGAGGTCGAGCAGGCGATCGCGCGCGGCAACGTCAACCGGCCCACCGGCACGCTCTACGGCGATCGCCAGGCCTACAACGTGCAGGCGACGGGACAGCTCTTGGATGCCGCCGCCTACCGGCCGCTGATCGTCGCCTATCGCAACGGGTCACCGGTGCGGCTGGAAGAGCTGGGGCGCGTGATCGACGGCGTGCAGACCGACAAGGTCGCGAGCTGGTACAACGACGAGCGCGCCGTCATCCTCGCCATCCAGCGGCAGCCCGGAACCAACACGGTGGAAGTGGTCGACGCCATCAAGGCGCTGCTCCCGACCTTCCGCGTGCAGTTGCCGGCGTCCGTCCGCCTGTCCGTCCTCTACGACCGGTCCGTGGCCATTCGCGAGTCGGTGCGAGACGTGGAGCTCACGCTCCTCCTCAGCATCGCGCTCGTCGTCCTCGTGATCTTCGTCTTCTTGCGGAATCTGTCGGCAACGATCATCCCGAGCCTGGCCGTGCCGCTCTCGATCATCGCCACGTTCTCGGTCATGTACGTGCTCGGCTACACGATCGACATCCTGTCTTTGATGGCCCTCACGCTCTGCGTGGGCTTCGTGGTGGACGACGCCGTCGTCATGCTCGAGAACATCGTGCGCCACATGGAGGCGGGCGAGAGCCGGATGGAGGCCGCGTTCAAGGGCGCGCGCGAGATCGGATTCACGATTCTGTCCATGACGCTTTCCCTCGCCGCCGTCTTCATCCCGGTGCTCTTCATGGGAGGTGTGGTCGGCCGTCTCCTGCACGAGTTCGCCGTCACGATCGGGGTGGCGGTGCTGGTCTCGGGCGTGATCTCGCTCACGCTCACGCCGATGCTGTGCAGCCGCTTCCTCCGGCCGCCGTCGCACCGGCACGGACGGCTCTACACGATGTCGGAGCGCTTCTTCGATGGGATGCTGCGCAGCTACGACTGGACGCTGCAGTGGGTGCTGCGCCACCGGCCCTTCATGATGGGCGTGCTCGCCCTCACCCTGATCGTGACCGCGTACCTGTTCACGGTCATTCCCAAGGGATTCATCCCGAACGAGGACACGGGACAGATCTTCGCGTTCACGGAGGCCGCCCAGGACATCTCCTTCGACGCCATGCGGGACCGCCAGCAGGCGGTGGCGGAGATCGTGCGCAAGGATCCCTACGTGGAGCAGTTCATGTCCTCGATCGGCGCCGGCGGCTCCAACATCGTGCCGAACACCGGCCGCATGTTCATCCGCCTCAAGCCGCATGACCAGCGCCCGCCCGTGGAGAAGGTCATCCAGGAGCTGAGACCGAAGCTCACCGCCGTCCCCGGCATCAACGTCTACCCGCAAAACCTCCCGACGATCCGGATCGGCGGCCAGCTCACGAAGGCGCTCTACCAGTACACGCTCCAGGACACCGATCTCCAGGAGCTCTACCACTGGGCGCCCATCCTGTTCGAGAAATTGCGGGGTCTGCCGACGCTCCAGGACGTGAACACCGACCTCCAGATCAAGAGTCCGACCGTCACCGTGGACATCGACCGGAGCAAGGCATCCGCGCTCGGCGTCAGCGCCGATCAGGTCGAGTCCGCGCTGTACAACGCCTACGGCTCCAAGCAGGTCTCCACGATCTACACGCCGTCGAATCAGTACTGGGTGATCCTCGAGGTCGACCCGCAGTACCAGCGCGATCCGAGCGCGCTCTCGCGGCTCTACATACGGTCCACGAACGGTGCCCTCGTTCCCCTCGGCGCGGTGGCGACGATCACGACCGGTGTGGGACCGCTCACGGTCACGCACCTAGGGCAGCTCCCGTCGGTCACGATCTCCTTCAACGTCAAGCCCGGCGTGTCGCTGAGCCAGGTGGTGGCGGACGTCGATCGCGTGCGCCGGGAGCTCCGGCCGCCGGCGACGCTCAACATGAGCTTCCAGGGGACGGCGCAGGCGTTCCAGGATTCGCTCAAAGGGCAGGGCCTGCTGCTGCTCGCGACGATCCTCATCATCTACATCGTGCTCGGCATCCTCTACGAGAGCTTCGTGCACCCCATCACCATCCTCTCCGGGTTGCCGTCGGCGGGCGTGGGGGCGTTGCTGACGCTGATGCTGTTCGGTACCGAGCTGAACGTCTACGGCTTCGTGGGGATCATCATGCTGGTGGGGATCGTGAAGAAGAACGCCATCATGATGATCGACTTCGCTCTGGAGGCGGAGCGCGGCGGCATGTCGGCCGCCGAGGCCATCCATCAGGGCTGTCTGCTCCGCTTCCGTCCCATCATGATGACGACGATGGCCGCCCTCCTCGGCACGCTGCCCATCGCACTCGGGTTGGGGGCCGGTGCCGACGCGCGACGCGCGCTTGGTCTCGCCGTGGTCGGTGGTCTGCTGCTCTCGCAGCTTCTCACCCTTTACATCACGCCCGTCGTCTACATCTACCTCGATGCCTGGGCCCACGGTCCGAGTCTCTTGCGCTGGCGCTCGCGGCGCCGTCGCGCCCCCCACGCCGAGCCGGCGCCCGCCCCGCTCGCCGCCTCATCGATCGCGCGCCACTGAAGCCGGGCCTCGGGGGCCGCCCGCGCGCCGGCGGGAGGGCGCCGCCGGCTCGGCGAGGCGGCGCGCTCGATCGCCCGACGAACGGCTGGCCGGAGCAATCGATGTCGTGTATGGTTCCGTCCCGAAACCACGTCTCGCTCCGGAGGTCAGCGCCGTGACCACGAAGATCGCCTTCTCGCCGAAGCTCCCGTCTCCCGTCCTCGACGTCGCCCGCGGCCTCGTCCCGCCCGGCTTCGAGCTCGTGGTGGCCGACCAGGGCACGCCGGAGTTCGACGCCGCCCTCAAGGACGCGGAGTACTACATGGGCTTTGCACGGCAGGGCATCGCGGCCGAGTTCTACCGGGGCGGGCCGCGCCTCAAGCTCGTGCAGCTCATCAGCGCCGGCTACGACAGGTGCGACTTGGAGGCGGCGCGCCGCGCCGGCGTGCCGATCGCCAACAACGGCGGCGCCAACTCGGTGGCGGTGGCGGAGCACACGATGCTCCTGATGCTCGCCGTGTACCGCAAGCTCGCCTGGCACCACGCCAACGTGGTGTCGGGAAAGTGGCGCGTCGGAGACTTCGCGTCCCACCGTCTCTACGAGCTCGAGGGCAAGACGCTCGGCATCGTCGGCCTCGGCACCATCGGCAAGAAGGTGGTGCGGCGCGCGCGGGCCTTCGGGATGCGGATCGAGTACTACGACATCGTGCGTCTCGCCGAGGACGCCGAGGATGCGCTGGGCGTGCGCTTCGCGCTCATGCCGGAGCTGCTGCGCGGCGCCGACGTGGTGTCGTTGCACGTGCCCCTCACGACGGCTACCCGCAACATGATCGGCGCGCGCGAGCTCGCGCTCATGAAGCCGTCGGCCATCCTGATCAACACCTGCCGCGGGCCGGTGGTGGACGAGACGGCCCTGCACGCAGCGCTCGCGGGAGGTCGCCTCGCGGGCGCGGGACTCGACGTGATGGTGGAAGAGCCGCCCGCCGCCAACCATCCGCTCTTCGGCCTCGAGAACGTCGTGTTCAGCCCCCACATGGCGGGACCCACCTGGGACAACTGGGCGAAGGCCTTCCGAAACGCCTTCGACAACGTGGAGCGCGTGGCGCGCGGGGAGCGACCACTCTGGATTGTCCCCGAGTTGCGCGGTTAGACCACGCCCGCGACGACGGGATTCGAGCCGTCCCCGGAGCACTTTGACAGACGCGGCCGGTGCGGCCGCGAGATTCCTGAGAGCGGTGAGCGGCGACCGCGGCGGGTGTCAGCATCCGAACACTCAGAGCCCTATTTCCTACAACGCCGCCGGTAGCCGGCCCACGTCGACGAGGGCACCGATTACCGGCGTCCGCGAAGTAGCCGTCGCAACTGAGAGAATCGGCCTGCCCGGAAGCGAGCTATTTGCTGGCGTGTTGGCACCCAGCCTGCTGTCAAGGGACTTCGTGGTGAGCGAGGACGCATCAGTGAAGGAGGTCCGTGTGAGAAAAGGCTTAGCGGTTGTCGTAGCGGGGCTGCTGGCGTACAGCGCGTGGATAGCTCCCGCCGAAGCAAGCCTCATCTTCGATCAGGCCATCGGCGTCACAGGATCGGGAATCGGTGCGGTGGCGACCGTCCTCACGTTCCAGAGTCCAGGCAGCACGAGTCTGGAATCCGGCAGCGTCACCCGGAGCGGTGGCACCGACGTTACTTCCGATCAGGGCGTGCTCGCGCCCAACACTCCGGTGACCTTCGGCGACGTGAAAACGGGGAGTAGCCAGACGCAAACGCAGCCTCTGAGCGCCGTCGGCATCACGAGCAACGTCGGGCCGCAGATCGCAATCATCTTCAACGCGGCGGAACCCGCCGGGAACTCCGTCACGGTGACCGGCCTGCGGCTGAGCATCTTCAACGGCAACACCGATATCTTCGATGCCTCGTTGCAGGCGGCGGTGAACTTCGCCGCCACCTTCACGGGCATCGGCAAGGAAGGATTCGTCTTCCGGCTCGACACCACGGAAGCGAATCAGCTCAACTCGACCATCGCCGCCCTCGGCTTGAGCGCAGCGCAGATCGGCGCTCTTCGCGTCGCCCTTTCTGGTTCAGCCGCGGAGGCGACCGGCGGCCCCGAGACCTTCAATCTCGGATCGATCACCGCCGGCGCGGTACCGGCCGCGGTGCCCGAGCCTGGTACGCTTTTGCTCTTCGGAAGCGCCCTCGGCGCCTTCGGCTTCTGGTCTCGGCGGCGCCGTGGTGGCGCGGCGGTAAGCTAGGTCCGCGTCGTCTCCTCCCCATCGTGTGGCCGTTTGCGGAGAGACCGCACCGGCCACGCGATGGCTTTCCTCCGTCTCGACTGTTGCTTTTCCTGTCACTGTCGTGCTTTCTTTCATGCTCGAAGGCGGGTAGCACCTCAAGGCCTCTAAGAGCCCAATCTGTAAGCACTTCCACGCATGGCGCCAAATGTGCTGTGCGCCTAGCGCGAGGTGGCGATCCGGGGAAGACGATAGGCGGCTTCCCGGCCGGGTCGGTCAGATCATTTATAGGGGGGTTCTGCAGTGAAAAGCGCCAGATTTCTCTTTGTCGTCGCGGCCGCATTGTTTGTGCTCGTGGGGGGGCTGTCCACGGACCAGGCGCAGGCGGAGCCGATCGTCAGCCCGATCAACTGTATCTTCAGCGATGGCGTCTGCCAGAACAGCGCAAACCTCGGGACGATCACGTTCGACACGATCTCGAGCAACACCGGGGGGACGGGCACGGACGTCCAGATCGTGGTGACGCTGAATCCCAACAGCGACTCCAGCCCGAGGAAGGTCCTCGAACTGATGCTGAACACCACGCTCCTGAGCGACCCCGGACTCACCGTCTCCGGTGATGCCAGTACGTTGACGTTCAGCCTCAACAACGTGAACGCCGACGGCTGCGTCAATTGCTTCGACATCGACATTCCGGCGACCGGCAACATCGGCACCTCCACGACGGCCACGCTGCTGCTGAGCGCGGGCGCCACGAACCTCACGCGGGACATGTTCTTCACGACCGGTGCCAACGGCGCCAGCGACGTCGATGCGGCCGTGCACATCGGAAGCGTGAGCGGCTTTCCGGGAGGCGCCACCTCGCTCTTCGGTGGTGAGCGGCCCGGCACGCCCGTTCCGGAGCCGGCCTCGCTTCTGTTGCTCGGTTCTGGCTTGGCCGGTATCGGTGGATGGGCTCGGAAGCGGAAGAACGCCCAGAAGTAGTCCTTTCGTCGTCAGCGGCATGACGGTCGGGGCGCCGGACCGAGCGGCAAGGTCCGGCGCCGTCACCGCTCAGACGCCGGCGCGCCGCAGCACGGTCGCAATGTTCTGCGGATCGGGCGCGGTGGTCCCGCGCTCGACCTCGTGCACGACGTCGACGGTGGCGGCGGACACGGGCGTGGGGATGCCGCGCTCACGACCGCGCCCCACCACGTGGCCGTTCATGAAATCGATCTCGGTGCGCCGGCCCTTGACCACGTCCTGGGCCATCGACGCCCGCCAGTTGCGGCGACTCCCCGACGCCGCCGGCGTCAGCATCTGGTCGAGCGCGTCGTAGGTCGTCCGCCGGCCAGCATCCGCCCACTGCTCGACGGGCGCGCCCCCGAACTTCGGCACGCGATAGCCGAGCGCCATTCCGACGCGCGCCGATTCCGCCGCCAGGTGAATGGTGATGGCGCGGCCCACCTCGCTGGAGACGATCTCCATGCTGCCGAGCCCGCTCATGGCCTGGACGGGGTTGCCCATCGCGTTCTGGCAGAGCTTGGCCCAGCGCTCGCCCCAGAGATTGTCGGTGACGCGCGCGCCGTCGATGACGGACAGGATGGAGGCGAGCTCGGTAGCCCGCGCGGTGGTGCTGCCGTCGTGCTCGCCCACGCGAAACACGTCGTGGCCGGACCCTTCCCCTCGCTCGTGGCCACGCTCGACGTGGCCGGGCTTCCACAGGGCGACGCCGATCTTGGACATCACCAGGCCCACCGCGCGGTGCGCGCCCACCACGGCCGCGATGGCAGGGTCGGTCCAGCAATTCTGGGCGGCCGCGACGTAGCCGTCGGGTCCAAGGTGGCGCACGGCAAGTTGCGCCGCCCATTCCGTGTCGTACGCCTTCATCGCCACCACCGCGATGTCGTAGTCGGTGCCGAGACGGGCGGCGTCGTTGACGTGCACGGCAGCGGGGTGAGCCTGGAACGTGTCGTGAGGTCCGGTGACCGTGAGCCCGTGCTTGCGGATCGTCTCCACCTGCTCGGCCCAGGTGTCGACCAGGGTCACCTCGTGACCGGCCCGCGACAGGAACGCTCCGAGATAGCTGCCGATCGCCCCCGCCCCCACGAACATGATCTTTTTCTCCACGTGCGCCTCCCGTGGGCTCGCATTATCCCACCGTCGCGCGAGCGCGGGGAGGGAGATGGCGTCGGCGGATTCGACGGAGAGGAGAGCGAAGAACGGTGGGAGCGAGGCCGCCGGAAGCGGCGACCCGCGCGCGTCTCGCGATCAGCGAGCGGCGCGGGCCATCGCCATCGGCATCCTGACGAACGCGGACACGCTACTCGGGGCTCCCCATGTCGTCGGCGGCCGTCCGGAGGATCACCACCGCGCCCGCGGAATCGAGCTTGATCGTGTCGCCCACGGACATGCGCCGCAGATCGTGCGTGGGAGCAGAGAACCGACCAATCGCATTCGCACGGCGGTAGACGACCTCGCCGGTCTGCCCGTCGACCCGCACCACCGTCATGCGTCCCGATTGCAGCACTTCCGTCAGGCCCTCGGCGTGCGCCGCCGTGACGAACGTCAGCCCGAACATCGCGATCAGCAATCCCCGGAGTACCATGCCCCGTTCCCCCTATCGTGATTGCCGCCCCCGTGGCGGCCTCGGTTCCGTCTGCGCGACCGGGAGAAGAGCAACGGCGATGCCACGGTTCAACCGCTCGTGGAACCAACAGGTTGCGGCGATTTCCAGCGAGCCGGCGGGAGCGGCGGCGGTGAGGAAGTAGCCAGCCGGCGGCGACAATCTATTCGACGACGCCTCGACGAGCGGGCTCCGCGCGCGCGCCGGGGGGAGGGAGGTGCCGGATCCGCCGACCGGGTATATAAAGGGGATCGGCCCCCCGCGGGGCATCACGGGCGGTGCCCGAAAATCACCAACCGAGGAGTGTCCGATGCGCACGTACTACGACATCCGGCTCAACGACCGCACGATCGAGCGTCGGGAGTTGAACGGCGACGCGATCGTGAAGGCGGGACGATATCTGATCGCGAAGACACTTCTCGAGACGGGCGCCGCCACCGTCGATCCCCTGTCGCCCGCGAATCCGTTGATCTTCTCGGCGGGGCCCTTCGCGGGGACGAGCTTCTCGAACGCCAACCGCACGAGCGTCGGGTGCCGCAGCCCGCTCACGGGAGGCGTGAAGGAAGCAAACGGCGGCGGCACCTTCAGCTACGCGCTGGGCCAACTCAAGATCGCCGGCTTCACCCTCCACGACGCCTCCCCCGACTGGGTGGTGATCCATCTGAAGAAGGGCGGCGAGGTCGCCTTCGACGATGCCACGCCCTACCTTGGCAAGGGGAACTTCGAAGCCGGTCGCATGCTGCAGGCGAAGTACGGAAAGAAGGTCGCCTTCGCGCTGTGCGGCCCCGTGGGCGAGTACGAGGGCCTCATCGCCGGCATCGCGTTCACCGACAAGGACGGCCGGCCGTCACGTCTGGCCGCGCGCGGCGGCGTGGGCGCCGTCATGGGATCGAAGAAGGTGAAGGCGATCGTCGTCGACCAGGACAAGATCCCGCCCTTCGAAGATCCGAAGAAGGTCAACGCCGGCATCAAGGACTACGCGAAGCTGCTACAGGCGGACGGCGTGGTGGCGAACTTCTACGCGAAGCTCGGCACCATGGGCATGGCCGACGTCCAGAACTACATGGGCGGCCTTCCCGTGCGCAACTTCAGCGCGGGCCAGCTCGCGGATCTGAAGGCGGGCGAGGCGTTCAAGATGGGGGCGGAATACATCGGCCCCCTCAACACATCGCGCGGGGGCGAGCAGACGCACGCGTGCATGCCCGGCTGCGTCATCCAGTGCAGCAACGTCTATCACGACGCGAACGGCAAGGAAGTCGTCTCGCCGGTGGAGTACGAGACGCTCGGACTGCTCGGGAGCAACTGCGGCCTCACCGAGCCCGACGACCTCGCGCAGCTCAACTTCCTCGCCAATGACCTCGGCGTGGACACCATCGAGCTCGGTGCCATGCTGGGCGTGCTCATGGAAGCGGGGCTGGGCGCGTTCGGGGACGCCGCGTTCATGGCCGATTGTCTGGCCGAGATCCGCGCGGGGACGCCGAACGGGCGGCTGTGGGCGCAGGGAACGGCGCGGGTGGGCGAGCACTACCACGTCCGGCGCGTGCCCGTCATCAAGAAGCAGGCGATCAGCGCCTATGACCCGCGCGTGGTGGAAGCAACCGGGATCTCGATGATGGCGACCGCGCAGGGCGCCGATCACACCACCGGCAACCTCCCGCGTCTGAAAACCCGGGAGATGGACGGGCCGTCGCTCATCAGCCAGAGTCTCGTGGCCCAGACCAACGCCGCCGCCACCGACTCCCTCGGCCTCTGCATCTTCGGGCGCACGGTGACGGAGACGAATCTCGAGTTCCTCGCCTCCACCCTGAACGCGGCGCACGGCACCCAGCTCACCACGGACTTCTTCGCAGCGCTGGGCCGGGAAACCCTGCGCCTCGAGCACGAGTTCAACCGCCGGGCGGGGTTCACGGACAGGGACGACGAGCTGCCGGAGTTCTTTTACGAGGAGCCGGTGCCGCCGACCAACCACGTGGCGCGGTTCCACGGCCGGGACGTGCACGACATGTACGAGCAGTTACCGGCCTGACGACGGCGCCGCGCGTGGCTCCAGGTTGACAGGAAAGACGATTTGGCGATAATCGCCGATACCTTTCCGTCGTCGTGAGATCCGGTGTCCCTGTCCCAGCGTCGCGGAGGACATGAGCGCATGATCGGTTCCTCACGGTCGTGTCCGGCAGCGCCATGAAACGCTTCATCGTGCGTCGCGTCGGCTACGCGGCGCTCTCGCTCGTCCTCCTCTCGTTCACGATCTTCTTCTTCGTCCGCGTCACCGGCGATCCCACCGTGCTCCTCCTCGAGCCAGGCGCGAGTCGCGCCGACATGGAAGCGCTCCGCCAGCAGCTCGGCCTCGACCGCCCGCTCCTCGTGCAGTACTGGACCTTCCTCAGCCAGATCGTCCGCGGCGATTTCGGGCAGTCGTTTTACTACCGAACGCCGGTGCTCGAACTCTATTTCTCCCGGCTGCCGAACTCGCTCGCGCTCGCGGTGGTGGCGATGACGTTCTCGCTCGTCATCGGGATCCCGAGCGGGATCGTCGCGGCCGTGCGCTTGAACGGCTGGTGGGACAGCGCCGGCAAGATCTTCGCCCTCCTTGGGCTGTCGGTGCCGTCGTTCCTGGTCGGCCTGCTCCTGATCCTCTTCTTCTCCGTGTATCTGGGCTGGCTCCCGTCGTCCGGGTCCGGCACCGTGTGGCACGTCCTCATGCCGGCCTTCGCGCTCGGGTGGTACTTCGCGGCCGCCCACATGCGGCTCACCCGCTCGTCGATGCTCGAAGTGCTCGGGTCCGAGTACGTGAAGCTCGCCCGCCTCAAGGGCCTACCGGAGGCGCTCGTCATCGCCAAGCACGCCTTCAAGAACGCGCTCATCCCGGTCCTGACGCTGGCCGGCATCAACCTCGTCCTCATGGTCAACGTGGCGGTGATCGTGGAGACGGTGTTCGCGTGGCCAGGGGTCGGCCGCCTCCTCTTCGAAGGCATCACATTCCGTGACTTCCCGGTCGTGCAGGCGACGGTCGTGATCGGCGGGGCCATGATCGTCGTCGCCAACTTGCTCGTCGATCTGCTCTACGCGGTGATCGACCCGCGCATCCGGTATGGACGCTAGCGCGCCGTCGCCCGCTCACACCAGCCGCGCGCTCTCGCTGACGCTGGCGTGGCGCTTCGCCGCCTTCCAGACGGCCCGCCTGCCGCTGGTGCCGATCGCCATCATCGCCCTCTTCGCGCTGGCCGCGATCTTCGCCGACGTCATCGCCCCCCACGACGCCCAGGTAGGATCGCTCAGCGCGCGTTTTCGGCCACCGGCGTGGGTGCAAGGCGGCAGCGCCGAGTTCCTGTTCGGCACCGACCATCTCGGACGGGATGTCCTCTCCCGGCTGATCTTCGGCGCGCGGGTCTCGATGGTGGTCGGATTCACCGCCGTCATCGTGGCGGGCGTGCTGGGCACGGCGCTCGGGATCCTGTCCGGATACCTCGGCGGCTGGGTGGATCAGGTGATCATGCGGGTCACCGATGCCTGGCTCGCGCTGCCCGCGCTCACGTTCGCGGTCTTCCTCGCTGCCGTCGTCGGTCCGAGCGAGATGAACATCGTGATCATCCTCGCCGCCGCCTACTGGACGCGATACGCGCGGGTGATCCGCGGGGAGGTGCTGTCCCTCAAGGAGCGAGACTTCGTGCGCCTTTCCATCGTGGCCGGCTGCTCCAAGTGGACGATCATGCGCAAGCAGATCCTGCCCAACGTGGTGAACTCCGCCGTGGTGCTCGCGACCCTCATGCTGGGCGTGGTGATCGTCACGGAAGCGTCGCTCTCCTTCCTCGGTGTGGGCGTACCGCCGCCCAAGCCGGCGTGGGGCCTGATGCTCGCCGACGGCAAGAAGGGGTTGATGGCGGGGTACTGGTGGCTCACGGTCTTCCCGGGTGCGTGCATCATGCTGCTCGTGCTCGCGGCCAACCTGATCGGAGACTGGCTCCGCGTCAAGTTCGATCCCCAGCTTCGCCAGCTGTGAGCGGGAAGCCGCTCCTCGAGGTCGCCCACCTCAGCACGCACTACGTGGCCGCGCGCGGGACCCGGGTCACCCGGGCCGTCGAAGACGTCTCGTTCACGCTCAACGCGGGCCAGACGCTCGGCGTGGTGGGGGAATCGGGTTCCGGCAAGACGACGCTCGCGCTCTCCCTGCTGCGCGTCCTGCCTCCCGGCGCGCGCACGGTCGCCGGCGCCATCCGCTTCGAGGGCGAGGACCTGCTCGCGAAGTCGCCGACCGAGATGCGGAGGATCCGCGGCAAGCGCATGGCGATGATTCTGCAAGACCCGATGGCGTCGCTGAATCCGCTGTTCACCGTCGGCGATCAGGTCGCGGAGTCCATCCGCGTCCACGAGCAGGCGAGCCGCCGGTCGGCGGCCGAGCGCGCGCGCGGCCTCCTCCGCTCCGTGCGCATCGCCGCTCCCGAGCTGCGCGTGCGCGAGTACCCGCATCAGCTCTCGGGAGGTATGCGTCAACGTGTCGTCGGCGCCATCGCGCTCGCCTGCGAGCCGCGCCTGCTCATCGCCGACGAGCCCACCACCAGCCTCGACGTCACCATCCAGGCCCAATATCTGAAACTGCTCCGCGACCTCCAGCGCGAGCACGGCCTCGCCATGATCTTCATCACCCACAACCTCGGCATCGTGGCCAAGATGTGCGACACGGTGGCGGTCATGTACGCGGGGCGGATCGTCGAGTCCGGTCCCACGCGGCGCATCTTCGCGGCCCCCGCGCATCCCTACACGCAGGCGCTCGTCGACTCCATCCCGCGCCTCGGCGACGGGCGCTCACGACTCCGCGCCATCGACGGCCAGCCTCCGGATCCGGCCGCTCTCCCCGGCGGTTGCGCGTTCCATCCGCGGTGCCCGGACGTCATGGAGCAGTGCCGGACGGCGGCGCCGCCCGTGTTCAGCATCGCCGCCGATCACACCGCCGCCTGCTGGCTCCGCCGGTGACGGCGGCGCTGCTCGAGGCCCGGGGCCTCATCAAGCACTTCCCGCTCGGCCGCGGCCTCTTCTCCCGATCACGCAAGACGGTGCGCGCGGTGGACGGCGTGTCGTTCGTGATCGCACCGGGGCGCACGCTCGGCGTGGTGGGGGAATCCGGCTGCGGCAAGACGACCACCGCCAAGCTCGTGCTGCGCCTGGAGACGCCGACGGCGGGGGAGGTCTGCTTCGACGGCCAGGATCTCGCCACGCTCGAGGGCGACGCCCTTCGCCGCTACCGTCGCTCGGTGCAGGCGGTGTTCCAGGATCCCTTCGCGTCGCTCAACCCACGCATGCGCGTGGGCGCCATCATCGCGGAGCCGGTGGTGACCAACGAGCGGCTGACGTCCGGCGAAGTCCGCGCCCGGGTGCAGGACCTCGTGGAGCGCGTCGGCTTACCGCGCCAGGCGCCCGACCGCTTTCCGCACGAGTTCTCGGGCGGGCAGCGCCAGCGCATCGCCATCGCGCGCGCACTCGCCCTCTCCCCGAAGCTCGTCGTCCTCGACGAGCCGGTCTCCGCCCTCGACGTCTCCATCCGCGCCCAGATCCTGAACCTGCTCCGCGACCTCCAGGAGCAGTTCGGGCTGTCGTACCTGTTCATCGCCCACGATCTCGCGGCCGTGTCCCACATGAGCCACCACGTGGCCGTCATGTATCTCGGAACCATCGTCGAGATCGGCGACGCGCGCACGGTGGTGACGGCACCGAAGCACCCGTACACGCAGGCGCTGTTCGCGGCGGCGCTGCCGGCGCGACCGGACGATCCCCAGGGCGAGGAAGTCCTCTCCGGCGAGGTGCCGACGCCCATCGATCCTCCCGCCGGCTGCCGGTTCCACACGCGCTGCCCGGCCGTCATGCCCCGCTGCGCGACCGAGACGCCCGTTCTCCGTACCGTTGACGGCCGCGAGGTCGCGTGTCACCTCTACGACCCCTGACCGGGATGACGACCTTGACCGTGGAGTATCCGCGTGACCTCCTCCAGCACGTGGGACGGGAGCTCGGGCCCTCGGAGTGGATCACGGTGGAGCAGGCGATGATCGACACATTCGCCGATGCCACCGGTGATCACCAGTGGATCCACGTGGACGTCGAGCGCGCTCGCCGCGAGATGCCCGGCGGCAAGACGATCGCGCACGGCTACCTGACGCTCTCCCTCGTCCCACGCATGGCGGCGACGCTGCTGCAGGTCACGCGGCGGGCGCGCGGCCTCAACTACGGCTCCAATCGCGTCCGCTTCACGAACGCGGTGCCGGCGGGGGCACGCCTGCGGCTCCGGCTTCGCATCCTCCGCGTCGACGAGGTCCCGGACAACGGCGTGCGTCTCACCTCGGAGATGACCGTCGAGATCCACGGCGAGGAGCGCCCGGCGCTGGTGGCCGAGCTCATGAGCGTCCACTACGCCTGAGGGCGCGCGGCCGGCGAGCACGCCAGCGGCGCCCGCGAACACCTACCAGAACTCGCGGGTGGCGAGACGCGCGCCTTCCGCCATGCTCGCGAGCTTCGCCCACGCCACGCGCGGGTCGACGGCGGCCTGACCAACCCACGTTCCGAATCCGCAGTCCGTCCCCGCGATGACGTTCTCGCGGCCCACGAGCCGGGCGTAGCGGCCGATGCGCTCGGCGACGAGCTCCGGGTGCTCGATGTAGTTGGTGCTGGAGTCGAGCACGCCCGGAATGAGCACCTTGTCCTTCGGAAGCTTCACCCGCTCGAACAGCCGCCACTCGTGGGCATGCCGCGGGTTCGACGCCTCGAAGGAGACGGCGTGGGCGCGCGCCGTGAACACGACGTCGATGATGTCGGCGAGGGGGACGTCGTGGTGGTGCGGTCCTTCGTAGTTGCCCCAGCACACGTGCAGTCGCACCTGCTCCGCGGGCACGGCGGCGAGCGCGTGATTGAGCGCCTCCACGTGGAGGCGCGCCATGGTCCGGAACTCGGCGAGGTCGAGGTCGGCGAACTGGATGTGGCGCCCCATCCCGAGATCCGGACAATCGACCTGCAGGACGAGCCCCGCCTTGGCCACCGTCTCGTACTCGTGGCGCATCGCATCCGCGATGGCGAACAGGTAGGCCTCGTGGCTCGGGTAGTGATCATTCTTGAAGAAGAGCGAGATGACACCGGGCGAGGCCGCCGTCATGAAGCCCTCCTCGGCCGCGACGCCGCGGAGGGCGGTCGTGAGATTTCCGACGTCCACGCCGGCGGCGGTGACGTCACGCACGCCGATGGCCCCGTTGCACGCGGGAGTGCGCCGGCGTGAGCGGCCGGGATCGCCGAACACCCGCGTGCCGTATTCGGGAAAGTCGACGAGATCGCGGTACTGGAGCGGGTGACTGACGCCCCCGAAGCCGTGGAGGCGATCCTTCACGTACGTCGCGTAGCTCGGTTTGCTCATCTCGCCGTCGTTGATGACCGCGATACCGGCCTCCGCCTGCTTGCGTACGACGTCCGCCACCGCGGCCCGGATGCGGGCGCCGAGGGCCTCGCCGTCGACGGGCACGCCTTCCTCTTTTGCGAACATCGTTCTGACGAGGTCGTCGGGGCGGGGGAGGCTCCCCGTGTGGGTGGTGAGAAAGCGGGACGTGCTCCGCTTCATGGTCGGCGCCCATGGTAACGCACCGACACTCCTGTTGCGTTTCTGTTCAGCGCGGCGTGCCAGCGGCCAGACTTCGTCCACTGGCCGGTACGGGCCGTTTCCTAAGCGCCCGTAATCGCTCGTGCCGGCGCTTGGTATCGGCCTTGCGAGGCGAAGCTTTCCGAATGACCAACGTGACCAGGTGGGTCGCCGACATCCGAGCCCCGCTCTCCGTGAAGGTGCAGGGCGCGTTCGTCCTCATCATCGTCGTCGTGCTCGCCACCGCGCTCGTGAGCTTCTCCACCATCGGCCGCGTCGAGCGGGAAGCGCAGGAGCTCCACCGCGTCGACACCGCCGTCGCCCTCCTGCGAGGCGATCTCCAGTACGCGATCGTCGCCCAGCAGCACCTCGCGTCGATGATGCTGCTCACCGGGGACGAGGTCTACTACGGCAAGCTGGTCGCGGAGCGCGCGCGCTTCCTCGACGCCCTCGCCCAGCTCGGCACGCACGGCGTCCCCGAATCCGAGGTCGGACGGCTGCGGGCGGCTTTCGACCGCTACCGGCGCGCGTCGGAGGCGACGGTGGAAGCGACGCGGGCGGGCGCGCGCGAGCGGGCGCAGCGCATCTATCTGAGACAGGAGCACCTCATCGCGCGCGACATCGACGCCATGATCCAGCCGCTGCTGGCGAAGGCGCAGAGCCGGCGCGAGGCCACGCTCACGCGGATGACGCGCGACCAGACCTACACGAACGTGACGATGGCCGTTCTCTTCCTCCTCGCCATCGGCCTCGCGGTGACGCTCGGCTCGCTGCTCGCGCGCTCCATCGTCCATCCCATCCGCCGCGTGGACGCCACCCTCGAGCGGATCGCGAGCGGTGAGTTCGCGAGCGTCGACGGCGTGGTGAGCCGTGACGAGCTGGGCTCCCTCACCATCCACGTGAACCGGATGCGGGAGCGGCTGGAAGACGTCTCCGCGCGCGAGCGGCAGGCCGACGCGCGGCTGCAGGAGCAGGTGGAGTCGCTGCGTCGCACGCAGGAGCAGCTCGCGCAGGCGGAGAAGCTGTCGGCTCTCGGTCACCTCGTGGCCGGGGTCGCCCACGAGCTCAACAACCCGCTCACCGCCATCCTCGGCTTCGCCCATCTGCTCGGGCAGCGGCCGGGCGTCGAGGGGGACGCGCGCAAGGAGCTCGACGTCATCGAGGAGCAGGCGGCGCGGGCGGGTCGGATCGTCCGTAATCTCCTTCTCTTCGCGCGCTCGCAGGGACCGGAGCGGGTTCCCACCAGCCTCAACGACGTCATCGCGAAGGCGGTGGAGCTCAAGCGCTACCAGCTCACGGTCGATACCATCGACATCGACTGCATCCTCGATCCGAGCCTTCCCATCACGGCGCTCGATCCTGCCCAGATGCAGCAGGTGTTCCTCAACCTGCTCAACAACGCGCACGACGCGCTCCGCGCCGGCGGCCACGGCTGCCTCACCATCCGCACGTCGTGGGATCGCGTGGCCGATCGGGTGGTGGCCGAGGTCGCCGACGACGGGCCCGGCATCCCCGCCGATCTCTTGCCCCGGATCTTCGATCCCTTCTTCACCACGAAGGACGTCGGCGACGGCACCGGCCTCGGCCTCTCGATCTGTCACGGCATCGTGGCCGAGCACGGCGGCAGCATCACCGTGGAGTCTCGCCCCGGCGAAGGCACCACCTTCACGATCAGCTTGCCCGTGGTCCTCCACGCGCTGACGCTCGACGCCGAGGCCCTCCCCGGCGTGTACGTCGGCGCCCACTGAGCGACCTCTCCTTTCCCGTTCGCCGTCGACGTGACAGCGTGCGGCGCTTGACAGGCGACGCCGCGTCCAGTAGGTAGGGGGCACCCGGTTCTCCGCGCTCGACGGCGGGCCTGCCGCGAAGGAGAGGACAATGATCCCGAGCCGCTTCGAGTACCACGCGCCCGAGTCGATCGAGGCCGCGGTCGCCCTGCTCACCAAGCTCGGTGACGACGCCAAGGTCCTCTCCGGCGGACAGAGCCTCATCCCGATGATGAAGCTCCGTCTGGCCGCCCCCGCCCACATCGTCGACATCAATCGTGTGCCCGGGCTGGCATCGCTTCGCGAAAGCGACGGCGCGCTCCACATCGGCGCCCTCGTGCGCGAGACCGATCTCGAGGAGTCGGAGATCGTGCGCACGCGCTACCCGATCCTGGCCGACGCCGCCCGGCACATCGGCGATCCGCTCGTCAGGAACCTGGCCACGCTCTGCGGCAACCTCGCCCACGGCGACCCTGCCAACGATCATCCGGCCGTCATGCTCGCGCTCGATGCGGTCGCGGTCGTCGTCGGCCCCGAAGGGCGGCGCGAGGTCCCTCTCCGCGATTTCTTCACGGGACTCTACTCGACCGCGCTCGCACCCAACGAGATCCTGGTCGAGGTCAAGATCCCGACGCCGCCTCCGCGCAGCGGCGGCGCCTACGTGAAGATGGAGCGCAAGGTGGGGGACTTCGCGACGGTGGCGGTGGGCGCGCAGCTCACCCTCGGAACCGACGGAGCGTGCCAGCGGGCGGGAATCGGGCTCACGAACGTGGGGCCGACGCCGATCAAGGCGGTGAAGGCGGAGATGTTCATGCAGGGCAAGGCCGTCAACGAGGGTGCGATCAAGGAAGCGGCGCGCGCGGCCGCGGAGGAATCGCGGCCGACGGCGGACAATCGCGGCTCGGTGGAGTACAAGCGGGATCTCGTGCGGGTCCTCACGGCGCGGGCGCTGCGCAAGGCAGCCGACCGGGCCGCGGAACGGAGGTAGGCGCATGCGCGTCCAGGTGACGATCAACGGCGAGAAGCGGGAGGCCGACGTCGAACCGCGGCTGCTCCTCGTCCACCTCATCCGCGATGTCTTCCGGCTCACGGGCACGCACATCGGGTGCGACACCACGCACTGCGGCGCCTGTAGCGTCCTCGTGGACGGGCGCGCCGTGAAGTCGTGCACGATGTTCGCGGCGCAGGCGAACGGGCGCGCGCTGACCACGGTGGAAGGGCTCGAGCGTGACGGTGCTCTCCATCCGCTGCAGCAGGCGTTCATCGACGAGCACGGACTCCAATGCGGCTTCTGCACGCCGGGCATGCTCATGACTGGCGTCGCCTTTCTCGAAAAGCATCGCAAGCCGACGGAAGCGGACATCCGGTGGGCGATTTCCGGCAATCTCTGTCGCTGCACCGGCTACGTCAATATCGTGAAGGCATTCCAGCAGGCGGCGGCCACGCTGGCGGCAGGGGGGACGCGATGACGCCGAAGACGTCGCCCGAAGTCGGAGGCATGGGCCACTCGATCAAGCGCAAGGAGGACCCGCGCTTCATCCGGGGGCAGGGGACGTACGTGGACGACGTGGAGCTGCCGGGCATGCTGTACCTCGACATCGTGCGCAGTCCCTTCGCGCACGCGAAGATCGTGAAGATCGACACCGCGCGCGCCCTCGCCACGCCCGGCGTGCTCGCGGTGATCACGGGCAAGGATCTGGAGAAATACAACCTCCACTGGATGCCGACGCTGATGTCGGACACGCAGATGGTGCTGCCGGTGGACCGCGTGATGTACCAGGCGCAGGAAGTGGCGGCGGTTCTCGCCACCAGCCGCTACGCCGCCGCCGACGGCGTGGAAGCGGTCGAGGTGGAGTACGACCCCTTGCCGGTGGTCGTCGATCCTCACAAGGCCCTGGAGCCGGGAGCGCCCGTCCTGCGCACCGACAAGAAGGACCGGAAGGACAACCGCATCTGGCACTGGGAGTGGGGTGACAAGTCCGCCACCGATCGCCTCTTCGGCGAGGCCGACGTGACCGTGAAGGAGCAACTCTACATTCCGCGCATCCACGTCGCCTCCATCGAGACGTGCGGCTGCGTGGCGCAATTCGACAAGGTCACCGGCAAGCTCACGGTGTGGATGACGACGCAGGCCCCGCACGCGATCCGCACCGTGTTCGCGCTCGTGGCCGGCCACGTCGGTCTCGAAGAGCACAAGATCCGGATCATCTCGCCCGACATCGGGGGCGGGTTCGGCGGCAAGGTGCCTGTCTATCCGGGATACGTGATCGCGGTGGCGGCGTCCGTGCTCACCGGCAAGCCCGTGAAGTGGATCGAGGACCGCATGGAGAACCTCCAGGCGGACTCCTTCGCGCGCGATTACCACATCACGGCCGAGGTCGCGGCCAAGAAGGACGGCACACTCACCGCGCTCCGCTTCGACACCGTCGCGGACCACGGCTACACCGACGCCGCCGCCAATCCGTCGAAGTTCCCGGCCGGGCTCTTCCACGTCTGCACGGGCTCCTACGATTTCAAGGGCGCCCACGTCGCCGTGGACGGTGTCTACACGAACAAGCCGCCCGGCGGGATCGCGTACCGGTGCTCGTTCCGGGTCACGGAGGCGGTGTACGCCATCGAGCGCATGGCCGACATCATGGCCCACCAGATCGGGATGGATCCGGCCGACTTCCGGCTCAAGAACTTCATCAAGCCGGAGCAGTTTCCGTACAAGTCGGCACTGGGGTGGGAATACGACAGCGGCGATTACGGTCGCGCGCTGCGCCTCGCCATGGATCGCGTCGGCTACGCCGAGCTTCGGCGCGAGCAGGCCGAGAAGCGGAAGCGCGGGGAGCTCATGGGCATCGGCATCTCGAGCTTCACGGAGATCGTGGGGGCGGGGCCGTCCAAGCACTTCGACATCCTCGGCCTCAAGATGTTCGACTCCTGCGAGATCCGCGTGCATCCCACCGGCAAGGCCATCGCGCGGTTCGGAACGAAGTCGCAGGGACAGGGTCACGAGACCACGTACGCGCAGATCCTCGCCGAGGAACTCGGCATTCCCGCGAAGGACATCCAGGTCGAAGAGGGCGATACCGACACCGCCCCCTATGGCCTCGGCACCTACGCCAGCCGCTCCACGCCAGTGGCGGGAGCCGCCGCCGCCGTCGCCTCCCGCAAGATTCGCGACAAGGCGCGGCTGATCGCCGCCCACCTCCTGGAGGCGGCGCCCGAGGACCTCGTGTGGGAGCCCGGGAAGTTTTCGGTGAAGGGCGCGCCCGGCAAGGCCAAGACCATCCAGGAGATCGCCTTCGCCGCCTACACGAATCACCCACAAGGCATGGAGGCTGGTCTGGAGGCGGTGTCCTACTACGACCCGCCCAACCTCACCTATCCGTTCGGGAGCTACATCTGCGTGGTCGACATCGACAAGGGCACGGGGGAGGTCAAGGTCCGCCGCTTCGTCGCCGTCGACGACTGCGGCAACATCATCAATCCGATGATTGTCGAAGGCCAGATTCACGGTGGCATCACCCAGGGCATCGCTCAGGCGCTGTTCGAAGAAGTCGCCTACGACCCCGAGACCGGTCAACTGCTGACCGGCTCGCTGATCGACTACCTGGTGCCGACGGCAAATGAGATCCGCATGCCGGAGCTCGATCGGACGATCACCCCGAGCCCGAGTAATCCGCTGGGCGTCAAAGGCATCGGCGAGGCAGGCACGATCGCGGCCAGTGCGGCGGTCATCAACGCCATCGTCGATGCGCTCAAGCCGCTGGGCATCAACCACGTCGACAT
>DASXSB010000047.1:0-24047 GCA_036506275.1 Candidatus Methylomirabilota bacterium | reverse complement strand
CCCTGAGCTTCCACATCTTGACCAGCGGTCAGGACACGTTCCGCGCCCGTGGCCCTCGCCTCAACGCGTTCATGTCGATCATCCGCGGCTGCCAGGACATCCTGGGCGTCTTCATCTTCGGCGGCGTCTTCGAGCGCCATCGCGGTCTGCGCGTGGTGTGCGTGGAAGCGGACGCCGGCTGGGTGCCGCACTTCATGTACCGCATGGACCACGCCTATCGCCGCCATCGCTACTGGCTGCCGGCGGGCACGCTCACGAAGATGCCGAGCGAGTATTTCCGCGAGCACGTGTACACCACGTTCCAGGACGACTGGGTGGCATTCCAGGTCAAGGACCTCTGCAACATCCGGCGCCTGCTGTGGGCCAACGACTTCCCGCACAGCGACTCCACGTGGCCCGACTCGCAGGCCGTTCTCGCCGAGCACGCCGCGCATCTGACCGACGACGAGCGCGACCTCGTCCTCCACGACAACGTCGCCGCACTCTACGCGCTGGAGGGCGACGGCTAGGAGGGACGCGATGATGCCGATCCTCTTCGAGGTCGGCGGCTTCGCTGTGCACGGCTACACCGTGATGCTGACCCTGGCCTTCGTCATCGGGGGACGCGTGCTCGCGAACGCCCTCCGGCGCGAAGGCGCCGATCCGGCTCTCGGCTCTACCGTCACCGCCCTCGCCCTCGTCTTCGGAATCGCGGGCGCTCACGCCCTCTGGCTCCTCGAGCACTGGCCGCGCGCGCTCGCCGATCCGGCGACGGTCCTCGGCGGCGGCATGACGTGGTACGGCGGCCTCGGCACCGCCACCCTCGCCATCTACGTCTACGTCCGCGCGCGCGGCGTGCCGTTTCCGCTCGTCCTCGACGCGGCGGCGCCGGCGCTCATGATCGCGTACGGCATCGGCCGCCTCGGCTGTCACCTCGCCGGCGACGGCGACTACGGATTACCGACGAGCCTTCCGTGGGGCACGGACTACTCGCGCGGACTCCTTCCGCCGTCGCGCGCGTTCGCCGCGCTTCCGGACGTCGCGGCGCGCTATCCGGGCGGCATCGTCCCGGACGACACGCCACTCCACCCGACACCGGTCTACGAATTCCTCCTCGCGGTCGTCGGCTACGTGCTGCTGCGGGCCGGGGCGCGGCAACGCCTCCGGCCGGGGGCGCTGTTCCTCCTCTATATCGGCCTCCTCGGCGGCTTTCGGTTCGCCGTGGAATTCCTCCGCGTGAACCCGCGCCTCGCGTTCGGCCTGTCGGAGGCGCAGCTCGTGAGCGCGACGCTCTTCGCGGTCGGGATGGGCGGCCTCGCGTATCTGGCCACTCGCGGCGACGGCGTGCGCGCGCGGCCGCGTCTTGCCGGCCGTCTCGCCATCGGTAGCGGTCCGGGGGATGTCGTCATCGGCGGTGGTCCGCGCCGCCGCCCGATCGCGCTCACCGCTGTCGGCGCCACGCTTCTCGGCTGGCAAATCGGATGCGTGCCGAGCATGGATGTCTCGAACATCAGCGATCTCGAGCATCAGGCGTCGCGCACCACGCTCACGGACGTGCGATTCGAGCCCTCGTTCGTCGGCGCCGACACTGACTGGAAGCTGCCCCCCAGCACCGGCAACGTCTACTGGCTTCCGCCCGGCGAGCAGGTGCGCGTGAAGTGGAAGGATCTGCTCGCCACCGCCGACGTGGGTCAGGGGCCGCGCGATTGCGACCTGTGCGCGGCGTACATCGCGCGCTCCGATCACCACATGACGGTCTGCACCGATCCCGCCGAGAACCAGTACCTCGCGTTCATGGAGCTGAAAGAGCTCGGTGTCATCGTCGACGGGGGCCGGCCGCTCCCACCCGTTCCGACGAATCTCCAGACGATCCCGCTCATATGGCAGGCGGGGTGCTTCGCGGCCTCGACGCCACCCCGGTACCCGACCATCGTCACCGTGAGTCGCAGCGCGCAATGGGCCGTCGTGATCCTGAGCACGTACGACATAGACACCTCGGTGGCGGTCACCGCGGGTGATCCCGGCGTCGGGCTCAAGCCGACGATTGGTCTGCCGGTGGCGACGATGTGGGTGGTGCCGACGGGCGGCCGTCGCGTCATGGATCCACGCAAGCTCGACCCGTACGTGCAGGTCGGCGACGTCACCACGTGGAAGTGGAGCTTAGGGACGACCGATCGCGACGGAACGCGATTCTGGGCCGAGAACTTCTCGCCGCGACTCGCCGTCGGCCGCGTGCGCGTCTTCAAGGCGAAGATCGTGTACGACGATCCGTTCTTTCCCGAATGCGAGTTCGTCGGATGCTTCCAGATCACGGGCGCGGCCGCGCCCCAGCGCATTCGCGTGTACCAGAGCCCCAACAATCCCGACACCTGCCCGGATCTGAGCTGCGACCTCTTCTTCTGCCGTGGCGATGCCGCCACCCCGGACGGCAACATCGATTTCAGCGCGTGTCGCGCTCCGGGCCCGCCGCCGCATCCGGCCACGCCCGCCTACATCACGGATGACATGCCGACCGGCGACCGGCCGCCGATCACGGATCCGCTCACGTGGGTCGTCGTCTTCAACGAGTCCGCGGGCTTCCCCGCCCCCGTGCTCGCCGACGGCGAGGACCTCTACATCGAGTTCACGCTGCTGGGGCCCGGCTCGTGACGGGCGGCACCGTCGCGCGCGCGCTGGCGGCGGCGGCGTTCATGCTGACCGCCACCGGCTGCGCGTCGGGCTTCTATCTCTCGGAATCCGAGATGAAGGCCTACCTCGCCAATCTGCGGTCGGAGACGAGCGCCAACGACATGCTCCGGCACTTCCAGGGGCAGGTCGTCCAGATCGAATTCGACACCGCCACCCCGGCCCCGCACATCCGGAGCACGAACATCCTGACCGTGCTCCGCGCCATCCCGGAGCTCTTCTTCATCGAGCAGGGCTTCCGGCAGATCCGCCTCGACCGGCTGAGCACGCAGATCGAGGAGCAGCTCGACGTCTGGATCTCGGAGCGGCTCAACTTCCTGCTCCAGCAGGGCGGCGGGCGCGTGCGCCTGGAACAGCTCGAGCGCGTGCTCGTGCGCATTCTCTCGCCGCCCACCGTCGCCTACGATGCGGCCACCCAGACGGCGTCGTTCGATCTCACCGCGCGCGTCGACCTCTTCGGGACGCTGGGCGTCAGCGGACTCCTGTCGGACGGCCACTATCGCCTTCACGTCACCATCGACGACTACCGTCTGCGCGGAGCGCTCCGGACGCCTCCTCCCTCTTCCGCCGACGCGCTGATCACGCTGTCGGTCGATCCCCGGCCCGGCATCGTGTCCGTGGACGGTAATGCCTCGGACGACGTGAAGTCCGGGCTGAGCACCATCCTCTCCCAGCAGCTCGCCTCGCCCGTGCGCGAAGCGCGCCTCCTCAGCTACGACAACTTCGCGATCGTCGGCCTCGGTCTCGTGTCCGCCGCGGGCGGCGCCCGTCTGGACGCGACGTATCGGCCGCGCCCGGACGTGGCGGAGCCGATCGCGGACGCAGTCATGCGCGGCTCCGATGGCGGCCTCTACCACGCGCGACGGCGAAACACGGTCTGGAGCGCGCCTGTCGCCGTTGCCCTCGGCGCTGGCGTCACCGTGAGCGGCGATCCCGCTCTCGTCGCTTCGGGAAGCGACCAGCTCGAGCTGGTGGCGGTCGGCAGCGGCGGCGATCTCGTCTACGCGAGATGGCGCGGCGGTCGGTGGGGCAACGTCTTTCGTACGCCGGCGACGGCGACTCGCTTCGCGGCCGCGAAGCCGGCGCTGGTGGCGACCGCGCCCGGTCAGCTCGAGATCGTGGCGGTGGGCGTGGACGGTCGTCTCCATCACGTCCGCCGTACCAACGGTCAGTGGCCGTCGCCGACGATGCTCGCGAATCCCGGCAATCTGGCGGCGGCGCCGCTCCGCAATCCGATCGCGCTCCACGTCGGTAACAAGATCGTAGTTCTGTATGGCGACGCGCTGAACCGCATCTTCGCGGCCGCGTTCGATCTCGAAACCGGCGTGTGGGGACAGTCGTTCATGATCCCGAGCCAGGGCACGTCGTTTCCGGTGGCGGCGGCCGCCTGCAGCGACGGGCGCGTGGACGTGATCCACGTCCGCGCCGACGGCACCATCGCGCAGCGGCAGCTCGACGTGCAGTCGGTGAACTTCACGCCGCGCGTCGCCACCAGCGGAATCTCGATGTACCCCGAAACCGTGATCGGGGGAAGGCTCGCCGCCGGCCCCACGCTGGCGTGCTCGGGATATCGCCGCATGGAACTGGTGGGGCGGACCGCGGACGATCGTCTCTGGCACAACCATTTCTCGTCGGAGCCCGTCGGAATCATGGACGGTCGCACGATCGCGGCGGGGTGGCAGGGATGGGAGGAAGTCAGCGATCGCCTCTTCGGGACGCTCGCGTCCGGGCGCATCTCGGGCACGATCGCGGCGGGCTCGACGCGGCCGGGCGAAGTTCACGTGCTCATGCGGGACGGGGTGACGTCCGGGCGCGCGCGCGTCGTCTACAACAGCTACGACGGCGCCCGCTTCGGATACAGCCCGTGGAAGGCCGTGCACTGGCGCGGGCTCGAACAGGTGAGCACCGCCGAGTTCGTCGGCGATCCCGCGCTCGCGGTGTGGGGACGGCAGCTCGAGGTGGCGGCGGTCGGGCGCGACGGCAACCTCTGGCACTCGCGCCTCGCCGACGCCGGCCTCGCCGACTTTCGAGGCGTCTCCGGCACCGGCGTCCTGTTTCCGTTCGAGCCGGTCGTGCTCTCGTCCGGTCCCGGGATCGTCGACGTCCTCTATCCGAGCACGAGCGGAGGACACCGGCACTTACGCCGGATCAACGGATTCCCCTCGCGCGACGTCGGACTGTCCGTGCCGAGCGGACTTCGCTTCTCGTCGCCGGTGACGGCGGTGAGCTTCGGGGTGGGGCAGATCGAGGTCGTCGGCCTCTCGCAGAACCGCACGCTGCATCATTGGCGCTACCGGCGCGGTGCGTGGGAATCGCCGCGCCAGATCCCGGGCCCGGCCGTGATCTCGGCGCCCGTTCTCGTCAACGTCGGCGCCGGGCAGCTCGAGCTGCTCGCCATCGGACAGGATCAGCGGCTCCATCACTGGCGCTTCGCGGGCGCGCAGTGGACGGCGGCTCAGCCGCTCGCGGGTACGGGCGCGCTGAGCGCGGTGCTGTTCGGACCGCTGGCGGCCGCGAGCGGGGGCGACGGCACGGTGGACGTCATCGTGGTAGAAGAGGCCACGTTCGGTCTCTTCCATCGCCGGATCTATCCGACGGAGGCCCTCTTCACGGGGCCGTTCGTGCCACCGGGGACGCCGCGCGGAAGCTTCATCGCCCTCGGCGGAACCGTCGTGGACGTGCCGAGCCTCACGGCGTTCGGCGCCGATCGCCTCCTCGTCGTCGTTCCCGGCACGGATGGACAGCTCTATGAGAACTGGGGCGAGGTTCCGCCACCCGCGTCTTCGCCGCCGCCCACGTCTTCGTCCCCGCCCGCGTCGGCGTCACGGCCCACCGCGCCCTCCCGGCCCGGTTTCCCTGCCTCGCCGGGAGATGTGACGGTGAGACCGATCGGCGATCCGGGATTGCACTGGAGCGGATATCGGCCCCTCGGGACGCCCGGACTCATCATGGGCGGCGCCGCGAGGCTCGGCGATCACGATCTGGTGCTGGTCACGGTGGATCGGTCGGGCCGCATCCATCACGCACGCTACAACGACGGGCGTTGGAGCGGCTTCTGGATCCTCCAGCGACAAACGGGCGACGTGCAGGGCCAGCCCGCGACCCGACCCGCGGTCACCGTTCACTGAGCCACGCGCGTCTCAGTAGCCTTCGTCGAGGAGCGGGAACGCGCTCGTCACGTGAGCGGGACCGACGGGACGCGCCGCGCGCAGATACGAGCCGTCGAGGGCGGCGAAGCTGGCGGCGCCCAGGAGCCCGAGGCAAATCCTGATCTCGTCCTCGAGCAGCTCGAGCGCGCGCACGAGGCCGGCGGCGCCCGCGGCGGCGAGCCCCATGCACGCGAGCCGGCCGATGCCGACCGCCTGAGCGCCGAGCGCCACCGCCTTCACGACGTCGGTGCCGCGGAGCACGCCGCCGTCGACGAGCACGGCCGCGCGGCCGCCGACGGCGGTCACGATCTCGGGCAGCACGTCGAGCGTTCCGCAACCGTGATCGAGCTGGCGCCCGCCGTGATTGGAAACGTAAACGACGTCCACCCCGTGCTCGACGGCGAGCCCGGCGTCCTCCGCGGTCGCGATGCCTTTCAGGATCAGCGGCACCGCGTGCCGGTCCTTGAAGCGCTTGACGTGATCCCACGTGAGCCCGGCCTGGTAATCCAAGCCGGTGGCGCGCACGCGCCAGGGCTTGACGAACCGCTTGGCGAGATCACGCTCGCGCCGGCTGTAGACGGCGGTGTCGACGGTGAGACAGAAGGCGGCGTAGCCGTGGTCGATCGCGCGGGTGACGTGATCGTCGACCCACGCGTCGTCGCCGCGCACGTAGAGCTGGAAGATCCGGAAATTGTCGGCGGCGGCGGCCGTCGCTTCCAGCCCCGGATTGCACACCGAGCTCAGCATCTGGGCGACTCCGAACTCGGCGGAAGCGCGGGCGGCGGTGGCGCCGCCGCCGTCGGCAAAGCTTTCGATGGAGCCGATGGGCGCCAGCATGACCGGAATGCGGAGGGCGCGACCCAACAGCGTCGCCGTGCAGTCGATCTTCGCCACGTTACGCAGCACGCGCGGCCGCAACGCGAGCGAGTCCAGCGCCTGGCGGTTGCGCTTGAGGGTGGTCTCCGTCTCCGCGCCGCCGATCAGGTAGTCCCAGGGCCCGGGGGCGAGGTTCTGGCGGGCGGCCTTCGCGATCTCGTGCAGGGTGAGGAACTTCTCTTCCTGGCTCATCGTGTCACGCTCCCGCTCGCTTATAGCACGGCCCGGCCGTGTCGCTATTCGATCACGTGGTCCGCCCGCAGCAGCAACGACGGTGGGATGGTGAGCCCGAGCGCCTTCGCGGTCTTGTTGTTGATGACCAGCTCGAAGCGTGTCGCTTGGCGCAGCGGCAAATCGCTCGGCCGCGCGCCATCCAGGATCTTTGCCACCTGCTCGGCCGCCATCGTGTAGATCTCGGATTGGGTCGCGCCGTACGACATGAGACCGCCGGCGTCCACGAAAAAACGAAACGCATGCATCGTGGGCAAGTGCGCCTTGAGAGCGAAGTCGGCGAGCTGCTGAGGCCGAGGGTACGAGCTGAGAACGACGTCGGGATACACGAACAACGCGTCGGGACGCTCCTTCGCGATCGTCGCGAGCTCTGGGAGCAGCTCGTCGGCGGCTCCGACCGGAGCCGCTTGCAATCTGACGCCCAGGCGCGGCGCCGCCTCATCGGTCATCTTCAACGCCATGGGAGCAGCTTCAGGGTCATGAAGAAACATCACCCGCGAGGCGTTGGGCACCGCCTCCTTGAGGAGCTCGAGGCGCTTCGGGCTGAGCTCGGTCGTCATGCACGTAACGCCCGTCAGATTTCCGCCGGGCCGAGCGAGGCGCGTGACGTGCTCGAAGGGATCGCAGGAGTAGACGACGAGCGGCGTGGTCTTCACGGTTCCGGCGACGATTCGCGACGCCCTCGTGCCCATGGTGAACAGAACGTCGACGGGAGCCTGCACGAGGTCCGCGGCCAACCCCGGCATCCGGTCGTATCGGCAATCTGCGAATCGCTGCTCGAAGACGACGTTCTTCCCCTCGACATAGCCGTGTTCCGCAAGGCGAGCCCGGAAAATATCGAAGTGGGGGCGCCGCGGACCGGGGCCACAGACCTCGAGCCAGCCGACGCGGGCTATCCGGGCCGCCTTTTGCGCCTGGAGCAAGGTGGGTATGGCGAGCAGGGTTACGGCGAGCACAAGCACTGCCACCACCCGCAGACTCATCCTTTTCGTCTTCATCGGCATGACCTCTGGTCGGCGCTTCGTGGGTTGGCTCGAACCGCCGCGATCTTCCGTCAGTCGCGGATCCAGTGCAAATGGAAGGCGTTGCGGGCCGTGACGGCGGGACCTCGCCCAGGTCGCACGGCAGCGTCAGATGCGCTACCCTGTCGAGGCCGGCGCGGTCAGCCGTGCCGCCGGGAGGCCGAGCATGCACGTCGGGATGGCGACCGTCTTCCAGAATCCCTACCGCGAGCGCAGCGACCACGACGTTTACCGGAACGAGCTGCGCCTGGCCGATCTCGCCGAGCCCCTCGGCTTCGAATCCGTGTGGGGCGTCGAGCATCACTTCACCGACTACACGATGTGCCCCGATGTGATCCAGTTCCTCACCTACATGGCGGGGCGGACCACGCGGGCGGCGCTGGGCTCCATGGTGGTCGTCCTCCCCTGGCACGACCCTCTCCGCGTGGCCGAGCAGGTGTCGATGCTCGACAACATGTCGGGCGGCCGGCTCATCCTGGGCCTCGGGCGCGGCGCCGCCAAGGTCGAGTTCGACGGCTTCCGATTGTCGATGGACGAGTCGCGGCCGCGCTTCGTCGAGTGTGCGCAGACGCTCCTGCGCGGGCTCGAGCAGGGCTACTGCGAGCACGCGGGAAGTCTCGTCACGCAGCCGCGCGCCGACATCCGCCCCGCCCCCTTCAAGTCGTTCCGCGGGCGGACGTACGCGGCGGCGGTGTCGCCGGAATCCTCGCGCATCATGGCCGAGCTCGGCGTCGGGATCTTGATCATTCCCCAGAAGCCGTGGCACGAGGTGGCCAAGGAGCTCGACGCCTACCGCACGATCTACCGCACCGTCAACGGCGTGGAGGCGCCGCCGCCGATCTCGGCGGGGTGGACGTTCTGCGACGAGAGCGCCGCTCGCGCCGAAGACATGGCGCGCCGGTACATCGGCGGCTACTACCAGACCGTCCTCGACCACTATCAGTTCGCGGGCGATCATCTCGCCAAGACGAAGGGCTACGAGTACTACGGCAAGATGGCGGAGAAGATCGCCCAGTACGGGACGGACAAGGTCATCGACTATTTCATGGGTCTTCAAGTGTGGGGCACGCCCGAGCAGTGCTACGCGAAGATCCAGGACATCCACGCCCGCACCGGCAACAGCCATTACATCGGCGTCTTCTCCTACGCCGGGATGCCGTACGACATCGCGGAAGCGAACATGCGGCTCTTCGCGCGGGAAGTCATGCCGGTTCTCCAGAAGGACAGCGCGACGAAGCAGAGCGCGCCGGCGGCGGCCGCCACGCCGACGCGCGAGGACATGCCGATCGGACTCCTCGGCTCCTGATCCGCGCCACGCGGCGAACGTCCACCGGCGCCGCCCGCGCGGCGCGGAGGCAACGATGCCCTACGACCTCGTGATCAAGAACGGCACCGTGATCGACGGCTCCGGACTCCCGCGCTATCGCGCCGACGTGGGCGTGCGCGGCGGGCGCATCGCCACCATCGGCCGTATCCGCGAGCGCGCGCGGGAGGTCCTCGACGCCGACGGCCAGGTGGTCGCGCCGGGCTTCGTCGACGGCCACACTCACATGGACGCGCAGGTGTTCTGGGATCCGCTGGGGACGTGCTCCTGCTGGCACGGGGTGACGAGCGTGGTGATGGGCAACTGCGGCTTCACCCTCGCGCCGTGCGGCGCCGCCGAGCGGCACCTCGTCATCCGCAATCTCGAACGAGCGGAGGACATCGCGGCGGAGGCGATGGACGCCGGCATCCAGTGGACGTGGACGACGTTCCGCCAGTTCCTCGACACCGTGGAGAGGCTGCCCAAGGGCATCAACTATGCGGGCTACGTCGGCCACTCCGCGTTGCGCACCTACGTGATGGGCGAGCGCGCCTTCGAGGAGGCGGCGAGCGAGGACGACCTCGGCGCCATGGCGCAGGAACTGCGCGACGCGATCGACGCCGGCGCCCTCGGGCTGACGACGTCGCGCTCCACGAGCCACGAGACGCCCGATCGCCGCCCCGTCGCGAGCCGCGTCGCCACGTGGGACGAGGTGCGTCGGCTCGTGGGCGTCATGGGCGACCTCAACGCGGGCGTCTTCGAGATCGCCAACGAGCGGATGGGCGGCAATCCCGAGAAGCTGCGCGCGTACCAGACCCGCCTGCGCGATCTCGCGGTGGAGAGCGGCCGGCCCGTGACGTTCGGGGTGTTCAGCCGGCGCGAGGAACCGGACGCGTGGCGCACGTACACGGCGCTCCTCGACGAGACGGCCGCCGCCGGGGGCCGCATGTTCGCGCAGGTGCACAGCCGCGCCCTCGCCGTGCTCCTCTCCTTCGCCACCAACCTGCCCTGGGATCGCCTTCCCGTGTGGCGCGAGCTCCGCGCGCTCCCACTCGCCGAGCAGAAGCAGCGGTTGCGCGATCCCGAGCTGCGGCGGCGTCTGGTGGAGGCGGCGCGCGAGCGCGATCAGCGCCGCGCCATCGGCGCCGAGGCACGCCCGGCGGCGTACGAATGGATGTTCGTCTTCGACCGCGTGGAGCCGCCGCACCGCTCGGTGGCGGAGATCGCCCGGGAGCGCGGCGTCGACCCCGTGGCAGCGATGATCGAGGTCGCCCTCGAAAAAGATCTCGAATTGTTCTTCCTGCAGCCGATCGCCAACGAGAACCAGGACGACGCCCTCGCCCTGATGCGCCACCCGCGGACGGTGGTGACGTTCTCGGATTCCGGCGCCCACGTCTCCCAGATCATGGACGCCTCCCTGCAAACGCACGTGCTCAGCCACTGGGTGCGCGCGCGGCAGGCGTTCACGCTGGAGGAAGCGGTGCGCATGTTGAGCTTCGAGCCCGCCACCCACTGGGGCTTCCTCGATCGCGGGCTCATCCGCGAAGGCATGGCCGCTGACCTCATCGTGTTCGACCCCGACACCGTGGGGGCGGAGATGCCGGAGGTCGTTCGCGACCTGCCCGCGGGCGCGCGGCGTCTCGTGCAGCGATCGCGCGGCTTCGCCGCCACCGTCGTGAACGGCGAGATCGTGCTGCGCGACGGCAAGCACACGGGAGCGCTGCCGGGACGGCTGCTCCGCGGACCGCTCGCGCACCGGAACTGACCGCGCGTCGGTGGCGCAGCCGGACGAGGGAGGCGGCGGCAGCGACCGCGCGGTCGCCGTCATCGTGGCCCACGGCATGGGCCAGCAGATCCCCTTCGAGACGCTCGACAGCGTGGGGCAGGGCCTGCTGGCGGCGGAGCAGCGCCGGCACGGGACCGCTCCCGGTCGTCCCCTCACCGCCCACGTCAGTCTCGGCGGCCAGCGCCTCGCTCGCGTCGCCCTCACGCTGCGCACGCGCGACGGCGATCGCCGCACCGTTCACCTCTACGAGGCGTACTGGGCGCCGTTCACGGAAGGCCAGATCGGCCTCGCCGGCGTCACCACCTTTCTCTGGCACGTGGGGCTCAACGGCTTCTGGCACGGCCTGCAGCCGCTCCAGCGCTGGATGTTCGGCGCCCTCCGCGCCTTCGACCCGCCCGTGCGCACGCTGGTCTTCATCGTCACCGCGCTCGCCGCCGTGGCCGCCCTCTTCGTCATGAACGTGGTCATCGTGGCGGTGGCGGCGCGGAGCAGCCTCTTTGCGGAGCCGGCGGCATGGCCGTCGGATGCGATGCGCGCGGACCTCGCCGCCATCTTCGCGGCGGTGCTGGCGACGATGGTCGTGTTCGGGGTGGCGCTCGTGCTGAACAAGTTCGGCGGCGCCCTCCGGCGGGTGGGCGGGGCGCTGGCGGTGGTGACGTTCGTGCTCGCGATCGCGACGACGATCGCGGCCGGCATTGCCATTCCCGCCATCGTCCTGCTCCACCGGACGCGGGAGGCGGCGGTGTTCGCGACCGGATTCACGGAGTGGACGGCGCGGATCGGCTCCGCCGTGATCGCGCTCGCCGTGGGCGGCGTCATCGCGCTCATCCTCGCCCGCATCCTCCCTCGCGCCTGGCGGGAGTGGCGGCGCTCGCGGCAGTGGTTCTCGCTCGTGGTCGCGCTCCTCTTCGGCGGCCTCGTCGCCCTCCTCGGCTTCGAGATCGCGTGCTTCGTGAGGATCGGCGCGTCGTCGCCGCCGCCCGGGCGGCCGGGCACCGGAGTCGGCGCGCTTCTCTACGGCGCCGGGCGGCCGGCCGTGATCTGGTTCCTGGTCGTGCTCGCGAGCGCGCTCGTGCGCAGCTTCCTCGTCCAGTACGTGGGCGACGTGGCCATCTACGTCGAGTCGCAAAGGCTCGACCGCTACTTCCAGGTGCGCGACCGCATCAAGCAGTCCGTGCGCGACACCGCCCGCGCCGTCTATGGCGCGCCCGGCCCCGGCGGGCGGCGGTTCGCGTACGAGGCGGTGTTCGTCGTCGGTCACTCGCTCGGCTCCGTCATCGCCTACGACACGCTGAATCGTCTCCTCTGGGACGACACGACGGCGGCCACGGGCCAGGACCTCGACGTCCGCGGCCGCACCAAGCTTCTCCTGACGTTCGGCTCCCCGCTCGACAAGACGGCGTTCTTCTTCGCGACGCAGCGCAAGCGCGGCAGCAGCGACCTGCGCGAGATGCTGGCCGCCACCGTGCAGCCGCTCATCGAGGACGTGCGCTACCGCACGTTCCGGTGGATCAATGTCTATTCCCCGTGGGACATCATCAGCGGGCGGCTCGACTACTACGATCTCCCCGACGGCAGCAACCCCTCGCCCGTGCAGAATCAGATCGACCCCTGCGCCACCACGCTCCTGTGGGCGCACGTCGAGTACTGGAAGAACCCGCTCGTGTACGACGCCCTTCACGGCGAGATCGCGGGCTGGCCGCTCGGCTGACGGCGGTCGTCCGATGCTGATGCGACAGTTGCCGGTGTTCGGCTCCTCGCCTATGCTCGGGCGGCGACCGAGGACGCGCGACACCGGGAGGGTGCGATGAGGTTCACCTGGTTCAACCTGATGCCGTGGCCGTACCTGCCCGACGATTTCCGCGAGAAGCATCGCTCGGTGTGGGTGGACATCCCGAGTCGGCTCTACGATCCCGAGCGCGGGCACCACGTCTACCACGAGTACATGGACCAGCTCGAGTACGCGGACGCGCTCGGCTTCGACGGCATCGGCGTCAACGAGCATCACCAGAACGGCTACGGCCTCATGCCGTCGCCGAACCTCATCGCAGCGTCCCTCGCCCGCCGCACCTCGCGCGCCGCCATCTGCGTTATCGGCAACTCCATCGCCTGCTACAACCCGCCCATCCGGGTGGCGGAGGAGTTCGCCATGCTGGACGTGATCTCGGGCGGCCGTCTCGTCGCCGGGTTCCCGGTGGGGACGCCCATGGACACCAACTTCTGCTACGGCCAGATCCCCGCCCTCACGCGCGACAAGTATCGCGAGGCGCACGAGCTGATCATGCGCGCGTGGCGCGAAGAAGAGCCGTTCGCGTTCGACGGCAAGTACACACAGCTTCGGTGGGTCAACTGCTGGCCCAAGCCCGTGCAGAAGCCGCACCCACCCATCTACATCCCGGGCGGCGGCTCCATCGAGACGTGGGACTTCTGTCTCGATCACGACTACAACTACTCGTACCTGTCGTTCTTCGGGTACCTGCGCGCGAAGTCGCTCATGGACGGCTACTGGGACCGCGTCGCCAAGCGCGGCAAGGATGCCTCCCCGCACCGCGCCGCCTTCGCGCAGATCATCTGCGTGGCGGAGACCGACGCCGAGGCGGAGGCGCTCTACGCCGAGCACTGCCTGTACTTCTTCAACCGCTGTCTGCACATCTACCCGGGCTTCGCGGATCCACCCGGTTACCGCACGCTCGACACCATCAAGTTCGGCGCGCTCTCCGCCTTCATGCAGAACCGGCAACAGATCCTCCAGAACCTCACCTGGAAGCAGCTCCTCGACGAGCGCTTCGTGATCGCCGGTGGACCCGACACCGTGCGCCAGCAGCTCGAGGAATGCATCAGGGGGCTGCGCGTGGGCCACCTCTTCTGCCTCTTCCACAACGGGAACATGCCGGACTGGAAGACGCGGCTCTCGTCGCGCCTCTTCGCGGAGCGGGTCATGCCGAAGCTGCGGGACCTCTGGCCCGAATGGCGGGACGACCATCGATGGTGGGTGAAGCCGATGCCGGCGCGCCGGCGGCCGGAAGAGACGCTGGCCGCCGCCGCGAGCGCGCGATGAAGGCGCACTGGATCGAGACCCGCCGCGGCCCCCGCTGCCGCGTATTCGAGGCGGGCAGCGGCGCCCCCCTTCTCTTCCTCCACGGCGCGGGCGGACTCTTCCCGGACAGCGCGCCCCTCGACGGCCTCGCCCGCCACTACCGCGTGCTGGCGCCGGAGCTTCCCGGGTATGGCGAGTCCACCGGCGAAGAGCACCTCGACGACATGCTCGACTTCGCGCTCCACGCGAGCGACGTGGTGGAGGCGCTCGGCCTCGACCGCCCGCACGTCGTCGGCCACTCGATGGGTGGCATGATCGCGGCCGAGATGGCGTGCCTGGCCCCGCGCGACGTGGACAAGCTCGTCCTCGTCGCCGCCGCCGGGCTGTGGCTCGACAGCCATCCCATTCCCGATCTCTTCACGCTGCTGCCGCACGAGTTCGCGGAGCTACTCTTCCACGATCCGGGAGTGGGGGCGGCGTTCCTCACGGCCGGCATCGATGCCACCGATCCGAAGGCCGTGCAGCAGTTCTACATCGCACACTCGCGACGGCTGGCGATGGCCGGCAAGATCCTGTTTCCGATCCCGAACCGCGGCGTCGCCCGTCGCCTGTACCGCGTGCGCGCGCAAACGCTGGTGCTGTGGGGCACCAGCGACCGCCTCCTTCCTCCCGTCTACGCCGAGCGGTGGGCCGCGCTCGTCCCGGGCAGCAAGCTCCGCCTCGTGGAGGGCGCCGGACACATGCTGCCGTACGAGCAACCGGAAGAATTCGCGCGCGCCGTGCGCGAGTTCCTGGGCTGACGCCATGGAGCTCTACGACGTCATGCAGCGAACGTTCGCCGCCCGCGAGTTCACCGCGGATCCCCTGCCCGACGACGCGCTCTTCACGATCCTCGATCGGGCGCGTTTCGCGCCCAGCGGGGGCAATCGGCAGGGCTGGCGCGTGGTGGTCGTGCGCGATCCGCGCACGAAGGAAAGGCTGGCCGCGCTCAGCAGCATCGCCGCCAAGCGCTACGCTGCGCAGGTCCAGCTCGGCGAGAATCCGTGGAACACGATCGACCCCACCGCCGCCGACGCCGCCACCATCGAGCGCACGCCGGCGCCCGCCCGCCTCACGGAGCCGATCGCGCGCGCGCCCGTGGTGCTCGTGATCGGCGTCGATCTGAAGGTGGTCGCGTCCATGGACCAGAACCTCGACCGCGTCGGGATCGTGAGCGGCGCGTCCATCTATCCGTTCGCGTGGAACATCCTGCTCGCGGCGCGCCACGAGGGCTTCGCGGGCACCATCACCACCCTCGCGGTGGCGCAAGAGGCCAAGGTGCAGGAGCTGCTCGGGATCCCGTCGCACGTCGCCGTGTGCGCGGTGATGCCGCTCGGGCGCCCCTCTCGCGAGCTGACGCGACTGCGCCGCAAGACGGTTCCCGAGTTCGCCGTGCGCGAGCGCTGGGGCGGAGACCCGTTCGGCGCCGCGCGGCGCTGACGCTCACACGCGCAGCACGATGTGGCGCCGGTAGAGGACCCACATCACCGCCCACCACACGCCGACGTAGGCGAGCGCATACGCGAGCGACGCCTGCACGGGCGCCGCCCATGGCGCGAAGAGGTGATCGAAGAGCACGGCGTGGAGATTGACGCCGGGCGTCCCCACGCGAATCAAACCGAGGAGGCGAGCGACGAGGGTCGAGAGGAAGAAGAGGGCGAGCGCGTTCACGCCGAGGGCCGCGAACGGCCTCGTCCACGCCCGATGGCCGCGGATCTCGATGACCCCGTAGCACGCGGCGAGCGCGAGCAGCGCCACGCCCGCCATGAACACCGCATACGAGCTGGTCCACAGCGCCTTGTTGAGCGGGAAGACGAGGCTCCAGACGGAGCCGATGGCGACGCCGGCCACGCCGCCGCTCGCGAGGCCGGCGGCGAGCGTACGGGGCGCCCGGCTGCTGCGGAGCCACTGCCCGGCGAGGACGCCGATGAGGGTGGTGGCGAGCGCCGGCACCGTGCTGAGAATGCCTTCGGGGTCGTAGCGCGGATCGACGCGCCACACGTGCGCGCCGAGCACGGTGCGATCGACGTAGCCGGCGAGATTTCCCGCGGGGCTCAGGTCGCCCGCACCGTAGCCCGGCACCGGGATCAGCGTCATGGCGCCCCAGTACGCGAGCAGGAGCATCGCCGTCGTCACCACCTGCGCGCGCCACGTCGTCGTCACGAAGACGAGAGCCGCGAGGAGGTAGCACACCGCGATGCGCTGGAGCACGCCCGGAATCCGCAGCGTGTCCCACTGGAACCATGGCACCGCGTGGAGAAGCAGCCCGAGCCCGAAGATCACCGCCGATCGGCGCACGATCTTGGCGACGACGGCGGCGCCATGGGGATCGGTCCGCCGCGGCCGGAGAGCGAGCGGGATGGCGACGCCCACGATGAAGAGGAAGAACGGGAAGATCGCGTCCGTCGGGGTCACGCCGTGCCAGGCGGCGTGGCGGAGAGGCGGATAGACGGCGCGCCACGTGCCCGGATTGTTGACGAGCACCATGGCGGCCACGGTGGCGCCACGGAAGACGTCGAGGGACAAGAGGCGCGGCGGCGGCGGTGCAGCGGAGCCCACGTACACGGGCATTCTAGCGTCGACGGCGCCACCGCCGATCGCATTTCGAGCGCCGTGGCCTCGCCGTCTCGCTTGCCGCGCCCGATCCCGCGCCCTATAGTCGCGAGGCACGAGCTCGAGGGCATCGAGCGCGGGAAGGAGAGAGAGCCATGCGCGCGCGGCGTGTGGTGGCAGGGCTGTGGCTGTTCGTTGTCGTGGCGGCGGCCGTGGGGTGCGCGGGTTCGGCCGGCTCCACGAAGACGCTGGCGACCGCTCCCGAGCCGGGCGCGCGCGCCCGGTATACGAAGGTGGTGCTCGCGACGACCGCCGAGGGCCCGGCGGCCGGGATGGACGCCGCCGACCGCGAGCGGATCGCGGCCCTCGTGGCCCGCAAGATCAAGGAGCGCGCGCCGGGCCGCGTCGTCAACTTCGCCGGCACCACGACGGACGCCGTGACCGACCCCGACACGATGTTCGTGACGATCGCCTTCACGCGCTACGACCCCGGCAACGCCTTTGCTCGCTTCACGCTCGCGGGCCTCGGCCAGATTCACGTGAACGCCGACGTCACCCTCGAGGACCGCGCCCGTCCCGCCGTCCTCGGCGAGTTCGCGGTGACCAAGACGTTCGCGTGGGGAGGGATCTACGGCGGGTTGACGGATATCAAGGACGTCGAGGACGGGTTCGCGGAGGCCGTCGCCAACGTCGTGCTCGGCGAACCGTCGTGACGCCGTAGCGCGCCTGATCCGCCCGAACGATCGCCGCGCCTCGGGCACGCTGCCCGACCCCAGTCGATCGACCTCGCGAAATCCCAGCAATGGAGTCGTCGACGTCTGGCATCACGAGTGCACGTCGTGCGCCGCGGTATGCTGGTCATTCCGCGCCGCTGGCGACGGCGACCTCCGTTCTCGGTGGCTCTGGTGGGCCTCGTGGTCGGACTCACCGCGCTCACCGCCGCCGCCATGGGGACCCTCGCCTGGCAGGAGCAGCGCGGCCGCTCGCGCATGATCCTCGACGCCACCATGACCCGCACGGCGCACCTCGCGGCCTCCCACGCCGATCGCCTCCTGCGCGACGCCGAGGCCGTTGCGCGCCTCGGTCCCGAGCTCGTCGCCGAACGTCAGCTCGACACGCAGGACACCGCCGCCCTCGAGCGCTTCACCCTCGCCGTCCTCCGCGCGCATCCCGAGCTGAGCTGGGTCAGCTACGGCGACCGCGACGACCGCTTCGTCGGCGCCTGGCGCGACGGCGCCGGCTCCGTCTACATCAATCGCAGCTTTCCGCACGCGGGGCGCATCCGGCTCGAAGAGGACCGGCTCCTCCCCGGCGGTGGTCGCGTGCGCGTGCGCAGCTCCGACGACCACGGCTACCACCCGTCCGAGCGGCCGTACTTCCTGGCCGCGAGCGCGCGCCGGGACGTGGCGTGGACGGAGCCGTACCAGTTCTACGCGGGAGGCGGGCTCGGCATCACGTGCGCGGCGCCGGTGATCGACGCCGGCGGACGCATCCGCGGCGTGTTCACGATCGACTTCTCGCTGGAGCGGCTGGCGGAGGCGCTAGAGCCACTCGAGGTATCCCCGCGCGGGCGCGTCTTCATCGCCACTCGCGCGGGGTCGCTGCTCGTGGGTCCTCGCGGCGAAGGTCTGGATGCCACGGCCGTGGATGCAAGCCTCGTGGCCGCGGTCGCTCCTCGCTTGCAGCGCGACGCCGCCTCGTCGTTCCGGTTCGAGCACGCCGGCGAGCGATATCTCGGGCGGGGCGTACCGCTCACCGCCGGCGACCTCGCCTGGGTGGTGGAGGTGCTCGTTCCCGAGCGCGACTACACCGAGCACGCCGACGCCCAGGCGCGCGTCACCATCGTGCTCGGCGTCATCGCGCTCGTGCTCGCCCTCGCGGGGGGCATCGTCGTCGTGCGGTGGATCGCGCAGCCCCTGCGGGCGCTCGCGTGGGAGGCCGGCCGCATCCGTCAGGGGCATCTCGACGTGAGCCTCCTGCCCCGGAGCCACGACGAGCTGGGCGTGCTCACGCGCGCGATGATCGATATGGCGCGTACGCTGCGCGACCGCGACTTCATCCGGGAAACGCTCGGGCGCTACGTGAGTCCCGAGCTGGCCGACCAGTGTCTGCGCAACCGGGGCGCCGTCCGTCTCGGCGGCGAGCTCCGGCGCGTCACCATCGTCATGTCCGACCTTCGCGATTTCTCGGAGTTGTCCGAGCGCCTCGGCCCGGAAGCGATGATCGACCTCATCAACCGCTATCTGGCGCGCATGACCCCGGTCATCCTCCAGCACGGCGGCGTGATCAACGAGTTCATCGGCGACGCCATCCTCATCCTCTTCGGCGCGCCCTTCGAGCGCGCGGACGACTCCGATCGCGCCGTCCGCTGCGCGTGGGCGATGCAGCAGGCGATGGTCGATCTCAACGCGGAGAACCGCGCCCTTGGCCTCCCCGAGCTGGCAATGGGCATCGGCGTCCATTCCGGTGTGGTGGTGGCGGGGAACATCGGGAGCAAGGACCGCGTGAAGTACGGAGTGGTGGGCCCCGCCGTCAACCTCACCGCCCGCATCCAGGCCCTCGCGCGGGGCGGGCAGGTGCTGATCTCGACGGCGGTGCTGGCGCGCGTGCGCGACGTCGTGCGCGTGGCGCCGGCGGCCCGCGTGATCGTGAAAGGCGCGACGGCGCCGGTACGCGTCCATCCCGTGCTGGCGGTGGACGGCGCGCGGGCCGCGATTGCCATGGAACCCTGGAGCGAAGCGGCCGGCCGCGACACGGAGGCGGATCATGGTGCGGTTTCGGAGCGTCTTACCGCAGCTCGGCGATGACTTCTTCCTCACCGACGGTGGCGTCGAAACGACGCTGATCTTCCACCGCGGGGTGGAGCTTCCCGACTTCGCCGCCTTCGACCTCCTCCGGCGCCCGGGCGGCGAGCAGGTGGTGCGCGAGTATTTCCGGCCCTACGTCGAGCTGGCGAAGCGCCACGGCACGGGGCTCATCCTCGAATCCGTCACTTGGCGCGCCAGCCGCGACTGGGGCGCAAGGCTCGGGTACAGCGACGCCGCCCTCGCCGAGGCAAATCGCCGCGCCATCGGGCTGCTGGAGGAGATTCGCGATGGTCTCGCCGCCGACCTTCCGCGCGTGGTCATCAGCGGGTGCGTCGGCCCGCGCGGCGACGCCTACGATCCCGCCCGTCCCATGTCCGCTGCCGGCGCAGAGGCGTATCACCGCTGGCAGATCGAGACGTTCGTCGAGATCGCGGCCGACATGGTGACGGCCATCACGATCAACTACGCCGACGAAGCGGTGGGGATCGTGAGAGCCGCCGAGCAGGCCGGGATGCCCGTCGCGATCGCGTTCACGGTCGAGACCGATGGACGGCTTCCCACGGGGCAGGCGTTAGGGGCCGCCATCGCACAGGTCGACGACGCCACGTCGGGTTACCCGGTCTACTACATGCTCAGCTGCGCTCATCCGACCCATTTCACGCATCTCCTCGACAAGCGCGAACCGTGGTCGGAAAGGATCCGGGGGCTCCGCGCCAACGCCTCCCTTAAGAGCCACGCCGAGCTGAACGAGGCGTCAGCGCTGGACACCGGCGATCCCGTCGAGCTCGGCCGCCAGCACGCCGACCTCAAGCGACGGCTGCCTCACCTCACCGTGATGGGCGGCTGTTGCGGGACCGACGACCGTCACGTCGCCGAGATCGCCGCCGCCTGCGCGCCGCTGTTCGCGGGTGGCGTCGCGACCTCCGGAGGCGTCTAGCGGGGCGCAGGCCGATATCGATACGACCAACGTCTGATAGCGGACGTTGAGAATTCACGTGACGATCCGTGCCGATCGTTATTCTTGCCCGAGGAGGAGCGCATGATCAGCACGAAGAGCGGCGTCCTGGGATTCATCATGATTGTGATCGTCGCGATGTCAGCGCTGGGGTGCGCCAGCTCGGACACGACCAAGGCGATGGGGCCGAACGACATGCCCGCCGTCGCGGGGAAGTGGGTCGGCAACATCACGACGCCGGGCGGCACGACGACGCCCGGAACGCTGGACATCTCGCCCAGCGGCGACTACGTCGTGCAGGCGGGCGGCTTCGGCGCTACCGGCAAGGCGCAGATCAAGGACGGGGACATCGTCTTCACGCCGAACTATAGCTCCGGCGGCACGGGCGTGGGCATGTCGAGGCGCTCATCGTCGGCGAGCGTCTCCCAGCGTCCAGACGGCTCCCTGGTGATGACGGGGTTCGGTCACAGCGACGCGGGCCCGTTCAACTTCATGGCGACCAAGCAGAAGTAACCGGTCCGCTGCGCACGCGCTCGGCGGTGACGACGTAGCGCAGCGGTCCGCCCGGGATGACCGCGTCGAACGGGTAGCACGTGAGCAGGACGAGGCTCGCGTCGCCGTTCTGGATCATCGCGACGCGGGAATCCACCACGACGGCCTCCCGCACACGATAACGCGCAGGCGGCCGCCGCGGCGTCTCCAGCACGATCCCGTCGCCGGGCTGGAGACGCGACAGGACGCGGAAGTGAGTGTCGCGGTGACCGGTTACGATCACCGTCCCCTCCCCGCCCGGCGCGGCGCTCTCCGCGGCGTGCCCGGGCCCGAAGGCGAGCGTGCGGCCGCTCACGCCGGCGAGGACGATCAGATCCACGCCGTGTTCGGGGACGCGCAGTCGCGCCACCGGCCACGTGTCCGCCCACGGCCACGGCTTCACTTCCACCTGTCCAGCGCGCGTGAGCGTCCACGCGCGCTGAAGCAGATGCTGCGCGAGACGCGCCTTCACGTGGATCCACGCCGCTTCACCGAGCTGCCACGCTGCGCACACGAGCAACAGCGCGGCCGCCGCTCCTACGACGTGTTTACGTGTCACCGCGCGCCCGCGCCGGCCTGATCGCCTCGTAGCGAAGGAGAACGTAGGCGGAGACGCCGAACAGCAACGCGAACACGCCGAGCACGGCATGGAGCGCAGCGCCGCTCGCTCCCTGACCGAGCCCGAAGACCGCCGTGTAGTCCCAGCCGTCGGGGAGATTGGTCTCGAGCGCGTGCGTGCGCAGGCTCTCGCCGTCGCCGCGAGCCGGGGTGACGTCCACGGCCACGAGGCTCGTGTGAGGGCTGACGAGGTGATGGTGGAGCGCCACCTCGATCACGGCCAGCCGCACGCCGTCCGGCGACGCCTCGCGCTGATCCAGGAGCGAGGCGATCTTCGCGCGCGCCCAGTGCACGGCGAGCCCCGCGCCCGCCTCCGCCGGCGGCAGCGGCATCACGTGCTCCCAGTCGGCGCCGCTCAGACGCCCGCGCAGCACCACGTGGCCAGGAAAGCTTCGCGCGCGCCAGGTCACCATCACCGGCTCGCCTATATAAAGGTCGGGGATGGGGTCGGGCAGCGCCTCCGCCGCGCCGGCGCCCGGCAGCTCCACATGGAGGTCGGTGAGCACGGGGGCCTCGAGCTTGCGGAAGAGCGCTTCCATCTTCGCGCCGACCTCGCTCGTGCTTCCGATGTGGGTGAACGTGCCACGCCCCCAGTGCGCCGCTTGCCGCATGAAGTGGCTGTTCGGTGCGGAGCCGATGCCGATCGTGAACAGCCGGCTCTGCCCGAGATGTTCACGGATGAAGGCGAACAGCTCCTCCTCGTTGCCGACGCCGCCGTCGGTGAGGAAGACGACTTGTCGCAGGCGCCCACCGTATTCCTGGCCCGCGAGCGCGCGCGCGAGCGCGGGCAGCATCACCGTGCCGCCGTTGGCGCGAAGCCCGCTCACGTAGCGGAGCGCCACCGCCCGGTTGCCCGCCGTCGCGGCCCGCGGCTCCGCGAAGACGCCGTCGGTCACGCTGTTGAACTGGATGACGTTGAAGCGGTCGGCGTCGGTGAGCCGGCCCACCGCGAGACCGAGGGCCGCCTTCGCCTGATCGAGCGACGTGCCGTGCATCGAGCCCGACGTATCGATGACGAAGATGACCTCGCGCGCCACCCGCGCCGCGCCGGCGGCGGCGCCGTTCGGCGGCAGCACCATCAGCATCGCGAACACGTCCGCGCCGGACGCCTCGGTGAAGAGCGCGGTGATGGGCGCCGCGCTCGCGATCGGCTCCCACATCAGCTCGAAGTCGCGGTCGGCGGGAACGGCGCCGTCCGCGAGCGCGATCTCGTACGTCCCGTCGCCGCCGCGCGTCGTGTCGATCCGATGGTAGGGCGCCTCCACGCGAGCGAGCGGAACGCCCGGCGACAGGAGCACGCGGAGACTGACCGGATTGATCGGGCCGCGCGCGGGATGGCGCACGGGCGGCGTGATGCGGGAGGCGTCGGGCACCCGATCCGTGTTGGGCGCCCAGCCCGTGGCGTCGGGGGGCGTCGCCACCGGCGTGCCCGGGATGTAGCGCGGACCGACGACCATCGGAAAGCGGAGCCGGAACTGTCCGGCCTCGTACGCGAGCGCGTGCTGGTACTCGATCTCGACCGTGATGGGCGCGCCGGGCGGAATGTTCGCGACCGACGTCGTGAAGACGTTCGGACGCTCCTGCTCCACCAGGGTCGCCCGCCGGCCCTGCCGCTTCGCCGTCTCGTACGTCGTCTTCGCGGCCACGCGTTCTCGAACGACGCCTTCGATCACGCGCTCTCCCACGCGCATCCGTAGGTGATCGACGGCGGCCGTCTCCGGCAACGGGAACACGTACACGCCTTCCGCCCACTCCTGGCTCGGGTTCGAGAACTCCTGATGGACGGTGACGCGCGCGATGAAGCCCGTGACCGTGATGCGAACGTCGGTTCGGAGCGTCGGCGCCGGGACGAGCGCGTCCGTCGCCGGCGTCCGCCACAGCAGCGTGCCCTCGCCGACGTCGCGCGGGCGGACGGGCGCGTCCACGGCGTGCGCGAGAACGGGCAGGAGGGCGATGATCGCGAGGGCCAGCAGCGCGGTTTTCATGTCACTCTCCGTGAGTGGGAGACCGGGAAGAAGCGGGCGGCGGGCACCTGACCCGCCGCCCGCGCGGTGAGCTACTTCGCCTCGGGTTTGGTCGTCGTTCGCGCGGAGGCGCTCGGATCGACGAGGAGGCGATCGCCTTCGGTCACGGTCGCCCGCACCGGCGCCGCGAGCGCGAGCTTCCGCATCTCGATGTGGACGCGCCGGTTGAGCTGCTGGCACTCCTTCCCGGGATCGTCACAGAGCGCGCCCTCCTGGCCCACGGTGACGACCTTGACCGCGGTGTCGGGAACCCCCAGCTCGACGAGGAACTGCTTGACGGACTGCGCGCGTCGTTGGGCGAGGATCTTGTTGTACTCGGCGGGACCCTGGTGGTCGGCGTAACCCTGGACGATGACGACCCAGCCCTCGCCGTCCTTCACCGTGCGCGCCTTGTCCTGGAGGACGGCCACGGAGTCGGCGCGGAGACGCGTGCTCTTGAAGTCGAAGTAGAT
>DASXSB010000046.1:0-5895 GCA_036506275.1 Candidatus Methylomirabilota bacterium | reverse complement strand
CGTTTCCCGTGTTCGCGCTCGTCCTGGGCGCTTTCACGCACCGCACGGAAGGCGCGGCCGCCGCCGGCGTGCTCCTGCGCGGGATCGTGCTGGGCTCCCTGTCGCACGCGACGATGTTCCTGGTGATCGCGACCCTGCTCGTACGCGGCGGTCTCGTGTGGACGTACACCGTGGCCGCCGTCGCCGCCCTCATGGTGAATGGGCTCGCGCTGTGGGCGGTGGGATCGACCGGGCGCTCCGGCTCCGGATCGCACGCGAACGGAGCCGCGCCGAGAAGATGATATCGTTGCGCCGCGCATGGTGATCCCGCTCGCCGCGAAATATGGGGAGACGCAGCACGGCTATTTCCTGCCCCACGGGGGGCCGAACGACATCGCGGTGAACCTCTTCTCGTTCCCGTCGCTCGCCGAGTACGAGCGGATGCGCTTCGACCGGAGCTTCATGCGACGATGATCCAGGTCACGCTGCTCGGCACCGGCACTCCGGTGCCGGCCATGAATCGGTTCGGGCCGAGCATCCTCGTCGAAGCCGGCGACCAGAAGCTCCTCTTCGACGCCGGCCGCGGGGCGCTGCAGCGGCTCGCGCAGCTCAAGATTCGCTGGCAGGACATCGACGGCGTGCTGTTCACGCATCTCCACTCGGATCACGTCGTCGGGTTCCCCGACCTCTGGCTCACGGGCTGGCTCGTGGGACCGGGGCGCGACCGGCCGCTTCCGGTGTGGGGGCCGCGGGGGACCACGAAGATGCTGTCGCACCTCGAGCAGGCCTACGACTTCGACATCCGGATCCGCCTCTATGACGATCGCCCTCCGCCGGACGGCGTCGTCATTCTCGGCCACGATATAGAAGAAGGCGTCGTGCTCGAGAAGGCGGGCCTTCGGATCACCGCCTTCGAGGTCGATCATGCGCCGATCCGGCCCGCGTTCGGGTATCGCGTGGACTACGACGACCGCTCGGTCGTCCTTTCCGGCGACACGCGCGTCTCGGAAAATCTCATCCGGCACGCGCAGGGCGTCGATCTCCTCATCCACGAGGTGGCGTCGCCGGAATCGTTCGTGCGAGCGGGCACGCGGCCCGAGCGCGCGCGGTCCGTCATCGCGCACCACGTGACGCCGGAGCAGGCAGGCGAGGTGTTCGCGCGCACCCGGCCGCGCCTCGCCGTCTACTCTCACATCGTCCAGCCCGATGCCGATCAACAAGATTTGATCCCACCCACGCGCAAGGCGTATTCGGGAGCGCTGGAAGTCGGCGAGGACCTCATGACGATCCTCGTCGGCGAGAAGGTCGAAGTGCGCCGGCGGTGATCAGCGTGGCGCGCGCCGGGAGCCGGCGCCCGCCTGGCGCCACCACGCGCGGATCTCGCCCGCATGGTCCCGCTCGTGACTCCAGCCGGGGGCCGGCAGCCAGTCGACGACGGTGTACGCATGCGTGGGATCGCGGAGGGTGCTCGGCGGCAGCCGCCGGAAGCGCGCGACGAGATCGGCGCGCACGCGCGCCATCCGGCGGAGGAGGGCGCGGAGCCCGACGCGGCGCCGGCGAGCGACGGACGCCGCGTTGAAGCGGTCGGCGTCGGCCATGCTCTCGAACCAGTAGATCCGCTCGGGGTGGCCACGCGCGAGGAGCCGGAAGCGGCGCACCGTCTCCTCGTCGCACGCGAGCAGGTGCGCGAGGACGTCCTTGACCGACCACTCGCCCTGCGTGCGAGGACGGAGGATCTCGGCTTCGGGGAGTCGCGCCACGAGGGTGAGCGTCGCGCGGCGCGAGGATTCCATCTGCGTGACGGCGTTCCGCCGCCATCTCGTGAGCGAAGCCGACGCGCGCGTCGCCATGGGCGGCGACATTAGACGAGACGGGCGCGCGCGGTCAAGCGCAACCGCCCTTGACGGTGCGGGGGCGCGCTGCTAGCGTTGTGCGCGTGGCGAAGGGGAAGTCGTTCACGGTCGAGTGCCCGGGCTGTCATGGCAAGCTCACCATCGACGCCGAGCTGAAAGCGGTGATCGCGCACGAGGCGCCGCCGCCGAAGCGGACCACCGCCGATCTCGGCTCCGCGTTCGATGCGCTACGCTCCAAGTCCGCGGAGCGGGAGGAGCGGTTCCGCAAGCAGATGGAAGCGGAAGGCCAGAAGGGCAAGCTGCTCGATCGAAAGTTTCAGGAGAGCCTGAAGAAGGCCAAGGATTCGCCGGACCCACCGGTCCGTCCCTTCGACCTCGAGTGAGGCCGGCCCGCTGCTCGGCGATCTCCTTCGCCGGGTCAGCCGTAGCTTCTACCTGTCGCTGGCCATCCTGCCGCGAACCCTGCGCGAGCCCATCGGCCTCGCGTACCTGCTCGCGCGCGCCGCCGACACCGTCGCCGACACGCGCATCCTTCCCCGCGCGGACCGCCTCCACCACCTGGCGACGCTGCGCCACGCCTACGCCGGGGCTCCGCACGCGGTGGACGAGGTCGTGCGGGCAGCGGCGCCGCTGGCCACCGTCGCCGCCGAGCGCCGCCTTCTCGAAGCGTTGCCGGAGGCCACCCGGCGTCTCGACAGCCTGCCGCCCGCCGATCGCAGCCGCGTCCGCGCGGTCCTCGACACGCTGACGTCCGGGATGGTCTTCGACCTCACGCGCTTTCCGGGCGAGGACGCGCGCGGGCTCGGGTCGCTGGAGACGCTGGAGGAGCTCGACCACTACATCTATCTCGTGGCGGGCTGCGTCGGCGACTTCTGGACGGCGCTCCACGTGGCGCACCGCCCGCGTCTGCGCGGCTTCGACCAGGGCGACCGCGCCACCCGCTTCGGAAAGGCGCTCCAGCTCACCAACGTCCTGCGCGACGTTCCGCGCGACCTCGGCCACGGGCGGTGCTATCTCCCGGCGCGCGAGCTGGCCGCGCTCGGCCTGGTCCCGCGCGATCTCCTCGATCCCGAGCGCGCGGGCCGCGCGCGCCCGCTTCTCGATCGCCTGCTGCGCCTCGCCCTCGGCCACTACGAGGCGGCGTGGACGTATACGCTCGCCATTCCGCGCCGGGAGTGGCGGATGCGGCTCGCCTGCGCGTGGCCGCTCCTCATCGGGCTCGGCACGCTGGAAGCCATCGCCGCCCACCCGGCGCCGCTCACGTCCCCCCGTGCGATCAAGATTTCCCGCGCCGCCGTGCGCACGATCCTGGCCCGCTCGGCCTTCTCGGTGTGGTCCAATCGGGCCCTGGCCGCGGAGGCCGCCCGCATCCGGCGCCGGATACCGCTCGCGTGAGCGCGCCGAATCGAATTTCTCTCTTGCGCGAATCGCGTCGCCGTATAGGGTATGGCTGCAGCCAACATCTCTCCGGGAGGAGCCGATGGAACGCATGAACGGTGGCGGCGACATGGACACGGTGATTCCGTCCCCTTACGAGGAGGGCGCCCGGACGGCACCGTCGCCGGGCACCGGGGGCGAGGCCCGCACCGGCGGCCGCAAGTCCGGCGGCTCGAAGTCCAGGTCGCGGTCAGGCAAGGCGAAGGCGAGTCGAAGCCGGAAGCCCAAGGCGAAGAGGTCCGGTAAGCGGACGAAGGCCGCCTCCCGGTCGCGCGCGAAGAAGGGGAAGGCGAAGAAGCGGGCGCGGCGGCGCCGCTAGTCCCTGACGGCGAGCCCGAGGAGGCTCGCCGGGTCCACCCGGGCGCCGCCCACGTGGGCTCCGAAGTGCAGGTGTGGGCCCGTGGCGCGGCCCGTCGCGCCCACGGTGCCGAGTGGCTGCCCACGCTCGACCATCTCTCCGTCCGTCACTCCGACGGTGTCGAGGTGGAAGTAGAGCGTGTAAACCCCGAGGCCGTGGTCCACGATCACGAGGCGGCCCGGGAAAAAGTAGTCGGCGACCAGCGCCACCCGTCCGCCGTTGACGGCGACCACTGGCGTGCCCCTCTCCACCGCATAGTCGATGCCCGTGTGGGGCGCGCGCGGCTGGCCGTTGATGATGCGGCGCGCGCCGTATCCCGTGCCCGGCTCCGCTCCCGCCACCGGCCGCGTGAACCGGCCATGCCAGAGGCGGACGGGCGTCGTCGTGCGAAAGAGCGTGCGCAGCCGCTCGCCCTCTTCGAGGGCGCGACGCTCCGTTTCCGGATCGAGGTCCACCATCCCCGTCGGCAGCGTCAGGTGCTGCACCTTGAACTTCCGCGTCGCGATCCGGAGGTCGCCACGGGCGGTGCGCGGCGTGCGGCCCCCGTCCACCACCGTCACGCGCCACGGGGCCGTCCCCGGTTTTTCGTCAACGTCGAGACCGAGCACGGCCGCCTGTCCACCCGCATGGGGAAAGAACGTCAACGCGCGCGCACCGAGTGATCCTTCCACGGTCGCCGCCTCGCCGACCCCCGCGATCTCGACCCACACGACGTCGCCCGGGCGCGGCGTGGACGGCCGCCACACCACGCGCAGAGGATCGGCGGGCGCGGGGACGGGGAGAGCGAGAGCGGCGAGGAGGACGGCGGCGAGGACGGAAAGCCGGCGGCGGTGAGCCCCGCTCACTCGGGCCTTTGCTGCCGGAGGAACTGCTCGATTTCTTCCACCAGCTCGGAGGCGGGCGGGAGGTCGCTCCCGGCCTCGGCGGGCATCGGCTCGTCGTCGTCCTCGCGCGATTCCAGCTTCTTGATGTAGCCCGCGATCTTGGCGTTCTGAGCCACGATCTCGGCGAGGTTCTGGTCGAACTGACGCGAGGCCTCGTCGAGATCGCTCAGGTCCGTCGTTCCCCCGAGCAACGGCAGCACACGGCGCACGAGCGCCAGCGACGCCTTCGGATTCTCGATGCCGGAGATGTAGTGCGGCACGTTCGCCCACAGGTTCGCCGTCGGCATCGCGTGCGCGCGGCAATAGCTGCCCAGCACGCCCACGATGCCCGTGGGCCCTTCGTACCGCGTGGGCCGGGCGCCGATCTGAGCGGCGATCTCGGGATCGGAGGCGCTGCCGGAGAGTCGCACCGGCTTCGTGTGCGGCACTTCCGCGAGCAGCGCGCCCAGCGTGAGGACCAGTCGGGTCTCGCAGCGGCGCGCGAGGTCGAGGACGGAGGCGCAGTACGCCTTCCAGCGCAGATGCGGCTCCATGGCCACACCCACGATCAGATCGCGCCCGAGCTCCGGCGACTGCGCGATGGAGAACTCGGTGGCGGGCCACACCACCTCGCGTTCGGTCTCGGAGCCGGGACGGAACCTCACTTGCGGTCGCGTGAGACCGAAGTGATAGAACTCCTCCGGATCGATCTCGGCGAACTTCTCCGCGTGGAAGGAGGCGGCCAGGTAGCGGGCGGCCGTGGTGGCGGATTCGGCGGCGTCGTTCCACCCGCTGAAGGCCATGACGAGGATCGGCCGACGCAGGCTCGTCGGCATCTCGGAAATCGTGAGGGGGTCCATGCGGCTCCTCGGCAAGACGTCAGGTGCGAGTCTAACATCGCCCCCGCGTCGCGCCCCAAACGTTGGCGTGTGCTCGGGTATCGCAGCCACGATACGCCCGGGTCCGGCGCCGCGCCAGCGACGGGGGCGGCGGCAATTTTTGCCGGGTTACGGCATCGTTTTCTGCGCGCTGAGAACCGATTTCGTCTGCCGGCGGCGGCGCCAGCCGCACGTGCGAGCCCGCGGACCATGTCGGTCAACCCGCTGTCGGCGCCACTTTAGCGACGGGCGCGACGTGACCCCGTTATAGGACGAAGGTCGCATTCTCGGTGGCGCGACCTTTGCGAGTATAATCCCCCGGCGGCCCAGCGCCGGTTTAGCCGACCGCAGGCCGCGGACTAGCGCTGCAGACGACTGCACCCGGAGGGTCAGGTCATGCGCACCGATCGTCTCGCCCTGAGTCTCGTGTCCGCTTATCTCCTCGTGGCGGGCTGCGCCACCAGTGAGGAGTGGACCACGTGGAAGCAGCACCCGACGCACTTCGCGTCTGGCGACCATTTGAACTT
>DASXSB010000045.1:0-32320 GCA_036506275.1 Candidatus Methylomirabilota bacterium | reverse complement strand
TGCTCGCGCTTGGGGGACTCCTTGCGAGTAAGGGCATCCCCCTGGAAGACGAGGAGTGGGAAGAGGCCTCGAAGGTCATCGCGGCCGCGGATGCTGTCGAGAAGGCACTAGATCCGCGGCTGCAGCGCGGCGAGGAGCTGTTCAATCGCCTCGCCCGCGGCGAAGAAGTCCGGGACGAGGAAGTTGAGCAGTGGCTGCGGGAGATCACAGACGAGGAACGGAAGGACGACGATCAGTGACTGCGGGGATTGGTGTCCTCACCTAAGCAGTAGCGGCGCGCGGCCAACCACGGCGACGACTGGCAGAAAATCCGGTTGCGCCTGGGTTGCGGATCGTGCCGCGTTTTGCCGTAATCTGCCGCCCGCAACCCTGCAACTATCCGCGATTTCGTATCGTCCCAACAACCGGAGCAAGTTCAACGTCGCCCTCGGCATCGAGGCCCAGGGGTTCTGTGTGCTGAGGTGATGAAAGAGCTCTGCCGTGGAAGCCGCCGCCGTACACCCGACGGCTTTCCACGGCAGAGACTGTGAGACGAGGAAGACCGCCGAGGAGTGTCTAGAAGTTGATCTCCAGTCTGACCGTCGGCCAGCCCTGCGAGCGTTCGTCCATCTTCACGGGGAAGGACTTGCCGTCGTCGCCGAGGTAGAAAGCCTCGCCGCCCTCCTTCGGTCGCACACGCTTGCCATCCGACTTGCGGAACGGCATCCGGAAGATCCCGGTGAACGCCGCCGTCTGGCCGGTGGCGTCGATGGTGAAACTGCCATTCCGGATGTAACCGAGGGGAGCCACGCCGGCCACGGCGGCGGAGAGATCCATCTCACCTCTGAACGTCCCCGTCATCACCGCGAACTCCGGGGCGTCGACGGGATTGTCGAGCTGGACCGTCACCGCGAACGTGCCCTGGAAGGGGCCCCAGCCCGTGGCGAGGCTGACGTTGTCGCTGCCCATGGCGGTGATCGTGCACGTCTGCGCGTTGGGATTGGTCAGGAGCACCGTGCTTGGGCACAGCGGGCTGCCGAGCTTCGCCCACCCTTGCAGAGCAGCGTACGCGTGCCGCCCGTACACGCCACCCTTCACGTCCACGCCGGCGCTCTCGGTGAGCTCGTAGAGCACGGCCTGCTGAGCGAAGCTGTACGTCGCCAAGCCCAGGAAAAACGGGGGAACGAAGAGTAAGGTTCTCAGGAGCCGGTTGAACACGGCACTCTCCTCCGCGATCTCTCGCAACGTTCGGGCATACGTGCCCGAGTCGTCCTCGTGCCTAGAACTGGCGCACGGGTTCGCACCGTCCGCTCCCTACCAGAGCAAGGACCGGACCGAGGCCCGCTGTCGGCCAACCCTGTGTCGGCGATGACATTTCCGCGGCAGCCGTCTTCGGGGGGTGGGACGAAATTTGACCGGCAGGGATCGCCCCTGCGCGGAAACAAACGTGGCGGCGCCGGGTTGGAACGCACGAGCCAATCCGGTACGACTGGATCGATCCGAACCAGCCGCGTGGCGCCGGAACCCGGAGGTCACTTCGTCGTCGGTGCCCAGGATTCGCAATTTCCGCTCGCTCGCGGTCATCGACTATCCTGAATCACGACCGGCCCGAACGGCCGGGCGGAGCCGCCCGCTGGCTCTCTGCACGTCGCGCCGCCAATCGGCGGGGTCACTTCATCGTGGGCGAGGGCCTTCCATGAACTTCTTCGTCGTTGTCGTGGCGCTTCTTCTCGTGAGCGGCGTCGCGTCCGCCGACACGCTGAAGGCGGTGACCGAGGACGGCAAGACCGTCATCCTCAGTGGTGACGGCACCTGGAAATACGAGACGCCGACGCAGGGGATCACGAAGCCGGCGCAGGCGACGAAGCTCCTCAAGGGCACGCGCGTCCGCTACGGCCTCTGGATGGACGAGTCCAAGTGGCTACTCGCGAAGGACAAGGGCGAGAACCCCGAGCGCGACTACGCCTTCCGCCACGTCACCGGGGACGCCTACGCGATGGTCATCGCGGAGCGGCTCGAGGTGCCGATGGAGTCCCTCAAGGCCATTGCCCTCCAGAACGCGCGCAATGCCACCAAGGACGTGCGGGTGACCAAGGAGGAGTTCCGCAACGTCAACGGCACGCAGGTCCTCGCGCTCCAGATGGAGGGCACGATCCAGGGCATCCCCTTCGTCTTCAACGGCTACTACTACGCGGGGAAGCGCGGAACGATTCAGGTCATCACGTACACGGGGCGCAATCTCTTCGACGAATACCGCCGCGACATGGACAACCTGCTCAGCGGCTTCTTCGTGGAGTAGTCGCCGGCCGCTGCCCCCACGCCGCCGCCATTGCGCGCGGCGCCCCTTCGCGCGCCGTTCCGATCATCGCCCCGGGCAGCCGGCGTCACCGCCGGTGGCAGCTCAGGCACGTGAGCTGCTGGCTCTCGGCGCCGTCTTCGAGCCAGGCCCGCGCCCGCGCCTGGTAGGGCGTGTCCGGCAGCTCCGTCACCATCCGCTCGAGATATCCGCGCGACTTCGCGCTGTCCCCCAGTCGAGCGTAGCTCTCGGCCAGCCCGGCCAGGAGCTCGCCCCGCGAGTGAACGGAGAGCTGATCGAAGTACGGCTGCTGGATCGCGAGGGCGCGCTCGAAGCCTCCCACCGCCGATCGCAGGGCCGCCCGTCCGGCCTCGCGGTCACGCATGCGCGGGGCGGACGCGCTGAGCACCACCGCACGCACCAGCATGACGCTCAGCGAGTCGGGCGCAAGGGCGAGGGCGCGGTCCATCTCCGCCTGCCCCTGCTGCGCACGGCCTCGCGCCGTTACCGGGTCCTGGGCGGCGGCGGCCCGGCCGGCGAGGAACATGAGAGCCGCTCCATGCCACACGAGCGCGGAGGGATGGGCGGGATCGGCGGCCAGCGTCGTCTCGCAGAGCTGCATCGCGCGCTCGAGGCGCGCGGCATCACCCCGCAACCCCGCAAAGAAGTCCGCGCGCACGAGATCGTCGAAGCGCGGCGGGGGCGGGGGCTCGTCGGCGGCCGGCGACACCGCGACGAAGAGCATCGACGCGAAGAACAGTGCCAGGAGCGTGGCCGTGAGCGTGAGCGTGCCGAGCTTCAGTCCAGTCATGGCTGCGTCCTCCTTGGCGCGCAGCATCTCGTCGGCGACGGTTCGTGTCGTCGGGAATCCGACGAACGGCGCCGACCGCCGGACGAAACGGCTGCCGGCGGTGGCGAACGGGAGGGCCGCGAGGCGAAACGCACTTGACGTGGACGGGCGGTTCGCCCTACGTTGCTTGCACCCGTTCGCGACGCGAACGCGGCTGTGTCGATGAGGCATCGGTCACGCGAGGAGGGAGGCAAGCATGGCGCGTCACGTGGGCCCGGCGAGGCCGAGCGCCGCCGCGCGCAACTTCCCCCATCCGTGGCTGCGAATCGAGCGAGTGGTACGGAGAATTCTGGAGACCGAAGGCGGGACGCGGCCATGGACGCCGCTCAAGGAATCCGCGCCCACGGTTTGGGCGGAGCGCCGCAAGATCCGGGAAGCGGGATGGTTCAACTGAGCCAGGCACGCCAGCTCATGATCGTCAGCCGCGAAGAGCCCGATCTGCACGACTACCTCGTACGCGCGTTCGTGGGGGTGGCCGCCATCGTCGTTCTCTACGATCGCCGGGAAGTCGATCGCCGACGGCGCGGGGCGCCGACACCGAACGTGGAGCGACGGCGAAGCGACCGCCGTGCGTGGCCGGGCATCGACAGCGACGTGCGATCGTTCGGCTGGGGGGTCGTGGAGCGTCAGCCCGAGCGGCCCCGACCGTGAGGGGCACTCTCCTCTTCGTGGTCGCTCACGATCGTCACGATCGCTACGAGGCGCTCCGGAAGGCCTTCGCGGGGGAGCCGGCGGTCGAGGTCATCCTCGACCGGCGGCGGGGCGAGGGACGGTCGCCCACGCTCGACGATCGGCGCGTGAAGCGGGTCCAGCGCGAGCTCGCGTCGCAGGGGTGGGCGCTGGTGCGGCGTCTGCCGACTGCCGGATTTGTTGACAAGCCCGCCGCCGATTCGGTCTACTGACGCGGCTGGTTCGTGTTGCCTCTGTAACATCCTGACACGCAGTCCTAGTGGGAACGAGAAGCGGAGGGAGCCATGGTGGAGACGGTCGCACGGCGGTTCCTCGTGCGTGCCGAGTGGATGGCGGAGGCGTGCCTCTGGGCCTGGGAGATCGTGGACACCGAGCGTGGCGAGGTCGTGGAGAATAGCTGGACCGCGACGTGGACCGGCTACCAGGCGCCCGACGACGCCGTCCGCGCCGGGCTTACTCGACTCGCCGAGATTTCCCGCAACGAGCGGGGGGCCGTGGCGCCGCGCCGGGCGGCCGCCGTCGACGCTCCGCCCACGTTCAAGCGCCTGCTCATCGTGCCGCGCGTCCGCATCGACCTGTACCACTCGCTGAAGAAGACCTTCGGCGGTCACGACAGCGTCGAGGTGATCCTCGACCGGCGCTTCGCGGAGCGCCGCACCCGACGGGTGCCCGATGCTCCCGACCGTCGCCGCGGCGACCGGCGCGTGCGAACCGAGAAGAGCGCGGAGATCGTGGCCGGCCGCGTGGCCACCGTGCGCGTGGAGGAGAGCACCGCCGATCGCGCGCGCCGGCTGGTGGGCTGAGGCGGCTCGCGTCGTCGTCGTGGTCCGTATCGTTCACGCCGCGGAGGTGAGCGCCGCCGGCTCCTCCGCCTGACCCGTGTCCGTGCGGGCGGTTCTCGAATCCTACGGTCTCGCCGTCGCCATGTTCTTCGGCACGTTCTCGTGGTCGTTCGTCTACGTGAGCCTGCCCTTCCACATCAAGGCGATTAGCACCGTCGACGCCACCACCACTCTCCGGTGGACGGGCTGGATTCTCGGGATCACGCCCCTCGTCACCGTCATCACCGCGCCCGTGTGGGGGCGCTTCGCCGAGCGCGGCGATCCGAAGACGCTCTACGTGGTGGTGCAGACGCTGCAGAGCGTCTCCTTCCTCGGCATGGCCATCGCGCGCACGCTCCCCGAGCTGTTGCTATCGCGGGTGGTGCTCGGGTTCATGGGCGCGTCCTCCACGTTCGCGTTCATCAGCGCGGGGCGCTCCGCGGATGCGGCCGCCGTGCGGCGGCAGGTGGCGACGGTGCAGTCGGCCATGACGGTGGGGCAAGTGCTGGGCCCGCTCGCGGGCGCCATCGCCGCCGCGCGCCTCGGCTTCCGCGGCTCTTTCGTGTTCGGCGCCGTCATCCTGCTCGGCTGTGCGCTGCTCGTGCGCTGGGGAGTGCCGAGCTCGCGGGAAGGGACGGCGGCGGTGTCGACGCCGCGGCCGGCGCGCGTGCGCGACGTCGTGAGCGTCGCCCTCCTCGTGCTGGGGGGATCGACGCAGGTGTTCTTCCTCACGTCGATCCTTCCCGACATCCTGCCCGGACTCGGGATCGCCACCGGCGACACGCTCGAGGTGGGCGGCATCCTGATCTTTGCCTCCGGCGTTGCCGCCGCCGTCGGATCATTGCTGGCGCGGCCCCTCGCCGAGCTGATGCCCGAGCGCCGTCTCATTCCCGTCCTCGTCCTCGCCTCCTCTGCCCTCATCGCCGGGCTCGCGCCCGTCGACTCCGTGTGGCTTTACGGCGGCGTGCGCTTCCTTCAGGTGTTGTGCATCGCGCCCGTGTTTCCGCTCGTGGTGGCCGCCATCGCCCAGCACGCGGGCGGTGTCGCCATCGGGTTCATCAACTCCGCGCGCATCGGTGCCGCCTTCCTCGGTCCCGTGATCGCCACCACCGTGCTCGCCGCCAGCTCCCCGAGCGTGCTCTATCTCGTCCTCGCCGCCGTCGGCATCGCCTGCTTGCCCCTCGCGGCCGCCGGCGCGACGTCGCCGGCCCGGCGAACGCGATGAGCCGGCCCCTCGTCGACGTCCGTCTCGAGGGAATCCGCACCGCGGTGGGGCCGCCGCCCCCGCTCGTCGACGTCTCGCTCCACGTGCGCTACGGCGAGTTCTTCACGCTCCTGGGGCCGCCGCATTCGGGAAAGACGGCGGTGCTGCGCGCGGTGGCGGGGTTCACCCCGCTCGCGGCAGGGCGCATCCTCATCGATGGTCACGACATCCACGACGTTCCCGCGCGCCGGCGCGGCATCGGCTACGTGTTCCACGAGGGCGCGCTGTGGCCCCACATGACCGTGCGCGAGCACGTCGCGTTCGGACTGCGCGAGCTCGGCATGGCGGAGAACGACGTGAAGGAGCGCCTCGACGTCGTGCTCGGCCGCCTCGGCCTTCGCGACGCCGCCACCCGCCGCCCGGACGCGCTTCCCGTCGAAGGTCGCCGCCGCCTGGCGCTCGCACGCGCGCTCGCGGTGGAGCCCCGCGTGCTCGTTCTCGACGAGCCGCTCGCCCATCTCGATCCCATCGCGCGCAAGACGCTCCGGCTCGAGCTGGCGAAGCTGCATCGGGACCTCGCGGTGACGACGATCTGCGCCACCCGCGACGCCACCGACGCCCTGGCGCTCTCCGATCGCATCGCCGTCCTCGAGGGGGGGCGGGTGCTACAGACCGGTGACCCCGAGCACCTCTACCAGCGGCCCAACGGCCGCGCGGTGGCGGAGACGCTCGGCCCCGCGAATTTTCTCCCCGTGCGCGTGGTGGAGGTGCGCGAGCTCGGCGTCGTGGTGGCGACGGAGGCCGGCGATCGGGTTCCGGTGGCGGGGCTCGGCCAGTTCCGCGAGGGCGCGCGCGGTCTGCTCGTCCTGCGCCCGGAGCTGATCTCGATCACGGAGGCGGCGATGGCGCGCGGCCCCGGCATCCCGGGGCGCATCGCTCTCCGCGTCTTCGAGGGCGCGCGGCATCTCTACGAGGTCGACATCGGCCTGCAGGCGCCGGTGCGCGTGGAGCTGCCGGCGGCGGGGGAGACGCGGATCTTCCGGCTCGGCGACCGCGTGCGCGTGGAGGTGAGCAGCGAGACGGTGGTCCTGGTGGCCGACGAGAGCTAGAGCGAGTAGGTCTTGTCCTGCTCGAGCATGAGGAGCCGGGCGCCGTCGATGCGCGCGAGCTCCTCCGCCGTCTCCTCCGCGAACTGCGGCTTCACGTGGTAGATCCATACCGGCACGTTCGGCGGCAGCTTCTCCATCTCGCGGCGGACACGCGCCGGCGTCATGTGGCGGGAGGCGTCCGCGATGGCGCCGAGGCGATTCGGGAACGCGCACTCGAGGACGACGGCCTTCACGTTGAGGCCGCGGGCGGCGCGCCAGAGCGCCTCCGTGGGGCCGGTATCGCCCGAAAACACGAAGCCGGTCTCGCCGTCGTGGATGATGAAGCCGGAGGTGGGCACGGTGTGACTCACCGCCACCGGCGTCACCCACAGGTCGCCTACCCGTTGCTCCGCTTCCTCGACGAGCGTGCGGTACTTCACGACGGGTTCGGACGCGCTGGGGATCCGCGCGAAGTCCGGCCACACCACGTTGTTGAAGACGCCCCCCCGCAGCGCGTCGACCACCGGACCCAGGCTCGTTATGGTGATCGGGTGGGAGGAGCCGCAGCAGGCGAACGTCTCCGTGAGGAAGGCGAGACCGGCCACGTGGTCGAGGTGGGCGTGGCTGATGATCGCGTGCTCGATCGCGATCTGCTCGGGCACGGTGAGGGCGCCCGTGACCGTACCGGCATCGACGAGGATGCGGTCGTTCACGAGGAACGCCGACGCCCGCTGGGTCAGCCCCTCGGCGCCGTAGGCACCCAGCACGCGTATTTTCATGCTTGGCCGATGTTAGCATATCGACGTCCGCAACCCGGCCTTTCGGGACCGACGCATCCTCGCGGCTGCGCGGGAAATGTGTTAGAAAAAGCGCATGATGCGTGGCGCGACGGTGCGATGACCTCGGCCGCGTTCGACTTTCCCACCATGGCGCGCGCGCTCATCCTCGGCGACAAGGAGACGGTGGCGCGGTTGACCCGCGAGGGACTGGCGGAGTCGATGGATCCCAAGGAGCTCATCTTCAAGGGTCTGATCCCCGGCATGGACGTGGTCGGCGAGAAATTCCGGCGCAACGAGTACTACGTTCCTCAAGTGCTGCTGTCGGCGCGCGCCATGTACGCGGGGCTCGACCTCCTGAAGCCGCTTATCACGGCGTCCGCCAAGGGCGACGACTATCACGGCGTGGTCGTCATCGGCACCGCCCAGGGCGACCTCCACGACATCGGCAAGAATCTCGTGGCCATGATGCTGGAAGGCGCCGGCTTCAAGGTCATCAACCTCGGCCGCGACGTGGCGCCCGAGGTCTTCGTGAGCGCCGTGCACGAGCACGGCGCGAACATCGTCGGCATCTCCGCGCTCATGACCACCACCATGCCGGCCATGAAGCGGACGATCGACGCCCTCGTGAAGGCGGGCGTCCGCGAGCGCGTGAAGGTCATGGTGGGCGGCGCTCCCGTGAGCCAGGCGTTCGCGGACGAGATCGGCGCCGACGGCTACGCGAAGGACTCCACGCTCGCCGTCGTGAAGGCCAAGGCGCTCCTCGGCGCGGAGAAGGTGGCGTCGTGAGCGCGCGCGGGTGGGACGTGGTGGCGCGGGTGCGGGCGGGGGAGACGCTGCTGTTCGACGGCGGCTACGGCACGATGCTGTTCGCGGCGGGGCTGCTCAACGGCGCGTGCCCCGAGCTCTGGAACGACACCCACGCCGACGTCGTGCGCGGAATCCACAAGGGATACTTCGACGCCGGCAGCGACATCGTGGAGACCAACACGTTCGGCGGCACCCGCCTCAAGCTGAACGAGTACAAGATCGGCGACCGCACGCGCGAGCTCAACGAGAAGGGCGCGCGGCTGGCGCGGGCGGTGACACCCTCCCACGGCTACGTGGCGGGCTCCATCGGACCCACGAGCCGGCTGCCCGCCGAATACGAACCACTCGGCGACACCACCGACGAGGAGTACGTGGCCACGTTCCGCGAGCAAGCGGAAGCGCTTGCGGAAGGCGGCGTCGATCTCTTCGCGGTGGAGACCATGATGTTCCCGCAAGAGGCGACGGCGGCCATCCGCGCCTGCAAGGCGGTGGCGAACCTGCCCGTGATGGCGACGATGTTCTTTCAGTTCGAGGAGCTTCACGATCGCGACCGCACCATGTGGGGCGAGAGCCCGGCGGAGGTCGCGAAAGGCCTCCTCGCCGCCGGTGCCGACGTGGTCGGCATGAACTGCGGTCGCGGCCCCGACCGCGCCATCGTGATCATCCGCGAGATGCGCGCGGTCACCGACGCTCCCCTCGTGGCGTATCCGAACGCCGGCCTTCCCATCACCACCGGCGACAGCGTGACCTACGAGCTGGGCCCGGAGGCGATGGCGGCGCAGTATCCCGCGCTCCTCGATGCCGGCTGCAACATCGTGGGCGCCTGCTGCGGCTCCAACCCCGAGCACATCCGCCGCATTGCCGACGTCGTCAGGGGGCGCCGCGCCGCCGAGACCCGGGGCTGACGCCTGCTGGCGCCGGGCCTACGCGTCCTGCGCGACGTCCCGCTGGAGATCGATCCCGACGAGGTCCTGCGCTTTCAAGGCTACAAGCGCGGCGGCCAGCCGCCGACGCCGGACGTGCGCGCCATCTTCGAGGACGCGCTCGCGCGGGGGCGAGGGCTCATGGCGCCCCGCGCGGCCGTGCGCTGGATCCCGCTCCGGCGACGTCGGGACGACACGTTCGAACTGGACGGCGAGGCCCTCACCATTCCCGGCATCGCCGCCCACTGGGGCGTCGTGACCTCGCTCGGGATGGCCGTGTGCACCATCGGTGATCGGGTGGAGGCCGAGGTGAGCCGCCTGTGGGAGGCGCGCGAGCTGCCGCTGGCGGCCATGCTCGACAGCGTGGGCTCCGCCGCCGTGGAAAGCCTCGCCGAGTACGTGAACGACGCGCTGTGCGCGGAGGGACTGGCGGTCGGGCTGCGCGTCACCAACCGCGTCAGTCCGGGCTACGGCGACTGGGACGTGCGCGATCAGGTCCGCGTCTTTCAGATGTGTCCGGGAGACGCGGTGGGCGTTCGTCTCAACGACGCCTGCGTGATGACGCCGGCCAAGAGCATCACGCTCCTCGTGGGCGCGGGGGCGGAGGCTCGGGTCGATCACTACTTCAGTCAGTGCGCGCGTTGCTGGATGGCCGCCTGCGCCTATCGGCGCACGCCGGCCCGCCGCGCCGTCCATCGATGATGTTGCGGGACGGGCGCCTGCCGTGGCCGCTCGTGTTTCAGGTGCTGGCGGTGGCGGCGGCGGTGTGGCTCCTGGTCAACACGTGGCAGATCTGGCTCGTCGTCTTCGTCGCCCTCATCGTGGCCGCCGCCATTTTCCCCGCCGCGCGGCTCGGCGAACGGTATCGCGTGCCCCGCGGCGTCACCGTCCTCGTCGTTTACCTGGTGGCGGCGGGCGTGCTCTCGCTCGTCGGGCGACTCCTGTGGCCCGCGCTCACGGAGCAGTGGACGCAGTTCATGGATCAGCTCCCGAAGCTCGTCGACAACGTGCGGGGATGGCTCGGCAATATCGACACCTATATCGGGCGCTGGGGCGCGTCGCTGTCCGTTCCCCAGGCCTCGAGCGTGCAGGACGTCGTCGGCACCGTGCTCGCCAACACGCTGCGCGTGACGGCGGGGGTGGTGGGGGGCGTGCTGGGCCTCCTGGCCGTCCTCGTCATCGCCGCCTACCTGGTGATGGACGCGCGCGAGCTGGGCCACGGCGCCCTCGCCATCATCCCTCCCGCCTACCGCCCGGTCGTGGTCGACCTGACGGGGCCGGTGCTCGACCGCATCGGCGGCTACGTGCGCGGTCAGCTCCTCGTCAGCATCTGCGTGGGGACGATCCTCGCCATCGGCCTCACCATGCTCCGCGTCCGCTACGGGCTGCTCATCGGCGCCCTCGCCGCCGTCCTCAACGTGGTGCCGTGGCTCGGCTCCTTCATCGCGTTCGTGCTCGGGCTGGTGGCCGCCCTCAACGAATCGCTCACCCTCGCGGGCGCCACCGCGCTCCTCTTCTGGGGCACGAATGTGCTGGAGGGAAAGGTCCTGGTGCCGTACCTCGTCGGTCGCGCCACCGGGCTCCATCCCCTATCGGTGCTGATCGCTCTCCTGGCGGGCGCGCACCTGGGCGGGCTCGTGGGCGCCCTGGTGGCGGTCCCGCTCATGGCGGGGGTGTGGCAGATCGTGCGCGCGCTCTGGGTGGACCCGCGCCGCGTCTGACAGCGGGTGGGGTGGCGCCCCCGCCCGACCACAGGTGGTAGGATGCCAGGGATGCCCGCTGACAACGTCATCCTCGTCGGATTCATGGGCGCCGGGAAGTCGGTGTGCGGCCGCGTGCTCGCGCGACGGCTCGGCCGCTGCTTCGTGGAGACGGACGACCTGATCACCGCCCGCGACGGCCGCTCCATCCCTCGCATCTTTGCCGAGGACGGCGAGGCGCGGTTCCGCGCGCTGGAGGCGGAGGTGCTGGAAGCGCTGCGGCTCAAAAGCGGGGACGTCATCGCCACCGGCGGGGGCTTACCGTGTCGCGAGGGCCGCATGGCGACGCTCCGCTCGCTCGGCACGGTGGTGTGGCTGGCGGGAGAGATGCGCGACCTCGAGGAGCGCGCGCGCCGCTCGGGAGCACGGCCCATGCTCGACGGCCGCTCGTGGGAGGAGATCGAGGCCCTCTACCGCGCGCGCGAGCCGTACTACCGCGCGGCCGACGTGACCGTGGAGACGTCGGGCCTCGGCGTGGACCAGGTGGTCGCGCGCGTGCTCTCCGCGCTCACCGAGCGCTCGCATGGCGCACGCGTTTAGCCGCCGCCTCGCCGAAGAGCCGCTCCTCTTCGACGGCGCCATGGGGACGCTGCTGTACGCGCGCGGCGTGTCGCTCGACGCCTGCTTCGACGTGCTGAATCTCCGCGATCCCCGCACCGTGCAGTCCGTCCACGCCGACTACATCGCGGCCGGCGCCGACTGTATCGAGACGAACACCTTCGGCGCCAACCGCTTCAAGCTGTCCGCGCACGGCCTCGAAGCCGCCGTGCGCGACATCAACCTGCGCGGCGTGAAGCTGGCGCGCGACGTTCGCGAGAGCACCGGACGCGACGTGTACGTCCTCGGCTCCGTCGGTCCCCTCGGCAAATACCTGGAGCCGCTCGGGACCCTCACCCCCGAAGACGCGCGGGAGGCGTTTCGTGAGCAGGCGGAGGGGCTGCTGGAGGGCGGCGTGGATGGTTTCGTGGTGGAGACGTTCTCGGATCCCGCCGAGATCGCGCTCGCGGTCGGCGCCATCCGCAGCGTCACGGATCTGCCCGTCGTCGCCCAGATGGCGTTCACGGACGAAGGCGTCACGTTCACGGGCCGGACCCCGGCCGACGTTGCGCGCGCGCTGCGTGGCCTCGGCGTGCAGGCGATCGGCGCCAACTGCTCGGTCGGCTCCAGCATCCTGTACGAGGTGCTCGAGCACATGCTGCCGGAGGCGGGTGATCTCCCCCTCGCGATCCAGCCGAACGCGGGCTTGCCGAGCCGGGTGGGAGAGCGCCTCATCTATCTCTCGTCCCCCGGCTACATGGCCGACTATGCGGTGCGCATGGTGCAGGCGGGGGCGCGCATCGTGGGCGGCTGCTGCGGCACGACGCCGGCCCACATCGCGGCCATGCGCGACGGTCTCGATCGCTACGCGCCCCCCACACGCGCGCGCGCCCGTCCCCGCGTGAGCGTGCGCGCGCGCGAGCGCGCGCCCGAGCCCGGCCTGCGCACGGTGCCGCCGCCCACGCCGCTCCAGCGCAAGCTGGAGGCGGGTGAGTTCGTGGTGACGGTGGAGCTGGACCCGCCGCGTGGCCACACCGTGGAGAAGCTCGTGCAGGGGGCGAAGCTCCTCAAGGAGCGCGGGGTGGAGATCGTCGACATCAACGACGGCTCCCTCGGCCGCGTGCGCATGGCGGTGTTGCCCACCGCCCTCCTCGTGCGGGAGTCGACCGGGCTCGACATCAACGTGCACTTCACGTGTCGCGACCGCAATCTGATGGGCATCCAGGCCGATCTCCTCGGCGCCCACGCCCTCGACGTGCGCAACATCCTGGCCATGACCGGCGATCCCCCGCGTGCGGGCGACTACGTGAACGCCACCGCCGTCTTCGACGTGGACGGCGTGGGACTGATCGAGATCCTGCGCCGGATGAACGACGGGCTCGACGCCACCGGCAACAGCATCGGCGAGCCGACGGCGTTCTGCGTGGGGGCCGCCCTCAATCCGACCGCGGAAGACGTCGACCGCGAGATCGAGCGCATGCAGCGGAAGGCGCAGGCGGGGGCGCGCTGGTTCCAGACGCAGCCCGTGTACGATCTCGCGCTCCTTGACCAGTTCCTGGCGCGCGCGGGGGGCTCGCCCGTCCCTGTCCTCGTCGGCGTGCTGCCGCTGCACAGCTTCCGCCACGCCGAATTCCTCCACAACGAGGTGCCCGGCATCACGGTGCCCGACGCCGTGCGCGCGCGTCTGCGCGACGCCGGTGACGGCAGTCTCCGCGTCGGGATCGAGATGGCGCAGGCGCTCGTACGCGAGGTGCGTGGTCGATATGCGGGCGCCTACCTCATGCCCTCGTTCGGGCGCTTCGAGGTGGTGGCGGAGGTGCTCGATGTTCTGCGCTGATCGCGGCCACGCGACCGGCCCCCCGGCCTGACCCGCGCCCAGGGAAGGATGCCACGGCCATGCTCGATCTGAAGATCGAGGGTGCCACGGTGATCGACGGCACCGGCGTCACGGGTGGGCGCACCGACGTCGGCATCCGCGACGATCGCATCGTCGCCGTCGGTGATTTGAGCCGCGAATCGGCCGGCAACCAGCTGCACGCGTCCGGAAAGACGCTCGCGCCCGGCTTCATCGACATGCACTCTCACTCCGACTGGCGGCTGTGGGAGAACCGGCGCGCGGAGTCGAAGATCCGCCAGGGCGTGACGACGGAAGTCGTCGGCAATTGCGGCTTCTCGCCGGCGCCCGTCTCTCCGGAGTTCCGCGAGGAGCTGCGCGGTCTCGCTCTCTACCTGCCGAAGGGCATGGACTTTGGCTGGCCGACGTTCGGTGATTATCTGCGCGACCTCGATCACTCCGGCGCCGCCGTCAACGTCGTGCACCTCGTCGGTCACGGCACGCTGCGCGTGGCCGCCATGGGCTTCGCGCGGCGAGCGCCCACCGCCGCCGAGCTCAAGCGGATGCAGAAGCTGGTCGCGGACGCCATGGAGGACGGCGCGTGGGGCCTCTCCACCGGCCTCATTTATGCGCCCGGCTCCTATTCCACCACCGAGGAAGTCGTGGAGCTGGCGGCGGTGGCGGGACGTCACCGTGGTTTCTACGCGAGCCACATCCGCGGCGAAGGCGCCTCCGTGCTGGAGGCGGTGGCGGAGGCGATCCGCATCGGCCGCGAGGCCGAGATTCCGGTCCAGATCAGCCACATCAAGGCGGCGGGACGTCCCAACTGGGGCAAGGTCGGGCAGGCGCTCGCGCTCATCGACGCCGCCCGCGCCGAAGGTCTCGACGTGATGGCGGACGTGTACCCGTACACGGCGTCGAGCACGACCGCGCGCACGCTCCTGCCCGACTGGGCGCTCGAGGGCGGGGTGGAGGAGATGAAAAAGCGCCTCCGCGATCCGTCCACGCGCGCGCGCGTCCGCGCCGATCTCGAAGCGCCCGCGAGCGGGCAGACGCTGCTCGACCGCATCGGCTGGGAGAACATCATGGTGGCCTACAGCCCTCATCGCAAAGACGCCGAGGGCAAGCGCATCTCGGAGGTGGCGGCGGAGCGCGGCACCGCCGCCGTCGACGCCGTGCTCGATCTCGTCGCCGACGAGCCCTCCGGCTACGTGATCCTCTTCCAGCTCGACGAGAAGGACCTGCGCGCGGCCCTCGGCCATCGCAGCGTGATGATCGGCTCCGACGGCTCCGCGCTCGCGCCTTACGGCAACCTCGGGGCCGGCAAGCCGCACCCGCGCAGCTACGGCACCTTTCCCCGCGTGCTCGGAGAATATGCGCGCGAGCAGCGGGTGCTCTCGCTTCCGGAGGCCGTGCACAAGATGACGGGCCTGCCCGCACGCCGCCTCGGCTTGCGGGATCGCGGCGTGATCCGGGAGGGGGCGCGCGCGGATCTCGTCGTCTTCGACGCGCGGCGGGTGGCCGACGAGGCGACGTACGAGCAGCCGCACCGGTATCCGACCGGGATCGAGCACGTCATCGTGAACGGCCGCTTCGTCATCAAGGACGGCCAGCATACGGGAAGCCTCCCCGGGCGCGTGCTGACGCCACCATGACGCGGTCCCCGGCGTTTTCGCCATGAAGATCGGCCGCGTCTTTCCGGAGCTGCTCACCCCGATCAGCAGCGCTGCCTCCATCGAGGCGGGCCTCACGAGCACCGTCCGTCGCCTCGTCGGCCTCAACCGCGCCCTCGCGGGCGCGCTCGTGTTCCGGCCGCCCCGGAAACGGCCGATCGTGGTGACGGCGGGCGCGCGGCGTCTGCCCGCCGCTCTCGATGCCTGGCTCCGCGAGGCGGTGGTCACCCCCGCGCGCGGTCGTCGTGTTGCCCGCGCGACGCCGCCGGGGGCCACGGCGGGGACATCGCACGTGTTGCTCCGGACTCCGCTCGGCGCGCCGGGCGCGCCCGTGGGAGAGCTGGCGCTGCTGGCGCCGCGGCGCGGGGTCGCGCGCGCGCTCCCGCGCGGGTTCGCGCGCGAGCTCGGCGTCGCCATCGAGCAGGTATGGCGACTCCATCGCCGCACCGTGCGCCTCACCGTGCTGAACGAGATCACGCGCCTGGGCGCTTCCGCCGCTTCGCTCAACGAGGTGTTCCAGGCGTTTCCGGCGGCGGTGGCGCGGCTGGTCTGCTTCGACGCCCTCAGCATCTCGCTCATCGACGTCGAGCGGCACGAGTACGAGCTGATCGATCTGGCGTTGGGCGAGGTGCCGTCCGCGCCGTCCGACAGTCGTCGCTCGCTCGACGACACGTTGCTGGCCGAGGTGGCGGAGAGGCGCGCTCCCGCCCGCATCGACGACGTCACCCGCGGTTTCGTCCCCCGCGCCACCCGGGAACGGATGCGCGAGCGCGGGCACCGGTCGTTGCTCCTCGTGCCGCTCCTGTCTCGCGGCGCCGCTCTCGGCGCCGTCACGCTGACGGCGCGGGCGGCGGGGGCGTTCGACGATCTCGACACCGAGATCGTGGCCGAGCTGGCGAGCCCGCTCGCCTCCGCCATCGAGCAGCGGCGACTGCTCGACGAGAGCCGCCGGCGCGCGGACGAGCTGACCGCGCTCTACACCACGAGCCAGCTCATCACCGCGCGGCTCGACGTCGCCTCCGTGCTCGATCGCATCAGCCGCGCCGTGGCCGCGCTCATCGGGGAGAGCGGCTGCGGGATCGGCCTCCTCGACGCCGACGGGAAAACCCTCGTGCAGGCGGCTGCCTACGGCTTCAAGGGCGAGGCGTGGGGCGCGCTCTCCGTTCCGCTCGGCGAAGGCATCATCGGGCGGTGCGCGGACGCCGGCGCTCCCATTCGCGTCGACGACGTGCGCCTCGATCCCCGCTCCGCCCGTCGCGACGTCGACGAGGAAGAAGGGATCCGCGCCATGCTGTGCGTGCCGCTGAAGGTGGCCGGCACCATGATCGGGGTCATCTCCGCCTTCGCGACCCGGCCCGCCGCGTTCACCGCCCACGACCAGCGATTGCTGGAGGCCTTCGCCGAGCAGGCGGGAATCGCGATCCACAACGCGCAGCTCTTCGAGGAGAGCGTGCGGCGCGCGCGCGAGACCCGCGCCCTCCTCGAGGCCGGCCGCACGGTGACGGCGAGCCTCGACGTGGCCGAGACCATCCGCGTGATCCTCGCCCAGGCGCGCACGGTCCTCGGCGTTCACTCGTGCGGCCTCATGACGCGGGAGCCGGACACCGGCGACTTCGTCTCGGTGGCCAGCCTCGACCTCCCCGACGCCATGGTGACGCGCATCCGGGTGCGGGAGGGGGAGGGGATCACGGGCCTCGCCGTGCGGGACCGCCGACCCGTGCAGAGCGAGGACCTCTACGACGATCCGCGCGTGCTCTTCCCGGAGCTGCCGCGGGCGAGCGGGCTCCGCTCGATGCTGGCGGCGCCGCTCGTCGTCGGTGACCGCGCCGTGGGCGCCATCACGGTGTTCCGGCGCGACGTGCACCGTTTCTCCCCCGCCGAAGAAGAGCTGCTGCTCGCGCTCGCCGACCAGGCGGCCATCGCCCTCGAGCACGCGCGCCTCTACACGGAGCAGGAGCACATGGTCGCCGCGCGGACGCAAGAATTGAACGAGCAGAAGCGCTTCGTCGAGGTCGTCCTGGAGACGCTTCCCCTCGGCGTCTTCGTCGTCGATCACGACCTCGCGGTGGTGCGCGCGAATCGCGAGGGTGGCCGCGTGCTCGGTCTCCCCGCCGACGGACCATCGTCGCTCGCGCACGGATTGCCGGCCGACGCCCGCGCCAGCGTGGAGGCGTTTCTGCGGAGCGCCTTCGCGCGCGGCGCCGTCATGACGACCTCCGTCGAGCTGACGGTGGCGGGGGAGCTGAAGATCCTCGAGCTGACGGCGGCGCCTCTGGGCGCCGACGACGACACCGCGCCCACGCACGTGGTCCTGCTCGTGGAGGACATCACGCGCGCCAAGCGGCTGGAACGGCAGATCCTCCTCACCGATCGGCTCACGACGGCGGGGCGGCTCGCGGCCGGCGTTGCCCACGAGCTGAACAATCCGCTCGCCACCATCGCCGGCTGCGCGGAGGCGCTCCAGGCCCGGCTGCGCGAGAACGAGACGGCGCGGCTGCCCATGCTCGGCGATTTCCCCGCCTACCTCGGGCTCATCGAGGAGGAGGCGTTCCGCTGCAAGGAGATCACGGGCAACCTGCTGCAGCTCGTCCGCGATCCCGGCAGCCAGCGCGCGCGCACGGATCTCAACAGTCTCCTCCAGAAGGCGGTGGAGCTCCTCGGCCACCAGTCGCGCTTCGCGCGGGCGCGCTTCGTCGCCGAGCTCGATCCCGACCTCCCCGAGGTGATCGTCAACGAGGGACAGGTGCGACAGGTCTTCGTGGGGCTCGCGTCCAACGCGCTGGAGGCGATGGACGGGCGCGGCACGCTCACGCTGCGCTCGCGCGTGCATCGAGGAGAGATCCAGATCGACGTGGAGGACGAGGGCCCCGGCATTCCCGAGAAGACGCTCCCCCGCATCTTCGATCCGTTCTTCACCACCAAGCCTCCCGGGCAGGGAACGGGTCTCGGCCTCGCCATCGCGCAGGGCATCGTGGCCGATCACGGCGGCCGCATCGAGGTGGCCTCTCGGCCGGGACGCGGCACGCGCTTCCGGGTGGTGCTGCCGGCATGACGCGTCCGCTGCGCGTGCTCGTGGCGGACGACGAGCGGAATCTCCGCGAGCTCCTGCAGCGGGAGCTCGCGCGTAAAGGGCACGAGGTGGAGAGCGCGGGCGACGGCGAGGAGGCGCTGGCCCGCTTGCGCGCAGCGCCCTACGACGTCGTCGTCCTCGACATGAAGATGCCCCGCAAGGAGGGCATCGACGTCCTCCGCGATCTCCAGGCCTTCCCCGAGCAGCCTCAGGTCATCGTGATGACCGGGTTCCAGGAGGTGGCGACGGCGGTCGAGGCCATGAAGCTCGGCGCCTACGACTACCTCACGAAGCCCACCAAGATCGAGGAGCTCGACGTCGTCATCCGCAAGGCGGCCGAGAAGGGACAGCTCTTGCGCGACAACGTCGCCCTGCGCGCCCACGTTCCCGGCGCCGAGCCCTTCGGCGGCATCCTCACGCGCAGCCCGCGCATGCAGGACGTGCTTCGTATCGTGGAGCGGGTGGCGCCGACGGAATCCTCCGTGCTCGTCCTCGGCGAGAGCGGCACCGGCAAGGAGCTGGTCGCGCGCGCGATTCACGAGCGGTCACAGCGCGCGCGCCGTCCCTTCGTTCCCATTCACTGCGGCGCTCTGCCTCACGAGGTGCTCGAGTCCGAGCTGTTCGGCCACGAGAAGGGCGCCTTCACGGGCGCCATCAGCGCCAAGCCGGGGCTCATCGAGCTCGCCGACGGCGGCACGCTCTTCCTGGACGAGATCGGCGAGATGGAGTCCGACAGCCAGGTGAAGCTCCTGCGCGTGCTGGAAACCGGCACGTTCTTCCGGGTGGGTGGCACGCGTCCCCAGCGCGTGGACGTGCGTCTGGTGGCCGCCACCAATCGCGATCTCGCCGAGGCCATGAGGGCCGGGCAGTTCCGTCAGGACCTCTATTACCGCATCAACACGATTAGCGTGCTGCTCCCGCCCTTGCGCGAGCGTGGCGACGACACCGGGCTCCTCGCCCGCCACTTCGTGGAGGCGCACGCCGCCTACGGCCGCAAGCGGCTGAGCCCGGCCGCCCTCGCCCTCCTGGAGGCTTACGCCTGGCCGGGGAACGTGCGCGAGTTGCTCCACGCCATCGAGCGCGGGGTGATCCTGGCCAAGGGGGAGGAGATCCTGCCCGAGGACCTCCCCCCGGAGGTCGCGGGGTCGGCACCCGTCCCCGCGGCCACGGGGGTGGCGGCGGGGACCCTCGAGTCGCTGGAGCGGACGCACATCGTGTCCACGCTGCGCCAGGTGGGCGGCCACCGCGGCAAGGCGTCGGCTCTTCTCGGCATCGATCCCAAGACCCTCTACCGGAAGATCCACGGGTACGGGATCAAGCCGGAGGAGTTTCGCTAAGCGCGGCCGCCCGCGGGCGACAGACCCGTCACGCTCGGGCGTTGTGCCCGAGCGTTCTGTCCTATCCGGTGTCGTCCGCTCCGTCGTTTCCCAGGGAAATCGGGATTTTCACCCTGCAAGATGGCGTGGCACCCCCCTTGCTCTTTCGCTCGCCGGCGCGCGACGCCCGGAGGGAGAAAAGGATGAAGCGGTTTCTACTGATCGATGCGGATACGGCGGCGATGCACAAGCTCGGCCTGGCCTGCCTGGAGCGCGACGTGGCGGTATCGATGGCCGAGAACCTGTGCGCGGGCGTACGGACGCTGCTGACCTCGTCGGTCTCGCTGATCGTCGTGGACGCGTCGCGCCTGCGCCTCACCCCCGGTGAGCACGCAACGCTGTTCGAGCGGGTGGCCCCCGGCGTGCCCGTGGTGGTGGTGATCGGTCCCGACGCGGATCTGGAAACGCTGGTCGCTTACGAGCTCGCCGGCTTCACCGTGAAGACGCGGCCGGTGTCCGCCGACGACCTGCTCGAGAAGGCGGGAGCGGTCGAGCTTCGCTGACCTCCCCATGCGCCTCATCCTCATGATAATCAGCGGCTTGCTGGGCCTGGCCGCCGTCACCCTGTCCTGCATCACCGGCGAATCGAAGCGCGCGACGCCTCGCCTCGGCGCCATCCATAGGAACGTCATCCAGCGCGAATCACTGCCGGCCGCCGAGGACAACGGCGTCGAGGGAGCCGCGAGCCCCACCCTCACCCACTGACCCAGCCCCCCAAAGCGCCTTTGCTTGCGCCCCCCGAGTGGAAGTGTAAACTTCTACTGTCTGCCGGATCGGCTGGACCTCGCCTCCGATGCAAGCCTCTTCCGCGTTCGTGGGGCGTGAACGGTAGCGGAAGAGTTCGAGGAGGACCTTCTATGGCATCCAAACTCTATGTCGGCGGTCTCGCCTACTCCACGACCAGCGAAGGGCTTCGCGAGTTCTTCTCGCAGTCGGGGAACGTGCAGTCCGCGACGGTGATCACGGACCGGTTTTCGGGCCAATCGCGCGGCTTTGGCTTCGTGGAGATGACCACGGCGGAGGAGGCACAGAACGCGATCTCCCAGCTCAACGGGCGGGAGCTAGACGGCCGCCGGATCACGGTCGAGATCTCCAATCCCCAGGCGCCTCGCTCCGGCGGCGGCCGTCCCGGTGGGGGCGGGGGTGGCGGCCGCGGACCTGGCGGCGGGGGCGGCGGTCGCGAGAGCGGCTACGCGCATCGCCCCTCGAAACCCGTCCGCTGGTAACGCGCGCCCGCGACGCCTGAACTGACAACGGGCCAGCCGCCCCCGGCTGGCCCCTTTCGTCTGCCCAGACCCCCGGATCACACCGCCGCGGCTGCCGCCATGCGCAGTCTCGTGACCGTTTAGCCCCCCTCCGAGGAGCCCTCCGAGAAAACGCGTTCGTATCGCCCGTACTCGTGGGCGGCGTCCATGAACCACTTCACGATCTCCGGGTTCGAGCGGGGCGGGATCTCGCACGACGTGGAGAGGATGAATCCGGAATGGCGGGCCGCCGTGTCCACGCAGCGCTGCACGTCGGCGTACATCGCCTCCCGTGAGGTCTTCTCGAACTTGGTGGCGTCCACGTTGCCGATGGCGACCGCGCGTCCCTGGGAGACGGTCATGAAGCGTTCGAGCTGATCGACGTGGAGCGTGGGATCCGACTGCTGGTCGAGATCGAACGACACCGTCGTGAAGCCGCAGCGGATGAGGTCCTCGTAGATCGGATAGGTCGTCCCGCAGATGTGCGTGGTGACGCCGACCTTCTTCGCCTTGAAGTGATCGACGATCTCCTTGTGATACGGCGCCACGAACTCGCGGTAATTGTCGGGCGAGATGAGGCTGATGGACGCCGTCGGCTCCGAGAAGGAGAGACCGATCCCGGTCTTGGCGATGGCGTCCCCCCACGCCTTGGAGAAATCCGTGGCCACCCGCATGAGGTCGTGGATGAACTGCGGGTCCTCAAAGGTGTCGAGCAGCATCGTCTCCGGGTTGCGCAGCAGCATCGCGATCGTCCACGGCCCCACGGCCACGGCGCCGGTGGCGGCGGGAAGCTTGGCCTTCACCAGCGCTTCGCACTGCTCGAGGAAGCCGGGGAGGCGCGCGGTCTTGTAGGGATCGGGCATCTCGAGAGTGGCGAGCCGCGCTTTGTCGTCCTGGAGGACGTGGCGGTCGATGGACGGCACCACGTAGTCGGAATACTTCACGTGGCATCCGAACGCCTCCGCCTCCTTGGCGAGATCGTTGTACGCGAGGACCACGTCCGGCTGATAGCGCTCGTAGTAGTTCAGCATGGCCGTGATCGCGCGCGGCACGTCCGTGCAGTATTCCTCGATGGAGAGACCGTCGAGCGTGCCCGCGAACGACGCCACGATCGGATAGACGGGCACGCGGTCCGCGAAGGAGCGCTTGTAGGCGGCCACCACACGCTCGCGGTTGGTGTACGGCGCCTTGCCCTTCTCCACCTCCCACAACCGGTTCGCTTCCATGTAGCGCGGCGGGAGCTTCGCCTCGTACTCCATGAACTGCGTGATCGGGTAGCGAATGCCGCCCGCATGCGTGCCTTTCAGGCCCTCGATGATCTCCTCCATCTGGTTCCAGGGGATCGTGAAGGCCATCTCGTGGTCCTGCGTCTGGCCGAAGATGCGATCGCCGGAGCACGGCAGAATCACCTGGGGCCGGTCGGTGCGCATCGTGGAGACGATGATCTCGGAGCAGTCGATGCGGCCGCCGAACGACGACGTCAGCTTGCCGCCGCGTTTCCAGAGCGCGGCCTGGGTCAGCCGCATGATCTGGGCGGGGTTGGCGTAGATGCAGACGAGGTGCGGCTCGAAGGGGGCGCGGTCGAGCGGGGCCACGAGCAGACACGAGTACTCGCCGGGACGGAACCGATCCACGGCCGCTTCCGACCGCTGCCCCGCCTCCTTCGTCTCCGTGTACATGCCCTCGCACAGCGTGCCCGAGCTGTGCAGATGCGTCGGCTTGTCGAAGCCGAGGGCGGCGATGCCGAGCGAGCAGATGTGGTCCTCGCGCGTGAGCGCGATCATCCAGCCGTAGCGCCGCGCCATGTCGATGACCTGGCAATTCATCGAGAGCTTCTTGAAGTCGCGCGCCGGTCGTTTGGCGCGTTCCGGAATCTCCTCTCCCGGCTTCAGCATGCGGATGGCCACGGGAAAGGTCTGCGGCCGGATGTAGTACGCGAGCTCCCGGTCCGCGGTCTTGACGTCGATCATGGTTCCTCCTCGCTCGGTTGCGCGCTCTTCGCGCGACAGAACCATCCGAGCGTACTACCCGGCGCCCGGGGGTCGCAACGTGATGACCAGCCTGGGGAGCGGATTGCAGACTCCGCGGGCTCGGAGCAGGGGAGGTCCACACCTACGTGACGGTACGGCGTTTGAATCCCCGCCTGTCATGGCCCGGTGCCTCACTCTCGTGGTCGGGGTTCTCATCGGCCAGTGGCTCGCCTTCAGCGGCCTCACCTCGCCCGCCGACCTGCACGCCCTCGGCGTGGCCGCGTACCAGCGCCACGACTACGCGGAAGCCGCGCGCGTGTGGACGCGGGCGGTGGCGGCGCAGCCCGACAACGCCCTGTTCCACTACCTGCGCGGGACGGCCCTCGCGCGCCTCGGTCAGCGGACATCGGCCGCCGACGCCTACCAGTTGACGCTGCTCCTCGAGCCCCCGCGGGGCATCGCCCGCCTCGCGCAGGAGGCGCTGCTCGACCTCGGCAGCGCACAGGTCCAGGGCGATAGCGTGGAAACGGCGGTGGCGCTGGAGTCCATGCGCGGGGTGTGGGTGGTGGGCGTCGTCCTCAACGGCTTCCACCAGGCGCGCTTCCTGGTGGACTCCGGTTCCAGCGTCACGCTGGTGTCGCCCGCGCTCGCGGCCGCCCTCGGCATCAAGGGCACCTCCGGCGGTCACGGGATCGAGCTGCAGACGCTCGCCGGCCGCACGTCGGGCGGCTCCTCGACGCTCGCCTCGCTGCGGGTAGGATCGGCGGAACTCCGCGAGGCGCCGGTCGTCGTTCACGAGCCCGGTCCCGGCCTGGACGGGATCCTCGGCAACAACTTCCTCGGCCGCTACCTGGCTACCGTCGATCCCGCGCGCGGCGTGCTGCACCTGAAGCTCCAGTCGCGAAAGTAACCGTCCCGCCCCCCGCGCGAGGAGTACAATACCGCCCGCTCCGCGGACCGTTACCCAATGCGTCAACGGGAGGGGGCCATGCAGAACGCTCCGAGTGCAAGCTACAGCCTGACGGTTCGTCTGGAGATTCAGAACCGGCCAGGCATGCTCGGTAAAGTGACGTCCGCCATCGGCAAGGCCGGCGGCGATATCGGCGCCATCGACCTCGTCGAGGTCCGCAAGTCGACCATCGTCCGCGATGTCACGTTCAAGGCGAGCGACGAGCGGCACGGCACCAAGGTCGTCGACGCCATCCGCGCCATCGAGGGCGTCACCGTCGGCAACGTGTCCGATCGGACGTTTCTCATGCACCTGGGCGGGAAGATCGAGGTGCGCGGCAAGCTGCCCGTCAAGACGCGTGACGATCTCGCCATGGCGTACACGCCGGGTGTCGCCCGCGTGTGCATGGCGATCCATCAGGATCCCGAGAAGGCGTACTCGCTCACCATCAAGCAGAACACGGTGGCGGTGGTGACCGACGGCTCCGCCGTGCTCGGGCTCGGCGACATCGGCCCCAACGGGGCGCAGCCCGTGATGGAAGGCAAGGCGCTCATCTTCAAGGAGTTCGCGGGGGTGGACGCGTTTCCGATCTGCCTCGCCACCAAGGACGTGGACGAGATCGTCACCATCGTCAAGGCGATCGCGCCCGTGTTCGGCGGCATCAACCTCGAGGACATCTCGGCGCCGCGCTGCTTCGACATCGAGGAACGGCTGCAGCGCGATCTCGACATCCCGGTGTTTCACGACGATCAGCACGGCACCGCGGTGGTGGTGCTGGCCGCGCTCCTCAACGCCCTCAAGATCGTGAAGAAGAAGATCTCCGATACGCGCATCGTCTTCACGGGAGCCGGCGCCTCCGGCATCGCCACCTCCAAGCTCCTCATGAAGGCGGGCGCCAAGCACATCATCGGGTGCGACCGCGCGGGCACCATCTACAAGGGGCGCACGGAGAACATGAACTCGATGAAGCAATGGTTCGCCGATCACACCAACGCGCGCCGCATCCGGGGCTCGGCGGGGGACGCGCTGGAGGGAGCGGACGTCTTCATCGGACTCTCGGGGCCCGGCGTGGTATCGCTCAAGGACATCAAGGCGATGAATCGGGACCCGATCGTCTTCGCCATGGCGAACCCGGTGCCCGAGATCCAGCCCGAAGAGGCGGGACCGCTCGTGCGCGTGATGGCGACCGGACGCTCCGACTATGCGAACCAGATCAACAACTCCTGCTGCTTCCCGGGCTTCTTCCGCGGCATGCTCGACGTGCGGGCGCGGCGGGTGAACGACGAGATGAAGCTCGCGGCCGCCCACGCCCTCGCCGGGCTCGTCACCAAGGCGGAGCTGAGCGAGGAGTACATCACGCCGTCGATGTTCGACCGGCGCGTGGTGGAGGCGGTGGCGACGGCGGTCGCGGAGGCGGCCACCAAGACGGGCGTCGCGCGGCGGCGGCCGAAGCCGGCGGCGGGAACGGCGTCGCGATAGCGGAGCGCGGGGGGCTCAGAAGAAGACGTACGTCACGAGCGCGAAGAGCGGGAGAAGAATGCCCCCGCTGTACAGCACGTAGCCGAAGAAGCTCGGCATCTTCACGCCGGCCTCTTCCGCGATGGCCTTCACCATGAAGTTGGGCGCGTTGCCGATGTAGGTGTTCGCGCCCATGGCGACGGCGCCCACGCTGATCGCGATCAAGATCGCGTGCGGAACCCCCACCACGTCCGCCGGCAGCGCCAGCCCCTGTCCGAGCGCGAGGAAGGCCCGGTACGTGGGCGCGTTGTCGAGGAAGGACGACACGAGTCCGGTCGCCCAGAAGAACTGCCACGGCGCCCGTACCCCGAGCTCTCCGCCGCGGAGTCGGAGCAGCTCCAGCGCCGGCATCATCGTGAGGAAGATCCCGAAGAACAGCACCGCCACCTCGACGATGGGCGCCGCCGTGAAGCCGTTCGCGGTCCGGATCGCGCGCGGTGTGCTCCAGAGCGACACCGCGGCGAGGACGATCATCGTGATCTCACGGATCGGAGCGGAGAGGAAGGCGACGGCGGCCACGACGCCGGCCAGCCACACGGCATTGAGACCACCGCGCACGGCGAGCGGCTCCGTCCGGGCCCGGTCGAGGAGGATGGCGGCGCTCGGCTCGCGCCCGAACATCGCCGTGTCCCAGGCGGCGTAGAGCGCGAGCAAGGCTCCGTTCATCAGGAGCCAGTGCGGCGTGAGGCGGAACGTCCACCCGAAGGGGACACCCTGCAGGTAACCGAGAAAGAGCGGCGGATCGCCGAGCGGCGTCAGCATGCCCCCGATGTTGGAGACGATGAAGATGAAGAAGACGACCGTGTGCCGGACGTGCACGCGTTGGCGATTGGTCTGGAGGAGGGCGCGGATGAGCAACATCGAGGCGCCGGTGGTGCCCACGATCGAGGCCAGGACCGCACCCACCGCCAGGAACGCTGTATTGGTGAGTGGGCGGGCGACGAGGTCGCCGCGCAGCAGCATCCCGCCCGCGATGGTGTAGAGGGCGGCGAGGAGGATCACGAACGAGATGTACTCCTCGCCGGTGTGGACGAGCGCGGCCGGTTCTCTGACCACATAGAGAAGGAAGATGGGGAAGCCGAGCGCGCACGACAGGAGGAGCTTGTTACGGTTGTGTTCCCACCAGCGCGGGACCGAGAGCGGGAAAACGGCGATACAGAGGAGCATGAGCACGAAGGGCAGGACCGTATAAAGAGGAAGATCTCGTCCCGGGGGCACGGACGTCTCCGCTTGCGGTGAGGTAGGGGCAGTCTAAGGCATCCGGCGGCGGTGACGCTACCCTCGGGAGCTAGGGGCCGCTCCGCGGCCGGAAGTCGTGGGCGCAGCGCGGTCGCGGTGCGTCAAGCCGATGTCATCGATGCCCGGCCACGGTGACGATGCCGCTGGCGGAGGCGCGGCGGAAGGGGCGGGCGGTCGCGAGCGGTGACGGAGTCGGCGCGCGGCTAGCGGCCGGGGACCGGGAGGGGCGTGCGCGGCGTCCCGGTCGAGGAAGCGTCCGAGGCAGGCGGGCGAGGCCTTGCCCGTGTGCGAGGCACCACCTATAATCCGCCGCAATGTGGCCGCCGGCGGGCGCCGGCAGCGCCGAAACGCGGCGCCACCGGGGACCCCAGTCGTCGAGCCGCTGACACGGGTCGTTGGTGGCTCACGAAGCTCGAATCCAACGCGCATCCGAGAACAGGAGAGGCGCCACATGCCCGCACCGAACATTTCCCTCAAAGAGTTGCGACGTGTCGTCATCGCGGCTGCGGTCGGCAACATCATCGAATGGTACGACTTCTACATCTTCGGAAGCCTCGCCTCGATCCTCGCCGTCAAATTCTTCGACAAGACGCACCCGGTGGCGGCATTCCTCAGCACCGTGGCGATCTTCTCGGTCGGCTTCCTGATCCGGCCGCTGGGCGCGTTCGTATTCGGCTGGCTCGGCGACAGGGTCGGTCGAAAATACACGTTCATCGCGACCCTGACCGGCATGGGTGTCTCCACCGCCATCATCGGCATGATCCCGACCTACGCCCAGATCGGTCTCCTGGCGGCGTTCCTCCTCTTCGCCCTTCGCCTGATCCAGGGCCTCTGCCTGGGTGGTGAGTACGGTGGCGCCATCACCTACGTCGCCGAACACATCTCGGACGAGAAGCGCGGATACTACACAGGCTGGCTCCAGACCTCGCCTACCCTTGGCATCGTGGTGTCGCTCGCCGTGATCATCGGCACGCAGCGATACCTGGGCGACGCCGCCTTCAGCGAATGGGGATGGCGCGTGCCGTTCATCATCTCTCTCCTGCTCGTCGCGATTGCCATCTACATCCGGCTGTCGCTCCAGGAGACACCGATCTTCCAGGAGATCAAGGCGAAGGGCCAGCTCGTGCGGAATCCCTGGCGCGAGGCGTTCATGAGCAGCAACATCAAGTACATCATGATCGCGAGCGTGGTCGTCCTGGGCCAGGGCTGTGTCTGGTACAGCGGCCAGTTCTGGGCGCTGTTCTATCTCCAGAAGGTCAAGAACGTGGACGTGCTCACGTCGAGCTACATCATCGCCAGCGCGCTGCTGATCGCCACGCCCACCCTGATCTTCTGGGGTTGGCTGTCCGACAAGGTCGGGCGCAAGCCGATCATCCTCGGCGGGATGCTGCTGGCCTCCGTGACGTACTATCCGCTCTACTCCGCGCTCGGCACCTATGCCGATCCCAAGAACCTCAACTACACGATGTCGATTATCATCGTGGCGATTCTGGTCAACTACGTCGGCATGACGTACGGGCCGATCGCCGCGTTCCTGGCCGAATTCTTCCCCGGGCGCATCCGCTACACCTCGGTGTCGGTGCCTTACCACATCGGCAACGGCTGGGGCGGCGGTCTGGTGCCCATCATCACGACCTCGGCGTACGCCTCCACCGGGAGTCTCGCCTGGGCGCTGGCGTATCCGATCGCGCTGCCTGCGATCATGTTCGTCATCGCGCTGTTCGTGATGCCCGAGACGCGCAAGAACAGCATCTGGACCGAGGGGGCCATCGAAGCCTCGCGCGCGCGCGCCTGACGGCTTCCACTCCGGCGCGGCGCCGTCGCGCGCCGCGCCGGAGCCTTGAAACTCTCTAATCCTGTCGTCGCTCCTGCCCGCGGTCTGTCGTCAGACCGCGCCGACATCATGAATGGTATCGGCGGCGCCACTGACCCGCGCAGTGGCGAGTTTCGTAGGCACACTGTCACAGTTCGGGCATTCTGCCCCTGACCACCGCGCTCGCTGCCAGTGCGCGCGCTCCGCCTTCGCGTCTTTCCATGAATTATCGCCAGCCTCCCCGCGTCTGAAGGTGCGGCATGCCCGTTGCACTGGGCTTGCGCCGTCACGCGAAAGGGAGGAGCGAGATGAAGGCGATTCGAGAGCGACTGGAGCAGGATCTGAAGACCGCCGTTGGCCGGCTTCGCCAGCTCGGCGACGTCGTGACCCTGGACGATGTCCCGGGCGCGATGGGAGACAACTCCCCGTTCGCGGATGAAGTCGACGAGATCCAGGAAGTCGAGCGGCGTGAGATCGGCTTCGCCACGCGCGAGCTCCTGCTGGGTCGCGTGAATCGCCTCGCCGCCGCCATCGATCGCCTCGACAGCGGGGAGTACGGCATCTGCGTGGAGTGCGAAGAGGCCATCGCGCCCGCGCGACTGCGCGCGATGCCGGAAGTTCAGACCTGCGTGCGCTGCCAGGACCGACTGGAGCGGATGGGCCGCCAGCTCGAGGTCGTGGAGGCGGAAGTCGGCGACGACGACTAGCTTAAGAGCAAACCATCGAGGGGGCGGGAGCGGTTCCCGCCCCCTTTTTTTGTGTAGGCTACCGGCGTGCGAACGCCTGTCCTCGACGTCTTCCGTCCCGGCTTCCACCGACTCTGTCGCGCCTACTTCGGCCTCGAGCTGAGGGGCACGGAGCACATTCCGGCCACCGGCGGTCTGGTGATCACGCCCAATCACCAGACCTACGCCGATCCGCCGCTCGTCACGATCCCGATCCGGCGCCCCGTGTACTACATGGCGTGGAGCCGGCTCTTCGAGATTCCGCTCTTCAGTCTGTGGATTCGCCGCCTGCGAGCCTTTCCCGTCAACGTCGAGGCGAGCGATCCGGCCGCCACGCGCGCGGCGGTGAGGCTACTGCAAGCAGGAGAGGCGCTCATGATCTTCCCCGAGGGCGAGCGCAGCCGTGACGGGAGCGTCGGGCGCTTCAAGCCGGGTGCCTTCCGGCTCGCCGTGTCCGTCGGCGTCCCGATCCTCCCGGTGACGATCGTCGGCGGCCACGAGTCCTGGCCACCCGGGCGGATGTGGCCGCGGCGGGGACGGATGCGGATCACCTACCACGCGCCTCTCCACGCCGACGACCACGCGGAGCCGCGGGCGGCCGCGCGCGCGCTCGCGGAACGGACGCGCGCGGTCATCACGGACACCCTTCAGGCCGAGCGCTCCTCCACGCGGTAGCCGGCCGCTTCCAGCCGCGATTTCAACGCTTCGATCTGGGGGCGCCCGCTCGTCTCCAGCGTCACCTCCACCTCGGTCTCTCCGATGCTGGCGCGCCGGGAGAACGCCCGATCGTGCTCGATGTGGACGATGTTCGCGCGCTCCTGGGCGATGAGGGCCGTCACGCCGGAGAGCGCGCCCGGACGATCACGCAGGAGCACGCCGAGCCGCACGAGGCGGCCGTCCTTCACGAGTCCACGCTCGATGATGCGCGAGATGACGGTGACGTCGATGTTGCCGCCGGAGAGCACGAGCACGACGCGGGCGTCGGCGAGGCCGAGGGAGCGATTGAGGAGGGCGGCGAGGGGCGCCGCGCCCGCGCCTTCGACGACGGTCTTCTCGATCTCGAGCAGGAGAAGGATCGCGTTCGCCAGCTCTTCCTCGCTCACGGTCACGACGTCGTCCACGCGCTTGCGGGCGATCTCGAGCGTGCGATCGCTCACGTCGCGGACGGCGATGCCATCCGCGATGGTGGCGGCGGGGGCGACGGCCACCCGACTCCCGCTCTGGAGCGATCGGCGCATGGCGGGCAGCGCGCTCGCCTCCACGCCAATGACGCGCACGGCGGGCCGGCGCTCCTTCACGGCGGTGGCGACGCCGCCGATGAGCCCGCCGCCGCCGACGGGGACGATCACTGCGTCGACATCGGGGCGCTGGTCCAGGAGCTCGAGGCCGAGCGTGCCCTGACCGGCGATGATGCGGTCGTCGTCGAAGGGATGGACGAAGACGCCGCCGTGCTGCTCGGCCACCGCGCACGCGTGCGCGTACGCTTCGTCGAAGTTGCCGCCGGCGAGGATCACCTCCGCCCCGTAGCGGCGCGCCGACGTCACCTTGATCAGCGGCGCCCACTCCGGCATCACGATCACGGCCGGGATCCCGAGCCGCCGCGCGTGGAAGGCGACGGCGAGACCGTGATTGCCCGCGCTCGCCGCCACGACGCCGCGCGCGCGCTCGGCGGCGTCGAGCTGGAGGAGGAGGTTGGCGGCGCCCCGCTCCTTGAACGACCCCGTCATCTGGAGGTTCTCGAGCTTCACCCAGCAGCGGGCGCCGGTCTTCTCCGAGAGCGTCTCCGAGTACGCGCACGGCGTTTCGGCGATGGCGCCGCGGATCCGGTCGCGCGCGCGCTCGATGTCGGGGAGACCGATCACGCGAGAACCCGCGGCTCCGCGAGGGCAGGGGACATCGCGGCCACCGGCATGCAGGGAGTGGAGGTGGCGTGGCCGACGCGGCCCCGCCAGTCGACGACGATGAGGCCGCCCTCGCCGCGCCCTTCCTCGACGAGGAGGTCCACGGCGACGCGGGCGGCGTACTCGGGATCGTCCGCTTGCTTGACGTACTCGAGAGCGCGCCGGGCAAGCGTGACGCGAATGATCGCCTCGCCGTCGCCCGTGCAGGACACGGCGCCGAGGGTGGAATCGGCGTAGGTGCCGCACCCGATGAGCGCACTGTCACCCACGCGCCCGGGAAGCTTGCCGGCCATGCCGCCGGTGGAAGTGGCGGCGGCGACGGTGCCATGGCGATCGAGCGCGACCGCGCCCACCGTGGAGCGCGCCTCCGCGGGAGCGCGGGCGGCGTGGCGCCGGCGCTGGCGGTCGGTGACGAGGGTGGCGGGATCGCACTCCGGTAGCCCGACTGCGCGCGCGAACGCGTGCGCCCCCTCGCCGACCAGGAACACGTGCCGGCTTCCCTCGAGGACGCGGCGCGCGAGCGTGACCGGGTTCGCCACCCGGCTGACGGCGCCCACCGCCCCGCACTGGAGGCGATCGCCCTCCATGATCGACGCGTCCATCTCCACGGTGCCGGCGGTGGTGAGCACGGACCCGCGCCCGGCGTTGAAGCGCGGATGATCCTCGAGCGCGCGCACGGCCGCCTCCACGGCGTCGAGGGCGCGGCCGCCGTCGGCGAGCACCCGCCAGCCCGCGAGGACGGCGGCGCGCATGCCGTCGCGAAGCTCGTCGCGGCCGTCGGTGGGATCGGCCCCCGCTCCGCCGTGGACGAGAATCGACGGGACGCGCGTGAGCGGTGTGGCTCCGTGGCGTGGCGCCATGCCAATCACCGTGTCACAATCGCCGCGGATTGAAAACCCCGCTCGAAGATTTGAACGCGCGCCTCGTGCGCTGCCATCGCTGCCCGCGCCTCGTCCGCCATCGTGAAGCCGTCGCCGCCGTCCCCCCGCCGCGCTACGCGGGCCAGCGCTACTGGGCGCGGCCGCTGCCGGGGTTTGGCGACCCGCGCGCGCGCCTGCTCCTCGTCGGGCTCGCGCCCGCGGCGCACGGCGGCAATCGAACGGGACGGATGTTCACGGGCGATCGGAGCGGTGACTGGCTCTTCGACGCGCTCCACCACGCGGGCTTCGCGAACCGGCCGACCTCGCGACACCGGGACGACGGCCTCCGGCTCAGCGACGCCTACATCACTGCGGCGCTCCGCTGCGCGCCGCCCGCCAACAAGCCGACGCTCG
>DASXSB010000044.1:0-27984 GCA_036506275.1 Candidatus Methylomirabilota bacterium | reverse complement strand
AGCTCGATCGGATCGTCCTCGTCGAGGAACCCGTGGTCGATCAGCCGGTCGTACTCTTCGCGGGTCCAGCGACGGAGGCGAGGGCGAGCCATCTGCTTCACGATCACCGATGCTACCGGCCGACTTCAAGCGGCGTCAACGGATGCGGATTGGTACGGGCAGATTATACTGTCGGCCACCATCACCGGCTGAAACGTCACGGGCCACCCGTTCAAGGACGGAGGTACCGACATGACTCGGATCGCGCAGCGAATCGTGCTCATCGCCGCCGCCCTCGCGCTGTTCCCGGTTCCCGCCGCGGCGCAAGAGAAGCCGCGCTACGGCGGTGAGCTCGTGTTCGTGGTACCGATCGAGCCGCCGTCGCTCGACGCCCATCGCGAGGGTACGTTCGCGCTGCTTCAGCCCGCCGCTCCGCACTACAACACGCTGCTCCGCGTCGACCCCACGGACCGAACGGGCACGCGCGTGATCGCCGATCTCGCAGAATCGTGGACGATCTCGCCCGACGGCCGCACGTACACGGTGAAGGTCCGCGCCGGCGTGCGCTTCCACGATGGCAGCGAGATGACGTCCCGCGACGTGAAGGCGAGCTACGACAGGATCGTCTTCCCGCCTTCCGGCGTCACGTCGTTCCGCCGCGGCCAGTACACCGACGTCGAAGCCATCGAGGCCCCCAATCCGACGACGATCGTGTTCCGCCTGAAGTGGCCATCGGCGTCGTTCCCCACCGCGCTCGCGTCGCCGTTCAACTGGATCTACAAGGCCGACATCCTCGCCCGTGACCAGCGCTGGTACGAGAAGAACATCATGGGCACGGGGCCGTTCGTCTTCGTGGAGCAGTCGAAGGGCGCGTACTGGGTCGGCAAGAAGAACCCGAACTACTGGGACAAGGGCAAGCCATACCTGGACGGCTATCGCGCGATCATCGTCCGTGATTCCGCGGCGCAGGTGGCGGCCATCCGCGGCGAGCGCGCGCACGTCCAGTTCCGCGGCTTCTCCCCTCCCGAGCGCGACAGCCTCGTCGCCGCCCTCGGCCCGCGTATCACTGTCCAGGAGAGCCCGTGGGACTGCCTGCTGCTCGTCGGCATGAATCACGAGCGCAAGCCGTGGGACGACAAGCGCGTCCGCAAGGCGCTCTCGCTCGCGCTCGATCGCTACCAGGGCTCGGAGGCGCTGTCGAAGATCGCCGTCGTGAAGCTCGTCGGCGGCGTTCAGGTGCCGGGGACTCCGTACGCCACCCCGCCCGCCGAGCTCGAGAAGCTCGCCGGTTACTCGCGCGATATCGCGAAGTCGCGCGCCGAGGCACGGCGGCTCCTCCGCGAAGCCGGCGTGCCCGAGGGATTCACCTTCACCTTCAAGAACCGCGGTCTCCCCCAGCCGTATGAGCCCGTCGGCGTCTGGCTCCTCGATCAGTGGCGCCAGATCGGACTGAACGCCAAGCACGAGTTCCAGGAAGCCGCCAAGTGGGACGCCGACCGCCGCAACGGCGACTTCGACGTCTCGATGGACACCCAGTGCGGCTACGCCGTCGAGCCCGATCTTGACCTTGCCAAGTTCCAGTCGGTGGGCGTGAGCGACAACAACTACGCGCGCTACGTCGACCGCACCCTGGACGACCTCTACATCAAGCAGAGCCGCGCCATCGACTTCGAGGAGCGCCGCCGCTGGGTCCGCGAGTTCGAGCGCCGACTACTGGACGAGGAGGTCCACTACATCTACACGCTGCAGTGGCACCGGATCGTCCCCCACAGCGCGAAGCTTCGAGGGTGGACGGTCACGCCGAGCCACTTCCTGAACCAGCAGCTCGACACCGTCTGGCTCGCGGAATAACCGGGCGCGGCTACCACTCGTAAGCCGCAGAGATATTCAGCCCAGCCGTCGACGCAAGTACTCCGCGATCTCCAGCGTACAGGCCATGCCCTGCGGGATTGCCTTGGTGAGCGACACGAAGGCGTGGATCTGGCCGGGGTACTCGCGGTAGACGACGTCCACGCCCGCCTCGCGCAGGCGCTCCGCGTACGCTTGGCCCTCGTCGCGTAGCGGGTCGAAGCCGCCGGTGACGATCAGCGTCGGGGGCTGCCCGGCGAGGCGCGGTGCGCGCAATGGAGAGGCGCGCAGATCCGACTTGTCGGTCTCGCTTCTCAGATACTGCTCCGCGTACCACACGATCCGCTCGCGCGGGATCACGTGGCCGTCCGCGAGCTCGCGGTGCGACTCTGCCTCGAGCGAGAAGTCGAGCGCGGGATAGATCAGCACCTGGCACGTCGGAACGGGCGTACCGGCGGAGGCGGCGAGCTGGGAGACGACCGCGGCGAGATTGCCGCCGGCCGAGTCGCCGGCCACGGCCACACGGCCGACGTCGGCGCCGATATCGCGTCCGCGAGTCCGGAGCCAGCGGTACGCCGCGACGCAGTCCTCGACCGCGGCCGGGAACTTGTGCTCGGGCGCCAGCCGATAGTCGACGGCGACGACGAGCACGCTCGCGTGCTTCGCGAGCCGAGCGCACAGCCCGTGATGTGTCTCGAGATCACCTTGCACCCAGCCACCGCCGTGGAAGTACGCGACCGTCGGCTGCGCGCCGCCGACGTTGGACGCGTAGACGCGCGCGGGGATCTCGCCCGCCGGCCCCGGGATGACGATGTCCTCGATGCGCGGCAACGCCGGCGCGGGTTCGTCCATCAGCGCCACCATCGTGCGGAGCTGCTGGCGCAGCTCGGGCAATGGCGGGAAGTAGCCGGGCACGCGGATCGACTTCACGAATTCGCCCACGATCTGGGCCTTGGGGTCCATCGTGCGGCTGCCCAGGCGGAGCCGGTGGCCGTCGAGCAAGCGCAGCGCGTCCTCTTCACTCATCGCCGTGTGAGACAGTTCCAGCTTCGGAAGCGTTCGCAGCTCGCTCATGCCGACGGTCCTCCTGCCGGCGATTGTAACGGGTTCGGGCCGGTTGGACTCCGCTCGCCCGACGGGCCGACGCACCGCACCGGCTCGGGATACACTCTCGCTTGCCACGGAGCCGGCGCGCGGGGTATAGGGCCGGCGGGAGGAGCGATGGCGGACCAGCTGTCGAAGATCCTCGAGTCCCCGAAAGCCGAGCGCCTGGCCACGGGTTTCGCCTTCACCGAGGGCCCTCTCTGGCATCCCGACGGCTTCTACTACTTCGTGGACATCCGGCGGAGTAACCTCCACCGGATCATCCCCGGCAAGGAGCCCGAGCTCGTGCGCGCCAACACGGGCGAGGGCAACGGCACCACGTTCGACCTCCAGGGCCGGCTCGTCATCTGCGAGGGCGGGAACCGGCGGGTGACGCGCTGGGCTGCGGATGGGCGGAGCGAGGTGCTCATGGATCGCCACGAGGGCAAGCGCCTCAACCGGCCCAACGACGTCGCCTGCAAGTCGGACGGAAGCCTCTGGTTCACCGACCCGGGGCTGCGGGTGCCGCTCAAGGAGCGCGAGCTCTCCGAAGCCGGCGTCTATCGCATCGCGCCCGACGGGACCACCGCGCTCATGGCGGACTGCGAGTATCCGAACGGGCTGGCGTTCTCTCCCGATGAACGCATCCTTTATGTCGCCAACACGCGGTGGACGCAGTACATCCACGCCTTCGAGCTGGACGCGAGCGGCAAGGTCCTCCGGCGCCGGATCTTCGCGGATATGTCCTCGGACGAGACGGAGGGCGTGCCGGACGGCATGAAGATCGACGTCGAGGGCCGCGTGTACTGCACGGGGCCCGGTGGCACCTGGGTGTTCGCGCCGGACGGGACGAAGCTCGGGATCATCCGCACGCCCGAGGTGCCGGCCAACCTCGCGTTCGGCGGGCCCGACCTCCGCACGCTGTTCTTCACGGCGCGGACGTCGGTGTACACCATGAGCGTGACGACGCCGGGGCAGCCGCATCCGTGGTATCGAGTGCGGGCGAGGTGACGATGAACTTCGGCACGTTCCTCCTGATGCAGTCGCCGTCGGCGCGGTCGTCGGAGGAAATCTACGCGCGCGGCGTGGAGATGGCGCAGGCGGCGGAGGCGCTCGGCTTCCGCAGCGTGTGGCTCGCCGAGCATCACTTCTCGACCTACGGCTACCTCTCGCGGCCGGCGCAGTTCGCGACGCACATCGCGGCGAAGACGACGCGGCTCCGCGTGGGGACGGCGGTCATCGTGGTTCCCCTCCATCACCCGCTGATCGTGGCGGAGGAGATCGCCACCCTCGACCTGCTCGCCGGCGGGCGCATCGACATCGGGCTCGGGCGCGGGTACCAGCACTACGAGTTCGAGCGGCTCGGGCTCGAGCTGGAGAGCGGGCGCGCGCGGTGGGAAGAGTCCGTCGACATCATCCTGAAAGCGCTCGAGGGCGCGCCGTTCACCTACGACGGGAAGATCTTCAAGATCCCGGAGACGACGATCTTTCCTCAGCCCGTTCGGAAACCCCGGCCGCCGATCTGGATCACGGCCCAGAGCCCGGATTCGGTCGAAGGTGCGGTGCGCCGCGGATTCAACGTGCTCACGGGCGGGTTCGGGGTGCCGCTCGAGCGGATGGCAGAGTTCCGGAAGTTGTTCGACCGTGTGGTGGCCGAGGTGAAGCCGCGCGAGCCGCTGCAAGTCGGCGTGCAGCGCGCGGTCTACGTGGCGGAGAGCGACGCCGACGCGCGCGACGCGGCGGAGCACGCGCGCTGGAACATGCGCGTGACGCTGAGCCTGCGCAACAACTATCAGCGCGTCGAGCAGGGGCGCGCAGTGCCGGTGCCGGCGCCCAAGGAGCCGAGCGTGGAGGAGCTGCTCGATCGCTACCTCGTGATCGGGACGCCGGACGTGTGCGTGCGGCAGATCAAGCGGATCCAGGAGGCGGTCGGGATCACGCACTTCAACTGCTCGTTCTGGTTCGGCGACCTCGCGCACGGGCGCGTCCTGCGCTCGATGGAAGCGTTCGCACGCGAGGTGATGCCGGCGTTCAACTGACAGCTGCCGGGAGGGGCCAATGACCGACGCTGCACGGGTGTTCCTTTCGCTGACGATCCTCCTCACCGTGGTCGCGGGTGGAGTCGCGCCCGCGGTCGCCGACTATCCCGAGCGCGCGCTCACGATCGTGGTCGCTTACCCCGCGGGCGGCATGGTCGACATCGTGGCGCGGCCGATGGCGGAGACGATGAAGAAGAAGTTCCCGAAGGGCGTGGCGGTGCTCAACCGGCCCGGCGGCGGTGGCTCGGTCGGGATGGCCGAGGTCGCGCAGGCCAAGCCCGACGGCTACACGGTGGTACTCGCGCCCGTCTCCACGTTGGTGATTCATCCGCAGCTCAACGACCTGCCGTACAAGACGCCCGACGACTACGAGCCGATCATCAACACGATCGCATTCTTCCCGCTCCTGGCCGTGCGCGAGGAAGCACCGTGGAAGAACGCGCAGGAGTTCGTGAACGCGGCGCGCGCCAATCCCGGCAAGCTGCGCGTGGGATCGCCCGGGGAAGGCACCGGGAGTCACCTGAGCCTCGAGCAGCTCATGGCGGCGGCGAACTTCAAGGTCACGCACGTGCCGTTCTCGGGATGGGGAGAGACCAGCCCCGCCCTCCTCGGCGGTCACATCGATGCGGCGGTGGCGCAGCCGGGTGAGGTCAAGCCGCTCGTCGACGGCAAGAAGCTGCGGCCCCTCATCGTGTTCCAGCCCAAGCGGCATCCCGTCTTTCCCGACACGCCGACGGCCAAGGAGCTCGGCTGGGACGCGGGGCTCGGCACCTGGTTCGTCCTCACCGCGCCCAAGGGCACGCCGGCACCGGTGATCAAGTACCTCCACGACGCGGCCAAGGTCGCGATCGAGGAGCCGGCGTTCGTCAATCTCATGAAGTCGCGCGCGGTGGACATCGACTACAAGAACGGCGAGAAGGCCCGTGCCGATCTCTGGCAGGAGTACAAGGCGTACAGCGACATCCTCCGTCGCCTCGGCATGATCAAGAAATAATGCTCGAACGCATCGTCGGGCTCGTCGTCGTTGCCGCCGCCGGCGTCTACCTCACGCAGGCGATGGCATTGCCGTTCGGCACGGCGGCGCGGCCCGGCGCCGGCTTCTTTCCCGTCTTCGTCGCCGTCTTCGCATGCGCGGCGGGCATGATCATGACCGTGCGCGCGTTTCTCGCGGCCGCGCCCGCGGGCACGGCGCGGGAGACCGAGCGCGACGCGGCGGCGCGCAATCGCGCGCTCAGCACGATGGTCGTGCTCGTCGTGTTCTGCGCGCTCCTGCCGTGGATCGGCTACCCGATCATCGCCTTCGCCTTCGTCGCCGTTCTCCTGCAGCGACTCGGCAGCACCTGGCGGGCCGCCATCATCATCGGCGTCCTGACCGCCGCCGTGTCCTATTACGTCTTCGGCATCCTGCTCGACGTGCCGCTGCCGAGCGGGCCCTGGTGAGCTGATGGGGCCGCTGGAGGGCCTTGCCTACGGCTTCACGGTCGCCCTGACGACGACCAACCTGCTCGCGTGCTTGTTCGGCGTGCTCGTCGGCACCATCGTCGGCGTGTTGCCCGGCATCGGGCCCGTGGGCGCCATGGCGCTGCTGCTGCCGTCGACGTTCGCGCTCGATCCCGCGACGGCGCTGATCATGCTCGCCGGCATCTACTACGGCGCCATGTACGGCGGCTCGACGACCTCCATTCTCGTCAACGTTCCCGGCGAGGCGGGGTCCGTGGTCACGCTGCTCGACGGCTATCAGATGACGCGCAAGGGCCGCGCCGGCGCCGCCCTCACCATCGCCGCCGTCGGCTCGTTCATCGCGGGTACGCTCGGCGTTCTCGGCATCATGCTCGCCGCGAGCTGGCTGGCGGACCTCGCGCTCCGGTTCGGACCGCCGGAATACTTCGCGATCGCGCTCGGCGGGCTGCTGCTCCTGTCCCGCCTTTCCGGAGGCTCCTTGATCTACTCGTTCGTGATGGTGGCGATCGGGCTCGCCCTCGGCACGGTCGGCATGGACACGATCTCGGCCGTGCGTCGCTTCACGTTCGGATCGGTCACGCTTTCGCAAGGCGTCGATCTGGTGCCCGTGATCATGGGTCTCTACGGCGTGGCAGAAGTCCTCCTGCTCGCGGAAGAGGGAATCAAGAAGGCGAAGATCGCGAGCGTGCGGCTCCGCGAGCTCCTGCCCACGCCGGAGGAGTGGCGGCGCTCGTGGGCGCCCATCGCCCGCGGCTCCGTCGTCGGCTTCGCCACCGGCCTCATCCCGGGACCGGCGGCCGTGCTCTCGACGTTCATCGCCTACAACCTCGAGAAGAAAGTGTCGCGGACACCGGAAAAGTTCGGGCACGGCGCCATCGAGGGCGTGGCCGCGCCCGAATCGGCCAACAACGCCGCCACTGCCGGCGCCATGGTGCCGCTGCTCTCGCTCGGGATCCCGTTCTCGCCGGCCACCGCCATCCTGCTCGGCGCGCTCGTCATCCACGGACTCCAGCCGGGGCCGCTGATGATCTCCCAGCGCCCGGAAGTCTTCTGGGGCTTCGTGGCCAGCATGTACATCGGCAATCTGCTCCTGCTCGTCCTCAATCTGCCGCTCGTGGGCGTGTTCGTGAGCGTGCTGCGCCTGCCCCAGCACGTGCTCGCCACGCTGGTGCTCGTGCTCTGCCTGGTGGGCGCGTTCAGCCTCAGCAACAGCTACCTCGACCTCTGGATCCTGGTCGTCTTCGGCGTCTTCGGCTACGCGCTGCGGAAGCTCCGCGTGGACGCCTCGCCGCTCGTGGTCGCGCTCGTGCTGGGCCCGATGATGGAGAAGACGCTGCGGCAGTCGCTCTCGATCACGCAAGGGAGCGTGGTCGATCTCGTCGCGCGGCCGCTGACGATGGCGATCCTCGCCATTCCCGTGCTGGCGCTGGCGGGGCCGTTGCTGCTGCGGTTCCGGCGTCGTCTCCGTCCCGCCGTCGCGCCCGTCGCCTGACCCGTCGCGGCCACCACGAAAGGCGGCACGGGCTGGCGTCGCGCGCGGCTCGTGATATCGTGAGCATCCATGACCCGGCGATCCGCTCTCTCGGTCCTCGTCGCCGGTGCTCTCCTCTCGTCAGGCGTGGCCGCGGCCGGTGAGATCCAGGGGCGCGTCTTGCTGAACAGTCCGCCGCCCGCCGTCAAGAAGATCCCGGTCACCATCGATCAGTACGTGTGCGGCAACGAGAAAGACGTCGGCGACCTCGTGGTGACGGAAGCGCGCGAGATCCGCAACGTCGTCGTGTGGCTGGAGAACCCGCCCGCGGGCGCGGCGGCGCCGGCGGCGGCCGAACCGACACAGATGGATCAGAAGGAGTGCGTGTTCGCGCCGCGGGTGGTGCTGGTGCCCGCGCGCGGCACGGTGGACTTCCTGAACAGCGACCGGCTCCTCCACAACCTGCACAGCGCGCCCAAGGAGAATCCGCCCTTCAACCGCACGCAGCCGAAGGGCCGCACCATTCCGGTCACGTTCGCCAAGCCCGAGTTCGTCCGTGTGGACTGCGATCTGCACTCGTGGATGCGGGGCTGGGTGGTGGTGACGGACCACCCGTTCTACGCGCTGTCCGACGAGAAGGGACGTTTCCGGCTGCCGAACGTCCCGCCCGGGCCGCATACGCTCCAGGTCTGGCACGAGCGCCTGGGTCGCTCGAGTCAGAAGATCACCGTCGCCGACGGCGCCACGCCGGTGACGATCGAGCTCGGCCTCAAGTAGCGCTCGCGCTCAAGGCACGACCGCGATCTTGCGCGAGGCCTCCCACGCTGCGGAGTGCGTCGGCTCCGCCTGCGCCTTGAGCATGCCTCCCTCGTCGAGCGACACCGTGAAGGTCACCTTCGGCGCCGAGAACACCGGGTGCAGGTACACGCGGGCGATCTCGGTGGTGTCCTTGTAGAGCGCGATGTAGCGGACGAAGTGCTCCGACAGCGAGGGATGGATGCTGTCCGCCCCCACCGTCACCGTGACGTCGAACCACTGCCCGCGCTTCACCGAGTCGGGGGCGACGATGCGCGGCGTGTGCTTGGGATCGTGACTCGATCGCACCTCACGGAACTCGGGCGTGAACTGCTCTTCCTGACCGGCCTGCACCGCGAGCGGTCCCGCGCACGCCAGCACCACCGCCATGACCGACAACGCGCGCGTGCACGGCTTCACCCTCACCATCGCCGCCTCCTCTCGAATCACCTGCGAACGATCAACCTTCCGGAAGGAGCTTGCGGACCAGCGCCAGCAGCTCGCGGGGACTGTACGGCTTGGCGAGATAGGCGGAGGCGCCCGCCGCCTTCGCTTTCTGGTCGTCGCCGCTTAGCGCGAATGACGTCACCATGATGATCGGGATCTCGGCGGTGGCGGCGTCGGTGCGCAGCGCGCGCGTGACGTCGAGCCCGGACATCTTCGGGAGCTGCACGTCCATCAGCACGAGGTCCGGCCGCTCCTCCTTGATCATGGCGAGCCCGGTCTCGCCGTCCACCGCCTCCACCAGCCGGTAGCTCGTGCGGCTCAGGAGCTGGCGCACGATCTTGCGGTTGTACTCGTTGTCCTCGACGTAGAGCACGGTCGGCTGCTTCATGGCGGCACGCTCGCCTTGAGCGGCACCGTGAACCAGAACGTCGATCCCTTCCCCACCTCGCTCTCGACGCCGATGCGGCCCCCGTGCAGCTCGACGAACTTCTTGGTGATGCTGAGTCCGAGCCCGGTGCCGCCGAACTCGCGGGAGACGGTGGCGTCGACCTGCCGGAACTCGGCGAACACGTTGGCGAGCTCCGTGCCGGGAATGCCGATGCCGGTATCGGACACGCGGTACATGACGCTGTCGCCGTCCTGCTCCACGCTGATCTCCACCCGGCCCTTCCGGGTGAACTTCAGCGCGTTGCCGGCCAGGTTCAAGAGGCACTGCACGATGCGCCGGCCGTCGCCGTAGGCCAGGGGCAGATCGGGCGCCACCCTCGTCACGAACTCGAGACCCTTCTCCACCGCGAGCGAGCGCAAGGACGCCCGCACCGAGTCCACGACCTGGTCGATCGGATACTCGTCCATGACGAGCTCCATGCGCCCGGCCTCGATCTTGGAGAGATCCAGCACCTCGTTGATGAGGCGGAGCAGGTGCCGCCCATTGGTCTGGATGTCGGCGAGCGGCTCGCGCAGGTCCGCGGGCAGCTCGCCGTAGAGGCCGTCGAGGAGCATTTCCGTGAAGCCGAGGATGGCGTTCATGGGCGTCCGCAGCTCGTGGCTCATGTTGGCGAGGAACTCCGACTTCGCGCGGCTCGCCTGCTCGAGCTGCTCGTTGAGGACGCGCAGCGTCGCCGCCGCCTGCTGCTGCTCAGCGACGAGCCGCTGGAGCTCGCGGCTCATGCGGTTCATCCGCTCCGCGAGGACGCCGAACTCGTCGCGGTTCGGCACCGTGATGGTGGCCCCGAGGTTGCCGGCGGCGACCTGGGTCAGGAACGCCTCGGCCTCGCGGACGGGCAGGACGAACGACCACGAGATGACGAACCCGCCCACGAGGGCGAGACCGATAGCGGCGGCGGCGAAGGCGGCGGCCATCCCGAGCGTGCGGCGATTGCCGGCATCGACGGCATCGCGCAACCGGGCCATGCGCGCCTGCTCGGCTTGCACGAGCCGCCCCACGAGCGTCTCGATCTCCTGGTAGACGCGCTCGCCACGCCCGAGCAAACCCGTCCTCACCTCATCGAGCCGGTTGTCGCGGATGGCGTTGGCGATGTCGGCCACGGCGTCCATGGCGTCTTCCTGCCGCGCGCGGATCTGCTGGATCAGCTCGCGCTCGGAGGCCGCCGCCTCGCCCTCGAGCTGGGCGAGCGTGTTGTTGAGCCGGTTGTTCTCGCGCAGGATGCGGGCGACGGTGCCTTCCGCGGGCGCGAGCAGGGCGAGCGCCGTGTAATTCATCTGGCGGGTGAGGGCGTGCTCGATCTGGTGCGACAGCTCCACGCGCTGGTGCGCCTGATCGAGGAGTCGCCCCTGCTTGGTCGTGTGCGCGATGCCGCGCAGGCTGAAGCCCGCCATCACGATGAACAGCAGCGTGATCAAGAGGAAGGCGACGACGAGCTTGGTGTGGACGGAGACGGGGACACGCGCCACCCAGCCCACGACACGACCGAGCGGTGTGTGGGTGAGGAGAAAAGTGACGAGCGGATTCAGGCGATCCCGCCGGGTCATCACGCAACCGTTAGAGGTTTACGACTTTGTCGGACGCGACTCCGATCTGGGCGAAGGTCGAGGGCACTACCATCTCCACGATCCGATCCTTCTCGGTGATCACCTCGCCCGTCTGCATGTAGTGCCAGCCCTTGGTGTCGCGCGTCTTGCTCTGATCCAGCAAGCGGTCCAGCACGCGCGTCCAGTTCGCCGGGTTCGTCCCCAGCTCCCGGGGCAGCTTGGCGGCCAGCGCCGCCTCCGCCAGCTGCGTCGCCTTGTCCGGGGTGTCCGCCGGTCCGAAGCGAGTGCCGACGAGCGCGTTGATCTCGTCGGCGATCCGCTTGTAGGTCAGCTCGAAGGCGCGTCGGGCGTCGTCCAGGTGCTCTTGCTCGCCGGCACGGATGAGGTCGGAGATCTTCTCCGTGACCCGCCAGAAGTACTGGTACCGGTGCCCCGCGCGCGTCTCCACATGCCCCGGCTGGATATGGTCACCGGCGGCCGCATAGAAGGACTCGTGCTCGACGTCCTGGGCGTCCGTACGCTGCACGGTCGCGTAATGGCGGACGGTATGGCCGTCGCGCTCGTGGGTGTTGGTGGTGATGAAGGCCGGCGTACGGAAGGCCGCCGCGTTCTTGATCAACGTCAACCCGGGCGTCAGCTTCTTCCCACCGCTGCTGCCCTTCCGCATGATGTCCCCGATACCGCTGGGCGGGCTGGAGACTTTCGGACTTCCCGCGCGCAACGCGAGAAGGGAGGGATCGTCGTCGGCAGCGGCGGCCCGCCGGGCAATTTCATGGATATGGATCTGGAGAGGCAGCATGGCGGGAATTATGGCAGAGCGACCGATCGATGCCAATCGGGCCCTCGCGCGTCGCCGCCTTCGCGCCGCGCCTTGTGAACACGGGGCCGATGTGGTCTCCTCAGGGCCGCCTGACCACCCTCGAGGAGGCTGCGATGACACTCTTGCGTTCCCTGGTGCTGGCCATGGTTCCGACGGTCGTGCTGGCTCACGCCGCCGCCGCGCAGATCGCCGTGTCGGCCAACGACAACAAGGTCATGAACGAGAACGGCGTGGTGAAGGTGGTGCCCAATGCGCCCCCCGACACCGTGACCATCCTCGATCTGAAGGCGTCGCCGCCGCGCGTGCTCGGCGAGGTGCACGCGCCCGTGAGCGTCGTCGGTCCCCCGCTCAGCATCGCCGTGACCCCGGACGAGAGCCTGGCCATGGTGACGGCGTCGAACAAGGTCGATCCCGCCGATCCCACGAAGCAAACGCCCGACAATCGCGTGACCGTGATCGATCTCAAGGCGAATCCGCCCGCGGTTCTCGCCACGCTCGAGGCCGGCAAGGGCGCCTCGGGAATCTCGATCAATCGTCAGGGAACGCTCGCGCTGGTCTCGAACATCGTGGACGGCACCGTGTCGGTGTTCACCATCCAGGGCAAGACGGTCAAGCCGGCGGGAACGGTCGAGGTCGGGGGTGAGAAGGCGGGCGGCGGCATGGTGGCGATCGCGCCCGACGGCAAGACCGCCCTCGTGTCGCGCCAGCTCGACAACAAGATCTCCGTGCTCTCGATCGACGGCACGAAGGTCGAATACGCGAAGCGCGACATGACGGCGGGCGTCCGTCCCATCGTGCTCGACATCGCGTCGAACGGCTTCTTCGCCGTCGTCGGCAACCTCGCCGGCTCCACCAGCGGTGACAACGACAGCATCAGCCTCATCGACCTCACGGCGAGCCGCCGCGGCACGACGCCGGGGCCGCCGCGCGTGGTCGACACCATCGGCGTGCTCGGATCGACGGCGGAAGGCCTCAAGATCTCGCCGGACAGCTCGGTCGTGGCCGTGGTGGTCCACAACGGGAGCAACCGCGCCAAGGAGTCGCCCTTCTACAACCCGGCCGGCAAGCTCGTCATCGTCCGCATCACGGGCCGCAACACGTTCGAGCGGGTGGCGGAGGCGCCCATCGGGCGGTGGTCGCAGGGCGTGGTCTTCAGCGCCGACGGCAAGACCCTCCTCGTCGGCAACATGGTCGAGAAGGATTACTGGGTATTCTCGTGGGACGGCACCATGCTGAAGGACACCGGCCAGCGCGTGAAGATGAACGGCGGCCCGGTGGCCATCCGGACCGCCGAGAAGTAGCCCGGATCACTGCGCCGGCGGCGCTCCGGGGGGCCGCCGGCACTATTCTCGCCCGCGCTACTTCCCGCCCGCGTTACTTCTTGGCGGCGCCGAGGCGGTCCACGACGGGGGCGTTGACGTCCATGTCCCACCCGAGCTTGATGGGCGCCATGCCCGGCGTCGCTTCCGTGAAGCTCCCCTCGCTTCGGAGTTTGAGCCGCTTTCCGTCATACGAGTAGCCGGCCGCGAACGGTTGCAGCTCCGGCTGCTTGTAAGCGACGGTACGAACGACGGTCTGGCCCGGAATGACGACCGTAATGTTCACCTGCGTGATCCGATTGCTCTTGTCCAGGAACAGGACGACGACCGCGTAGTCCTTCGTCAGTCGCCAGTCCTCGCGCGCGCGCTCCTGCTGTTGCTGTGCGGTCAACGTCTCGGGAGTGAAAAGAATCCGGAGCGCGTTGGTCCGGCCGCCGAAGAACTCGTCGGTGAGGACGGCGACGGCGCTCTTCGTGACGAGCGTCTTGTCGTCGAGCGAGAACACGGAGTCCGCGGATGCCGGGAGGGGCATGAGACCTATCACCCAGAACACCAGCGCTGCGATAAGGGTCTTTCCGTTCAAGCCCGCCTCCTTCACCAGCCACCGGGACCGTGGCGAGCGCACAAAACAAATCGGGCACTCCCGCCGTGTGGAAGTGCCCGATCACGATGATGGGCCGTTTTAGGACTCGGTCTCGATCAGGCGGTCGTGACTTCGATCATTCTCGGTATCACGGCTTGCGGGGCGGCGACCCTTACCTCGAGCATGCCCTTCACGAACTTCGCCTGCACCTGGGCGGCATCGACGCCCTCCGGAAGGGTGAAGTTCCGCTCGAACGCGCCGTACGCAACTTCGCGGACGAAATACTCCTTGCCCGCGGTGTCGTGGTCCGGCTTGCGCTCGCCCTTGACGGTGAGGACGTTGTCCATCAAAGACACCTCGACGTCCTTCGGATCCACGCCCGGGAGCGCGAACTGGATGACGTAAGTGCCGTCCTCGATTCGGCCCTCTGCCGCGGGCAGCCACGACGAACGCTGAGGGGTGGCGCCGTCGAGGAGCTTCTCGAAGAGGTCGTCGACATCCTGGTGGAAGTGGAACTGCCGGGTCGGGGACCAGCGAAGCATGCTGTTCATAGATGCGCTCCTTCTTTGAATCTTCTTGAGTCACTCATACTAATATCATCTTATATGTTCATTGTCAAATAATAACGCAACAGAGCTCTTCGAGGCGCAGCGGGCGGCTCGCAGAAGTGAGGGTGTAGCGGAGCGCGGCACCGGCGAGTCCTCGCAAACAAAATCTCCCCCCGCGTGTGCTACGCGGAGGAGATTTCCCCAACCGATCGTGTCCGTTAGTTGGCGGTCTTGATCAGCACCTTGACTCGCCGGTCGCGCACGAGCCGCGTGTCGCCGAACGCGCCCGTCTCGATCTTGTTCGCGAGGACGCCGGCCTGGATCAGCGCGTCACGAACGGCGCCGACACGACGGTCGCTCAGCTTCTGGTCGCGCGGGTCGGTGGCGCGTGGATCCATGGAGCCGTCGATGCCGACCTGGAGCGACGGATTCTTGTTCACGTAAGCTGCGATGTCGGAGACCTTGCTCTGATCGGCAGCGCGGACGTCTGCTCCGTTGTAGTCGAACATGAACCTCCGGAACGATGTCCAGCGGTCCACCATACCCACCGGGCCCTGAGCACCCGTCGATCCGAGCGCACCCTCTACACCGGCGGGGCCGGAACGGCCAGCCGGGCCCGTGACGCCGGCCATCGTGCTGCCCTGCCCGCCCTTTTCTCCGGATACGCCTTGCGAGCCTGCCCCGCCAGCACCGCCGGGCAATGCCACGGCGAAGGGGGCCGGCGCCAAGGTCACGACGCTCGAGGAAGGCGTGATCGCCGGCGGCGATGGCGACGTCGGCAAGGTGGCCACCGAGTTCATCAAGGCCATCGCGCGGCACCGCGCGTGGAGTCGGGAAGCCAAGGGTCAGCGCGTTCCCGTCTAGCCCGTGCGGCGCCGCCGACGGCCTCCGGGCGTCAGGGGAACATCGAGAAGTCCTCGGCCTTCTCCGTGATGAACTCCAGCAACACCGGCACGCCCTCCCGCGTCTTGGCGATGCCGCGCTTGATGGCGGGCACGATCTCGTCGGGCTCCGTGATCCGCTCCCCGTGGCAGCCGAGCGCCTTGGCGAAGTCGGCGTAGTTGCCGCTGATGTCCGTGCTCCGGTACTTCTGGGTGGCGACCTTCATGACTTTCAGCTCGATCGCCATCGAGAAGTTGTTGGAGAGGATGGACAGGATCGGGATGCGCTCGCGGGCGGCCGTCTCGAAATCCATGCCCGTGAAGCCGATGGCGGCGTCGCCCCAGAAGTTGACGCAAAGCTTGTCGGGAGCGGCGAGCTTGGCGCCCATGGCGAGGCCGAGGCCGTAGCCGAGCTGCGTCGTCTTGCCCCAGCCGATGTAGCTGAGGGGGGTGACCGCCTCCCAGAACGGCGAGATCTGATCGCGCGGGCTGCCGGCGTCATGCGTGATGATCGTGTTGGCGACGTCGGCCGTGTGCAGCAGGTCCCAGATCACGCGATACGGCGACAGCGGCGTGCCCTTCCCCGTGAGCCGCGGCATCCACTGCGCGAGCCACTCCGCCTTCAGCGTCGCGATCTCCTTCGCCACCGCCGCCGCGCGGCCGCGCGGCTTGCCCTTCAAGCGATCCTTCACCTCGGCGAGCAGCGCCTCCAGCGTGAGCGCGGCATCACCCGCCAGCACCTGCTCCGCGCGCAGGTCCTTGTTGAAATCGGTGGGATCGAGGGTGGCGTGGATGATCTTCTTGCCCTTCGGCATCGCCACCCCGTAGTTCGTGATGGCGAAGCTGCAGCCGATGCCGAAGATGAGGTCGGCGTTGGTCAGGAAGTGATGGAGCTGCTTGCTGATGGAGCGTCCGCCGGAGCCGAGCGAGAGCGGGTGGTTCTCCGGAAACGCGCTCTTCCCCTGCAGGCTCGTCGTCACCGGCGCTTCCAGCAGCTCGGCCAGCTCGCGGAGCTGCGGCCACGCCTTCGCGTAGTGCACGCCCTGCCCGGCGTAGATCACCGGCCGCTGCGCGGCCACGAGCGCCTCCGCCACCCGGCTCACGTCGCGCGGGTCCGGTCCCACCCGCGTGCGGGGGGCGGGGACGTACTCGAACGAGTCCGGAATCTCTTCACGCAGCACGTCGATCGGGAACTCGACGAGCACGGGTCGCGGACGTCCGTTCTTGACCTGCGTGAAGGCGCGCCGCATCGCCTCCGGCGCCGCGTCGGAGACGATCACCTGCTCCGCCCACTTCGTCACCCGGTGGAAGTTCAGGAACGAGTTGAAGTTGGGCTGGATGTTGGTGAGCCGTCGCGGGTACCCCCCCGGCAGCACCACGATTGGCACCGAATCGCCGTACGCCTGGGCGACGCCGCCGAACGCGTTCTCGGCGCCAGGCCCGTGCTGCATCGCGAACACGCCGATCTTGTCGCCAGAGGTGACACGGCTCACCGCGTCCGCCATGTGCAGGCCCGTCCGCTCCTGGCGCACGATGATCGTGCGGATGTCGGCCTCGGCCGCCGCCTCGATGATCTGATTGACGGGATAACCGACCAGGAACTCCACGCCTTCCTTCTTCAAGATCTGGGCGACGGCGTTCGCGACTTTCATCTGCTCTCTCTCCTTTGCGTGGACCTCGGCGCCGGACGGGCCGCGAGCGGCCGGCCGTCGGCGGCGCCGTCGAAGATATCATTCATTGCGTATCCCGGCGCGTGGCCGTATTCTCCCGGCCGGCCATGTGCGCACCGAGCTGCGTCTCCTGGTGGCGCGCGCTCACCGAGCTGGCGAGCCGTCGCGACTTCGTGAAGGGAGCGCTCGCGCTCCCGATCGTGGCCGCCGGCTGCGCGACGTCGGCGCCGCCCGCCGATCAGGGGGCGGGGCGCGCGGTGCTGGACGACGTGCTCTCGATCGACGTCCACACCCATCCCGCGCTGTTTCAGACCTACTCCCGGACGACGATCGGCGAGCACGCCCGCGGCGTGGCATCCGGAAACCTGGGCGGTGCGTTCCTGGCGGCGGTCGGAGACGGTCCCGCGCTCGGCGACCGCAACGGCACTCCCTACGCCGCGCGCCAACCGGCGCCCGGCGTGATGTTCGCGTCGACGTGGCGGCAGCTCGACGTCCTCGATCGTCACGCGGTCACGCTCGGGATGCGCCCGCTCCGGCGCGGATCGGATTTCGCGGCGGCGGTGGCGGCGCGGGAGCGGGTGGCCATCATGGCCGTCGAAGGCGGTGACTTCCTGGAGGGCCGCCTCGAGAACGTCCAGAAGGCCTACGACCGCGGCGTGCGGTCGATCCAGCTCGTGCACTACCGGATCAACGAGCTGGGCGACATCCAGACGGAGCCGGCTTTTCACAAGGGGCTGACGCCGTTCGGCCGTGACGTGATCCGGGAGATGAACCGGCTCCAAATGCTGATCGATCTCGCCCACGCGCCCTACCCCGTCGTCACCGCCGCCGTCGACGCCTCCCAGCGCCCGATGCTCGTGTCGCACACGAACATCCAGGACTACACGGGATTCGCGCGCTTCGTCTCCCGCGAGCACGCGCGCCTCGTCGCCGGTGGCGGCGGTGTCCTCGGCGCGTGGCCGATCTCGATCCGGCCCGCCGGCTTCAGCACCTTCATCGATCACATCAAGCGCATGGTCGACACGGTGGGCGTGGACCACGTGGCGATCGGCACCGACATGGCGGGGATCAGTCCGCGCAGCGTCCTCTTCACGGACTGGGCGGAATGGCCGTCGATCCCGGCCGCGCTGCTCGACCGTGGCTTCGCACGCCCCGACGTCGCGAAGATCATGGGTGGCAACATGCGGCGTCTGCTCGAAGCCACCCTCGGCTAACCTCTGGATACAATCGCCTGACGGCCCGCGACGCGGGTATCGCCACGAATCGAGGAACCGAGATGGCAGACGAGGATCTAAAGGCCGAGCTGGAGCGGCTCCGCGCGGAGAACGAGCGTCTCAAAGGGCAACGGGGTCGCGGAGTCAGCCTCAAGGTCAGCGAGAAGGGCGGCCTCTCCGTGTATGGCCTGGGCCGGTTTCCGGTCACGCTCTACAAGGAGCAGTGGGCGAAGCTGCTCGCCATGGCCGACGAGATCCGGGCGTTCATCAAGGAGCACGATTCCGAACTGAAGGCCAAATCGGAATCCTAGGTCGCGCCGCCGCGCGTCGAGTCGACGCCGGCGCCGGCCCCCGCCCGCCGCAAATCTTCCGGGAGGGCGGGGGTCGCTGGGACAATGGCGCGTGCCGCGCTTCGACCGGAAGTTCGGCGTCGAGTTTCTCGCGGGCGTCCCCGCCGAGCCCGGGATCTATCGTCTCCTCGACGCCGCCGGCGCTCTTCTCTACGTCGGCAAGGCGCGCAATCTGAGACGGCGGCTCGCTCAGTACCGCGCCACTCGCCGCACCCGGAAAGATCGTAAACGCCGCGCGCTCGTGCGCGCGGCCGCCCGCATCGAGTGGCAGGTCTGTGCGTCGGAGCTGGACGCGTCCCTCACCGAGATCCGCCTCATCCAATCGTTGCGCCCGCCAAGGAACGTCGCGGGGGCGTTTCCCTTCCTCTACCCGTTCGTCGGCATCCAGGTCGACGGCGTCTACACGCGGTTTTGCTTGACCACCTCGCCGGAGGCGTTCGCCACCTTCGACATGCACGGCGCCTTTCGCTCGCGCGACGTCACGCGCGACGCGTTCTTCGCGTTGATGCGCCTGCTCCGCTTCGTCGGTCATCCGGCGCCGCGACCGCCCCGTGATCGGCTCCGCCTGCCGCGCTATTCGCACGTGTACTCGTTCCGCCGTCTCCCGCCTGACGGGCCGGAGCTCTGGAAGGCGCTGCTGCGCGGTGCTTCGCGCGCCGCGCTGGAGGACCTCTGCTTGCGGCTGCTCGAACACGCCGGCGCCCGCGCCCGCGGCCCCCTCATCCAGAATGACCTCCACGCCATCGAGCGATTCTTCGACGACGAAGCGGCGACGCTGGCGGCGGCGATCGCCGCCACCGGCTACGTCGGCTACCCGGTGCCGCAGCGCGACCGCGACGAGCTGTTCATCCGGTACCGCGATCGTCGCCACGTCGCTCCTTGACCGCCTGAACCACGGCGGCTACGCTCGACCAACTCCGCCCACGGCGAGGATGGATCCGGCCCATGAGATGCCCGCGCTGCCGGCACGAAAACGAGGCGAGCGCCAAGTTCTGCGAGGAATGCGCGGCGCCGCTGGCGCGCGTCTGCGCCCAGTGCGGCCGCTCCCTCTCCCCCACCGCGAAGTTCTGCCCTGAGTGCGCTCACCCGACCGGGATGTCCACGGCGCCGTCGGCGGCACCGCGCTTCGGCTCGCCCGAGTCCTACACGCCGAAGCATCTCGCCGAGCGCATTCTCACCTCGAAGAGCTCCGTCGAAGGCGAGCGCAAGCTCGTCACCATTCTCTTCGCCGACCTCAAGGGCTCGATGGAGCTGCTCGCCGACCGCGATCCCGAGGAGGCGCGCAAGATCGTCGATCCCGTCCTCGAGCGCATGATGGAGGCCATCCACCGCTACGAGGGCACCGTCAACCAGGTGATGGGAGATGGGATCATGGCGCTCTTCGGCGCGCCCCTCGCCCTCGAGGACCACGCCGTGCGCGCCTGCTACGCCGCCCTCCGCATGCAAGCGAACCTCGTCACGCTCGCCGCCCAGCTCCTGCGCGCGCATGGCGTGTCCGTCCAGGTCCGCGTCGGGTTGAACTCGGGCGAGGTAGTCGTGCGCTCGATCGGAAACGACCTCCACATGGACTACACGGCGGTGGGACAGACGACGCACCTGGCGGCGCGCATGGAGCAGATCGCGCGGCCCGGCGCCATCCTGATCACGGCCGACACCCTCCGGCTGGCGGAGGGCTATGTCGACGTGACGCCGCTCGGCCCGGTGCCGATCAAGGGCGTGACGGATCCCGTCGAGGTCTTCGAGATCACGGGGGCGGGACCGGTGCGCCGGCGACTCCAGGCGCTGGCGACGCGCGTGCTCAGCCGCTTCGTCGGGCGCGACGCGGAGATCGAGCACCTGCGCCGGGCGCTCCAGCAAGCCGGCGATGGTCGCGGCCAGCTCGTGGCCGTCGTGGGCGAGCCCGGCGTCGGGAAATCACGGCTCTTCTTCGAGTTCGTGCGCTCGCATCGCGCGCGCGGCTGGCTCGTGCTGGAGAGCGGCTCCGTGTCCTACGGAAAGGCCACGCCATATCTCCCCGTCGTGGATCTCCTGAAGGCGTACTTCAAGATCGAGGATCGCGACGACCAGCGCCAGGTGCGCGAGAAGATCACGGGCAAGCTCCTCACGCTCGATCGGGCCCTGGAACCGTCGGTGCCGGCGCTGCTCGCGCTGTTCGACGTGCCCGTCGACGATCAGGACTGGCATGCGAGCGATCCGCGCCAGCGCCGGCAGCGCACGCTCGACGCCGTCAAGCGCTTGCTGCTGGCGGAGTGCCGCCTCCAGCCGCTGCTGCTCGTCTTCGAAGACCTCCACTGGATCGACAGCGAGACCCAGGCCTTCCTCGAAACCTTCTTCGAGAGCCTGCCCACCGCGCGCATCCTCGTCCTCGTGAACTATCGCCCCGAGTATCAGCACGCGTGGGGACGCAAGACGTACTACACGCAGCTTCGGATCGACCCCTTGCCCGCCGCCAGCGCCGAGGAATTCCTTCACGCGCTGCTCGGTCCCGATCCCGGCCTCGATCCGCTGCGGCGGCTCTTGATCGAGCGCACGGAGGGCAACCCGTTCTTCCTCGAAGAGAGCGTGCGCACGCTCGTCGAGACGGGGGCGCTCGTGGGCGAGCGGGGCGCCTATCGTCTGACGCATGCCGTGCAGACGCTCCAGATCCCGGCCACGGCGCAGGCGATCCTCGCCGCGCGCATCGACCGGCTCTCACCCGACCACAAGCGTCTCCTCCAGGCCGCCTCCGTGATCGGAAAAGACGTGCCGCTCGCGCTCCTGCAAGCGGTGGCCGACGACGGCGACGACGGACTCGGGAGCGCCCTCGGCGAGCTGCAGGCCACGGAGTTCCTGTACGAGACGAAGCTCTTTCCCGACGTCGAGTACACGTTCAAGCACGCGCTCACGCACGAGGTGACGTACGGCACCATCCTCAACGATCGCCGCCGCGCGCTTCACGCGCGGATCGTGGCCGCCATGGAGGAGCTGTACGGCGAGCGGCGCGGAGAGCAGATCGAGCTGCTCGCCCACCATGCGGTCCGCGGCGAATCGTGGGAGAAGGCCGTCGTCTATCTCCGGGAGGCGGGCGTGAAGGCGTTTCGCCGCTCCGTGAACGCAGAAGCCACGAGCTTCCTCACGCGCGGTCTCGAAATCGTGCAGACACTTCCCGCCGGCCCCGACCGTGACCGGCAGGAGCTGGCGCTGTTGCTCGATCTCGGGCCCGCGTTGCAGGCGCTCCACGGCCTCGGCGCGCCGGAAGCGGAGCCCGTGTTCGCGCGCGCGCGCGAGCTGTCCGAACGCGCCGGCGACACCGGTGCCGCCTTCCAGGCGATGTGGGGTCAGTGGATGGCGTCCATCGGGCGAGGACACATGGCGCCCGCGCGCGGCATCGGCGTGGAGCTGCTCACGCTCGCGCAGCGCACGACCGATCGCGCCCTCCTGCTCGAGGCGCATCACGCGATGTGGGCGACGTCGTTCTGGCTCGCCGAGTTGTCGGCGGCCGAGCACCACATCGAACGGGGCATCGCGCTCTACGACCGCGAGCAGCATCGCTCGCTCGCATTCCTCTATGGCGGCCACGATCCGGGCGCGTGCTGTCGCACGTTCATGGCGTGGACCCAGTGGGTGCGCGGCCGCCCGCTGCAGGCGGCGGCGACCCTGGAAGCGGCGAACGCGCTCGCGGAGCAGCTCGCGCATCCCCCGTCCTTGGCCATCGGGCTCGCGTGGGAGTGCGCGTTCCTCTACTTCGAGCGCAACGTGCCGGCGGTGAAGGAGGCGGCGCGCCGGCTCGCCGGCCTCGCCACCGAGCGCGATCTTCCCGCCTGGCGCGTGGCGGCCACGGTCTTCGATGGCTGGACTCGCGTGGAGATGGGAGACGCGCGCGCCGGCATCGCGCAGATCCGCGAGGGACTCGTGGCATCGAAGACGACGGGCACGCTGATCCCGATCGAGCCGCTCTACATGCTGGCGCTCGCCGACGCGTACCGCACGGCCGGTGAGGCCGACGACGGTTTGCGGACGGTCCGTGAAACGCTGACGATGATGGCGGCCATGGGAGCACGGATCTGGCTCAGCGAGCTCCATCGACTCAAGGGCGAGTTCCTCCTCGGAAGCGCACATCCCGATCCGGGAGCGGCCGAAGGCGCCTTTCGTGATGCGCTCGCCATCGCGCGCGAGCAGGGGGCAACGGCGTGGGAGCTTCGCGCCGCCGCCAGCTTCGGGCGGCACTTCGGGCGGGAACGGCGCAAGGAGGCGCGGGAGGCGCTGGCCGCCGTCTACGGGCGCTTCACGGAGGGCTTCGACACGCTCAATCTCGCCGATGCGCGCGCCGTGCTCGCCGACCTCTCCTGACGTACACTTCTGACCGCAGTTGCGAACTTCACGCACGGAGGAAAGAAAAATGGCCTTCTGGATCGCGGCGTCGGTTCTCCTGCTGCTGCTCGGGCTCACCACGGATACGCACGCCCAGCAGAGCGACATGTCGTTCTTCATCACCAGCACCGGTCCCGGCAAAGGCGCAGACCTCGGTGGCCTCGAGGGCGCCGACAAGCAGTGCCAGAGTCTCGCGCAGGCCGCGGGCGCCGGCAACAAGACCTGGCACGCCTATCTGAGCACGCAGGGTTCCGGCGCCGTCAACGCCAAGGATCGCATCGGCACCGGTCCCTGGAAGAACGCCAAGGGCGTTGTGATCGCCAAGGACGTCGCCGAGCTGCACGGCAAGAACAACATCACCAAGCAGACCGCGCTCAACGAGAAGGGTGAGATGGTCAACGGCCGCGGCGACACGCCGAACATGCACGACATCCTCACCGGCACCCAGTCCGACGGCACCGCCTTCCCCGCCGGCGAGGATCGCACGTGCGGCAACTGGACGAAGAGCGGACAAGGAACGGCGATGGTCGGTCACCACGACCGGATGGGCCTGCGCGACGACGACGCGTCGAAGTCGTGGAACTCGTCGCACATGTCCCGCGGCCCGGATGGTGGGTGCAGCCAGAACGACTTGAAGAGCACGGGCGGCAACGGCCTGCTCTACTGCTTCGCGACGAAGTAGACGAAGTAAGCGTCGGGCACGTGTCGGCAGTCGCACGCCGGTTCAATACCACCGCCGGGCGACTGCCGACGATCGTGTAGGCTCTGCGACGAATCTCGTCGCTGTCGCCTAACCGGAACTCATCGACGCTCGTCGTCTTGCGACGACGATCGCAAATAGGTCTCGGTCCCGCCTCCTTCCCTCGTGCAATCGGAGCGCCAGCGAGTTCGGGAACCCGGCTCTAGGCGGGACCGACCTGCCCGTCTGGCGGATGTCCGCCTCCGCGAGGCTCTCTATCCTGAGCCTGACACCGGAAAGGCGCCCGGCGCCGGAGCGGCGTCGAATGGAGGAAGCGAGGACAATGATGACGACAGTGATGGATCTCTCCAACGCCTTGGCGGAGGCCGTCGAGCGAGCGGCCGGGTCCACGTTCGCGGTGCACGGCCGGCCACGATTGCCGTCGACGGGTGTGCACTGGCGGGACGGGCTCATCGTCACCGCGAGCCATACCGTGGACCCTGACCGCGAGGTGACGCTGACCGCTCCCGACGGCCGGACGCTCTCGGCCCAGCTCGCCGGACGCGATCCCGGCCTCGACATCGCCGTGCTCCGCGCCGACGCCGGCGCCGCGCCCGTCGCGGACATCGGGGATGACGGCGAGGTGCGCATCGGCCACATGGTCCTCGCCGTCGGCGCCGGGCCGCGCGCCAGCGCGGGCATCGTGAGCGCGCTCGACGTGCGGGGCGGGCGTCGGGCGGGAGCGAACGAGATTCTGGCCGTCGATCTCACGCTCTATCCCGGCTTCTCGGGAGGGCCGCTCGTCGACGTCCTCGGCCGCGTCGTCGGCATCGCGACGTCCGGGGTATCGCGCCACCTTCAGTGCGCGGTTCGCGCCGGCGCCGTGACCCGACTCACCGAGCACGTGCTCCGGGGCGGAAAGATTCCGCGCGCCTACCTCGGGGTCGGCACCCAGCCCATCGCGCTTCCGGACGATCTCCGCGCGCGGCTGAATGTCGCGCAGCGAACGGCGGTCATCGTCGTGAACGTGACCTCGCCGAGTCCGGCGGCGGCGGCGGGGCTGGTGATCGGCGACGTCATCGTCTCGATCGACGGACGTGCGATCGCGGATCCGGGAGATCTAGTGGCCGTGCTCCAACCCGACCGCGTCGGGAGCGCCGTGACCACCCGTATCTTGCGCGGCGGCGAACCGCGCGACGTCCCGGTGACCGTCGGTGAGCGCCCTTCCCGCGCTTGAACCGCTGCCACCTCACCTCGCCCGGATCGCCGACGGGCTTCGTGAGGTAACGGTCGAGATCTCCGGCGCCGGCGGTGGCGGCGCCGGAATCGTATGGGCACGGGACCTCGTGGTGACGAACGCTCACGTCGCCCGCGCCGCCTGCCTGCGCGTCGGCCTCGCGGACGGCCGGCACGTCGAGGGCCATCTGGTCGTCGCCGACCGGCGCGCGGACCTCGCCGTTCTCCGCGTGGCGGAGATGGCGACGGCGCCCGCCGCCTTGTCGGATCCGGATCGTCTGCGCGTGGGCGCGCTCGTGGTCGCTCTCGGCAATCCGTTCGGCCTCTCACGCACGATCACGGCGGGCATCGTCCACGCGCTCGCGCCGGCGGGGGCGGGGCGACGGCGCTTCATCCATGCCGACCTTCGGCTGGCGCCCGGGAACTCGGGCGGTCCCCTCGCCGACGCGGCCGGGCGGGTGGTGGGCATCAACACGATGATGGCCGGCGGCCTGGCGCTCGCGATCCCCATCGACGACGTGCGCCGCTTCGTCGTGTCCGCGGCCCCGGGCTCCACGTGAGCCGGGACACGCGAACGCGCACGGCCATCGTCGTCGCCACGGATTCGATGCGCGCGGCGCGGGTGGAGACCGCGCTGCGCGAGCTCACCGGCTGGCGCATCGACGTGTGCACGCCCGCGGAGTGGCGCAGCCTCCGCATCGATGAGACGGGCGCAACGATCGCGCTGGTACTCGGCGACGCCGAGGCGCGGCGGGTCTTGCGGGCCGGCCTCGCCTGGCCACGGCGACCGGCGATCATAGCGCTCGCCGACGACCCCGCAAAGCTGTGGACGCCCGCGGCGCGCGGACTCGGGCTGCGGGCGGCGGTGCCGATCGACGTGACGGCGGAGGAGCTGGCGGCGGCGGTGCGCGCCGTCCACGCCGGCCTCCTCGTGCTCCATCCCGACGCCCTGCACCCGGCGGTGGCGGGGGACCCGGCGGCGGGGGCGCCGCTGACGGCGCGCGAGCGCGAGATCGTGGAGCTGATCGCGGACGGCGCCAGCAACCGGGTCATCGCCGCCCGCCTCGCCATCTCGCGCCACACCGTGAAGTTCCACGTCGCGTCCATTCTCGGCAAGCTCGGGGCGCGGAGCCGCACGGAGGCGGTGGCGCTCGCGTTGCGCCGGGGCGTCCTCGCGGTCTAGGGCGTCCTCGCGGTCTAGGCCGTCCTCGCGGTCTAGGCCGTCCTCGTGGTATAAGGCGCGGACCGGCGGCGGGGTCGTGGCACAATCGTCCGCGAAACGCGACAATGCCCTACGCGGAGGACCACCGAATGAAGGCAGCCACGAAGGTCGGCGCGGTGCTGCTCGTCGCCATGGCCGTGCTCGCGCTGAGCGGCCGCCCCGGGAGCGCGGAGTGGTTCGGCGCGATCTTTACCGGCGCCAGTCTCACCACGGACCACGACGTCCACATCCACGATCGCGTTGCCGGTCACGGAGTGTACCGTGACACCGAGTTCGGGACGGCGTTCGCCTACGGCGGGCGCTTCGGCAAATACTTCGACGCGGTGCCGTTCCTCGGGGTGGCCCTCGACTTCTTCAAGTTCTCTCCCAACATCCCGCCCCAGGCGGTACGCGGCGACGGCTGCTTCCTCGTGGGCGGCTGCGCCACCGGCGTCACCACGCACACGGGCCGGATCGACATCGATACGACCACGATTTCCGCTGACCTCATCCTACGATTGCCGCTGTTCAAGACGGAGGAGGAGCCGCACGGCGTCCTCCAGCCGTACATCGCGCTGGGGGCGCCGGTGTTCATCACGACCGTGACTCCGCGCAGCACCCAGCAGTTCCGGAATCAGGAGGACAACAGCACGGTCTCGCTCGGCTACAAGGCGGCGGCGGGCGTCGCCTTCCGTATCTACAAGAACCTCGACCTCATCGCGGAATACCGCTACACGCACACGGACGTGGACGTGGACCTGCGTGACTCCTCGCTCGCCAAGAGCTCGCTGCAAACGGATCTCAACACGCACTCGTTCCTGATCGGCCTCGGCGTTCGGTGGTGACGTCCGCCTCGCGGTCGTGACGTTGCGGAGGACACGGCATGCGCGCTGATCTCGTCGTCGGCAGTCGGCTTCCCGACCTCGAACTCCCGGACCACCGCCGGCGCCCGCTACGGCTGTCCGCGCTCGCCAACGGCTTTCCGCTCATCGTGAGCTTCTATCGCGGCTACTGGTGACCGAAGTGCTCGTGCCAGGTCAGGCACCTCACCACCATGCAGGACGAGCTGGCCGTGAACTACTGTCAGCTCGCGGTCGTCAGCACCGATCCTCCCGAGGTGACGGCGGCGTTCCGCGCCGGCCTCGGCGCCACCTTCACGTTCCTGAGCGACCACGAGCGGCGGGCCGTCAACGAGCTCGACATCGTGGAGCAGACGGCGCCCGGCTTCGAGCACGGCCTGGTGGCCGTCCCCTACACGTTCTCGCTTTACCCGGACCTCACCATCCATCGGATCTATAACGGCTGGTGGTTCGTGGGGCGACCGACGCTCGAGGAACTGCGCCAGGACCTGCGCGCGATCATGCAGAAGTGCCGTTCCGACTACGAGTACGTGCCGCCCGCGAAGACGTGATGTCGCAGCTCTGACCTGAGAACGGCGATTTCGTAGCGACCGGCCCCGACGGACGAGGCCGGTCGCCCACAGCTCGACCCGCGTCGCTACTCGCGCTTCATCGGCTTCCACATGGCGAAGGTGGCGCCGGTCGGATCAGTGATGATGCTCATCCAACCGAACTTCCCGACCTCTGTCACGTCCATGACCACCTTCGCACCTAGCTCCTTGGCCTTCTTGGTGGAGGCGTCGATGTCGTCCACCCCGACGTAGGCGAGCCAGTGCGACGGTTCTCCCGGCGCGCGCGTGGCCATCATGCCGCCGCCGGTGCCGCCTCCCACATCGATCATCGTGTAGCTGCCGTCGCCCGGCATGGGCTCGTCCTGCAGCTTCCACCCGAACAGGCGTGTGTAGAAGTCTCTGGCTTTCTGGAGATTGTTGCTGTGCAGTTCCACGTGGACGAACGGGTTTGCCATCGGGGTCTCCTTTCAGACGGGCGCTCGCCCGTGTCGATCGCGCGCCCGACTCGTGCCGCCAGCGGTCAGCGTAGTGACTCCTTCCCGAGGTCTAGCACCTTCTCGGCGAGCGTGGCCAGCATGCGCCATCCCTGCTCGTGGTGGCGGGTGGC
>DASXSB010000043.1:0-15278 GCA_036506275.1 Candidatus Methylomirabilota bacterium | reverse complement strand
ATGAAGACACGCCCCGGCCTCCCGTACCCGCTCGGCGCCACGTGGGACGGTTCCGGCGTCAACTTCACTCTCTTCTCCGAGAACGCGACCGGGGTCGAGCTCTGCCTCTTCGACGGTGGGCAGCAGGAGACGGCGCGTATCAAGATGCGAGAACGTACCGACCAGGTCTGGCACACCTATGTGCCGGAGGCGAGGCCGGGACAGCGCTACGGCTATCGGGTGCACGGTCCCTACGATCCCGCCCAGGGACACCGATTCAATCCCCACAAGCTTCTCCTGGATCCATACGCGAGGGCCATCGACGGCACCGTGCAGTGGAGCGACGCCGTCTTCGGCTACACGGTGGGCGCTCCCGAAGCCGACCTCAAGATGGACGAGCGCGACAGCGCCGCCGACGTGCCGAAGAGCGTCGTCATCGACACGGCCTTCACGTGGGGCAACGACCGTCCGCCGCGCACCCCGTGGAACGACACCATCATCTACGAGCTCCACGTCAAGGGCTTCACCGCGTTGCATCCCGACGTCCCCAAGGAGCTGCGCGGCACGTATGCCGGGCTCATCTCGCCCGCCGCCATCCGGCATCTGAAGTCGCTCGGCATCACCGCGGTGGAGCTGATGCCGATCCACCATTTCGTCGTGGACAAGTACCTCATCGACAAGAGCCTGACGAATTACTGGGGTTACAACTCGATCGGCTTCTTCGCGCCCGACATCCGGTACGCGAGCGCGCGTGGACTCGGGCAGCAGGTGACCGAGTTCAAGACGATGGTGAAGACGCTTCACGAGGAAGGTATCGAGGTCATTCTCGACGTCGTCTACAACCATACCGCGGAAGGCAACCAGCTGGGCCCGACCCTGTGCTTCCGCGGCATCGACAACGCGGCCTACTACCGCCTCGTCGCCGACGATCGCCGCCACTACATGGACTACACCGGGTGCGGCAACACGCTCGACATGACGCACCCGCGCACGCTCCAGCTCCTGATGGACAGCCTTCGCTACTGGATCCAGGAAATGCACGTCGACGGCTTCCGTTTCGACCTCGCCTCCGCCCTCGCCCGCGAGCTCGCCGACGTGGACCGTCTCGGTTCCTTCTTCGACATCATCCATCAGGATCCGGTCATCTCGCAGGTGAAGCTGATCGCAGAGCCCTGGGATCTCGGCGAAGGCGGCTACCAGGTCGGAAACTTCCCGGTGCTGTGGGCGGAGTGGAACGGCATCTATCGCGACACCACGCGCGCGTACTGGAAGGGTGACGAGGGGCAGGCGGGAAGTCTCGGGTACCGGCTCACGGGCAGCAGTGACCTCTACGGCCACGGCGGGCGCCGACCCTACGCGAGCATCAACTTCGTCACCGCCCACGACGGCTTCACGCTCCATGACCTCGTGAGCTACAACGACAAGCACAACGAGGCCAATGGGGAAGAGAACCGCGACGGACACGATCACAACGTGTCCTGGAATTGCGGCGTGGAAGGGCCTACCGACGACGCCGGCGTGCTCGATCTCCGCTATCGCCAGATGCGGAACTTTCTGGCCACCCTCCTCCTCTCCGAGGGCGTGCCCATGCTGTCCCACGGCGACGAGATCGCACGCACGCAGGGCGGCAACAACAACGCCTACTGCCAGGACAACGAGATCACGTGGGTGGACTGGAACCTCGATCGCCGCCGACGTGACCTCCGCGAGTTCACCCGTCATCTCATCGAGCTCCGGAAGGCGCACCCGGTGTTCCGCCGCCGGCAGTTCTTCTACGGCCGCCGCATCCGGGGCTCCGAGGTCAAGGACCTCTCCTGGTTCCGTCCCGACGGCAAGGAGATGGCCGAGGAGGACTGGAACAATCCGCACACGCGCTGCTTCGGTCTCCGCATCGCCGGTGATGCCATCGTGGAAGTGGACACGCGCGGCGATCAAATCGTGGATGACACGTTCTTGATCCTGCTCAACGCTCACCACGAGCCACTGAACTTCGTCCTCCCCGCCCACCAGGCCGGCGCGCAGTGGGAGGCCCTGGTGGATACGAGCGGGCCTGAAATTCCACCCAAGCGCGCGGCCTTCACGCCCGAGCAAGGCTACGAGCTCGGAGGCCGCTGCCTCGTCGTTCTGCGCCTGCGTCACTGACGGGCTTGTCGTCGCCCGTCGCCAACGGTACTGTGTTCGCACGGCCGCGGTGCGCCACGCTCCGACGCCTGCCATGACCTGCCTGCGATGGTTGCTTCCGGTGCTCGTAGCAGTTGTTCTCGCCGTCGGCGGCGCGGGCTGCGCGCGCGTCACCACTCATAGCGTCCTCCCCGCCGTCGCCCTCGGGGAGCCGTCGTTCTTTCCCACCATCGAGGCCTACTCCAACGCGCCGATCGTGGGCGGCAACGCCGTCGAGCTCCTTCCCAACGGGGATCACATCTTTCCCACCACCCTCGACGCCATCCGCTCCGCCAAGCTGACGATCACGTATGCGCAGTACTTTTATGAGGAAGGTCCGGTGGCGCGGGACATCGCGGAGGCGCTCGCGGAGCGATGCCGCGCGGGGGTAGGAGTCAACATCCTCCTCGACGGGGTCGGCTCCTTTTACATTCCCAGCGAGTACGTCGATCTGATGAAGGACGCCGGCTGCCACGTGGCCTGGTTCCGCCCGCTGAGCCAGTTCGTGTTCCGCAAGACCAACAACCGCAACCACCGGCGCATCCTCGTCGTGGACGGCCGCGTCGGCATCACGGGCGGCTCGGGCGTCAGCCGGAAGTGGATGGGGAACGGCCGCGTCGAAAATCACTGGCGCGACACCGACGTGCGCCTCGAAGGTCCCGTCGTCGAGCAGCTCCAGGGCGCCTTCGCGGAGGATTGGCTGGAGACGACGGGGATCGTCCTCGGTGGGGAAGCCTACTTTCCGCGGTCGTCGGCGCCGGTGGGACAGGTCTACGCCCAGGTCGTGAAGAGCTCGCCCGCGGCCGGCAGCTCCGCGATGTACACCACGTTCCTGCTCGCGCTGGCGGGTGCGCGCCGATCCATCCTGGTCACGAATCCCTACTTCATCCTGGACGACAAGATGACGGAAGCGCTGCTGGCGGCGGTGGCGCGCGGAGTTCGGGTCCAGGTCCTGGTGCCCGGCGCCATCGACCACAACCTCGTGCGGCAAGCGAGCCGGCGGCAATTCGGGCGATTGCTGCGGGCCGGCGTCGAGATCTTCGAGTACCGGGCCGCCCTTCTCCACGCCAAGACGATGGTCATCGACTCCGTGTGGGCCACCATCGGCAGCACCAACCTCGACAACCGGTCGCTCGCGATCAACCAGGAGCTGAACCTGATCGTCTACAACGAAAGCCTGGCGCGACGGCTGGAGCAACAGTTCGTCGAAGACCTCGCATACTCGGCGCCGGTGACGTATCGCGACTGGCAGAAGCGCGGAGTCGCCAACAAGCTGCTGGAGATCATCGCGCTGCCGATTCGGGACCTCCTCTGACACGGTGGCTCGCTGTCGAGCAACCTTACGGTCCCGTCCCTCCCGCGCTCTCTGCTCTCCGGATCTCGTTGATTTGACGAGGTCCTGACCCTTGGTACTGATTCTGCAATAGTTGCATTTCAGCCGCGACTGCCCGGCCCCGGAGCGGGGCAGCGTCAGGCGCTTTGCTTCATTGGAAACGTGTTGCCGTACGGGCGTCGCATGCCGCCCGGCTATTGCCCGGCCTTTTCGCGTGGGTCGCGACGGGACCGGGGTCTCGAGAGGATCCCCACATGTTCACCCGATTGCTGATTCTGGGATTCACGGCTGCGCTGCTCTTCTGCTCATCGGACGCGTTCGCGATGGGCGGTGGACGAGGGCGAGGCGGTGGCAGCAGCCACAATAACTCCGCACCCCAGAGCGGGGGCGGCAGCACGTACGACGCCTACCAGTCGTCGGGCTGGAACGAGAACAATCTCCGCGAGGACGGAAGCTGGACGTCAGGGAACTACAACGGCCAGGAAGGGCCCCTGACCCACGCCCCCGAGCCGGGGACGCTTCTGATGCTGGCGTCGGGCGCGGCGGGTGTCATCTCCTGGAGGCGGCGCCGCAAGAAGTAGCGCGGGAAGCACGGCGAGCGGCTACTCCGCCGTCTTCACCCACGCGCGCAACACCTCGGCGACGCTCCACGCCTGGGCGATGCAGCCCCGTGGAGTGAACGGCGGCTCCGCGTCGAACACTTCGCTGATCGATCCGATGCATGCCTCCCCGAGGTGAGGGACGAATCCCTCCAGCATCGTGCGCGCGAGGCGACGGTCGCCCGGATGGGCCCGGAGCCAGGCGTCGATGAAAGGACCGATCAGCCACGCCCACACCGTGCCCTGATGGTAGGCGGCGTCGCGCGCGCGGAGATCACCGTCGTAGCGCGACTTGTAGTCGGGATGATCGGGGGCGAGTGAGCGAAGGCCGACGGGCGTGAGCAGCCGTCGCTCCACCGTCTCCAGCACGGGCTTCCAGCGGTCGGGATCCAGCACCGGATGCCGCAGCGAGAGCGCGAACACCTGATTGGGGCGGCACGCCGGGTCGTCACCGTGCTCGCCGTCGACGACGTCGTACAGATACCCGCCGTCGGCGTACCAGAACCGCTCGTTGAACGACGCGCGGACGAGGTCCGCGCGATCGGCGAGCGGCTGCGCCGCCGCCGCCCCCCGCTCCGCGCGCACCCAGCCTTCGAGAAGACGGAGGGCGTTGTACCAGAGAGCATTGATCTCCACCGCCTTGCCTCGCCGCGGCGTCACCACCCAGTCGTCGACCTTGGCGTCCATCCACGTGAGCTGGTAACCCTCCGCCCCCTGCCGCAGCAGGCCGTCCTTCGGATCCACCCCGATGCCGAAACGCGTGCCCGCGATGTGGTGCTCGATGATGTCGAGCAGCCGCGGCAGTAGCACGGCCAGCGTCGTGTGGTCGCCCGTCGTGTCCAGGTAGCGGTCGATGGCGTGAAAGAACCACAGGGTGGCGTCCGCGGTGTGGTAGAGCCCTTCGTTGTCGCCCTCCGGGAAGAGGTTCGGGATGAGGCCGTCGCGGACGTACTGCGCGAACGTTCTCAGAATGTAGCCGGCCTCGACGTGACGGCCCGTAATGAGGGTGAGGCCGTCGAGGCTGATCATGGTGTCGCGGCCCCAATCCGTGAACCAGTGGTAGCCGGCGATGATGCTCCGCACCTCGTCGCCGGCCGCGCGGGCGCGCGCGGCATCCTCGACGCGGCCGGAAGGCGTGATGATGAACTGATGGGCGGCGAGCACGAGCTCGGCGGCGGGACCCGAACGCGCCTCTTCGCGGGCGGCGTCGAGCAGCCGTTGCCGGCGTTCGCCCTCCGCCGCGCGCGCGGACGCCGGCGGAAGCGCGCGGATGGCCTCCCATCGCTCGGTCGACGCGACCAGCGTCAGCTCCGTGCCCGGTGCCAGGTCCGCGCGAAAGTATCCGGGACTCCACAGGTCACCGGCCGACTCGTAACCGCGACTGCGCTCGAGCCGGTAGAGGGCGTGCGCCAGCGTCCGCCCGTCCACCGTGAACGCCGCCGTGTCTGCGTACAGCATCAATCTCAAAATCGGAAGGTTCTCCCCCGCGGTCAGCTCGTAGCGTCCGTCCACGGCGGTGAGCGTGCAGCGGTGGACGATCTGCGCGCTCACGGGGGCGTTGTGCGGACGGAACGGTACCGACGGCCGCAGCGTCAACCGTAGCGAGCCCGTGCCGGCGAGCAACCGATAGGTCACGTGCACGGTGTTCTGCTGGTAGATGAGCATCACGCTCTTCTCGAGCACGAAGTCACCCACCTCGTAGCGCCACACGGGGAGGCCGCGTTCCAGCCGGAACTCGGTGAGAAACTCAGCACCTTGCAGCTCCAGCGCGCCCTCACGCTCCTCGCCGCTCACGACGATCACGCGCCGATCGGGAAGACGCAGTCGCTCCCACAGGTGACTCAGCATCACGAACCGACCGAGGGGCGCCGGCAGCGCCGCGATGAGGAGACCGTGATATCGGCGCGTCACGACGCCCGCCACCGTCCCCGACGCGTATCCGCCGAGCCCGTTGCTGACGAGCCATTCGCGGCTGAGCAACGGGTCGGCCTCGGTGGCGGTGGCGGGCCACCGCATGCGTCGTACGAGGTCAGCGGTGTCGGGCATCGTCCTGCCGATGTGCCGCGAGCACGACCGCGGCGTGACCGGGAAGGAACCAGCCCATGTCCCCCTCGATCGGCGGCGTGCCGCATCCACCGTAGCGTGGATCCTCGGTGGACAGGCGCACGCGCCAGCGTGCGGCCGGCGGTGGCGCCAGCAGCGGCTCCGGTGCGTGCGGGAGCGCGAGATCGACACCGAGATTGACGAGGAGCAGACGGTCATCCCCGCCGTCACCGAAGAATCGCAAGACGAACGCCTCCGCTCCCAGCACGGCACCGTCGACGGCGCCCGCCCGTTGCGCCGCAAACGCCGCGTCGGTACGGCGCAGGGCAAGAAGGTCGCGATGCAACGCGTACGTCTCCGCGTGTCGTTCGCGCTCGCCGAGATCGAGCTTGCAGCGCGCGAAGGTGTCGGGAGCGGCGGGATCGAGAAGACAGGCGGCCATTTCCGGCGTCGCCGTGCTCGGGAACTGCTGCAGGAACTTCGCGCGGCCCTCCCGGACCGCCGTCGCGAGGGAGGCGCTGTGATCGGCGAAATAGACGAACGGCGCCGACGCCGCGAATTCCTGGCCCTGGAACAGCATCGGGGTTCCGGGGCCCAGCAAGAGAAGCGCGGTGAGGGCACGGAAGCGTCCGGGGCTCGACTGCGCGTGGCAGCGGAGGCCGCGTCCGGAATTCGCCACCTGATCGTGGTTCTGGAGGAATGTGACGAACGTCTCCGGCGGCATGCCCAGCGCGGGCGTGCCGCGCCGTTGCCGTTGCCAGGCGTAGCGCTGGCCCTGGAAGAGGAAGCCGTGCTTTACCGCCGAGATGAACTCCTGGGGCGTACCCGCATGATCCGAGTAGTAGCCTTCGCGACGGCCCGTGAGCGCGACCATCGCACTGTGATGGTAGTCGTCGTTCCAGAGCGCGTCGAGCGCATACCCGCCCGCGTCGCGTGGTCGTACGAGACGAACGTCCTGCGGCTCGTTCTCCGCTACTAGCAGCGTCGTGCGCTCGCCGCCCGCTTCCCGCACGCGCTGTCCGATCGCGGCCAGGATGTGCTCGGGGGAGGCATCGAAGATCTGCTGAGTGGCGTCGAGACGGAGCCCATCGAGGTGGAACTCGTCGATCCAGTAACCGGCATTGGCCACGAACAGCTCGCGCACGGGCCCCGAGGCCTCGCCGTCGAAATTGATCGGCCGCCCCCACTCGTTCTGGTAGCGGTCCGTGAAGTACTGAGGGGCGAAGGCGGGGAGGTAGTTCCCGTCGGGGCCGAGATGGTTGTAGACGACGTCGAGGATCACTGCCAGCCCGACGGCGTGGGCGCCGTCGACGAAGCGGCGGAAGTCGTCCGGCTCACCGTACAGGCGCGTGGGCGCGAACAGGTTCACGCCATCGTAGCCCCACCCGAAGCGCCCGGGAAACTCCGCCACCGGCATCACCTCGAGGACGGTGAGGCCCGCCCGCGCCAACTCGGGAAGCTGCCGCGTCGCCGCCGCCCACGTTCCCTCGCGCGTGAAGGTTCCGATGTGCATCTCGTAGATGACCTGCCCGCGCAACGGCCGGCCGCGCCAGCGCGCGTCCGTCCACGTGAACGTGCTCGGATCGACGACGCGCGATGGACCGTGGGGACCTTCAGGCTGAAAGCGCGATGCGGGATCGGGGTAGCGGTCGCCGCGATCGAGCCGGTACCGATAAAGACTCCCGGGCCGGGCAGTGGCGATCGTCGCCGAGAAATAGCCTCCGCCTTCGGGCTTCAACTCCGAGGCGGTGTCGTCGGGGTCGTCCAGCACGACTTCCACGATTCGTGCTTGCGGCGCCCACACGCGGAAATTCGCCCCGCCCTCCGGCAGGGGTTCGGCGCCTACGGGAAGACGGCGCCCGAGAGTTGCATACATTTCAATTGGAAGAGAGGCAAATCAGGGGCCAGCGCGTTTCAGCGAACGGGAGGCGCGTCGAGGAGCGTGCGAACCTTGGCGGCGAGCGCTTCCGGGGGGAACGGCTTCTGCAGGAAGGGAAGGCCTTCCTCCATCACGCCATGGCGCAACATCGCATTGTCGGTGTAGCCGGAGATATAAAGGACCTGCATCTCGGGCCGCAACGGCGCCAGCTGCTCCGCGAGGGCGCGCCCGCTCATGCGCGGCATGACCACGTCGGTCACCATCACGTGGATGGGTCCGGAATGCCGCTCCGCGATCACCGACGCCTCGCCCGGGTGACGCGCTTCCAGCACCGTGTATCCCTTCGCCTCCAGCACCTCGCGGGCAAGGCGGCGCACTTCCTCTTCGTCCTCGACGAGCAGCACGGTTTCGGTTCCACCGGCGGCGCGGGCGGGCGTGTCCGTGTTCTCCGCGGGCTCGGGCGTGTCGGTGGTGGCGGGGAGATAGATGTCGAACGATGTACCGACGCCGGGCTGGCTCTCGACGGTGATCGATCCTCCACTCTGGGTGACGATGCCGTAGACAGTCGCAAGGCCGAGGCCCGTACCCTTGCCCACCGGTTTCGTCGTGAAGAACGGCTCGAAGATCCGCGATACCGTCTGGGCGTCCATCCCGGTTCCGGTGTCGGTCACGGTCAACACGACGTACGGGCCCGCCGTGAGCGAGATGGTTGCGGCGGCCGTCCACTCGAGATCGACGTTGCGCGTCTGCAGGCGGAGACGGCCACCGTTCGGCATCGCATCGCGCGCGTTGAGGGCGAGGTTGGCGATGACCTGCTCCAGCTGACCGCCGTCCGCTTTCACCTGGGGACGAGTGGCGCCCGCCTCGAATACCAGCTCGACGTCCTCACCGATGAGGCGATGGAGCAGCGTGATGATGTTGCCGACCACCGCGTTGAGGTCCAGCACCTTCAGCTCCATCACCTGCTTCCGGCTGAAGGCGAGGAGCTGGCGCGTGAGCCCGCTCGTGCGCGCCGCCGTCTTCTGGATGACGTCCAGGTCGCGCCGGAGCGGGTCTTCGGCGCGAAGCTGCGAGAGCAGGAGCTGGGATCGTCCGATGATGACCGTGAGCAGGTTGTTGAAGTCGTGCGCGATCCCGCCTGCGAGCCGTCCCACCGCCTCCATCTTCTGGCCTTGCCGGAGCTGCTCCTCCAGCTTGCGGGCGTCGTCGCCGGCGCGACGGAAATCGGTGACGTCCTCGATCGTGCCCTCGTAGTACACGACGGCCCCGTGGGTGTCGCGGACAACGCGGGTGGTGTTTCGGACCCAGAACACGGATCCGTCGGGCCGCCGGTATTCGACCTCGAAATTGCGGACGATGCCGTCCCGTTCCAGGATCGCGAGCCAGCGCGCGCGATCGTCGGCATTCGCGTAGAAGAGCTTCGTGCTCGCGCGGAGGAGCGCCTCGCGATCCGGATACCCGAGGAGCTGCACGGCCGCCGCGTTGGCGTCCACGACGGCGCCCTCCGGTGTCGTCCTTAGCAGGCCGACGGGGACGCCGTCGAAGAGGCCGCGGTACCGCGTTTCCGATGCCTCCGCCGCGACCCGCGCCGCCGCCTCCGCCCGGAACAGCCGCGCGTTCTGGATGGCGATGGCGGCGTGGTCGGCGAGACGCAGCACGACGACCTCGTCGTGATGGCCGAACGGTCGCCGCGAGCGGCGATCCACCAGGATGACGCCCTCGACACGCTCCGCGATGCGGATGGGAGCCGCCATGGCCGCCACCGAGCCTTCGCGCTCCACGACGGGCAGATATTCGGGACGGATGCGGGGATCGCGGCGGATGTCGTCCGAGCGCGCCGGCTGGCCCGTGACCATGACCTCGCCGGCCAGGCCCTTGCCGGCGTCCACCGCGTGCGCGGCGTCGGTCTCGTCCCGCGTCCCCACCGAGTAGCGGAGGACCATGGCGCCGGTGCCGGGATCGCGGAGGGCGATGCGCGCGAAATCGGCGCCGCTCAGGTCGCGAGCGGCCGCCACCACGCGCTCGAGGACCACGTCGACGTCGAGAGAGGCGTTGATCGTCTCCACCAGCGCCGTGATGACCTCCGACTCGCGCCGGCGCCGCTCCGTTTCTTCGTAGAGGCGGGCGTTCTCGAGGGCGAGCGCGGCCTGATCGGCGAACGTCTGCAGGAGGGCGATTTCGGCCTCCGAGAACTGCCGGCCCGCGCGGTCGCGCACGGTGAGGGCGCCGATGATCTGGCCCTTCACGCGCAGCGGCACCCCGAGCATCGCCCGGTGCTCGGTCGCCATCAGGGACTGTCGCGCCACCGGCTCCAGCACGATGGCGGGATCGGAGATGACGTCCGGGGACCACACCGGCCGGCCCTCGATGACGGTCCGCCCCGCCGTCCCCGTCCCCGGGGCCAGCGCCTCCTGCGTGCCGAGGATGTCGTCCGCGCTGCCCCCGCGCGCGAGCGTGCGCAGCGCGCCGCGCGCGTCGAGGAGCGCCACCCGCGAGAACTTCGCCGAGAAGAGGGGGAGAACGCTGTTCACCACGCGCTGCGCGACCTCGGCGACATCGAGCGACTCCGTCAGTGTTCGCGCCACTCGCGCCGTCTCTTCCGCCTCCGCCCGTCGGCGCTCCATCTCCCCGTACAGGCGCGCGTTTTCGAGGGCGAGCGCGGCCTGGTCGGCGAGCGTCTGGAGAACCGCGGCCTCCTCCGCGGTGAACACACGCGCCACTTGGTCCACGAGGGAGAGCGCGCCGGTGATCCGTCCCTTCACGCGCAGGGGGACGGCGAGCACGGCACGAAGCCCCCGTCGCGCCAGCTCCTCGCGAAAGTCGGGGTCGTAGACGATGTCCGGATCGGCGGTGACGTCGGGACTCCACACCGCGCTTCCGGTGGCGACCGCCCGCGCCGACAGGCCGTGTCCTGGCAACAGCGTGTGCCCGGGCCGCTGTTCGTCACGCGGCTCCCCCGCCCACGCGACGCCGCACAGCGAACCATCGGCCTGGAGCACACGCAGGGAGGAGGCGCGCACGCGAAAGAGCCGCAGCGTGCTGTCCACGATGCGCTGGGCGACGGTGGCGACATCGAGCGATTCGGTGAGGGCGCGCGCGAGGGCGGCCAGCTCCTCCGCCTCCTGCCGCCGGCGACTGGCGTCGTCGAAGAGCCGCGCGTTGTCGAGCGCGATGGCGGCCTGGTCCGCGAACGTCGACAGCGTGCGGATCTCGTCGTCCCCAAACGTCCGTCCCGGCGCGTCGCCCACGGCGACGACGCCGAGGGCGACGCCCCGGACCATCAGCGGGAGCGCGATCATGGCGGTGGCGCCGTCGTCTTCGAGGCGCGCCCGCAAGGAATCCGGGAGGACGAACCGGCCGTCGAGCAACACGTTCGCGGACCACAGCGGCTGGCGCTCGGTGTACGCGCGTCCGATCACGCCCTCCCCGGGCCGGAGGCCGACCGCGGTCCACGGCACCCCCGGGAGGAGCGAGGCGGAGGCATCGCAGCGAAGACATCCTGCCTGCGCGTCGAAGCGGAACACCGAGACCCGCTGCGCACGAAAGACCCGGAGCAGGGTCGACGCGACCAATTCGCTCGCATGCCCGACGTCGCGGGCAGCCGCCAGCTCCCGGCCCAGCTCGGCGATGGCCGCGAGGTGGTCGCCGGCGCGATGACGCTCGAAGGCGCGCGTCAGCGAGCGCACGATGGTGGCGATGTCGCCCGCGTGCCCGCGTCTCCAGACGATCACGTCGTAGGCGCCTTCGCGGAGGGCGCGGCCGGCGAGGACGGGATCGTCCCTGCCGGTGAGAACGATGATGGGTGCGCCCGAGGAGGCGGCGCGGATGCGTTCGAACGTCTCGAACCCCGTGGAATCGGGAAGCCCGAGGTCGAGAGCGACGAGGTCGAATCCGCCCTTCAACAGATGTTCCCGGGCGTCGGCGAGGTTGGCCGCCGTTTCGACCTCGAAGGACGGGTCACGCTGCCGGTCGAGCTCGGCGAGGAGCAACCGGGCTTCGTTCCGGTCGTCCTCCACGAGCAGGAGGCGAGCGAAATCGGCCACTAAAGAAGCAGTCTATGGAGTCGGCCGATCCAGAGTCAACGAATGTCAGCCGGCGGTCTCCGGTCGGCCTTCGTCGACCCAGGGGTCGCGCTCGGGCGGCGGGACAAAGCCGTAGTCGTACTCCCCGCCCCTGGTCCGCTTGGTTTTCAGTGGTTCTACCTTGGCCCGGCGGCTTCGAGGGCCCAGCCGGGGAATCCCGCCGACTGCCTTCCGGGCTCCGCTCTCCCTGGTCGTACGCTTCATGGATAACGCCCTCCCGGGGGCGGTACTTGCAAGATACGGGCGAGCGAAATCTCTTCCCAAACGAGACAACGCGCTCCCTTGGCCGTGCCCCCTCCCTGCCCCGCGTGGCCCGATTTTCCGTGCGCGGTACGGACCTTGCTCTGTTCTCCTCCGGCGGACCTCGGCCACCGGGGCCGCCGAGCGTCGCCTCGAGGAGGCGCGCTCGCGTGGGCGGGCCCGACGGGCGGCGCCGTCGCTCGCGGCGGAGGTCGCGCGCGAGGGCGGGTCCGTTTTGCTGTGCGCACTGAACAGGGGCGAAAGGAGCGACACGCGTGAGCACCATTCTGATCGTGCTATTGATCCTGCTCGTCATCGGGGCACTACCGACGTGGCCGTACAGTTCGGGGTGGGGCTACTATCCGAGCGGCGGTCTCGGCCTCATCCTCGTCGTTCTCCTCGTGCTCGCGCTCATGGGCCGACTCTGACGGTCACGGACGCGGCCCGACGCTAGAGATCGATCACCGCATAGCCGAACGCCTTCAGCGCCGGTGACACAACCAACTTCCGGCGGTCGGAACGCCGCCGGTCGATCGGCGGGGGGTGCCGGCGCTGACGGCGCTCGCGAGTGCGACGATCGATGATCACTTCTGCGGTGACGTCGTCGTAGAGATCGCGCTTGATGTAATCGAAGAGATCCGGCTCATCGCGCGCGACGATGAACAACCGCCGGCGAGGCGCGCCGTCGCCTGGACCTGGCGCCATCCCGGCATGATGCGGGCATCGCCGGCCGTTCGCATAGAACTTTTTCAGTCCGCCTTCCCGCCGCCATGCTAGATTCGGCCGGCGACGGGAACGGGCGTGATCCGGAACGCTCTCCGCGATCGCCGGAACCACGCGTCATGAGTGCCGCCTGTCTCTGGTGCGAATCCGAAGCACGCGCTCGGCCCCTCCCGGCGCCGGGCCTCTGTCTCGTCCACCACTTCGAAGCCGTCATGGAGCGCGCGGAAGCGGGCGCGGCGAGCGCGTTCCTCATCGTGGTGGCGCGGAACGAGGGCACGCTCTTCCATCGCCTCAGCGAATGGTTCCTCGACGACCCGCGCGTGCGCGTCATCATGGACCGCCGCCGCGGGGAGCGTCGCCAGCGCGCGGAGCCGCCGTCACGGGAGCGGCGTCAGCGCGAGCGGCGAGAGATTCCGCCCGACGTCGGCGATGTGCGCGATCATCCCGCCGTCCTGCTGTCCGTTCTCGTGCGCGATAGCCGGCCTTTCGAGGTGCTCGCGCGCGCGCACCCGGAACCGCTGGATCCCACCGCGCTCCGGGAGCGACTGGACCGATGGATGCGAGAGAGCCGCGACCTCGCCGACCACGTCCTGCCCGCACTCTACCGGCGCACGGACATCGTGCGCGATCGCGCCGACGTCGCCGAACGCGACGGCAAGAAGCTCGCCGCCCACGCCGCCGAGCTGGAGACGGAGCTCACCCGCCTCCGGGCGGAGATCCATCAGCTGAAGCGCGAGCGCGATCTCTTCGTGGAGAACATCGAGCGGGCGGTGGCGGAGGTGGCGCGGATGACGAGCCGCTTCACGGCGCGCACCCGCTCCGACTGAAGAGCGGCGCCGCCGCCACGCTACTCGACGGTCACGCTCTTGGCGAGATTGCGCGGACGGTCGACGTCGCGTCCGAGGCCGACCGCCACGTGGTAGGCGAGGAACTGCAGCGGCACCACCGTCACCAGCGGCGCCAGCAACTCGGCAGTGGCGGGAACCTCGACGACCACATCCGCCGTCGCCGCCACCCGGTCGTCGCCCGCGTTGGTGACGGCGATGACGCGGGCGCCGCGCGCGCGCACCTCCTCGATGTTTCCTGCCATGCGGTCGTAGGCCCCGTCGCGGGGAGCGAGCGCCACCACGGGGAGTCCGTCCGTGACGAGCGCGATGGGCCCATGCTTCATCTCGCCCCCCGCGTACCCCTCGGCGTGGATGTACGAGATCTCCTTGAGCTTGAGGGCGCCTTCGAGCGCGATCGCGTGCTGGTGGCCGCGGCCGAGATAGAGGACGCTGCGGGCGGTCGCCACCTCCCGAGCGAGCGCGGCCATGGCGGCCTCGACCTCGAGCGCCTTTTCCACGAGGGCGGGAACCTCGACGAGGTCCGCCACGCTCTTCGCGATGTCGCGCGGCGTGAGCGCGCCGCGCTCGCGTCCGAGCCAGAGCCCGAAGAGGTAGAGCGCCACCAGCATCGTCACGAACGCCTTCGTCGACGCCACCCCGATCTCGGGACCGGCTTGCATGGACACCACCGCCGTCGCCTCGCGCGCGAGCGCGGAGCCCATGACGTTGGTGACCGCGATCACGGGACAGCCCTTGGCCCGCGCCGCCTTGACGGCGCCGATCGTGTCGGCCGTCTCGCCCGACTGCGAGACCGCGATCACGAGCGTGCGGGCACCGACGACCGCATCACGGTAACGGAACTCCGACGCGAGCTCCACTTCGGCGGGGAGACCGGCGAACCGCTCGACCATGGCGCGCCCGAGCATGGCGGCGTGATAGGCGGTGCCGCATGCGACGAGCACGACGCGGTCGACGTCGGTGACGCCGGAGGCGTCCGCGAGCTCGGGCAGCATGACGTCGCCATCGTCGATCGACACCCGGCCGCGAAAGGTGTCGGCGATCGCGCGCGGCTGCTCGTAGATCTCCTTCAGCATGAAGTGCGGATAGTGGCCCTTCTCGGCCATGGCGGCGTCCCACGCGATGCGCGCGGGTTCGCGAGCCACGGGGTGGCCGTCGAGCGAGGACAGGGCGGCCCCGGCGGCGCTGATGACCGCCACGTCATCGTCCTCGAGCACGATGACGTCCCGCGTGTAGGGCAGGAGCGCGGGCACGTCCGAGGCCACGAAGGTTTCGCCGGCTCCCAGCCCGAGCACGACACTGCCCGCGCCGCGCTTGGCGACGACGAGGCACTCGGGAGCGCCGAGGGACATCACGCCCACCGCATACGCCCCCATGACGTGGCTCAGGGCCGCC
>DASXSB010000042.1:0-20044 GCA_036506275.1 Candidatus Methylomirabilota bacterium | reverse complement strand
GATACGAACCCCGGTTTCATAGAGCGCCAGCGCGCGACGCGCCCCCTCGAGCTGAGCGATCGCCGCCGCGACTTCCTGCCTGGCTGTCAGCTCGGCGAGCTGGTGCCGGCGCTCAGCGGCGCGAGCTTCCGCCTGCGCCGCGGCGATGTTCCCCTGGTTCCGGTTGCGAACCGGAAGCGTGACTGACACGCCGCGCCGAAGTAGTGGAAGACGTCCCGAATGGGTCGCGTCGCTCCGCTATCCGTGACACCTCGCAGATCAAAGCCGAAATCTTGCCGCTGGTACCCCACGCTCACGCTGGCGTCCCAGCGGCCTTCGGTCTGCTCCTTCATGATGCGCGCGGCCGCCATTGCCGCCTCTGCCCGGGCGGCGACGACGTCGGGCCGTCGATCGACAGCACGGGCGATCGCCTGATCCCGATCGACCACGGGCGGCGGAACGGCCAGCTCGCCCTGGACCGCCAATGGTGCGTCCAGCGGCAGCCCGGCCAGCGTTTTGAGTTGCAGCAGGAGGACCTATGTGCTCGGAATGAACTGTCACCCATGTGACCGGAATAGACCCCGTAAAGCTGGTGAGCCGTCCGGGACTCGAACCCGGGACCCCCTGATTAAAAGTCAGGTGCTCTTCCTTCTGAGCTAACGGCTCGCGCCAAGAATCATACGCACTCAGCGGACCGGTGCAACACCGACGGCGCGAACGTCCCGAAAACGTGCCCGGAAGCCGTGAGGGATTCGATGGTGTTTGACGAGGCCGCCGCCGACCCCTAGCCGGTCTCCTTCGTTCTCACCGGGCCCCCGCTCGGGTAGAGAGGGGCCACGGCCGCGATGAGGTGCGCCTCCTTCATGAAATCGTGATTGCGCAGAATCCGGTTGGGACGCGCGCGAGCCGAGTGAACGGGCGTCAGTGTTGAAAAGCAATCGATCAGGCAGCGGTCGACGGGGAATCGGTTGCCCCAGTTCACGAGCTCCTGACTGATGCAGACGAGGCCCGCCCGCCGCGCGAGCCGCTCCACCTCGCCGGCGGTGACGCTGTAGGCTCGCCAGTGATCGAAGTTGAGCTGCTTCAGGTAGGCGAGCACGCGGTGCGGGACCCTCTTCAGCAGCGTGAGCCGTCGGCGGTACTCCCCCGCATTCGAGTGGTGGATGAACGCCACGCCGTTCGGGGACAGGGTCCTCGCCAGCTCACGAAGGTAGGCGTCGATCACGTCGATCTCGGCGTGGACGAGCGAATCGAAGGTGAACGCGAAATCGATCGTACGGTCGGGAATCATGGGCAAGGACATTCCGTCGTTCACGTGATACTCGATGTTCGTCGCCGTGGCGAAGCGCTTCCGGCACTCGTTGATGCAGGTCTCGGAGAGATCGACGATGACCAGCTTCTCGCACCACCTCCTCAGATATTGCGTCCAGCGGCCATGTCCGGGCGCGATCTCGAGGACGGTCCGCGCGGGAAGATACGCGTGAACCCGCGGGTAGAGCGCTCCGAACCAGTGCGCTTCCACGCCGCCCCACGTCACCGACCACTCGTCTCCGGCGGCGTGCCAGCGAGCCGGCTCGTTCCACTCGCTCCGATTCTGATCGACGTCAGGCATGTGACCAGTTTGTCCCGGTTCTTCTGTGCGAAGCGTCGGCGCCGGGCTCGCGCAGGAGTATCGCGCACTCGGTGGCCGCGCGCCGCCTGAACCCCGGAATGTCGGAGCTTTCTCCCCGGCCACCGGGTGCGTTATGGTAACCGCAGTGAGACGGGTCCCCGCGGTCCTCGTGGTCGGCGCCCTGGTGCTCTTGCTGGCTACCACCGACCTCGGGCGACGCACGTTCACGAACAACGACGAGGCGCGCTTTCCCGTTCTCGCCCAGCAGATGATCGAGAGCGGGCAGTGGCTGCTGCCCTCCCTCAACGGCGCCCCCTACGTGAACAAGCCGCCGCTGCTGGCCTGGCTGATCGTGCTCGTCTCCTCGCTGCTCGGCCAGGTCACTCTGTTGACGGCGGTGGTGCCGTCGGCGGCGGCGGGGCTGGCCACCGTCTTCATTATCTATCGTCTCGGCGCCGAGCTCTGGAACGTCACCGCCGGGCGCTATGCGGCGATCATCGCCGCCACCACGCAAGGCTTCTACGTCTACGAGCGCCTCGCCATGCCGGACATGCTGCTGACTGCCTTCGCCGCCGGCAGCGTGTGGGCGCTCACCCGCATGTACCGGCATCCCGACGGCCACGCGTGGATCGGGTTCTATGCCGCGCTCGCGGGCGGGTTCTGGGTCAAGGGGCCCGCCGGATTGATGCCGCTCGTCTTCGCGGTGGCGTTCGCCGTTGTCCAGCGCCGCGTGCGGCCGGTGAGCTGGCTGCGTTTCGCGCGCGGCATGGTGACGCTCGGCGTCCTGATCGCACCCTGGTGGATCATGGCCGCCTCCCGGGAAGCGCCCACCCTTCAACGCACCGTTGCGTTCGACTATCTGCTCTGGTACCTGCCGCGCCAGCTCTCGCCGATGTTCTTCATCACGCCCGTGCAGCACACGCTGAGCCTGGTCTTCCCGTGGGCGTGGTTCCTCCCCTTCGCGCTGTACGATGCCTGGCGGTTCGGACGGGGCCGGGGCAGCGAGCGGGATGCGGTCACGCTGGTGCTCGTGTGGGCCGCCGCCGTCTTCATCATGGTGTTTCCGTCGCATCAGCAGCGGATCCGCTACCACCTGCCTCTCGTCCCGCCGCTCGCGCTCTTGCTCGGCTGGTGGCTGGCGGGGGTGACGCTCAAGTGGCGGACGGTGACGCTCTGGCCCTTGCGGTGGACGGCGGCGCTCTTCGCCACCGTGGTGGCCACCGGACTCGTGCGATCGGCCGCTCACGGGCGCGTCCTCGCCGACGTGCGCACGGCACTGCCGCTCTTCCCCGTGGAGGCGGCGCTCGCCGGCGTGGCGGCCGCCACCGTGGTGATCGCGCTCGAGATTGGATTGCGCTACCGCCGCGTGGAGCGCGCGTTCGTCATCGCGGGTGTGGCCGCCGCCACCTTCGTGACGCTGATCTACCATGGCCAGGTGGAACGCGTGAACGCGAAGTACGATTACGTTCCCGTGCTCGGGCAGATCGCGGCCGCGCGTCAGGGTGGCGAGAGCGTGTCGACGTGGAACGTCCATCCGCTGCCGCTCGCGTTCTATCTCGGAGAGCCGGTCACCGACCTCGCGGGTCCCGATCGCTCGGTGCACGCGCGACGCAACGCCGATGAGGCCACCATCGTCGTCACCGACGATCGATTGCTGCCGCGGCTCGAAGAGACGAGCGCTCCCGTGATCGTGGCTCACGCGAAGCTCGGGCGCCAAACCGTGACCATCGCGCGTGCGACGCTTCCCCCCGATCACAGCGTCTTCGCGCGGGCGGCGCTCACGGACGAGCCGCCGGACCTCTCGCGCCACCTCGCCCTCGAGCTGATGTGCGTGGGCGTCGCCGTGGCGGGGATGATCCTGCGCGCCTACGCCATCGGCCATGGCGGCTCCCCGACGTCGATCCTGAGCAGCGAGTCCGTGATCATCCTGGCCCTCGCCGCCTTCCCGGGACACTGGGCGGTCTTCGCCCTGGGCCTGGCGGCCGTGGCTCTCTACTGGTACCGGCGCCGCCATCGCGCGGCGGTCGCGGTGCCGAATGCCTACGCAGTGGGAACGGTCCTCGTGGCGCCATTGCCGCTGGATATTCTCGAAGACATCCTGGGAGGCGCCCACGTCGCGGTTGACCCGCTGTGGACGATGACCGCCGCCATCGGTGTTCTCGTGATGGCCTGGCCTCGCCTGAAAGCCGTGATGCTGCCCGCGTAGACGCGGGCGGTCGTGACGCTGCGCGTGTCGAGCGCCCGTCACCGCGCTGCGAAGGCGATCCGGCCGAACAGCGTCTCCGCTTCGCTTCGCGTGTCGTTGGTGTCGATCGAGAGCGCCACCGCCCCCGGATCCGTCGGCGTCTCGTCGAAGACCTTCCGGTAGTCCTCGACGACGTTGCGCCGCTGCACGCGCCACTCGCGGAGGCCTTGCTCGCCGCTCGCGACCACTATGAACGTCACCGTCCCCGTCTTCCGGCTCTTCACCACGGAGCCGGTCGGAAGCGCGCGATCCCACACGTAACCGATGAGGCGCGAGCGCAGCAGCGCCGGCCACCGGGGCCACACCACGAAGACATGGCCCGTCGCATCGGAGGTGGCCTTGTTGCGGAGGTCGGCGTGGGCGGGCACCCGCATCACCTTCCACGCCCACTCCAGCACCGGCGTCTGCGCGAGCTCGACCTGAACCTCCTTGGCGATGGTGGAGTGATCGCCCTCGCTTTTGAGATCCAGGGCGCGGCGACCACCGTCGTCGACGATCGTGAAGTCGTATCGCGGACGGCCGGCCGGCGTCTCGTACTCGCGCCAACCGGTGGGAACGCCGCGCGCGCCGACCTGGTGCGTCGCCCAGTCTTCGACGAGGGTGGCGCCGGCGGCGCCGGCGCGCGGAAGGCAGGCGACCCCGAAGAGGGTGGCGGTCGCGCGGAGAACGGTGCGCCGCGAGACGGCGGCGGAGACGGTCAGGCCTGCCGGAGGCTCGGGGAATCTCCCCCCGGGGTTCGCTTCTTCAGGGCGCGAAGCACCACGAACCCGATGGCACCCGCCCCCGCGAGGCCGCCCCATACGGGATTGCACTGTAGCACGCCGTGCCGCGTGAGATGCGCGACCACGTCCAGCGCAAACGGCATGATCAAGATCAGCGCGAGCGCATAGAACTCACGGCGAAGCGGAATCCGCCAGTCGAAGGGAATGGCGGAGGGAACGTAGCGGGAGACGTTCGGCACGAGCGCCGGCACCCGCGCCGCCCACGTCGCGAACGCCGGCCCGAAGCGCTCCCGGAGGAACGCCTCCTCGCGGGCGGTGATGATGGCGTAGTAGGCGATGGTGACGAGGGCGACGAGCAGGGCCGCCACCACCGTGCCCGGAAAGAGCGCGAGCCCGAACACGATGAGACCGTTGCCGACGTAGAGAGGATGGCGCATCACCGAATAGGGACCCGTGGTGTTGAGCGTGGAGGCTTTTTGCTGGCGCGTGTTGCGACCGGACGTCCCGCGGGCGGCCACGCCGACCGTCCACACACGGAGCGCGAGCCCCGCGCAGGCGATGAGCAGGCACGCCATCTCCCACGCGAGCCGTCCCGGATAGGAGGGCATGGGGTGGGCGGACGTCGCGATGGCGAGGACGATGGGCGGGACGAGGATCAGGGGCAGATAGCTGCGCCACCGGAAAAGAAAATCGCCGAGGGCCAGCCACACAGCGTGCTCCCGATCACCCGCGGGCGCGTTCAATCGAAGAAGAAGATACGGACGCCGGCCGACGTGAAGATGGAATCGAGGTTCACGTTCTGGGTGCGTCCGTTCAACTTGAACTCGTGATCGCGCGAGTAGATGTACTTCGTCTCGAGGCCGATGGCGATGTTGTGAGCGACGAAGTAGTCGAACCCAACCCCGAGGCCGCCGATGGGCGCGAAGTCGTTGGCGTGGATGTCCATGCCGGCGCCGTGTGGCTTTCTGTCCTTGAACTCGGCGAACCCGACCCCGATGCCCAGGAGGCCATAGGGCACGAACCGCCCGTCCCACAAAGGGTACCGCACGCGGAGATGGGGGATGACCATGTAGAGACCATACTCGCCGATCTTGCCGAGGCCGGGCACGGCGAGGATGGGCGAGTAGCCCTCGAACGACAGCTCGGCGCCGAGGTATTTCGTGAAGTTCATGCCGATGTCGACGCTGAGCAGGGGATCGAGGTCACCGATGGAGACGTATTGCGGCTGCGCCTCGAGCCCGGTCGCGATCTCACTGTGCAGCGGCGCCGCCCCGCCCGCCCGCACGCCGATGTACAAGGTTCGCTTGTCGCCGGGATCGACGGCGGGGCGCGAGGCCGTGTCGGGATCGGGGAAGATGAGACGGATGCCGCCCGCGATGAACAGGCTGTCGAGCATCAGCTCCTGCGTGTGGTCGCCGACCGTGATCTCGTGGCCGCGGGAGATCATGTAGCGCACGTCCCCGCCGAACGCGATGTTCTTCGCCACGAAGTACTCGACGCCGACGCCGAAGGAGCCGACCACCTCGGTGTCGCGCGCCTTCACGTGCATTCCGATGCCGGGTTCCTTGCGATCGTTGAACTCGTTCTCGGTCACGCCGACGCCGGCGAGCGCGTAGGGAACGAGGCGACCGTTCAGCACCGGGTACCGGAGCCGCACGTGCGGGATGAGCGCGATGAGGCCGTACTCGCCGATCTTCCGCTTGTCGGAGAGGTGGATGTCGGTCTCGAAGCGGTCGATGGTGAGCTCGACGCCGAGAAAGCGGTTGATGTTGAAGCCGGCGTACATCCCGGTGAGCTGCTCGGGGCGATCCATGTGGATCCCGGGCGCCGTTTCCTTCTTCACGAGCGCCGCCACCCCGAGGCGGAAGCCGAGGTAGAAGAGCGTATCGTTCGTGTCCTGGGCGTGGCCGACCGCCGCCGAGCCGAGGAGCAGCACCGCCACCACCGCCGCAATCGCTAGAGACCGGAGCATCAATCCTTTCTCACGGCACCCCGCCGGCCGCCGCCGCCCTCGAGCCGCCGACGCGCACAATAATCCCACCCGGGCGCTGGATCATGGAAACGGTTGGTCGTCCCGGAGTGCTGCGCGCGACGGCGGGGCCGATGCGCGGATCCGGACCGCCGCACACTTTATAACGAGGGCGCGTTCGCGCGCAACGTAACTGGAGTGGCCCCACCGCGATCAGCCGCGTCTGGCCGGCCACCCGCGCCGTCGGCGGCACCGGCCTCCCGGAGCCGTCTATAATGGGCGGAAGCGAATGGGCGGAGGCGCCGTCGCGCAGGGAGGGCAGAGCCATGGCGGGTGAGACGTACGACCGCACCACCCAGGACGTCGGCAACATCGTCGCGCTCGAGCACGTCAACGTGCGCATTCCCGATCAGCAACTGGCCACCGTCTTCTACGTGGGCGGGCTCGGCCTCACCCGCGATCCCTATCTCATGGTCACGCTCGACAACATGTGGATCAACGTGGGCCAGCAGCAGTTCCACCTTCCCACGGGCGACCCCCAGGTCGTGCGCGGGCGCGTGGGGCTGGTGATCGCGGACTTCGACGAGCTGCCGCGCCGGCTGGAGAAGGTGGCGTCGAAGCTGGCGGGGACGCAGTTCGAGTACGCGGTGGAAGACAAGCACATCCGCGTGGTGTCGCCGTGGGGCAACGTCATCCGCTGCCACGCGCCCGGCCCCGGCTTCGGTGACATGACGCTCGGCATGCCGTACGTCGAGTTCCTCGTGGAAGAGGGGACGGCGGACGGGATCGCACGCTTCTACCGGACGGCGCTGGGCGCGATGACCGGCGTCACCCGGAACGGCGGCGGCCCCGCGGCGCGGGTGACGGTGGGCCCGCACCAGCAGATGATTTTCCAGGAGACGCGGGATGCCATTCCCGCCTACGACGGACATCACGTTCAGATCTACATCTCCGACTTCTCGGGTCCCCACCGCTGGCTGCGCGAGCGTGGGCTCGTGACCGAGGAGAGCAACTGGTATCAGTACCGGTTCCAGGACATCGTCGATCCCGACAGCAACCGCGTGCTGTTCACGATCGAGCACGAGGTGCGGAGCCTGCTGAGCCCGCTCTACCTGCGGCCGCTCGTCAATCGCAACCCGGCCCAGCGCCAGCCTACGTACCAGCGCGGGCGCGATCCGTTCGTTCCGGGCATGGCGTAGACGCGCAGCAGCTGACAGTCGCGCGACGGGCGGGGCACGTTCTTCCCCGCCCGTCATTCACATATCCACCGCCGCCCACAAAATGAAATGCCCCGCTGTCCGTGCGGCTCCCGTGCGTCGTCCCGTCGAAACCACCCGTGAAAAGCGCGCGCGAACCACCGGACGCGCGCTTTACCGCGCCGGCCGCGACGATCAGCGTGGCCACGCGGGGAAACGTCGCCGGATATCGGCCTCCCCGCGACGTTGACGCCGGGGCCGCCGTGCTCGTAGCGTCCCCGTATCGACACTCAGGATCGGGGACCGGGCGGCCCGACGGCGCTGGTGGGAATGCGGGTACTCGTCATCGACGGCGACGACGAGTGCCGCGCGATGTTTCGCGCCATCTTCGAATCGTCGGGGGCGACGGTGGCGACGGCGACGGGCGCGCGCGACGGCGTGCGCGCCTTCCACGCGTTCGCGCCCGACGTGGTGGTGAGCGATCTGGCCATCCCGGACGAAGACGGCTACCGGCTCGTGCGCGAGATCCGCGACATCGCCGCCCGCGCGGGGCGGCGGCTGCACGCCATCGCCGTCACCGCCTACACCGACCGCCACACCATGCGACGGGCCGTCGGCGCCGGCTTCCACGCCTACCTCGAAAAGCCGGTCGATCCCTGGGAGCTGTGTGCGATGGTCGCCAGCGTCGCGCGGCCGGCTTCCCTCGCCTCCCGCTAAAGCTCGCGCTAGAGCAAACTCGCGCGCACGGACGGAAACCACCGGAGGAGCGGCGATCCCTCGCACACGATGGTGTCGTCGCGGACGGCGCCCGTCGAGATCAGGCAGAACGGAACGCCGATCAGCTCCTCGAGGCGATCGAGATAGCGCCGGGCCTTGGCAGGGAGGTCGCTCTCGTTCTTGGCGCCGCCGGTGGGCGCCATCCATCCCGAGAGCTCCTCGTACACGGGCTCGGCCTCCTTCACGACGGTTTCCTCTTCCGGGAACTCGGTGAGGATCTCGCCCCGGTAGCGATACCCCGTGCACACCTTCACCGTCTCCGATTGATCGAGCACGTCCAGCTTAGTGATGGCCACCGTGTCCATGCCGTTGATGCGGACGGCGTAGCGGAGGACGACGGCGTCGAACCAGCCGCAGCGGCGCGGCCGCCCCGTGGTGGCGCCGTACTCGTTACCGCGGGCGCGGATCGCTTCCGCCATCGCTCCTGTCATCTCGCTCGGGAAGGGGCCGCCGCCCACGCGGGTCGTGTAGGCCTTGGCCACCCCGAGCACGCCATCGATGCGTGTGGGCGGCACGCCGGTCCCGGTAGCGGCGCCGCCCGACGTCGTGGACGACGACGTGATGTACGGATACGTCCCGTGATCGATGTCGAGCATCGTGCCCTGCGCGCCCTCGAAGAGGACGGAGTAGCCGCTGTCCAGCCACTTGCTGAGGAGAAGCGCGGTGTCCGTGATGTAGGGGGCGAGCCAGCCCGCGTAGCGCAGGTACGGGCTCAGGATCTCCTCCACCGTGAACGTCTGCGCGTCGTAGATGTCGCGCAGGAGCCGGTTCTTCTGGGCGATGTTGATCTCGAGCTTCTCGCGGAACAAAGGCTCATTGAGAAGATCGGCCATCCGGATACCGACGCGCGCCGCCTTGTCCACGTAAGCGGGGCCCACGCCCTTGCCGGTGGTGCCGATGCGGCGAGCACCAAGCTTCGCCTCGGACGCGAGGTCGAGGGCGGGATGGTACGGCATGATGAGGTGCGCGTTGCGCGAGATGAAGAGGTTGCCGTCGAGGGTCACGCCGCGGCGCACGAGCGATTCCATCTCCTCGATCAGAGAGCCGGGATCGACCACGACGCCGCACCCGATGACGCACCGGCACCCCGAGTGCAGGATGCCGGACGGGATCGAGTGGAGGACGTACTTCTCGCGTCCCACCACCACCGTGTGGCCGGCGTTGTTGCCGCCCTGGTAGCGGACGACGACGTTCACGTGCGGCGTGATGACGTCGACGACCTTGCCTTTCCCCTCGTCTCCCCACTGCGCGCCGACCACCACGATGTTAGGCATTCCTGTTCCCTCCGAGCTCCGGGAAGAAGCGTACGGGCGCCTCCAGCACCGCCGTTACCGGCAAGGCGCGCTCGCCGCCGTCCCCGAGATTCAGCGCCAGCAGCTCGCTCGCCGCCGTGCGCGCGCTTCCCACCACCAGAACATGGCGCACGCGCTGTGCGCGCGCGTACGCGAGCGACGCGTCGAGGCCGCGGCTCATGATATCGCGCGCCACCGACGCCCCCAGATCGCGCAGGCGGCGCGCCAGGGACAGCGCCACCGTCTTCTCCGGCGTGAAGTCGATGATGAAGAAGTCCGGCCCCGGCAGCGCCACCCGCACGCCCTGTGCGTGCATGACGTCGAGGGCGCGCGCCACGTCGAACGCGAAGCCCACCGCCGGGCAATCGTGGCCGAAGCGCGCCAGCATGTGATCGTAGCGCCCGCCCGCCGCCAGGGAGGCGCCGAAGCCCGCCACGTACGTCTCGAAGTGCGTCCCCGAGTAGTAGTCGAAGCCGCGTACCTCACCGAGATCGAGCAAGACGGTGTCGGCGAGACCGTAGATGGCGAGCAGCCGGTACACCTCCGCGAGATTTCCGAGCGCGCGCGCGGACCGCGCGTTGCCGGCGTAGGCGGCCGCGCGCTCGAGGACCTCCTCGTGGCCCACGAGCCCCGGTAACGCCAGCAGCGCCTCGCCCACCGCGTCCGGGATCTTCAGCTCCCCCACCAGCCGCTCGAGCGTGGACGTGTCCTTCCGCGAGAGGGCCGTGCGCAGCGCGCCCTGATCGTCCACCGCCACCCGGCTCTCCTCGGCGAGGCCACGGAAGAAATCGGGATGGCCGAGGTCGATCTGGAACCGATGGAGCCCGAGGGCGCGCAGCCCCTCGATCGCCATCGCGATCACCTCCACCTCCGCCTCCGGCTTGTCGAGCCCGAGGAGCTCCACGCCCGCCTGGTAGAGCTCACGGTAGCGGGAGACCTGCGAGTCGTCGTCACGAAACACGTTGGTGACGTAGGCGAGGCGAATCGGCTTCGGCGCATCACGCAGGCGAGTGGCCACGATGCGCGCGATCTGAGGCGTGATGTCGGCTCGCAACGCCAGCACGCGCCCGGTGTCGCGGTCCACGAACTTGAACATGTTCTCCTGGAGCCCGACGTCGGTACCCGCCGACAGCACCTCGAAATACTCGAACGTCGGCGTGATGATCTCGCGATAGCCCCAGCGCTCGAAGACGTCGAGGAGCGCGCGCTCGACGTGGCGCTTGCGGGCCGCCTCGTCGGGGAGGTAGATGCGCGCGCCCTTGGGAAGCTGCGGAGGCGGCGTCACGGCGCCGCCAGGTGCGCGAGCGTGTTCATCCGGTGCACGGTGACCCACGCCGGCTGGTACTCGATCTCGGTGATCCCCGCCGGCGACGCGTCGACCGCCCACAGGCGTTCCGGTCCGAGGCCGAGCGCGCCGAGAACGACGAGGCGAACGACGACGGCGTGCGCGACCACCACGACCGTCTCGTCCGCGTGGGCGTCGCGCACCTCGTCCACCACCGCCGCCACCCGCGGCGCCACGTCGGTCAGCCGCTCCGCGCCGTCGAGGACCAGCTCGTGGGGCGCCGTCTGCCACACCGCATAGCGCTCGGGGTCGCGCGCGGCCACCTCCTCGCGCGTGAGGCCTTCCCAGGGACCGAAGGCCATCTCGCGCAGATCGCGCTCCACGGTTACGGGAAGGCGATGGGGCTTGGCGATGGTTTCGGCGGTCGTGCGCGCGCGCTCGAGCGGGCTCGCGTAGATGGCGGCGACTGGCACGGTCGCGAGGGCATCCGCGAGCGCCTCGCACTGGCGGCGCCCGGCTTCGGAGAGCGCGATGTCGCGGGAGCCGGCGAAGCGCCGCTCGCGCGCCCACTCCGTCTCGCCGTGCCGTATGACGATGACCCGGGTGCTCATGGCAACCCGACCATTCTAGCCGGGTTTGCAAGCGCCGTCCGGCCGCGCGCGGGGTGGCCTACGCCGAGGCCTTCTCGCTGTAGACCTTCTCCGCGGCGCGGACGCCGGCGCCGAAGTCGACCGGAATGCCGAGCTCGGCGAGCACCTGCTCGAGCGCGGACAGGGCGGAGATCACGTCGAACTCCGCCGCATACCCCATGTGCCCGAGCCGGAACACCCGGCCTTTCATCTCGCCCTGCCCGCCCGCGATCGTGATGCCGTGTGCATTGGCGAAGGCGGCCACGATCGCCTCGCCGTCCACCCCCCGGGGCGCCACCACCGCCGTGAGCGACGGTGTCGGCGTCGCTTTCGGGAACAGCGCGAGGCCCAGCGCTTCCACGCCCGCGCGCGTGGCGCGGGCGAGGCGGTCGTGGCGCCGGAACACGTTCGGCAACCCCTCGGCGGCCAGCATGCGGAGCACTTCGCGCAGTCCCACCACGAGAGCGACCGCGGGCGTGAAGTGCGCCTCGTTCTTCTGCGCGAACTTCCGCTCCTCGGTGAGGTTGAAGTAGTACTTGGGGAGCGTCGAGCGCGCCGCCTTCGCCCACGCGCGCTCGGACAGCGCGCAGAAGCCGAGCCCGGGCGGCAGCATGAGCCCCTTCTGCGATCCGGCGACCACGACGTCGACACCCCAATCGTCCATGGGCAGATCGGCGATGCCGAGGCTGGAGACCGCGTCCACGATGAGGAGCGCGTCGCTCGCCCGCGTGGCCGTCGCATAGCCGCGCACGTCGTGGAGCACGCCCGTGGAGGATTCGCTGTGCTGGGCGAGCACGGCCTTGACTTGAGGATGCGTGCGCAGCGTCTCCGCCACCCGCGTGGCGGGCACGGTGTCGCCGTAGGGCGCCTCCAGCTCGAGCACGCGCAAGCCGTACGCCTTGGCGATCTCCACCCACCGCTCCCCGAACTTGCCCGCGCGCACCACCGCCACCATGTCGCCGAGCGAGAGCGTGTTGACGACGGCGGCTTCCATCGCGCCCGTGCCCGAGCACGCGAGCGAAATGACGTCCTCGGCGGTCTGGAACAAGCGCCTCAGGCCTTCTCGAACCTCGATGAACAGCGCCTCGTACTCCGGCGTGCGGTGGTGGATGATGGGGTGCGCCATCGCGAGCAGCACCTGGCTCGGGACCGGCGTCGGCCCCGGCGCCATCAATTGATACTTCTTCATTTTGCCTCCTCGCTGAGACTGCGCCCGTCCATCCTACCGGCGGCTCCGCAAGCTTTGCAATTTCACGCCGGCGTCGGGGGCGTCGGCGCGACCGAGCGCGGTCACGAAGATCGCATCCTTGCCGGCGGCGTGCGGAGAAAAGAAGTCGACCACGGCGCGGTCGTAGAAGGTAAGCCCGGAGGCCCCGAAACCCTCTCCGTACGCCGTCAGGTATGCGCGGCCGCCGGCGATGCCGGCCTCGAGATTGACCAGGCGGTAGCCGCGATCGCCGGAGACGGAAAGGATCGCATCGAGCGGGGCCAGGAAATAAATGACGGCGGCCGCATCGCCGCCGAGCGGCTGCTCCAGGCACAGGTGCGCCGATTCCCGGCGGAAGTTGCCGCGCCGAAGAACCTCGACCGCGTGGTCCGAGCGGTCGTAGAAGCACGCGCCGGCCGGCACGTCGTCGACCGCGTTGACGATCAGATACAGGTCCACGAGACCGGGCGAGAAGTCGGCGTCGAAGGGCGCCGTCGCGGCCGCCAAGGCGTCGGAAAGCTCGGCCGCCGACAGCGGCGCGTGGCTGAACTGCCGCGTGGAGCCCCGGCGCTGAACCGTCGCGCTGAAGCTCCTCCCCGCGCTCTCGCGCGGCGGCGGCAGCCGGTGGAGTTCGCCGGGTCGCGCGGGCCGCTGCGGCGGACGCGTTCTCGCCCATCCCTGGACGGCTTCCCGACTTCCGAGCGACGAAGCCGCGTGGAGGTCGCGCAGGGCCGGATAGTCGACCTCCTCCCCGGACAGCGGCAGCGTGGAGTGGTGGATTTCGACCACCGGCTGGTGGTTTTGCTCCACCGTCGGCGCCGGCGCTTCCGGGCCCAGCGCCACCAATTCCAGCGCCGCCTCGCGGGCGACGTCGAGGCCGAGGAGACGATTCACCTCGGCATCGATGAAACCGGTGTAGATACGGGGCGCCTGGCCGAGGGCATCGCCGGCGGCGAGCAGGTTCGCGAGCAGCGTCCCGGAGTCCCAGAAGAGATGACGGTACGCGCGCGCCTGGTACTTCCAGGTGTTCCGCCAGTAGATGGCGGAGACGACGATCGTCGCCGCGCGGCGGGCGAGCGTGTCATCGGCCGCGGCGGCGGCGAGCACGCCGCGGACGTCGCCTTCCCGCAGGCGACGCAGCGTGAAATCGCCCGGGCAGAAATGGTAGAGGCCGGCGGCGAGACCGGGCACCACGCCCGCCGCCACGTACACCTCGGTCTGATAGAGCGCGCCCGTCGATGCCGCGGCGCGAAAGAGGACCTCGCCGCCGCCGGCATAGGTCTTTTTCTTCGTCACGCCCGCCGAGTGATACAGCAGCGCGGCAAGCGTTTCCAGGGAGAGCGCCGTGCCAGCGGGACCGGTGGGGGGGCGGAGTGTCACCAGGACGTCCGTGTCGATCGGCGCAAACGACCGCGGCAGCTCTACGGCAGGAAGGTCGGTGTAGACCTTGAACGGAAACGGCTTGTTGTCCCAGTCGAGCGCGTGCGTGCTCTGGCGAACGGATGCCGGCGAGTGCGCAGTGCGGTCGTGAAACCACCGCGCCGCTTCGCCCGTGCTGCCGCTCGCCACCGCTACGTCAACCGGCGTCGCCGGGGTGGTCGGCGAATTACCGGGTCCGGCAGGGAGTGCACCGACCGTCGCGGCAGCGCAGGCAGAGCATTCGGCGATCGCAACCGCAAACCGTGCATTTCATCGTGCTCTCCCTCCCCTCGCCGGGCGACTTCGCCTGATGTCTCTTTCAAGAGTCGTGCCGAACTCAGGCGAAGCGGTAGGGAGGACGAAAGACACCGCGCTCGGTGATGATGGCAGCGATGAGTGAGGCGGGAGTGACGTCGAAGGCGGGGTTGAAAACGGGCGAATCCGCGGGCGCCGTGACGCGCCCCGCCACGCCGCGCACCTCGGCGGCGTCGCGCTCCTCGATCGGAATGCGGTCACCTGACGCGAGGGCGGAATCGATCGTCGAGAACGGCGCTGCCACGTAAAACGGCACCCCATGGTGCCGCGCGATCACGGCGAGGGCATACGTACCGATCTTGTTCGCGGTGTCGCCGTTGGCGGCGATGCGATCGGCGCCGGTGATGACCAGGTCCACCTCGCCGCGGGCCATGACCGACGCCGCCGCCACGTCCGCGATGAGCCGGTGGGGAATGGCCTCGCGTACGCATTCCCACGCCGTGAGCCGCGAGCCCTGCATCACCGGTCGCGTCTCGTCGACCCACACGAGCGCGATCTTGCCCTGGGCGTGCGCGGATCGGATGACGCCGAGGGCGGTGCCGTAGCCCGCCGTCGCGAGCGCGCCCGCGTTGCAGTGGGTGAGCACGCGCGCCCCGGAGGGGACGAGGGCGGCGCCGTGATCGCCAATGGCGCGGTTGGCGGCGAGGTCTTCGTCGAGGATCGCGTGCGCCTCCGCGAGCAGCCGCGCGCGCACCTCTTCCAGCGGAAGGTCCCGCGCGCCGAGGGCGGCTCGCTGCATGCGATCGAGCGCCCAGAACAGGTTCACGGCGGTGGGACGGGTGGCGGCGAGTCCTTTGACGGCCGTTTCCAGATCGGCGTGGAGTCCGGTCCAGTCGCGAGCGCGACTGCGGCGCGCGGCGAGCGCCACGCCGAAGGCGGCGGCGACACCGATGGCGGGCGCGCCCCGCACGACGAGCGTGCGGATCGCCTCCGCCACGTCCTCCCAGCGCTGGTATGAGCGCTCGAGCTCCTCGCCGGGGAGCAACGTCTGGTCGAGCAGGACGAGATGGTCGCCGGACCAGCGAACGGGTGCGATGACCACCGAGTTGATCAGAAGCCGTCGAGGCCGCGGAGCGCGTCCTGCAGGAGCGCCTCCAGCTTGCGCGAGTCGAGCGTCAGATGATGGTCCTTGTCGGGTTCCTGGACGTGGCCGTCGAGGACGAAACCGTCGGCGGCCACGTGACCGCTGAGCCAGGCGCCGTAGGCTCCGCGCTCGCCGAGCATCCGCCCGCCCAACCGGAAGCCCCCGTCGCCGAGGCGGAACTCGAGATCGAGGCCCGGCCACGTCGCGCCCCCGCCGCGGGCCTCCGGCGCGAGCGTGAGATGCTCGGCGTGTGCGCTCCCCGCCACCACGGTGAGGAGCGCGACGACGACGAACGCGTTCTTCATTCGGCCACCGGCGTCTCGCCCTCGTCCCCGGTGCCCTCGAGGTCGCTCATGACCATGCGGTGATAGGTCTCGATGGTGCCGCGCAGCTGCTCGACGAGCTGCCGGCGCGACCGCCGGAGGGCCGTGATGTCGCCCCGGATGCGCGCCTCTTCCGCGCGGACCGCCTCCAGCACTTTCTCCCCGCGCAGCTCGGCATCGCGCACGTGGAGGGCGGCGTCGCGACGGGCCGCGTCCTTCATCTCTTCGGTGAGGCGCTGCGCCGTGATGAGGGTCTCGTGGAGCGTCTTCTCGCGCTCCACCATGCCCCGCACGCGTTCTTCCAGCGCCTCCAGCTGTTCTTTCAGCAGCGCGTTCTCCTTGAGCACCGACTCGTAGTCCTCGGCCACGTCCTCCAGGAAGGCGTCGACCTCTTGCGGATCGAAGCCCCGGAACATCCGGACCGTGAACTGCTGCTGGCGCACATCGAGAGGACTGATACGCATTCGGACCTCCGGCTTTTTATCTGAGACTCAACGCCAGGTCACGAAGGGAAGCGATGAGGAACCATTCGAGGAAGTAGATCACGAGCAGCACGATCATGGGCGAGAGATCGATGCCCATCTGGAACGTCGGCAAGCGCTGCCGGATGGGCCGCAGCACGGGTTCCGTCACCCGGTAGAGGAAGCGCACGACGGGGTTGTAGGGATCCGGGCTCACCCAGCTCACCACCGCGCGCGCGATGATGATCCAGAAATAGATGTTGAGCGCGAACTCGAGCAGCCGCGCGACGGCGACGAGCAAGTTGCTGAAGACGAACATCAGGCGGGGCCTCGCCCCAGCTCGCGGGAGCGCACGGTGGCGCGCTCCACCGCCTTCATGAACGTCGCGCGCAACCCGCCCTCCTCGAGGGCGCCGATGCCGGCGATCGTGGTCCCCCCCGGTGAGCTCACCATATCCTTGAGCGCGCCCGGATGGAGCCCGGTATCGAGGAGGAGGCGGGCGGAGCCGAGCACGGTCTGGGTGGCGAGCGTCATGGCGGTGGCGCGGTCGAGTCCCATCTTGACCCCGCCGTCGGCGAGCGATTCGATGACGATGGCAACGAAGGCGGGCCCGGAGCCCGACAGTCCCGTCACCGCGTCCATGAGCTCCTCGTCCACGAGCACCACCTTGCCCACGGCCTCGAAGATCTCGCGCGCGGTGTCGATGTCGCCCGCTTCCAGACCCGTGCCCTTGGCGATGGCGGTGACGCCTTCGAGCACGAGCGCGGGCGTGTTCGGCATCACGCGAATCAGCCGCGCCCCCTTGCCGAGCCCGCTGCGGAGCGTCTGCGTCGATACGCCGGCCGCGATCGAGATCATGAGCGTGCGCGCCGACACGGCGGGCGCGATCTCGCGGAGGACGGCGGCCACGATCTGCGGCTTCACGGCGAGGATGACAACGTCCACGCCGCGCACGAGCTCCGCGTTGTCGGCGGGCGTCTTGATCCGGAACTGCCGGGCCAATCCCTGCACGCGGTCAGTGCGGACGTCGGTGGCGGCGATCGCCTCCCCGGGCAGGACGCTGGCGGCCACCAGGCCCTTGATGAGCGCCTCACCCATGTTGCCGGCCCCGATGAAGCCGATCGTCTTGCCCTTGAGGGTCATGCGCTCTCGCGATCCAGGTGGCGCTCGGTAGTGGCGGCGCGGGCGGGACGGGCGCCGAAGATCGCGGTGCCCACGCGCACCATGGTGGCGCCTTCTTCGACGGCCACCTCGAAATCGCCGCTCATGCCCATCGAAAGATGAGAGAGGCCATGGCCGCGGGCGAGGGAGGCCAGCGTTCGAAACCACGCGCGCGCGGCGTCCGGCTCGTCCACGGCGGGCGGAATGGCCATGAGCCCTCGCACGCGGAGAGCGGGGAGCGCGCCGAGAGCTTCGAGCGCCGCCGGCAAGGCGGCGGGAGCGAACCCGCTCTTCGTCGCCTCCCCCGCCACGTTGATCTCGACGAGGACGTCGAGCGTCCGCCCGCGGGCGCGCGCGCGGCGATCGCACTCCTGGGCGAGGGCGAGGCGATCGATCGACTGGATGACGTCGAACAGCTCGACGGCATCCTTCACCTTGTTGGTCTGGAGGGGGCCGATGAGGTGCCAGGGCACGGGGCGGCCGAGCTCGGCGATCTTCCCGCGCGCTTCCTGCACTCGGTTCTCGCCGAGGGCGCGCACTCCGGCCGCGAGGGCCTCTCGGATGCGAGCGGGCTCGACGGTCTTGGAGACGGCGATCAGGAGCACGTCATCGGGCCGGCGCCCTGTGCGCTCGGCGGCCCGCGCGATTCGCTCCTGCACGCGCTCGAGGCTGGCCGCGATCTCTTGCATGGCGCTGACCTCGCGATTCTAGCATGTGGCTACGGACCGTCGTATCCTCGCCGCGGATGACCGATGGCGCCGTCGTGACGCCCGTGACCCTCGAGGGCCGGTACGTCCGCCTCGAACCCCTCACCCTCGCCCACGTGACGCCGCTTCTGGTTGCCGCCGCCGGTGGCCGCGAGACCTATACCTATACCTTCGTCCCCGGCGACGAGCCGACCATGCGGAAGTACGTGAGCACCGCCCTCCACGAGCAGGAGCGGGGGCGCGCGCTTCCGTTCGTGGTGGTGGATGCGCGAAGCGTCCGGGTGGTCGGGACCACGCGCTTCGGTAACATCGAGTTCTGGCCGTGGCCGGAGGGCAACGTCAACCAGCGCGGCGCCTCCGTCCCCGACGCCGTCGAGATCGGCTGGACGTGGCTGGCGGACGAGGCGCAGCGCACGGGGATCAACACCGAATCGAAGCTCTTGATGCTCGCTCACGCCTTCGAGGTGTGGCGTGTCCACCGCGTCCGGCTCCTCACCGACGCCCGCAACACGCGCTCGCGCGCGGCTATCTCGCGTCTGGGCGCCCGCTTCGACGGCGTTCTCCGTGGCCACACCGTGGCCGCCGACGGCGGCGTGCGCGACTCCGCGTGCTACTCGATCCTCGAGGCGGAGTGGCCGGCGGTGAAGCGCCAGCTCGAGGCCCAGCTCCGCTGAGCGCGCCCGTCAGGCCCGGCGCGCGTCACGGCAGCGCGGCCACCGTCACCAGCCGCCCCCGATTGCCCTTCCTGTAGGAGTAGAGCAGGTCGGGGTGGCAGGCCGTGCACAGCCGCGGATTCTCGAGCCGCGCCGGATCGACGCCCGCCTCGGTGAGGATCGCTTCGTTCGCGGCCCACAGATCGAGCATGAAGTGTTCGGGGCGGTGCGGCCGCATCCACTCTCGCGCGTGCTCTAGATACGCCGCCCGGAAGGCGTCGGCCACCGGCGTGTCGACCTCATAGCAGCAGGGTCCGATGGCGGGCCCGATGGCGACGGCGAGACGATCGGCGCGCGCGCCGAGCTTGACGATCGCTCGCACCGCCGCCTTCGCCGCGCCCTTCACGGTCCCGCGCCACCCGACGTGGGCGACCGCGAGGGCCGGAGTGTCGGCGTCGTAGAGAACGATCGGGAGACAGTCCGCGGTGAAGATCGCGAGCGGCAGCCTGCGCTCGGTGGTGGTGAGGACGTCCACCGCGCCCGCGAAGCCGCCGGACGACGGCGCGCTCGCGACGTCGGCGCCGTGGACCTGGCGCGCATATGCGAACCGCGTGAGGTCGAGCCCCGCTTCGGCGAGGACGGGCCGGGCCGCTGCGGTGAGCGGAGCGGTGGCTTGCGTGGGCGAGGTGACGCCCGGACAGTGCCGCGTCGTGGTTGCGTGGGGCACGCCGAGGGCGCCGAGGCGCTCGAACGTCAGATAGCGCGGCGGGTCGCCGTGAGCGATCACTCGGGCTTCGAGCCTACAGGCGGGCGAACTCGCGCACAAGCGGGGCCCCCGTCTCCGACTCGAGCGCTCGCAGAGCGAGCGCTGCGTGATCGTGCCGCACCCGGGCCGCACATCTGTAGGACTTGCAGTGCCGGAACGGTTGTCACGGGCACCAGGCTTGCTCGCTTCGGCGTCAGGGCTCGTAGCGCTCGGCCCGCTCCGACGCGTGACGACACTCGCCA
>DASXSB010000041.1:0-17199 GCA_036506275.1 Candidatus Methylomirabilota bacterium | reverse complement strand
TGGTCTCCGGGCAAACGAACATCACCGGGCAATGGCAGACAGTGACGCCGCTGCCGCCGACGCCCCAGGGGGCGGCGTACTATCCGGTGCACTCGCATTTCCTGCCCACGGGGAAGGTGATGATCTGGTCGGGCGATGGTGGGATCTCGGGTGACGACACCACCCGGGTGTGGGATCCGGCCACGGGGAACGTCAGCGCATTGGCCATGCCCGGATACAACACGTTTTGCGTCGGGCATGACTTCCTCGCCGACGGACGGCTGTTCGTGGTCGGGGGCCATATCGACAACAACGTCGGTCTCCCCAACGCGTCGATCTACGACCCGTTCGCGAATGCATGGACGCGGCTGCCCAACATGAACGCGGGCCGCTGGTACCCCACCGCGACTCTGCTGGGCAACGGTGACGTCCTCGTCACGTCCGGCACCATCGATCTCACCGTCGGCAACGACGCGCTCCCCCAGGTGTATCAGCTCGCGACGAACAGCTGGCGCTTTCTCACGAACGCCCAGCTCGTCCTCGACCTCTACCCGATGATGTTCCTGGCGGCCAATGGCCAGGTGTTCATGGCGGGACCGAGCGTCAACACCCGCTATCTCGATACTTCGGGGGCGGGCGCGTGGACGTTCGTGGCCAATCGTACGGACCGGCAGCGTGACTATGGCTCGGCAGTGATGTACGCCGACGGCAAGGTGCTCACCATGGGCGGCGGCGCGGATCCGCCGTTGAACACCGCGGAGGTCATCGACCTCAATCAACCCTCGCCGGTATGGCGCCTCGTCGGCTCCATGCGGTTCGCGCGGCGGCAGCTCAACGCCGTGATGCTACCGGACGGCAAGGTCCTGGTGACGGGCGGAACAGGCGGACCCGGCTTCAACGACCCCGGCGGCGCCGTGTACGCGGCAGAGCTCTGGGATCCGGCGACCGAACAGTGGACCACGCTCGCCAGCGCCACGATCCCGCGCCTGTATCACTCGACGACCGTGCTCCTGCCCGATGGCCGCGTGCTCAGCATGGGCGGCAACGGCTACCCCGACACCGAGATCTTCTCGCCGCCATATCTGTTCAAAGGGGCGCGGCCTTCGATCACGTCCGCTCCCACTAGCATTGGCTACGGGCAGTCGTTCTTCGTGGCGACGCCGGACACGGGGATCGCGAAAGTCAGCATGATCCGTGTGACCTCGGTGACGCATGCCTTCAACATCGGCCAGCGCTACAAGCAGCTCACATTCTCGGCGGCGTCGGGAGGCGTGCAGGTCACCGCGCCTCCGAACCCAAATCAGGCGCCGCCCGGCTATTACATGCTCTTCATCCTCAATAGCAACGGCGTGCCGTCAGTGGCAAAGATCGTGGAGCTCGGCGGCGCCGCGGTGCGACCGGTACCGCCGGCGACGCCGGCGGCCCTCAGCCTCGTCTACAACGGCAAGGTCCGGGATCGCGTGGGCCAGGGCAACCTCGCCCTCGGCCCCGACGGCGTGGTCGACGGCACGTTGACGGCGACGCTGGCGGCGGCCGGCGGTCGCACGATCACGCGCCTCGACTTGCGGACCAGCACGGGCGGGATCTGGGAGACCGACGGCGCCAATGTCAACTGGGCGCTCGGCATGGCGACGACGCTGGACTCCCCGCTCCTCAACAATCCGAGCACCATGGCCGTCAACGCCCAGGTAGCGGACGGCGGCAGCTTCGTCGTGTTCGCCGCCGACTTTCAGAACTCGCTCTTCCCGTCCGGGACCACGTTGACGCTCACGGCGACCTTCGCCGATGGCTCCGGCACCTCGGCGACCACGACCGTCGGCGCCGCGGCCCCCCCCGCGGGGGGAACACCGGCGCTCAGCGTCGTCTACAACGGCAAGGTGCGGGATCGCGTGGGTCAGGACAACCTCGCCCTCGGCCCCGACGGCGTGCTCGACGGCACGTTGACGGCAACATTGGCGGCGACCGGCGGCCGCACGATCACGCGGCTGGATTTGCGGGGTAGCGCGGGCGGGATCTGGGAGACGGACGGCGCCACCATCAACTGGGCGCTGGGCATGGCCGCCACCCTCGATGGCCCGCTGCTCAACAATCCGAGCACGATGGCCGTGAACGCCCAGGTGGCGGACGGCGGCAGCTTCGTCGTGTTCGCCGCCGACTTTCAGAACTCGCTCTTCCTCTCGGGAACGACGCTGACACTGACGGCGACGTTCGCGGACGGCTCGAGGGCGTCTGGGACCGCGACGGTATCGGGGACCGCACCACCACCAGCCGCAACGCTCACCTCGCTGGCGCCGAACAGCGCGACGGCGGGCGGTCCCGGCTTCACGCTGACGGTTAACGGGACGAACTTCGTCAGCGGAGCCGTCGTGCGCTGGAATGGTGGCACCCGCACGACGACGTTCGTGAGCGGGACGCAGCTCACGGCCACGATCCCGGCCAGCGACATCGCCACCCAGGGCACGCCGCAGGTCACCGTCGTGAATCCCGACGGCCAGACGTCGAACGCCCTCACCTTCACTATCAATGGCGGTGCGCAATCGCCTCCTCCGGTGACGTCGTTCACGTTGACGGTCTCGAGATCCGGGCCGGGCTCCGTGACGAGCTCGCCGGCAGGCATAAATTGTGGGAACAGCTGTTCGGCGGCGTACGCCCAGGGCACCGTCGTGACCCTCACGGCCGTACCTAACCGAAACAACGCCCGGTTCGTGGAATGGACTGGCGCGTGCAGCGGCACGGGCGCGTGCACAGTAACCATGGACGCGGCCAAGTCGGTGACGGCGCGATTCGCGAATAGATAGCCGGTGGGACGGGCTCATCGTGCGCTGGTATTGAGGCGCCAATACAGCGGCGCGCGGCGTCGGCCAGCGCACTGACGTTTACGATCGCGCCGTGGACGCGAGATCGCTCAGGACGTCAGCGCGAACCCCGCGTAGCCGTTGGCGGCGATCTCGTCGCACTTCTGGCGATAGGTGCCCACGCCGCCGATGTAGGGCATGAAGATGCGCGGCTTGCCGGGGACGTTGGCGCCCGTGTACCACGACTTCGCGAGCGGATAGAGCGTCAGGTTTCCGACCTCGTTCACGTGGGCCACCCATGCCTCCTCGGCGGCGATCGTCGCCTCGATGCGACGCCGGCCGTGAGCGCGCATGTAGTCGAGACACGCGGCGATCCAGTCCACGTGCTGCTCGATGGACACGATCATGTTGCTGAGCACGGACGGGCTGCCGGGGCCGGTGATCGTGAACAGATTCGGAAAGCCGGCGATGGCAAGACCGAGGTAGGTGCGCGGTCCCGCCGCCCACTTCTCACGGAGCGTCTGGCCCGCGCGTCCCCGGATGTCGATGTTCAGCAACGCCCCCGTCATGGCGTCGAAGCCGGTGGCGAACACGAGGCTGTCCACCGCGTATTCGGCGTCGCTCGTGCGCACCCCGCCCGGCGTGATGGCCGCGATGGGCGTCTTCCTGAGATCGACGAGGGTCACGTTCGGGCGATTGAACGTCGCGTAGTAGCCGGTGTCGACGCAGAGGCGCTTGGTCCCGAGCGGATAGTCGGTCGGCGTGAGCGCCTCCGCCACCGCGGGGTCGCGCACGATGGCTCGGATCTTGGCGCGAAAGAACTCGGCCGCGGTATCGTTGGCGGCCTTGTCCAGGAGAAGGTCGGTATACGTCGCCGCGAATCCGAGACCGCCACGATGCCAGCGCTTTTCGTACTCGCGCTGCCGCTCGTCCGGCGCCACCGCGAGCGCAGAGTCCCCGCTGCGCTCGGCGACGAAGCCCACCCGTGACTCGCGCGCTTGCTGCCGGAAGTCGGCATAGGTCGCTTTGACCCGGCGCTCGTAGTCGCGGTCGAGCGGCGCGTTGTGCGCCGGCACGCTGTAGTTCGGGGTGCGCTGGAAGACGAAGAGGTGCGCGGCCTGCTGCGCGATGAGCGGGATGGACTGGATGGCGGAGGAACCGGTGCCGATGACGCCCACCCGCTGACCGGTGAAGTCGACGCCCTCGTGCGGCCAGCGACCGGTGTGATACGAGCGCCCCGCGAACGTCTCGCGGCCCTTGATGGCGGGGAGCTGCGCGTCGGACAGGCAGCCGGTGGCCATGATGCAGAAGGCGGCGGACACGCGGTCGCCGCGGTCGGTCTCGATGGTCCAGCGGCCGGTGGCGTCGTCGAACACGGCGGAGGTGACACGCGTCCCGAGCTGGATGTCGCGCCGCAGATCGAACCGGTCGGCGACGTGATCGATGTACTGCAAGATCTCGGGCTGGGACGCGTAGCGCTCGCTCCAGCACCATTGCTGCTGGAGCTCGTCGCAGAACGAATACGAGTAATCCATGCTCTCGACGTCGCAGCGCGCGCCCGGATAGCGATTCCAGTACCAGGTGCCGCCGATGCCATCGCCGGTCTCGAACACGCGCGTGGAGAGACCTAGCCCGCGCAGGCGGTGGAGCATGTAAAGGCCGGCAAAGCCCGCGCCCACGACGACGGCGTCCAGATGACGAACGAGACTCACGACGTAGGACTCTACCAGAAGCCCGCGCGCGGACCTATCGCCGGCCGCGGGGTCGCGGCGCGATCGGCGGAGCAGAGCGAGCGCGGCCCGGGGCTCAGGAGCCGCGCAGGCGGGGATCGAGCGTGTCGCGGAGGGCGTCGCCGAGGAGGTTCGTGCCGAAGACGGCGAGGCTGATGGCCACGCCCGGATAGATCACGAGCCACGGCGCCTTCTGTGCGTACTCGGCGGCGGCGATCGACAGCATCCGCCCCCACGACGGGTACGGCTCCGGGATGCCGAGGCCGAGGAACGACAGCGCCGCCTCCGTGAGGATGGCGCCGCCGAGCTGGGCGGTGATGAGCACGATGAAGGGCCCGAACGTGTTGGGGAGGATGTGACGGAACGCCACCCGCGCGTGGCTCACGCCGAGCGCGCGCGCCGACTCCACGTAGACGAACTCGCGGATGGCGAGCACGCTCGCGCGCACCACGCGCGCCGCCCGGGGAGCGATGACGACGGAGATCGCGATGATGGTGTTCGGCAGCGATGGTCCGAGCGCGGCCGCCATCACGAGGGCGAGGACCAGGATGGGCAGCGCCTGCATGATGTCCATCACGCGCTGGCTGACGAGGTCCGTCTTGCCGCCGACGTAGCCGGAGAGAAGCCCGATCACCCCACCCACCCCCGCCCCCATCAGCGTGGACGCCAGCCCCACCAGCAGCGAGATCCGGGAGCCGTGCACGACGCGGCTCCACAGATCGCGGCCGAGATTGTCGGTCCCCAGCCAGAACTCCGCGCCGGGCGCGACGAGCACCCGGTTCGAGGTCCGCACGGGATTGTGGGTGGCGAGCGGGTCCGCGAAGATCGCCATGACGATCAGCGTGAACATCAGCACCGCGCCCGCCGCGCCGAGCGGATTCTTCCGCGCGAACCGTCCCAGCGTCGCCCACCGTGACCGCGCGCGCGGAAGGGCGGCGGGAAGGTGGAGCGTGAGCGCCTCCGGTGTCGTCGCCATCACGCCCGCCCGTATTTGATGCGCGGATCGAGCCAGGTATAGAGGAGGTCGACGGTGAGGTTCGCCAGCACCACCACCGCTGCGATCAGCATCGTGAGGTTCTGGACGATCGGGTAGTCGCGCCACTGGATGGCGTCGACGAGATAGCGCGCGACGCCGGGCAGGTTGAAGACCGTCTCTGTGACGATGAGCCCGCCGATGAGGAACGCGAACTCGATGCCGATGAGCGTGATGACGGGCAGGGAGGCGTTCTTGAGCGCGTGTCGCCATACGACCAGCCGCTCGCGCTGGCCCTTGGCCCACGCCGTGCGGATGTAGTCCTCGCGCAACACCTCCAGCATGGCGGAGCGGGTGATGCGCATGATCAGCGCCGAGCTGCGGTAGCCCACCGCGAGCGCGGGCACCAGGAACTGGGCGAGGTTGGCGCCGAGGTTGTCGAACGGCGAGACGTACGTCATGGACGGGATCCAGCCCAGCGAGCGGACGAGGAGCAGGATCACGATCATGGCCAGCCAGAAGGACGGCATGGAAAGACCGGCGAGCGACAGCACGCGCAGGACGTAGTCGAGCCACCCACCGCGGCGAACGGCGCTCACGACGCCGGCGGGGACGCCCATCAGCACGGAGAATCCGAGCGCGAGCACCGCCAGCTCGAGCGTGACCGGCAGGCGCGGCTTGATGATCGCCCACGCGGGGAGGTCGTAGCGGTACGACTTGCCGAGCTCGCCGCGAACGAGGTCACCGACCCAGACGCCGTACTGAACCACGACGGGGCGGTCGATCCCCAGCTCGACCTCGAGCCGCTTGCGATCCGACTCCTCCACGTAGCCCGCCGACTCGAAGATGATGTCGGTGATGTTGCCGGGCGCCAGCCGCAGCAGCGTGAAGATCACGACGGACATCCCCAGGAGCGTGAGGACCGCGATGAACAGGCGTTGCACGACGTACGTGCGCATGGGCGCCGCCTGCTACTTGTCGAGCCAGAGGTCCTGCCGGCGACTGACGTTGTAGATCGAATTCTCGTGCACGACCCAGCCCTTCACGTGCGGCCACCACACGTAGTACTGCTTGCCCCAGCCGAGGATCGGCCGCGCGCTGTCTGCCTGCAGCTTGCGATCGATCTCGTTCACGAGCGCGAGCCGCTTCTTCGGATCCAAGGTCTGGGACTGCTCGACCATGAGGCGATCGATCTCTTCCGAGCAGTAGCCGGAGAAGTTGCGCTGCGATCCGCAGCGGTAGTTCTCGAAGAGCTGCGCGTCGGGGTCGTCGACGCCGACGCCGGTGAGGTTGAGCGCCACCTCGTACTCGAGACGCGTCATCTTCGGATGCCAGACGCCGGTGTCGATCTGCTCCAGCGTCGCCTCGATGCCGACCTGCTGGAGCTGGTCCACCATCCAGGACGCGGTGTCCACGTAGATCGCGAGCTGGCGCGTGGAGACGGTGAGCTTGAGCGGCTTTCCCGGCCCGAAGCCGGCCTCGGCGAGGAGCCGGCGCGCCGCCGCCTTTTGCTTGGCGGCGTCGCCCATTCCGGGCAGCTTGGCCACCTCGGCGGCGGGCAGACCCCACACGCCGGCCGGCTTCGGCAGCAACGCGCCGCCGAACGTCGCCGCCCCCTGGCGCGGACCGATGAGGTACCCCTGCCGATCCAGCGCGAGATTGATGGCTTGCCGCACGCGCCGGTCGTTGAACGGCGGGCGCTTGTAGTTGATGAGGACGTTGTCGTTGACGTTGGTATCCCGCTCGATCATCACGAGCTTGGGAGCGCCCGCCTTGGCGTCCTGGGCGTTCGTGCGATTCCACCCCGATCCCGCCACGTCGAGCTGCCCGGACTGGAGGGCCGCGATCTGGGTGGAGCGGTCGCGGACGACGACGAACTTGATCCCGTCCAGATAGGGCCGGCTTTTCACGAAGTAATCCGGATTCTTCACGTACTCGACGTACTCCCCGGGCTTGTTCTCCTTCAGCTTGAAAGGACCGGTGCCCACGCAGCGGTTCTTGAATTCCGCGAGCGGAACGTGCGCGGGGTACACGACCGAATACCCGGAGGCGAGCAGCAGCAACAGCGACGGTTGCGGCCGCTTGAGGCGGAAGACAACCGTGGACGGCTCGGGAGCCTCGATGGCCTCGACGTTGTCGAACAACAGCTTGCGCGGATTCACCTTGAGCCGCGCGCGGGCGTCGGGCGCGCCCCGCACCATGTCGAACGTGTACTTCACGTCCTCCGACGTGAAGGGCTTGCCGTCGTGCCATCGCACGTCTCGGCGAAGGAGGAAGACGAGATTCCGGTAGCCGTCCTGCCACGACCACTTCTCGGCCAGCTCGGGGATGAGCGTGTCGACGCTCTCCTGCGCCTTCGCGGGATCGAAGTAGACCAGGTTGTTGAAGCACGGACTGGTTTGCTGGACGGTGGCGACCGTGGACTCCTCGTGCGGGCTCAGGCTCGGCGTCGCCGACAGCGGATGCGTGACGAGGACACCGCCGTACTTCGGGGCCTGGGCCGTCCCGGACGCGACGGCGACGAGCAAGGCAACCGCGGAGGCGAGGCCGAGCACGATCGGCGCGCGTGGGAGGGTCATGGGACGATACCTCCGGAACCGCAAAGGTTCGAGCCCGATCGGTTGTGGGGCCGGAGTATACGCAACTACCGCGACGTCGGCAATTCCGACGCCGTCCGCGCATCTGCTCGACGACGGCGCGACGACTGGCCGAGGGCGCGGCGACCGGGCGAGAGCGCGGCTACTGGGCGAGGAAGCCGCCGTCGATGGCGAGGATGTGGCCCGTGACCATGGCCGATGCGCGAGAGGCGAGAAAGAGAACGGCGCCCACGATCTCCTCCGGCTCCGCGAAGCGGCCCATCGGCGTCATCTGCTCGATGCGCTGGACGAGCTCGGGCTTGTCGGTGATCCCGCGCGTCAATGGCGTCCGCACCCACGTGGGAGCGATCGCGTTCACGCGGATGTCCTCTCGGGCCCACTCGACGGCGAGCGCGCGCGTCATGTTGACGACGGCGCCCTTCGTGGCCTGATAGGAAATGTTGGGATAGAGTCCGCCGCCGGAGAATCCCATGATGGAGGCGGTGTTGACGATGCGCCCGCCCCCACCCGCCGCGCGCATGTGACGCGCCGCTTCGCGTGCGCAGAGGAACACGCCCGTCATGTTCACGGCCACGACCTTGTTCCAATCTTCGAGCGTGAGCTCCGTGGTCGGCTTGCGGATCGCGATACCGGCGTTGTTGAACAGAACGTCGAGACGGCCATGGCGGCCCACGACGTCGGCAAACGCGGTTCTCACTTGCGTCTCGTTGGCGACGTCCACCGCATACGTACCGTCACCCGCGCCCGCGACGTCGAAGATCGCCACCTTGGCGCCGACGGCGACGAACGCATCCGCCACCACGCGGCCGATACCGCTCGCGCCGCCGGTGACCACGGCGACGTCCCCGTCGAGACGGAATTCCGCGAGCGGATCTCGCGCGGGCATCGACGTCAGGTCTGAAGATCGCCCACGGCGGCCGCGAGCGCATCGAGCTCGGCGCGCCACGACGCGGGCGGGATGACCGGACGCACCACGAATTTAGAGAAGCCCACCGCGATGAAGCGCTCGATGCGCTCGCGCAGCGCCGGCCCGCCCACCGGCGTGAGCTCCACGCTGCGCGGCCGTCGCGCCGCCATCACCCGCGCCGTCTCGGCATCGAGGGGACGGCTTGCGTAGCCGATGCTGACGCCGAAGTGCTCGCCGCTGATCGAGCGGCCGGCGCGCGCGGCCGCGTCCTCGATCACGACGCGCCCCGCCGCCGCTTCGTCGGGCGTGAGCAGCGACGGCAGCCACCCGTCGGAGAGGCGGCCGCAGCGCTCCAGAGCGGCGGGCGCGGTGCCGCCGAGCCACACTTCGAGCGGCTGCTGCGCCGGCAGCGGCCAGAGCTTGACGTCGCGGAAGCTGCCGGCGGCGCCGTCGTGACTCACGGTTTCGCCCGCCCACAGGCGCCGTAGCAACGGCAGCGCCTCGTCGATCACCGCGCCGCGCCGCTTGGGCTCGACGCCGACGGCGTCGCGCTCGGGCGCGTAGGCGAGACCGGGCACGAGCGTCACCAGCAGCCGTCCGTTGCACAGCACGTCGAGGCTGGCGAGCTGCTTGGCGAGGCGCACCACGTTTCGGCCGGGCAGCAGCATCGTGGTGCCGATCTTCAACCGTGGATTGCCGGCGGCGGCCCAGGCGAGGCCGACGACGGGATCGAAGACCGGTCCCGTGAGCACTTCGGAGAGCCACAGAGAGTCGAACCCGAGCTCGTCGAGACCCTTGACGACCTCCGCGAATGCGGCGGGCGTGGAGGGAGCGCCTCCCACCCCGATACGGATCTTCATGTCGCCTCCATCCGGCGAATCGCTTCAACCGCGGCGCGTCGCGATCGCGGCACGCTCTCGGCGCATCGTAGAGCGGAACACGCGCCCGCGCCACTCCGTGGCGATGAGGCGTTCGCGCTATCCTCGTGGCCATGCTTGACCAGTGCATGTTCGTCCCCGACGGCAAGAGCTTTCAACCCACGGAGTGGGCGGTGGGACCGTGGTCGCCGGATCTCCTGCAGGGCAGCGCGTACGGCGGGCTGCTCGTGCGCGCGCTGGAGCGTCACGCCGCCGCCGCCGGCATGACACTCGCGCGTGTGAGCTTCGATTTCTGGCGCCCGGTCACCCGCGAGTTGCTGACGCCGATGGTGACGGTCCTGCGCGACGGCCGCAAGGTGCGCACGGTGGAGGCCGCGTTGCTCCAGGCCGAAACGCCGGTGGCGCGGTGCACGGGAGTTTTTCTGCGATCCGATCCTGCCGCGGGTCCGCCGCGGCCGCCGGAGGCCGCCCCCGCTGTGGGACCAGAGGCGGCGCGACCGGTCCCCCCGCATGTCCGCGCGTGGAGCCCGTTCTTCACGGGCGTGGATACGCGTGTCGCCGAAGGCGATTTGCTCAAGTCGGGGCCGGCGACGGCGTGGTTTCAGCTCGTGCGACCGCTCGTGGCCGGCGAGGAGAACTCGCCGCTCGTGCATGCCGTCTCCGCCGCCGACCTCGCGGGCGGTATTTCCGCCGTCGCGGAGCGGACGCGATGGACGTTCGTCAATCCGGATCTCACCGTCGTGTTCTGGCGCGTGCCGCGCCCGCCCTGGATCCTCCTCGCCGCCGAGACTCACGTCGGTGATCAGGGCACGGGGGTGGCGCGCGGGCGCCTGTCCGACCTGGACGGACCCTTCGGTGGTTGCGAGGCGACGCTGATCTTCGAGCGCGCGCGCTGACGCGCGTTACGGCGCGGGCACGGAGGCGAGGACGGCGGGGAGGGTGGTGATCACTTCTCCCAGGCACCGACGGAGACGCGCGATCGTCTCTTCCGCCTTCGGTGGGATCTCTCCGCGCGACACGGTGGCGATGAACTCGTCGCGCGTTGTCGTCATCAGCAAGGCGGCGTTGATCTCGAGCTGAAGCGCATGCACGCGGCGCGTGCGTGGCTGCCCGTACGTGGCCACGATGTTGCCGCCGGTGTACCCGCTGACGTTCTCGTGGACCTCGAAGCCGTGACGCGTGAAGATCGCGGCCACCGCCGCCGCCAGCTCCGGCGCGCACGTCGCGTCGCGGCAGGTGCCGATGATCACTTGATGATCCTTCATCCGGCGCGGGCTCCCGGTGTGGCCGTCGAGGAGGATGGCATAGCCGTACGCGTGGCGCAGCTCGTCGAGCAAGCGCTCGAGGGCGGCGTAGTAAGGATCGTAGAGCGTCCGCAGCCGCGCCTCGAGATCGACGAGGGCGAGGGGCCGCGCGAAGATCGGCGCATCGCGCATGGTGTGGGTTCGCACCACGCCCCGCCGTGAGCGCACCTCCCCCTCGTGCTCCTCGAAGTCGTCACGGCGACGATTGACGTCCACGAACATGCGCGAGAACGGTGTGGCGAGGACGGTCGCGCCGTGCTCGTGGAGGTCGGCGTAGAGATCGCCCACGAAAGTATCGGCAAAGCCGTACGGAAAGGTCTCGAACCACGGCTCACGATAGTCGTCGCGCGTGATGTGGGGCAGGGGCTCGGTGCCGTAGTGCGGCACGCTCACGAGAACCGGCGTGCGCGTCCCCGGTGCCGGCTGCCTCACGATCGGAAACGATCGGCCCATCGCCCGCGATTCTACTGCGCGTCGCCCTCGGCGACGGCATTTGGCGTGCCGTCGTCGCTCTCGCGGACCGCGCGGAATCCGGGCGAGGCCGTCGCGGCGGAATTCGATGCGCGGCGCCGGTGCCGCCGCGCTAGGCTGTCGGGCAAGAGGCCGCGCGAATGAGCCCGATTTCGATCCTGTGGCGACGGCTCGACACGCCGGGCCACGATGCCTGTCGGCTCGACGAGACCGCCGACGGCTGGCGCCTCCACGGCACCGCCGTCTTCCTCCACGAGGGCGTTCCCGCGCGACTCGATTACCAGCTCGTGTGCGATCGATCGTGGCGCACGCAGCGCGGCGAGGTGCGCGGGTGGCTTGGCACCAAGCCGGTGGAGCACTCGGTGGTGCGGACGGCCGAGGGCACGTGGACGCTGAACGGCACCATCGTGCGCGCGCTCGAGGCGCCCGTCGATCTCGATGTCGGGTTCACGCCGGCGACGAACCTGTCGCAGCTCCGTCGCGTGGCATTGGCCAAGGGCCAGGCGGCCGACGTTCCCGTCGCCTGGCTCGACGCCGAAGCGGGCACGCTGAGCTCCCTGCCTCAGCGCTACGAGCGTCGTACGGAGACGACGTACTGGTACGAGGCGCCGAGCTTCGACTACGCCGGTCTGCTCGAAGTGACCCCGGCTGGCTTCATTCGAACGTATCCCGGCTTGTGGCAAGCGGAACCATGATCCCGCCCCCACCCCGCGCACGCGGCTGACGGCGCTATCTTCCAGCTCACCCTCTTCCGCCTCGGAGACTTCCGCCGTCTCGGCGCGTCGATCGTCCTGAATTCCGTCGGGATGATGGGGGAGGTGGTCGTGCTCGGCTGGCTCACCCTGGAGCTGACCGATTCGCCGTTCATGGTGGGAGCGGCCATGAGCATGCGGATGCTGCCGCTCTTCTTCGTGGGCGTTCCCGCGGGCGCGCTCGCCGACCAGGTCTCACGCCATCGCCTCCTCGTTCTCACTGGCGTCGGCCAGGCGGTCACCGCCTCCACCCTCGGAGCGCTCGTCCTTCTCGGGACGGTGAGCCTCCCGCTCGTGCTCCTGTTGACGCTGGCGGCCGGGGTGTTCCGAGGTGTCGAGCACGCGGCCCGACAGAGCTACACGCACGACGTCGTCGGCGCCGCCGCCCTCGTGAACGGCCTCGCCGTTCTCGGCGTCGGCATGCGGGCGGGCTGGCTTCTCGGCTCGCTCGGTGTCGGCATCGTGCTCGCACACTTCGGGTCGGGCGTCGCCTACCTCGCGGTCGCCCTCGGCTTTCTCACCGGTGCGGTGGCCCTGCTGCCGGCGACTGCGTCTCCCCGCGTCCACGCGAAGGCGACGACCTCGGTGTGGCGCAGCACCGTCGATTTTCTCCTCGTGGTGCGACGCGATCGGACCGTGCTGATCTTGATGATGCTCACCGCCGGCGCGGAGATCCTGGGCTTCGCGCACCAGGCGCTGCTTCCGAGCCTGGCCCGCGACGTGCTGAACACGGGGCCGGAAGGCCTCGGCGCTCTCCTCGCGGCCCGGGCCGTGGGCGGGATCCTGGGCCTGGCGGCGGCGTCCGCGCGAAGCGCGGCCGGCGGCACGTTCTTCCTCGCGGTGCTGGTGACGTTCGGCGCGAGCTTGATCGCGCTCGGCGCCGCGCCCTTCGTCGTGGGATTCGTCGGCGTGCTGCTCGTGCTCACGGTCGTGAACGCGGCGGGCGCGCTCGCCGATCTTCTCGCCCAGACCCTTCTCCAGCTCAGCGTCCCCGACGATCTGCGCGGCCGCGCCGGCGGGGCCTGGGTCGTCGCCATCGGGCTTGCTCCCGTCGGACAGCTCCAGATCGGCGCCCTCGCCTCGCTCTTCGGCGTCAGCGTCGCGCTCGGCACGAGCGGCTTCGCCCTCGTGCTCCTCGCCGTCGCCACCACCCTGCTTTTCCCTCGCGTCCACCGCCTCTAGGCGCGGGGGGCCCCGACTTGACCGGCGTCGGGGCGCGCGCTAGCCTACGGCACTCTTCCCGACGGCGCCATCGATTCCCCGCGTGGAGGCCCTGAAATATGAGGCGTCCCCGATTCGAGGCTCGTAGCTCGCTCCGCCTGCTGAGCCTCGTCCTGATGCTGCTGGCCGCGGCCGCCGCCGCCGTTCCGTTGTCATCGCCGGCGGCGGGTGCGGCCAAGGGCAAGCTCGTCCTTGCCTGGCATGCCGGCTTCGCTTCGCGCTGGCTGGATCCCCAGGAGCACGACGGCACCGCCACCCCCGACAACTTCTTCACCGCGCTCCACGACGGTCTCATCAAGAACCAGGGGACCACGCTCTATGACCATCCGGCGCTCGCCGAGCGCTTCTCGGTCGCGCCTGATTCGAAGAGCGCCACCTTCACGCTGCGCAAGGGACTCAAGTTCCACAACGGCGACCCCGTCACGCCGCAGGACGTGAAGTTCAGCTACGAGAACTATCGCGGCGCCAAGGCCGACGTCTTCAAGAAGAAGACGGAGCGCGTGGAGATCGTGGACGACCGCACCGTCCGCTTCGTGTTCAAGGAGCCCTTCCTGGACTTCGCGACCCTGTTCGGCACCGCCAACGTCGCCGCCCCCGGCTGGGTGGTGCCCGAGAAGTACTACAAGCAGGTGGGCGCCGACGGCTTCAAGCAGAAGCCCATCGGGGCCGGCCCCTACCGCCTCGTGCACCACGAGCCGGGCGTGAAGATCGAGCTGGAGGCCTTCGAGGGCTACTACCGGCCCGTCCACGTCAAGCACCTGACGATGATCGCGGTGCCGGAGGCCGCCACGCGCGTGGCCATGCTCGAGCGCGGCGAAGCCGACATCGTCTACTTCATCCCCGGCGAGCTGATCACCAAGGTCGGCAAGCTGCCCGGCGTCACGGTGGCGCCGGTGCTCTCCGGCTCGTTCTTCCTGGAGTTCCCCGGGTTCCAGGACCCGAAGAACCCGTTCCACGACAAGCGGGTCCGCGAGGCGGTGAGCCTGGCCATCGATCGGCGGGCCATGAACCAGGCGGAGACGGCGGGGATGGGCAAGCCAACCGGCAACTGGATCAATCCCGACGTCCAGTACGCGATCGAGTGGCCTGAGTTCCCGCGCAACGTGGAGAAGGCCAGGCAGCTCCTGAAGGAGGCCGGTTATCCGAACGGGTTCGACGTGGCCTGGGTCACGCCGCTGCCGTCGTTCTACTCGCGCGGCGAGCGCGTCATCGCGCAGCTGCGCGAGGTCGGCATCCGCGGCCGGCTGCAGACCATGGAGCGCGGCATCTTCCTGCAGCGGCTGCAGGGCGGGCTCAAGGACTGGCCCGGCGTGCAGATCATCCTGCACGGCGCCCGCATCGGAGGCAGCTGGTCGTTCTGGTACGAGGGCCACTTCAAGTGCGGCGGCTTCAACGCGCGCGATCGCCTCTGCGTGAAGGACCTCGACGCCAGGTTCGAGCAGTACGAGCGCTCGATCAACCCGGCCGAGCGCAAGAAGCTGGCCGAGGAGATCCAGCGCGGGATCCTCGAGAACTACTACCTGGTGCCGGTGTTCCGTCACGCCTTCGTCAACGGGATCGGCCCGCGGGTCGTCTTGCAAAAATGGCAGGACGTGTTCCCGACCATCACCACCGGCTACGCCTATCCCTGGGAAGATTTGAAGGTGAAGGAGCAGTAGCCGTCCCATGGGATCGTTCATCGCCCGGCGGCTGCTCTACAGCGTCGTCACGCTCCTGATTCTGAGCGTGACGATCTTCCTGATCGTGCGCCTCACCGGCGATCCGGTGGCGCTGATGGCGGAGGCCAGCGCACGCCCCGAGGACCTCGAGCGCATCCGTCACCAGTGGGGTCTCGACCGCTCGTGGCCCGCGCAGTACGTGACGTTCATGCAGAACGCCTTCACGGGCGAGCTCGGCCGCTCGTTCAACTACCGGATGCCGGTGAGCGAGCTCTACTTGCAGCGGCTGCCCGCCTCGCTGAGCCTCGGCCTCGCCGCCACGCTCATCTCCCTGCTCATCGGCGTGCCGGCCGGCATCATCTCGGCCGTCAAGGTGAACACCTGGTGGGACAACGTCGCCAAGGGGGTGGCGCTGCTCGGCCTGTCGATCCCCGGCTTCTGGCTGGGGCTGGTGCTGATCCTCGTGTTCTCCGTCTGGCTGCGCTGGCTGCCGACCTCCGGGGCGGGCGACTGGCGGCACCTCGTCATGCCGGCCCTCGCGCTCGGCTGGTACTTCGCCGCGTCGATGCTGCGGCTGACCCGCTCGAGCATGCTGGAGGTGCTCGGCAGCGAGTACATCAAGCTGGCCCGCCTCAAGGGGCTGCCGGACGTCGTGGTCATCGCCCTGCACGCGTTCAAGAACGCGCTCATCCCGGTCTTCACGCTGGCCGGCGTCAACCTGGTCGTCATGATCAACGCCGCCGTCATCGTCGAGGTGATCTTCGCGTGGCCGGGCATCGGCCGGCTGCTCTACGAGGGCATCTTCCAGCGTGACTTCCCGCTCGTGCAGGGCGTGGTGATCATGGCCGGCTTCATGATCATCGGCATCAACCTGATCGTCGACATCCTGTACGCGCTGATCGATCCGCGCATCCGGCTGACGAGGTAAACGCCATGGCCACCATCGCGGGCGATCGGCCGCTCCCCCGGACGCCGGCCACGAGCCGGCTCGGGGCGGCCGTCAAGGCGGCGCGCGAGGCGCCGCTGCTGGCGGTGGTCATCCTCGGCGGCCTCGTGCTGGTGGCGATCTTCGCCGATCTCATCGCGCCCTACGACCCGACGCTGCCGGTGGCGGGCGCCAACGTGTTCGATCCGCCGTTCTGGATGGAGGGCGGCCGCGCCACCACGCCGCTCGGCACCGACTTCCTGGGCCGCGACATCCTGAGCCGCTTGATCCACGGCGCCCGCGTGTCGCTGATCGTCGGGCTCATGGGGACGCTGGTGGCGGGCGGCCTCGGCACCGCGCTCGGCATCCTGGCCGGCTACCTCGGCGGCTGGGTGGATCAGATCATCATGCGCCTGACCGATGCCTGGCTGGCGCTGCCCGCCATCGTCTTCGCGATCTTCCTGGCCGCCATGATCGGGCCCAGCATGTGGAACATCGTGATCATCCTGGGCGCCGTGTACTGGACGCGCTACGCGCGCGTCATCCGCGGCGAGGTGCTGACGCTGCGCGAGCGCGACTTCGTGAAGCTGGCCGAGATCGCCGGGGCCAGCCGGTGGCGCGTCATCAAGCGCCACATCCTGCCCAACGTGATGAACACGGCCACCGTGCTGGCCAGCCTCACGGTCGGCGTGGTCATCATCGCCGAGGCGTCGCTGAGCTTCCTCGGCGTGGGCGTGCCGCCGCCGCAGCCGGCCTGGGGCCTCATGCTCTCGGAGGCACGCCCCACGCTGATGGCCGGCCAGTGGTGGCTCACGGTGTTCCCCGGCCTCTGCATCCTGCTCATCGTCATGGCCACCAAGCTCTTCGGCGACTGGCTGCGCGTCCGCCTCGATCCACAGACGAGGAATTTGTAGCTCCGCATGACGTCGGTCCTGGAAGTGATCGATCTGCAGACGCACTTCTTCACGTTCGGCGGGAGCCGTGTCGTCAAGGCGGTGGACCACGTGAG
>DASXSB010000040.1:0-32120 GCA_036506275.1 Candidatus Methylomirabilota bacterium | reverse complement strand
CGACGCATCGCGCTCCGCGCGGGTTCGTTACTGCTGATCGAGCGGCGCGACCGTCACCAGATCAAGGCCACCGGGCGCGCGCCTCTGCGCACGCTGAACGTCTACGTGCCGCCGGCGTATAAGAAGAGCGGCGAGGAGCGTCCGGCCGGCAAGCGATAGTTACTGCGCCAGAGCGCGAATACACTCCTCCCGAATCGCCCACACGTCATTGAAGGTGAGAGCGCCGACGATCTCCGGTGCGCGCGCGACCCACTCCCGCATGAATCGTCGGTGCAGGGTGGCTTTGTAGTCCCCGATCTGCTTGGGGACGATCGGTTCTTCGTGCAGGAATCCGGCGATCGCCTCCGCGGACGCAGCACCCGAACGCGTGACGTCGATCCGTGTCCCTTCGTGCGCGAGATAGCAGTGGGCTTCGGGGACATACGGCAGGCCATAGCGGGAGAGGACGGCACCCACGCCGGGAGTATTGCGTTCATGCATTTCGTAGATTCCCAGCGTCAGCACAACCGCCACGCCCTGCTCCTCCGCGAGGGCCGCGAGGAGCGCATGCTTCGTGCTGCAGGTTCCCCGCCCTTCGCGGAGGACGGCGCGGAAATCAGCTCGCTCCGCCGTCCTTCCATACGGGAGCTTCTCGAGATAGTGTCCGGCGGCACGGAAGTTGGTGACGCCACGGGCGGTGAAATCGGCGGCGAGCGGGCGAAGGGGACTCAAGAACACAGCGGGCAGGGCGTCCCACGAGCGCATCTCCACGCCCGCGAGCCGGCGCGTCGTCAACCCCCGCCCCCGACGGCGCGGAGGCTATCGACCACGTTCTCCGCCTGAACCAGATGCTGGCGCTGGTGAGCGGGAATCAGCCTCAGGCAGGAGTAGAGGTTGTATTTGAGGCGTGCATTGAACGGCGAGGCGAGTCGCAGGCGTCCGAGATCGAGCCCGTGCACCTCTCTCACGCACGCACGCAGCGCATCTTGAAGGCCGTCGAACATCTCGAGGATCCTGGCCGGGGATTCGACGCCCCCCGGCACGAACGGCGCCGTCGTCTTGATGCGGAAGCGTGCCGGCGGCTCCATGATCCAGCACAGGACCCAGCCCACGACGTCTCGACGGTACGGGCCGTCACCGAGAAGGTTCTGGGCTCGCCCCCCGAAGGTGGCGTCCCGGATGAGAGGCAAGAAGGCACGGGACGTGAGATTCAGGTGAATGAGGCACTCGGCAACCGACCATTCCTCTGGAGCGGGGCGGGTGCCCCAGCGCTCCGGGCCCACACGCGCGGCGACGTCGTGCGCTCGCCGACGCGCGTCCGCGAGCTGCCTGTCGATGTCCTCGAGTTGGGGCGCAAGGCCCGTCACGGTCCTGGTTGCTCAGCCGCGTCTTAGTCGCGCGCGGGTGGGTCGTGCGGTGCCCCGGCCGCCGTGCGGTCCTGACTCATCCGACGCGCTACTTCACTTTCCGTGGCGTACTCTGCAGCAGCTCGGCCAGGTGCTGCTTCCAGAACTTCGCTTGCGCGGTGGTGCCGTGGCCTGAGGTTTCCTCGCTGCCGGGAATCAGCAGCACACGGCCGTTCTTGACGCGCTTGATCTCGCGGTCGAGGACGCCGAGCTCGGGCGGGTTTCGCTCGTCGTCGGCGGAGTTGATGGCGAGAACGGTCGCCTGGATCCGTTCCAAGCCGGGAGAGGCGTTGTAGTCGCCCGAGGCCTCCCACTGGTACAGATGGTCGTTGGCGTCACCGCGGAAGGGCGCGCTCAGGCGCTGGTTCAGGAGTTGGTCGGCCTTCTCGCGAGTGGGCGCCGTCTTGTACAGGCGCTGGGTCCCGCCGCTGGTGGCGATACCAAAGAACACGGACGCGAACTGCAGGCTCGGTGGCTGCTTGGCATAGTTCCCGTTCATCCATTCGGGATCGTTGCGGATGGCGTCGATGATCAGGCGGCGCATCATCCAGTTGCGCCCGGACATCTCGGTCGGGAACGACGCCATCGGCACCGCGATATCCATGAAGTCCGGATATTTCTGGGCCCAGAGCCAGGTGTGCATGCCTCCCATCGAGTTCCCGAGCACGAGCCGAAGCTGACGCACGCCCAGGTGCTCCGTCAGGAGGCGATACTGCGCATGGACCATGTCGTCGTAGTTGTACTTGGGAAAGCCGGTACGGAGGCCGTCGGAGGGCTTCGAGGATTTCCCGGTGCCGATGGCATCGGGCAGGATCACGTAGTAACGGGCGCCGTCCAGTGGTTGTCCGATGCCGAACAGCTCGCCCGCGAACGCCGGTGTGAGCATCCCCGCGCCCGATTGGGTCGTGCCGTGGAGGACGAGCACCGGCTCCCCGGTTGGTGCGCCCACGGTCGTGTAGTGAAGGCGCAGCTCGGGGAGCACCTCGCCCGTGTGGAAACGGAAGTCGCGCACCACCCAGCTTCCTTCCTTCGGCGCCGGATAGTCCGCGGCCAAGCTCGGAAGCGCGGTGAGAATGAATGCGAACGCCCACACAGCAAATCGGAGACTCCTGAGGACCCTCATCTCGGCCTCCCTGGTCACTCTTCGGTGTGTGGTGCTCCAATGCTCCTTCGCCACGAGCCCACCTTCAGTGACGAGGCTCAAAACGGACGGGCGCGGCCCCGGCGCCGCGACAAGACGGCGGCCAACATCGGCGACGTCGCGCTCGGCGCCCGATGGATGGGGACGTCCGCGCCCGGCGAGTCGCGTTAGGTGAACGCCGGATCGATGACGGCGTCGATCAGATAGGGGCCGCCGCTGGCGAGGGCGCGGCCGACGGCCGGCGCCACCTCCGACGCCTTCTCCACGCGCACGCCCGGCACGCCGAGCGCCCGCGCAAGCCCCACGTAGTCGATGCGCGGACGATCGAGGTCCATGCCCACGTAGCGGTCGTCCTCGGCGGAGAAGCCCTTGAGCGCGCGCGTGCGCTGCTTGAGGATTCGGTAGGAGCCGTTGTTGAAGATGACGTAGACGACGGCGAGCGACTCGTGAGCGGCTGTCCACAACGCCTGGTTCGTGTACATGGCGCTGCCGTCGCCGACGAGCGCCACCACCGGACGGTCCGGCAAGGCGAGCTTCGCGCCGAGGGCGGCGGGGAGGCCCCAGCCGATGCCGCCGCCGCGAATTCCGAAGAAGCTCTTGGGGTCGGCGCACGGGAAGAGATGACGGACGCCCGCGCTCGACGAGATGCTCTCGTCGATCACGGTCGTGTCCGGCGTCACCGCCCGCGCCACCTCGCGCACGAGCGTGAGCGGCGCCATCGGCAAGCGTCCGGCGTCCCCGTCGGCGCGCTTCATCAGATCGGCGCGCGCTTGCTCGCCGGCCGCACGCACCGCGTCTTTGCGTCGCGCCGCGTCGGGATGACCGGGTTTTCCGGTACGGCGGCGAATCTCTTCCGTCAGCTCCGGCAGCGTCGCCTTCGGATCGCCGAGGATTCCGACGGCGGCGGGGTAGTTCTTGCCGATCTCCCACGGATCGACGTCGAGGTGCACGACGGTGAGGCCGGGCGGCATGGGATCGACGTCGGAGGGCAGCGACAGCGTGAAGAGGTCGGCGCCCACCGAGAACAGGAGATCGTGGCGCATCAGCTCGGCACGGATCTGCGGCGCCAGGCGCGGCAGGGAGCCGGCGTAGAGCGGGTGCATGAACGGGAAGCTGCACGTGCTCGCCACGCCTTCGATCATCACGGGCGCGCCGAGCAGCTCGGCGAGCTCCGCCAGCTCGGCGAGAGCGTCGCCGTGGGCGACCGCGTCACCGGCCACGAGCAGCGGCCGCTGCGCGCTGGCGAGCAGCCGCGCCGCTTCCGCCACCGCCGCCCGATCGCCGACGATGCGCGACGCCACGCGCGTGGGCTCGCCGAGCTCGAGGTCGCGCTCGGCGTTGAGGACGTCGACGGGCAGCGAGAGGAAGACGGGTCCGCTCGGATGGGCGAGCGCGGTTTTGGCGGCGCGGTGCACGATGCGCGGCAGATCCTCCAGCCGGTGCACTTCCGTCGCCCACTTCACGAACGGCCGCGCCACCGGCGGCAGCTCCGACCACAGAATCGGCTCCGTCACCGTGAAGGACTGATCGTGCTGGCCGGCCGTGAGCAGGAGCGGCGCGCCCGCCTTCTGGGCGTCGTACAGCATTCCCATCGCGTTGCCGAGACCGGGCGACACGTGCACGTTGACGGCCCCGAGCCCGCCGCTCGCCTGCGCGTAGCCGTCGGCCATCGCGATTGCGACCGCTTCCTGCAGCGCGAGCACGTAACGGATGCCGGGCTCGCGCGCGAGCCCATCCATCAGCGGCAGCTCGGTGGTGCCGGGGTTGCCGAACATCACGGAGACGCCTTCGTGGCGGAGGATCTGGAGGAACGCTTGCTTGCCGGAGGTGTAGGGCATGGCGCGGATCATAAACCCGTGCCGTGCTTGATTCCAGGGGAGCCGGCCCGGTAGGCTTTCCGCGTGCCTTCCGTGGACGCGCCGCTGCTTCTCGCCGCTCGTCGCCAGCCGACACCGTACACCCCCGTGTGGCTGATGCGGCAGGCCGGACGCTACCTGCCCGAGTACCGGACGCTGCGACGACGGCACGGCTTCCTCGAGCTCTGCAAGAATCCAGCGGCGGCGGCGGAAGTGACGTTGCAGCCGGTGGAGCGTCTGGGCGTGGACGCCGCCATCGTGTTTGCCGACATCCTGCTGCTGGCGGAGCCGCTCGGCGTCGGTCTCGCGTTCGCACAGGGGGAAGGGCCCGTGATCGAGCGACCGTTGCGGCATGCGGCCGATCTCGCGCGCTTGAAACCGATCGACGTGGAGAGCGATCTCGGCTTCGTGTTCGAGACGGTGCGCGTCGCGGCGCGCGCGCTCGCGGGCCGGGTCCCTCTCATCGGGTTCGCGGGAGCGCCGTTCACGGTCGCTTCGTATCTGGTGGAGGGCGGACCTTCGCGCGACTATCTCTACACGAAGCGGCTCATGTACGAAGAGCCGGAGACCTGGCACCGGTTGATGGACGCCCTCGTGGTCGCGACCGCGCGCTACCTGAACGGACAGATCGAGGCGGGGGCGCAGGCGGTGCAGGTGTTCGACTCCTGGGTGGGCGTGCTGAGCCCGCACGACTACCGCACGTTCGTCCTGCCTCACTCGCGCGCTCTTCTCCGCGCCCTCGCCCCCGGCGCGCCCGCCATTCACTTCGGCACCGGCACCCGCGCGCTGCTGCCGCTCATGCGGGAAGCCGGCGGCGACGTCATCGGCCTCGACTGGCGGGTGGAGCTGGACGAGGCGTGGGCGGCCGTCGGTCACGACGTGGCCGTGCAGGGCAACCTCGATCCCGCCGTCCTCCTCGCGCCCCCGGCGTACATCCGCGAGCGTACGCGCGACGTGGTCGCGCGCGCGGGAGGCCGACCGGGCCACATCTTCAACCTCGGCCACGGGGTTCATCAGCACACGCCCGTCGAGCACGCGAAGGCGCTCGTCGACATCGTGCACGAGCTCACCGACCGCCGATGATCGACTCCGTGCTCCTGATCGCCTTCGGTGGACCTACCGCGCCCGACGAGGTGCGGCCGTTCCTGGAGGTTGTCGCGCGCGGCCGGCGTATTCCGCCGGCGCGGCTCGACGAGGTGGCCGAGCACTACTTTAGGCTTCCGGGCGGATGCTCTCCTCTCAACGACCTCACCGATGCCCAGGCGCGGGCGCTCACGCGGGCGCTGGAGGGAGCCGGCCAGCCGCTGCCGGTGTTCGTCGGCATGCGGAACTGGCATCCGTTCCTCCATGAGACGCTGGCGGAGATGGCGGCCTGTGGCGCGCGCCGCGCGCTCGGCGTGATCATGTCCGCGTTCCGCACGGAAGCGTCGTGGGACCGCTACCAGGCCGACGTCGCCGCCGCCCGCGCGCACACGCCGGGCGCGCCGGACGTGGTCTTCGCGCCGCCGTGGTTCGATCACCCGCGCTTCATCGCGGCCGTGGCCGACCGCACCCGCGCCGCTTTCGCCGCCATTCCCACCGATCGCCGGCGATGGACGCCGCTGATCTTCACCGCCCACAGCGTGCCGGTGGCGATGGCGGCGGCATCGCCCTACGTGTCCGATCTCACGTGGGCGGCGCGCGAGGTCGTGTCGCGCGTGGGGCACCCGCGCTTCTCGATCGCCTACCAGAGCCGGAGCGGGGCACCCGGCGACCGCTGGCTCGAGCCGGACGTCCGCGACGTTCTGAAGACGCTCGCCGGCGACGGCGAGCGCGCGGCGGTGGTGGTGCCGATCGGGTTCGTCTGCGACCACGTGGAGGTGCTGCACGACCTCGACGTGGAGGCGCGGGACGTGGCGAGCGAGCTGGGCCTCGTGCTCCATCGCGCGTCGGCGGTGAACGACCATCCGGAGTTCATCGCGATGCTGGCCGATCTCGTGACGCGCGCGCGGGCGGCGGCGGCGTGAAGCTCATCGTGATCGGCGGCGGCGTCAGCGGCCTCGCCGCCGCCCACCGCGCGGTCGAGCTCGCACGCGAGCGCGACGCCCCGCTCACGCTCACGGTGCTGGAAGCGCGCGATCGACTGGGCGGCAACATCCACACGGAGCGGAGCGACGGCTTTCTCGTGGAGACGGGACCGGATTCCTTCCTCTCCGAGAAGCCCTGGGCACTCGCGCTGTGCCGCCGCCTCGGCGTCGAGGACCGGCTCGTGCGCACCGACGATCGGTTCCGGAAGACATTCGTGTGGCACGGCGGCCGGCTCCATCCGCTCCCGGACGGCTTTCAGCTCCTCGCCCCCACGCGGCTCCGCTCCTTCGCCGCCTCCCCACTCTTCTCCTGGCGCGGCAAGCTGCGAATGGCTCTCGACCTCGTGCTTCCGCGCGGCGGCGTCGCCGCCGACGAGAGCCTCGGCGCGTTCGTGCGGCGACGACTCGGGGAAGAGGCGCTGACGCGCGTGGCGCAACCGCTGGTGGCGGGGATCTACACCGCCGATCCCGACGCCCTCAGCCTCGCCGCCGCCATCCCTCGCTTTCGCGAGCTCGAGCAGCGGCACCGCAGCGTGATCCTGGGCCTTTGGCGCGCCGCGCGGCGCGCACCGGAGGCGGGGACGAGCGGGGCGCGCTGGAGCCTCTTCGTGACGTTCCGGGACGGGATGGGCGAGCTCGTGGAAACGCTGGCGGCGCGCCTCCCCGCCGGCGCCGTGAGCCTGAAGCAGCGCGCGCTCGACCTGACGCGCGCGGGCAGTCGGTGGCGCGTGACGATCGGGGACGGCGCCCATCTCGACGCCGACCGCGTGATCGTCGCCACCGAGGCCCACGCGGCGGCATCGCTCTTCCGCGGGCTCGACGGGGAGCTGGAGACGCTGCTCCGCGGAATTCCGTACGCGTCGTCGGCGACCGTCTCCCTCGGCTTCCGGCGCGCCGACATCCCGCATCCGCTCGACGGGTTCGGCTTCGTGGTCCCTCGCACGGAGGGCCGCGCCATCCTTGCCTGCACGTTCTCGAGCGTGAAATACCCCGGCCGTGCCGCCCCCGACCACGCGCTGCTGCGTTGCTTCGTGGGCGGCGCCCTGGACGCGGCCGGGGCCGACGCCGCCGACGCCACGCTGGCGGCGCGCGCGCGGGAGGATCTGGCGGCCGCGCTCGGCGTCCGCGCGGCGCCGGTCCTCGAGCGCGTGGCGAGGTGGCCGGCGTCGATGCCGCAGTACCACCTCGGCCACCTCGAGCGAGTGGAGGCGATCGCGCGCCGCCTCGAGGCGCTCCCCGGACTCGGTCTCGCGGGCGGCGCCTATCGCGGCGTCGGCATCGCCGACTGCGTGCATTCCGGAGAGACGGCGGCGGCGCGGGCGTTCGAAAGCAGCGAGCGCTGACGCGCGCGTCCGGACAGCGTGGCATCTGGCGCGGGGCGACCGTGCCAGGGGGACGCATGCGACGGCGGCGCGGTCTCGTTTTCGGCCCTTCCCGTCCGGCACCTCGTTTGCTCTGGAATGCGCCCGGAATGAAGACCAGGCACGCCGCGTCGCTCGTTCTCGGTGGTCTCGTCGGCCTTCTCGCCGCCTGCGTGACGCCCGATCGAGACCGGGCACCGCAGCAGGCGGAGAGTCTTCCGGGCGTGGGCGGTAGCGGCGAGACCTCCGGCGACAGCGCGGGTGTGACCGACACGGCGGGGGTGGCCGGTGATCTCCGCCACCGTCACGGCCGACCCTCGATTCTCGTGATGGCTCCGCCGCCGACGCCATCGGTTCCCGCACCCCTGCCGCCGCCGGCACCATCACCCCAGGTGGTCGTGGCCGCACCGGAGGCGAACACCCTGTACGTCGAGACCATCAAGGCCAAGCAGGTGCAAGCGCACACGATCTACGCCCACGAGATCAAGGCGGGCCGGGTCAACGCGCGCATCTATCGGACGGAGAAACTGGAATCGCGCGGCTGGTACGGCGAGATCGAGACGGCCGTGGTCTCGGCGTCGGTGATCTACGTGAAGGAGCTGGAGGCGGACCTGGTGGAGGCCGACACCATCTTCGTCCACAAGATGAAGGCCTCCGGCGTCAGCACCCGCAAGTCCGGCAGCAACGACTAGCCGCTCGTCGCCCTCAGGAAGCCGACTCCTCTCAGGAGTGGCGCACGCCGAGGATCTCGAACACGAACTCCCGCAGGCGCTCGCTCTCGGCGGGAGCGATGCGCAGGAAGTGCAACCCGAGCGTGCGTGGCCGCGCCGAGCGCACGACGGCCGCCTCGATGACGATGGGAGGGCGGCGCGGCGCGACCTGGAGCGACAGCTTCACGATCCCACCCGGAATCACGTACACGTCGGTCTCGACCGTGCACCCATCGATCGACAGCGCGGTGGCCTCGCCCTGCCCACCGCCCTGCGCGCCCGAGAAGCTCACGGGAAACCGGATGGCGATGCGGTCGAACGCGCGCTCGTCCACGAGCTGCCGCGAGTAGCGCTTGCCGATTTGGGCGCCGCGGAAGCGGCGCCGGCAGAGCTGGCAGCGGAACGGGTAGATATAGAAGAAGCTGAGGACGTGCTCGAAGACGCCCACGCGCGCGACACGACGGGTGAAGTCACGGCGGCAGTGCGGGCAGCGCGGCCGCGTCATCCGTCCGTTCCCGGGGCCGGAGCGACGTTTCGCATCCCGATCTAAAAAGCGTAGCGTAACGCCGGGGGCGCGCGCAAAAGCCCCCCGCGCCTTTGCGGATCGGCGCCGATTGGTGTACTCAGAGCGCGAGACGAGCCAAGGAGCGTGACCGCATGCCGAAAATCGACGCCGACCGCCTGCAGACCCTGACCGCCGCCATCTTCGGCGCCTGGGGCGTGCCCAAGGACGACGCGGTCTGGATCGCCACCCTCCTCGTCCGCGCGAACCTGCGCGGCCACGACTCGCACGGCGTGATCCGCATCCCGCAGTACGTCCCCTTTCTCGAGTCCGGCGAGCTGAATCCGACCCCGCGCATCCGGATCGAGAGCGAGACCCCGGTCATGGCGCGCATCGACGGCGATCTCGGCTTCGGGCAGGTGGTGGCGCGGCGGGGGATGACGATCGCGATCGAGAAGGCGAAAGCGCAGGGGCTGTCGGCGGTGACGCTGCGCCGCACGAATCACGTCGGCCGCCTCGCGGACTACGCGGAGATGGCGGCGGGCGCCGGTCTGGTGGGAATGCTGTGGGTGAACGCGCCGCTCGCGCTCAACGTGGCGCCGTGGGGTGGCGCCGCCCGCCGCCTCGGCACCAATCCCCACGCCATCGCCGTCCCCGGGCCCGACGGCGGAGTGGCGATGTCGTTCGACTTCGCCACCAGCGTGATCGCGGAGGGCAAGCTCAAGGTGAAGTTCAACCGCGGCGAGTCCGTGGCGCCCGGCATCATGCTCGACGGGAAAGGACGGCCGTCGACGGACCCGCGCGCGTACTACGCCGATCCCGTCGGCTCCCTGATCACGGCGGGGGAGCACAAGGGCTACGGCCTCTCGCTCGCCGTCGAGATCCTCGCCGGCATCCTCTCCGGCACCGGCGCCGCGCGCCCCGAACGCGGACCGATCCGCAACGGCACCCTCATGGTGTGTCTCGACGTGGCGCGCTTCGTCCCCCTCGCCGACTTCCACGCGCAGGTGGCGGGACTCTTCGGGTTCGTGCGCTCGGCGCCACTGGCGGAGGGCGTGCGCGAGATCCTCGTTCCCGGCGAGCCCGAGGAGCGCACGGAGCGCGATCGCCGCGCTCACGGCATCCCCATCGAGGACGAGACGTGGCGGCAGATCGTGGCCTGCGCGTCCGCTCGCGGCGTGGCCGTGGAGGGCTGAGGCGTGCTCGACGTCGTCACCATGAAGGAGATCGACGCCATCTTCGCGGTGACGGACGCGCTCGGGATCCACCGCGAGAAGCTCGTCATCCCGCTCGGCCCCGCCACGCCCGGACGCGTGCGCACGCTGCCGAGCGGCAAGCTCGAGATCACCGTGGACGCCGCGCGTCCCATCGAGGAATGGGTCAAGGAGCTGCCGGCGCTGATCGCCGCCGCCTCCACGAGGTGACGCGCCTCCGGCGCGACCTCGGGCTGCTTCCGCTCGTCGCCCTCGTCTTCTTCAACGTCAGCGGGGGGCCATACGGCATCGAGGACGTCGTGCCCTCGTTCGGCCCCGGCCTCGCTCTCACACTGCTCCTCCTCGTGCCGCTCGTGTGGAGCCTTCCCGTTGCCCTCGCCATGGCGGAGCTGGCGGCGGCCATGCCGGACGAGGGGGGCTACGTCACGTGGACGGCGCGCGCCTTCGGTCCCTTCTGGGGCTTCCAGGTCGGCTGGTGGAGCTGGCTCGACAGCTTCGTCGACGTCGCGGTCTATCCCGCGCTGTTCGTGGAGTACGTTCGCTTCTGGCGCCCCGCCATGACGGGCGTCGAGCGCTGGACGCTGGCCGTCCTCTTCATCGTCGTCCTCACCGTGTTGAATCTTCTCGGCGTGCGGCCGGCCGGGCGCAGCGCGGTCGTGCTCGCCGCGCTCGCGCTGGCGCCGGTGGCGCTGCTGGTCGGCGTCGGCGCCACCTCCGTGCGGACGGCGCCGTGGACGCCGTACGCGGCCGGTGAAGGCTCGGTCGTCGCCGGTCTCGGCCTCGGGCTCGCGGTGGTGATGTGGAACTATTCCGGCTGGGACACGCCCTCCACCGTCCTCGGAGAAGCCCGTGCCCCCGAGCGCGCCTTCCCCCGCGCCCTCTTCCTGGCGCTGCCGCTGATTGCGGGAGCGTACGTGCTCCCGGTGGCGGTCGCGCTCGCGAGCGGCAACTCCGAGTGGACGGCGTGGACGACGGGAAGCCTGCCGGCGGTGGCGGAGGCCGTGGGCGGCGGCTGGCTCGGCCACGCCGTCGCCATCGGCGCCGTGCTGAGCACGGCCGGCCTCTTCCTCTCCCTTCTCCTCACCAATTCGCGGTTGCCGTACGCGCTCGCGCGCGCGGGCACGCTGCCGGCCGTGCTCGCGTGGGTGCATCCGCGCTTCGGCACGCCGTGGCCGGCGGTGGTGCTGTCGGCGGCGCTCTACGCCGGCTTCGCCGTCTTCTCGTTCAAGGAGCTGATCGTCCTCAACGTCTGGCTCTACTCGCTCTCGCTCCTGGTGGAGCTGGCCGCGTTCGTGTGGCTTCGCGTCCGGGCGCCGGAGATGCCGCGTCCGTGGCGCGTTCCGGGCGGGACGGGCATGGCGGCCGCGGTGGCGGCGGCGCCCGCGCTGTGCGCGCTGCTGGCGATGGCGACGGCGGGGTGGCTCAACACGGCGGCGGGAGTGGTGGCCGCGCTCACGGGCCCGCTCGCGTGGGCCGCGTTCCGGCCGCGCGCGTGATCTACTTCTGGCGCCGCTCCTCGAGCTGCTTCAGGATGCGCTCGGCCTGCTCGATGTTCTTGCGCGCGCTCGGGTGGCGGGGGTCGAGGACGAGCACCGCGCGCCACTCCGCGATCGCCTCCTCCAGCTTCTCCTCGCGGTAGTAGCGCAGCCCCTCGCTGTAGCGCTGCTGGACGAGGCGCGTGCGCGCCTGCTGCAGCAGGGCGGGGGAGTCTTCGTAGTTGGGCGCAAGCCGGGTGAGTTGCGTCAAGGTCTGATACGACTCGTCGAACTTCCGTTCGTTGAGCTGCGCCTTGCCGAGCCCGTACAGCGCCGCCTTCTTGAGGTCGGTGCCCTCCGTGTTGCGCGGGTTGGCGGCCAGCACCTGCTCGATGTCGGCGAGCGCCATCGTGTACTCGCCCTTGTCCATCGCGTCGCGCGCCTCCGCCAGGCGCGGATCCACCTCGGGCGGGGGCGCGGCCTCGGGGGCCGGAGGCGGCGTCGCCGCCGTGCGGGCGGAATCCGTCGGCGTCGCCGGCGCCGCGGGAGCGGTCGTGCGCTCGTGCGCGAACGGTAATCCCGGGATCTCGGGGATACGCACGACCATGCCCGGCGTGAGGCGCGGGTTCCGTGAAAGCTGGTTCACCTCCCAGATCACTTCCGAGCGCGAGCGGTCGCCGTAGTAGCGGAGCGCGAGCGACGCGAGCGTGTCACCCGCCCGCACGGTGTGGCTGATGAAGCGGACGTCGCGCACCTCCGTGCGGAGGGCGTCGAACGCCACCTTGTTGGCGGGATCGAGGGCGAGGACGGCCAGGAAGTGCCGGCGCGCGTCGAGCTGCGCGCCCCGCGCCAGCGCCTCGCGGCCTTGCTTGAGCCGGGTCGCCACCCCCGCGTCGATCTCCGCTTGCACCTTGGCGGCGCCCTCGCGGGCGACGGCGTCGCTGGGATCGATCGTGAGCGCGATCTTCCACTCGTCGAGAGCGCGCCTCAGATCGCCCTCGCGCCGGAACGTCTCCGCGCGCTCGCGATGCGGCGTGGCGAACGTGGTGCGCGGCGGCGGAGCCGGGGGCCGGTCGGCGGTGCCGGTGGTGGTGGTCACCCCGAGGCTGGCGCAGGCACCGAGGGCGAGCGCGAGGGCGGCGGTCGCAAGGCCGCGGACGATCATTTCAGGGTTTCGTGGCTGAACGTGTTGAGGTTCTTCGCGAAGTCCTCCAGCGACATCTCGGAGTAGATCTGGCTGCGGCGGACGCGGAAGGGATGCACGAAGGCGGAGTTGCCTTCCCGGAAGACGGTGAAGCCGGCCACGTAGCCGAACTCGCGGACATTCTGGAGCACCGTGTCGTCCTGGGCGCCGTAAGGATACGCCAGGAAACGCGCGGGCTGGCCGAACCGCTGCTGGAAGAGCTTCTGCGGGACGTCCATCTCGCTGCGGAGCCGGCGGACCTGCTCGGCCTCGCTCTCTCCCTGCCGGCGCCGGAGGTCGGAGTGCGTCTTCGAGTGTCCCTCCACGTCGAAGCCTTCGCGCGCGAGCCGGTTGAGATCGTCCCAGGTGAGCGCGTTGCGGCCGGCGCCGACGTAATCCGTGTAGACGAAGAGGGTGGCCGTGAACCCGAGCTGCTTCAGAACGGGGTACGCGTACGTCATGAACGACTTGTAGCCGTCGTCGAACGTGAGCAGCACGGCCTTGCGGGGAAGCTGGCGATTGAGCGAGATGAAGTCGTAGAAGTCGCGCATGCTGACCACCCGATAGCCCTGCGCCTTCAGATACTGCATCTGCTCCTCGAACGTCTTGGCGGCGATGACCATCCGCCCCTTGGCCTGGGGCGCGATGTCGTGATAGACGAGCACGGGCACGAGCTGGTAGCCGCTCGGCTCCACGCCGCTCGTGTTCCACGACCGCTTCGGGATGACGACGGCCTCCCCCGCCGTGAACGTGGCGCGATCGTTGTAATCCTCGATCCGCCACGCGAGCGCGCTGTCGCCGAGGAAGCGTTTCGCCAGCCGCTCCGAGGTGTCGCCCGGGCGCGCGATGGCGACGATCCAGTCCTCGGACTCGAACACTTCCTTGCCCGTCACGCGGGGGGTCTTGTCGACGTCGCCATCGGCGGTGGTGGGGGGTGGGGCGGTGGGGGTGGTGCTCGTGGTCGCGCAGGCGCCGGCGAGCAGCGCGGCGAGCGCAATGCCGGTGAAGGGAAGCGGCGCTCTCACGGACGCGCTCCCGTGAGACCGAGCACCTCGTACACCTCGATCTCCTCCTCCTTGCCTTTCACCTTGATGGCGCCGAGCGACCGTCCCTTCACGAGGCCCTTCACCTTGCGATATGTCCACTCGGTGATCAAGATCTGGCCCGGCTTGGCGTTCGACTCCAGGCGGGCGGCGAGGTTGACGCTGTCGCCGATCACCGTGTACTCCATGCGATCCTCGGTGCCCACCGTCCCCGCCACGGCGTCGCCGGCGTTGACGCCGATGCCGATGGCGATCGGCTCCCGGCCCTCGGCCAGCCGCTTCGCGCTCAGCTCCCGCACGCCCGCCTGCATCGCGAGCGCGGTCTTGATGGCGCGGTAGGCGTGATCCTCATAATAGACGGGGGCGCCGAACACGCACATGGCGCCGTCGCCCAGGAACTTGTCGAGCGTGCCTTCCTGCTTGAACGTGGTGTCGATGAGCAGCGTGTAGAAGCTGTTGAGGAGCGCCACCACCTCTTCCGGCGACAGCCGCTCGGCGGTGGGCGTGAAGCCGCGGATGTCGCAGAAGAGCACGGTGACGTCACGGCGCTCCCCCGTGAGCACGAGCTTCTCGGGGTCCTTCAGCACCTCGTCCACGACCTCGCGCGCAACGTAACGCGTGAAGGCGCGCTTGATCATCTCCTTCTCGCGCAGGCTCTTGGCCATCGTGTTGAACGCCTGCGTGAGGGCGCCGATCTCGTCGCGGGATGGAATGGGGAGCGCGACCAGGAAATCGCCGGAGGCAATGGCGCGCGTCCCTTCCATCAGTCGCAGGATCGGTCGCGAGAGCAGGGAGGCGAGCACCACCGCCCCCGCGATGCCGACGAGCACCATGCCCGCGCTGATGAGGACAGCGTTCCGCCGGGCGCGGGCGAGGGCTTCCACGATCGATTTCTGGCTGAAGCCGAGGTAGAGCGAGCCCACCGGCACGTTCCGGAACAGCAGGGGCACCGCGACGTCGATGAGATCGCCCTGCTCGTCGGAGCGGTAGGTCTGCACGAGACGGGCGTCAGCGAGCGGCTTGAGCCCCCGCGGGCGCTCCACCGACTTGCCGACCAGGCTCACGTCGGAGTGCGCGATGGCCTTCCCGTGATGATCGGCGATGACGACGTAGGCGACGTCCTTGTCCTTCATCGCGTCCTTCACGAGGACGTTGAGGGTGAGCTCGTCCTCGGTGAGGAGGGGACTCTTCGCGCTGGCGGCGAGGTTCTCGGCGATGGTGAGCCCGCGCTTGGTCATCTGATCGGTGAGGTCGCGCTGACTCTGGCGCAACAGGAACGCGCTCACCAGCAGCACGGTGAGCGTGAGAAGGGCGGTGATGAGGAGGCTCAGCTTGATCTTCAACGGCAGCCGGAACCCGGGCGGGATCGCACCGCTCGGGAGACGCTCCTCTGCCACGCTCGCCTGTCCTCCTGCCCGTGGTGCACTGCGCGGATACCAACCCGACGGCACGGCCCCAGGCCGCGTGATTCTACGATAGCAAAAAAGACGCTCGGGACGCGCTAGCTGAGGTTGTCGTCCAGGATCCGGCTCAGGCAGTCCAGGCTGGCCAGCGTGCCCACGTAGGTCCGCCACCCCACCGCGACCCCGTCCATCCGCTCCCCCGGCGGTGGTAACGGATATATGGTCACCCCCACGTTGGGGCCGCGCCCGAAGCAGCCCCCCGCGCATCCCTCCCGGATCTGCACGCGATCGCCGAGGCGCCGGCGGGCGACGAGACCGCCGAGGGCGCGGACGATGCCCTGCGCATCGAGACGGCGAACGGGGCCGCCTCGCGCCACCGGCAGCGACACGACCCCACGCTCGCGAGGACAGACGGTAATCACGAGCCGGCGCGCGGGCTTCGGAGACGTCACCGTGCGGCCAGCCGCTCCGCGAGGCGGATGGCGGCGACCACGGCGGGGGCGGCGGGCGGCCGCCACCGCGCGCGGAGCCCGGCCCGTCGAACGGCGCGCGCGAGCCCGGCCCGGAACGTCGGATCGTCGAGGACGCCACCCGCCCAGCTCACGACGACGGGAGGGCGGAGGCGAAGACGGCGCGCGACGTCGCGCACGAAACCGGCGAGGTGCGTCTGGGCCGCCCGCACCACCGCGCGCGCGCGGGGATCGCCTCCCCGCGCCGCCCCCAGCACGCGCGGAGCCAGGGCCGCGATGCGCGCCACCGGCGCCGTCGCCCGCGCCGCCGCCCGCGCCCGCGCGAAGTCGCCGTCACGCGCCATCGCACGCAGCCACTCGCGCCCCATCCAGAACGCCGATCCTTCGTCGCCGAGCAGGGGACCGAGACCTCCCGCGCGCGCCCACCGTCCCGATCGGGCGCGGCCGAGCACGATGGAGCCGGTGCCGGCGAGCACGAGCACGCCCGACTCTCCGTCGAGCGCACCCAGCAGCGCCGCTTGCGCGTCGGACATCACGTGCACGCGCCGGGCGAGGGGACGGAGTCGCGCGCGGAGCTCCGCCACTTCGCGCGGCGTCCAGATCCCGCGCGACGCGACGACGAGGGCGTCGACGCGCGTGGCGTGGCAGTCGCGGAGCACGCGCCGCAGGAACGCCGGCAGCGCGGGCACGCGGTTCGTGCGCGAACGTGCTCGCGCGAGCGCGCGTCCCCCGCGCGTGACCACCACGCGCACCCACGTGCCGCCGACGTCGACGCCCATCGAGAGCGCGCGGTCAGGACCGTGCATCGCCGCCATAGTGACACCCGGGGACATTATGCGATGGGCGTGCGCGCCGGGCGCTCTTCGGAAATCACGACGTTCCCCGAGACGCGGCCGTGGCACACAACCTGCTGGATTCCGGGTGAGGAGCAACCACCATGGGGAAGATCCTCGTCGCCTGGTTGATGCTCACCGCCACCGCCGTCGCCGCCCCCCTTTCATCACCGCGCGAGGTCGTGCAGTCCGCCGTCGCGCGCGTGCTGGCGGTGATTCGCGACACCGCGGCCGCCGAGGAGCCCGAGCGCACGGAGCGCCGTCGCGTCGAGTTCCTGAAAGTCGGCCGCGATCTGTTCGACTTCGACGAGATGGCGCGGCGCACGCTCTCGCGGCACTGGGCGGCGCGCTCGGCGCGCGAGCGGCGGGAGTTCGTGGTGCTGTTCCGCGATCTGCTCGAACGCTCGTACGTGGACAGGATCGAGGTGTACGCGAGACAGACCATCACCTATCCGGGCGAGGTCGTGGACGACGGCTACGCGGTGGTGAAATCGCGCGTCTCGCTGCGCCCGAATGCCGAGCTCGCGCTCGACTATCGACTCCACCTCCGGGACGGGCGCTGGCGGGTGTACGACGTGATGGTGGAGGGCGTGAGCTTCGTCTCCAACTACCGGAACGAGTTCGATCGCATCATCCAGTCGTCGTCGTACGCCTCCCTCGTCGATCGCCTCCGCCGCAAACGCATCGCCGCGAGTATGACGGACCGCTCGTAGCGATCGAGTATCATGGGGCGTGCCCGGTACGCCCCCCACGGCGCTCACGTGGCCCGACTACGCGGTCCTCCTCGGTTCGCTCACGGTGCTCCTCGTCATCGGCCTCAGGTTCACGGGCGAGCAGCGCGACACCAGCGACTTCTTCCTCGCCCGCCGCCGCCAGCCGTGGTGGGCGGTGGCGCTCTCGTTCCTCGCCACCGAGATCAGCGCCGTCACCATCATCTCGGTGCCGGCCACCGCCTACAGCGAGAACTGGGAGTACGCGCAGTTTTTCGTGGGCTCGAGCCTCGCCAAGTTCGCGGTCGCCCTCCTCTTCATCCCCGCCTTCTATCGCCACCAGGTGACGACGATCTACGAATTCCTCGCCCATCGCTTCGGCCGCGCCACCCAGGTCACGGGCTCGATCTTCTTCTTCGTCACGCGGCTCCTGGGATCGGGCGTCCGCCTCATGGCGGCCACGCTCGCGGTGTCGATCCTGCTCGGGTGGCCGCTCCTGCCCACCATCATCGTGTTCACGGTGGTGTCGATCGCGTACATGGCGGCGGGCGGCGTGAAGGCCGTGATCTGGACCAACGTCTTCCAGGCCCTCGTCTTCCTCGTCGCGGGCGCGGTGACGCTCGGCTTCCTCGTCAGCCAGGTCAACGGCGGCGTGGGCGCGGTGGCCCACATGGCGGGGGAGGCGGGTCGCCTCAACATCATCAACTGGGGACCACCGCCCACCGCGCCCGACTTTCTCACCCGCATCCTCACCGACCCCAACATCGTGTGGGTGGCCGTGCTCAACGGCTTCTTCGGCTCCATGGCCGCCTTCGGCACCGACCACGACCTCATGCAGCGGCTGCTCACGGTGGAAACGCGGCAGGAGAGCCAGCGCACGCTCTGCATCACGCCCCTCGGCACTCTCCTCACCCTCGCCATCTACTTGAGCCTCGGCGCCGGGCTCTACGCGTTCTACGCCCAGCATCCCGAGCTGCCGGTGTCGCGGCCCGACGAGATCCTGCCGCACTTCGTGCAGCAGGTGATGCCGGCCGCGCTGCGCGGCCTGATGCTGAGCGCGATCGTCCTCGCCTCCATCGACTCTCCGCTGGGGTCGCTGTCGGCGTCGTTCGTCACCGACATCTACCGGCCGCTGCTGGTGCGCGGCGCTTCCGAGCGCCACTATCTGCTGATCTCGCGCGTGAGCGTGGGCGCCTTCGGCCTCGTGCTGGCCGCGCTCGCGTACGGGTTCTCCTCGTTCAGCGGCATCTTGTGGCTGGCCTTCAAGATCGCGGGCGTGACGTTCGGCTCGCTCCTCGGGGTGTTCCTGCTCGGGCTCCTGTGGCGGCGCCCCGTCCCCGACGGCGCCAACGTGGTCGCGATGGTGGTGATGGCTCTCGTCAACCTCGTGCTTCTCGTGCTCTCGGAGACGAAGGTCCTCACCTTCGCGTGGTCGTGGCTGGTGATCCTCGGCACCGCGGGAACGATCGCGCTCGCCCTCGCCCTGGGCGCGCTGGCGGGCGAGACGCGGGGGGCCGCGGACGCCCGTTACACGTAGACGCGCGCTCGGCGGAGACGCGCGCTACACGTGGGTGAGGCGGGCGATCACCGCGTCGAGCTGGCACTTGCGGAAGCCGAACGCGGTGAGCCCGAACACCCCCGGCCGTAACAGGCTCGCGTCGTAGGGGTCACGCAGGAGGATCACGGCCAGCGCGCGCGTCGATCCCTGCACCGCCTCCAGTAGCGTGCGGTTGCTCGCGTAGAGATGGCCGTCGAACAGGAAGAGCACCGTCACATCGGCGGCGGCGGCCCCGGCGACCGCGGCCTCCACTTCCGCCGGTGACGGCTCGATCCCCACCAGCGTGGTCTCCGGCGTCACGCCCGCCCGCCCGAACGCGCTCGCCAGGTACGAGCGCTCGTCGCAGATCTCGGCCTCGATGGTGATGCGCGGCGCGAGGTCGGAGAAGCGGGGGAAGATCACGGCCACGCGATCGTTGAGCGCGCGCTTGAGCCCGGACGGCGCCGCCGAGACCTCGGTCACGGCGCGGCTCGCGATCGCCATCGCCAGCGCCGCTCCCGCCGGCTCCGGCGCCGGCGGTCCACCGGCGACGCGCGTCGTCCGGCTCTCGCGCAACCGCCGCACGCGCGCCGCCGCTTCCTCGAGCTGCCGTCGCGGCAGCGCACCCGTGCGATACGCCTCCGCGAGCGCGCTCGCCGCCGCCCGCTGGGCGGGCTCCGTGTGGCAGATCAAGAGCAGGTCGTGACCGGCCGCCGCCGCCCGCACGGTGGCGTCCCCGATCGACGTGGTTTCTCCGATGGCGCCCATCTCGAGGTCGTCGGAGACGATGACGCCGCCGAACCCGAGCTCGCGGCGCAGGTGGTCCTCGACGATCACGCGCGAGAAGGTGGCGGGCACACCGGACGGATCCAGGTTCGGGTAGACGGGATGCGAGGTCATCACGCACTCCACGCCCGCCTCGATCGCCTCCAGGAACGGCGGCAGGTGCACGGCGCGCATCTCCTCCCACGTGGAGCGAATGGTGGGCAGACGCAGGTGCGCGTCGAGCGGCGAATGGCCCTTGCCGGGGAAGTGCTTGGGACACGCGGACACGCCGCCCTCGCGCATGCCCGTGATGCGCGCGACCCCGTATCGCCCCACGATCTTCGGATCCTTGCCGTAGGAGCGAATGCCGATGTTCGGGCTGTAGGCGTCGGTGAGGACGTCGAGCACGGGCCCGAGATTCAGATCGATGCCGAGCCGGCGCAGCTCGCGCGCTTCGATGATGCCCTCGCGATGCGCGAACATCTCGTCGCCGGCGGTGCCGACGGCGAGGTTGTCGGGAAAGATCGTGGTGCCGGTCCCGAGCATCACGATGCGGCCGCCCTCGTGATCGGTGGCGACGAGCAGACGCCGTCCGAGCGCGCCTTCGAGGCGATGCAGGAGGGCGAGGAGCTGCGCGGGGCTCTCGAAGTTTCGGCGATAGAGAATGAGGCCGGCCGCGCGCGTGTCGCGGAAGAGCTGGATGTCGGCATCGCGGAGCGACGCTCCCGTCAAGCCGATCATGAGTTGTTCGCCGACGAGGTCTTCCAGATTGGGCATGGGTCAGATTTTAACGGCTGAGCCACCGGAAGCATGCAATCTGGCACGGTCTGTCATCCAGTCGACGCAAAGCGCCCACCCCGGTGGCACCCCGGTTCTGAACGCACACGAAATCAACGCGTCCCGGCCCGGTCAGCCTTGGCACATCCGGTGCTATCTCACCCACCCCGAGGGTGCTCGCCACCGCCGTGGGCGGGCGGCGGCGCCCCTCGGGCATGACAGAGGGGAGATCGTCATGAACGGGCACGGAACGAACTTCGCGGCGGCGCTGCTGCTGTACGGCGCGCTGCTGGGCAGCAGCACCCCGGCCCTTGCTGGCACGGGGCCGGACGGCGCCTACGAGCGGCTCACCCCCACCAACCAGGTGACGGCACGCGCGCTGTTCGAGGCGCAGGTCGTCGATCCCACGCCCGGGGCTCCGCGACGCCTCACCCTCGCCGAGATCTCGGCGCGGCGGCAGAGCGGCCAGGGCTGGGGCGAGGTCTTCACGGAGATGAAGTCGCGTGGCCTGCTGCGTGAGCAGAGCGTCGGTCACGTGCTGGCGCGCTACAACACGGAACAACGGCGGCGGGCGGTAGCGGAGCAGCCGCGCGGCGGAGAAGCATCGCCGACGGTGTCGCCGGCGACGAACAAGGAGCGCTGAGCGGGATGAACCCGTGGAAGTTGATCGCGCTCGGCATGGCGTTGATGATGGCGACGGCGCTCGCGACGGGTCTGGTCGTCGCCAACTGGTCAGGAATCGGCGCGCCGAGCGCGTCTCTCGAGGAGCGGCCGGCAGTGGCCCCCGCGCCGGCGGCGAAATCACCGGCCGCTCCCGTTACGAAGCCCCGCGTTCCCACCCAGGCCGCGATCGCGAGCTGCAATCGCGAGGCGGCGAGCACCACTGACAAGACGGTGGAGGTGGTGCGGGATGCCGCGATCGGAGCCGCCGTGGGCGCCGCCGCCGGTGCCGGCGGGGGCGCCATCGCGGACGGTGGGAAGGGCGCCGGCAAGGGCGCGGCCATCGGCGGCCTCGTGGGCGCCGCGGGCGGGACCCTTTACGGATTGAACGAGAACCGAAAGAAGGACGAGCGGTACCGCGAGGCGTACGCGAGCTGCATGCGCGCCCGCGGCTACACGAGCTAGCCGCCTCCAAGACCTCCGGTCGAGCAGATCGACGGCGGGCGGGAAGCGACCCGCGGTCGGCGATCTGCTCCGACCGGCGGTATCATGATCGTGAAGGTCTCCTCGGAGGGTTCAACCATGAAAACAATGACGATAGCGCTTCTCATCACCATCGCCGCTTTCGTGACCGGGCCCGTGTCCGCCGCGGCCGCGGACGATTCCAAGCTCAAGGCGGCCACACGCGACGTCGAGAGCGGCGCCAAGAAGATCGGCGAAGGCGTGGAGACGACGGCAAAGGGCGTCGGGAAGACCGTCACCGAGGGCGCGAAGGTCACCGGCGACAAGCTGAAGGAGTCGGGAAAGGCGGCCGAGCCGCAGGCGAAGAGCGCGTGGGAGAGCACGAAGGACAGCGCGGCCGCCGCCGCCGCCAGCATCAAGGCATTCTTCGGCCGACTGTTCTCCTCGTAGTCACTCGCGTCGCTCGGTAGAGGTCGCTAGTCGTAGAGGAGGTAGGGCGCGCGTCGGCGCTTCCAGGCGTTGAGGTCGGCGCGCCACGCGCGCTCGATCTCGCCGAGCGAACGACCGCGCTCGAGTGCGCGCCGGATCGTGTCGGTGCCGCAGAGGATGTCGATCGGAAGCTTCTTTTCCTCGAACTCGTAGGGTGGCCGCCGCCAGGCGAAGCGCGCGCCACCCAGCCGCCGCGCCGCCGCCACCACCGCCAGCCCCGTCACGAACGGCTTGAAGCGCGCGCGATCGGTCACGTGGATCTGCACGCCGCCGCAGAGCCGGCCCGCCCACTTGTGGAACGTCGGGAGAAAGCGCATGGGACGGAAGCCAACGCCGGGCAGTCGTTCCGCGGCGAGAGCGTCGGCGAAGCGGTGCGCGTCGAGATACGGCGCGCCCACCCACTCGAACGGCCGCGTCGTGCCTCGACCTTCCGAGAGGTTCGTGCCCTCGAAGAGGCAGCCGCCCGGGTAGACACGCGCCGTGTCGGGCGTCGGCATGTTGGGGGACGGCGCCACCCACGGCAGCTCCGTCTCCTCCCACGTCATCCGTCGTCGCCATCCGCGCATCGGCACCACCGTGAGCGCGCAGCCGAGATCGTGCTCGGTGTTCAGGTAGCCCGCCAGCTCGCCGAGCGTCATGCCATGCCGTGCCGGCAACGGGTAGAGACCGACGAACGACGTGTACGCGGGATCGGGGACGTTGCCCTCCATCAGCTCGCCCCCGAGCGGGTTCGGCCGATCCAGCACCATCACCGGCACGCGTACCGCCGCGCACTCCCGCATGGCGAGGGCGGCCGTCCACACGAACGTGTAGTAGCGGGCGCCGACGTCCTGGAGGTCGATGACGAGCGCATCGAGACCGCGCAGCATGGCCGCCGTCGGCGCGCGTCGCTCGCCGTACAGGCTGTGGACGGGGAGCCGCGTGACGGGATCGTCGGCGCGGCTGACGTGCGCGTGGTCCTGCGCCGCGCCCCACAGCCCGTGCTCGGGCGCGAACAGGCGGACGAGGCGCGCGCGCGGCACCCGCGCGAGCAACGTCGCCGCGTGGAGAAGTCCGCCGTCCACCGAGGCCTGGTGGGCGAGGAGACCGAGACGCCGTCCGCGCACGAGGGCGGGGCGACGGCGCACGAGCACCTCGAGGCCGGATTCGACGGCGGGCATCGCACGATAGTAACGTACGCGTCCGTGCGCACTGCCATCTCGTACCATCGGCTCGCCACCGAGCGGGCGAACCGCGCCAGCCGCGATCTCGACCGGCTCGGCGCGCGCGCCATCGCCGCCCTCATGAACCGCGAGGACGCGCGCGCGGTGCGCGCGGTGGGGCGGGTGGGACGCGACATCGCGGCTGCCGTCGATCTCATCGTGCCCGCCTTGCGCGGCGGCGGTCGGCTCTTCTTCGTGGGAGCGGGGACGAGCGGGCGCCTCGGGATTTTGGAATCGGCGGAATGCCCGCCCACGTTCGGGACGCCGCCCGCGCGCGTGCAGGCGATCATGGCGGGTGGCCGTGCCTCCGTGTTCCGCTCCCGCGAGGGCGCCGAGGACGACGCCGGCGCCGCCGCGCGAGCGGTGCGCGCGCGCGTGCGCGCGGGCGACGTCGTGGTGGGCGTGTCAGCGAGCGGGGTGACGCCGTTCGTGCGCTCGGCCTTGATGGCTGCGCGCGGACGCGGCGCCGCCACGGTGCTCGTCGCCTGTAATGCCGTCACGAAGGGAGCGGCGGGAGCCGACGTCGTCATCGCGCCTGCGCCCGGCCCCGAGGTCCTCGCCGGGTCCACGCGCCTCAAGGCAGGGACGGCGACGAAGCTGGTCCTGAACACGCTCACGACCGCGAGCATGGTGCGCCTCGGCAAGGTGTACGGAAACCGCATGGTCGATCTCCAGCCGCGCTCGCGGAAGCTCCGAGCGCGTGCGCAGCGGCTGGTGGAGGAGCTGGCGGCGGTGACGACGGCGGAGGCGCGGCAGGCGTTGCGCGCGGCGCGCGGTCACGCCCGCCTCGCCATCGTCATCGCGCGCACCGGCCTTCCCGCGGCCGCCGCCGCCCGCGTGCTCCGGGCTCACGGTCACTCTCTCCGAGAGGCTCTCGCGGCGGCGGGCCGGGATGGTCTCGCGCGCTCGACGCGACGGAAGAGTTCCGCGCGGCCCCGGCGTCGCTGATTCGTCGGCATCCGTCTTGCTCAATCGCAGGACATGTTGGTGCGGCGTTGCGGCTGGCACCGGATGTACTTCGGCTATCCGTTGATCAATGGCGTCGCCGCCTGGCGCGGCTGTGGCCTCGGCATCAAGGTCACCGACGGCATCTGCCGCCGCTGTGCCGCGAGGGTCCACGCCGAGCTCCGCGCCCTCGAGCGCACCCGCCCCGCGCCCACCTCTCGCGCCGCCTGACCCCAGCCGGCGCCCCCCCCCGCCCGCGCCCCGCTGGAGACCAGTCCCAGCTGGGCAACGAACGCCGAGGGAGGACTAAGAGTGAGACGGCCCCGCCGTGTCTTCGTCCCGGACCGGCGTCTTCCCCCGCAAGAAATCGAAATCGACACCTTCGTTCGCCTGCAGCACGTGGTCGAGGAAGAGCCGCCCGTAGCCGCGCGAGAAGTGCGGTGACCGCGGCTTCCACGCCGCTTTCCGCCGCGCGATCTCCTCATCGCTCACGCGGAGGTTGAGACGGCGGCGCGGCACGTCGAGCTCGATCTCGTCGCCGTCCCGCACGAGGGCGAGGGGGCCGCCCACCGCGGACTCCGGCGCCACGTGCAACACGACGGTGCCGTACGAGGTGCCGCTCATGCGGGCGTCGGAGATCCGCACCATGTCCTTCACGCCCTTCTTGAGAAGACGGGCCGGAATCGGCGCCGCGCCCCACTCCGGCATGCCGGGGGCGCCCCTGGGCCCGACCTGCTTCAGCACGAGCACGGAGGTCTCGTCCACGGCGAGATTCGGATCGTCGATGCGGCGATGGAGATCGGCGTGGTCTTCGAAGACCACCGCGCGCCCGCGATGGGTGAGCAGGTGCGGAGAGGCCGCCGACTGCTTCAACACGGCGCCGTCCGGACACAGGTTGCCGAACAGGATGACGGTGCCGCCCTCGGGCGCGAGCGGCATTCCGAGCGGCCGGATGACGTCCTCGTTGTAGCAGCGCGCGCCGGCGACGTTGGCGGCCATCGTCTTGCCGTTGACGGTGAGGGCGTCGCCGTGCAGCAGCGGCAACAGCTCCTTCAGCACGACGGGGAGGCCGCCCGCGTAGAAGAAATCCTCCATGAGGTATTTTCCGGACGGGCGCAGGTTCACGAGGAATGGCGTCGTCTTCGCGAGCTCGTCGAACCGCGTGAGCGGCAGCGGAACGCCCACGCGGCCGGCGATGGCGACGAGGTGGATGATCGCGTTCGTGGAGCCGCCGATGGCCATGTCGGCCCGGATCGCGTTGTCGAACGCGTGGGCGGTGAGGATCTGCGACGGCCGTGGCCCGCGCGCTTGCGCCATCTCCACCGCGCGCCGGCCCGACAGCTCGGCGAGCGTGAGACGGCGCGAGTCGGGGGCGGGGATGGCGGCGTTGCCGGGGAGGGTCATCCCGAGCGCCTCCGCCACCGACGCCATCGTGGAGGCGGTGCCCATCACCATGCAATGGCCGCTCGAGCGCGACATGCAGGACTCCGCCTCGCAGAGCTCTTCGTCGGTGAGCCGCTCCGCGCGGCGCTCCGCCCACAGGCGCCACGCGTCCGTCCCGGAGCCGAGATCCTCCGTGCGCCAGCGCCCGCGCAGCATGGGACCGCCCGTGACCATGAGGGCGGGGACGTCGGCGGAGGCGGCGCCCATGAGCATGGCGGGCGTCGTCTTGTCGCATCCGGAGAGCAGAACGACGGCGTCCAGCGGATAGGCGCGGATGCACTCCTCGACGTCCATCGCCATCAAGTTGCGGAACAGCATCGTGGTCGGCTTCATCAGCACTTCGCCGAGGGAGATCGTGGGGAACTCCAGCGGAAATCCGCCCGCGCTCCACACCCCGCGCTTCACCGCCTCCGCCACCTGACGTAGATGCGCGTTGCAGTTCGTCAGCTCTGACCACGAGTTCGCGATGCCGATGACGGGGCGTCCGTCGAAGACGAGATCGCTGAAGCCTTCCGTCTTCAGCCACGAGCGATGCACGAATCCGTCGAGGTCGGCGCGGCCGAACCAGTTGCGACTCCTGAGCGGCTGTGTTGTCATGGGGCCCTCCGAGCCACCGATTATATAGATGCGTCGAGGGAGGCGGCATGCGGCTCCTCGGGAAGGTCGCGATCATCACCGGCGGCGGCAGCGGCATCGGACGCGGGATCGCGCTCGCCATGGCGCGCGAGGGCGCCGACGTCTCCATTCCCGACATCCAGGTGCTGAACGCCGAGAAGGTCTCTACCGAGATCAAGGAGCTCGGCCGCAAGGCGATCGTGATGAAGGCGGACGTGACGAGCGCGGCCGACGTGAAGTCGATGGTCGAGCGCACGCGCGACGCCTTCGGCAAGGTCGACATCGTCGTGAACAACGCGGGCGCCGCCTCCGCCCCCGGCATGCCGTTCACGAACAACACGGAGGAGGACTGGGATCGCACGTTCGCGGTGAACGTGAAGTCGATCTTCCATTCCTGCAAGGCCATCGCTCCCTACTTCATCGAGCGCAAGGGGGGCCGCATCATCAACATCGCCTCCATCGCCGGCCCCATTTCCGCCCTCACCATGCCGCCCTACAGCGTGGCGAAGATGGGTGTCATCACCTTCACGCGCGTGGTCGCCAAGGAGCTCGCGCCCCACGGCATCACCGTGAACGCGATCTGTCCCGGCGTGCTCTACACCGCGTTCTGGGAGAAGCTGGCCGCCCATCTCGCCACCACCAATCCCGCCTTCAGCGGGATGACGGCACGGCAGGTGTTCGACAAGCGCGTGACCGACATCGTGCCCATGAAGCGCGAGCAGACACCGGAGGACATCGGGTGGGCGGCGGTGTTCCTCGCCTCCGACGAGGCGCGCAACATCACGGGCCAGGCGCTGAACGTGGATGGCGGCGTGGTGATGCAGTAATGGACTTCGAGTTCAGCGAGCAGGAAGAGGCGTTCCGCAAGGAAGTGCGGGGATGGCTGGAAGCCAATCTCCCCGACGATCTGCGCGGCCGCGCCTTCGCGTCCTCGCGCGCCGATCACGAAGAAGTGCGGAAGCTGCGCGGGTGGCAACGACGGATGGCGGAAGCGGGCTACGTCGGGATGGACTGGCCGTCCGAGTTCGGCGGCCGCCGCGCGCCCATCACGGAGCAGATCATCCTCTATCAGGAGATGGCGCGCGCGGAGTCACCGCAGCTGGTGAATCGCGGCGGCGTGTCGATGCTCGGCCCCACCCTCATGAAGCACGGGACACCCGGCCAGCAGAAACGCCACCTCGCCGCCATCCTCACCGCGGACGAGATCTGGTGCCAGGGCTTCTCGGAGCCGAACGCCGGCTCCGACCTCGCCAATCTCCAGACGCGCGCGGTCCGCGACGGCGATCGCTTCGTGGTCAACGGCCAGAAGGTGTGGACGAGCATGGCCCACGTGGCCGACTGGTGCTTCCTGCTCGTGCGCACCGATCCCGCCGCCCCCAAGCACAAGGGCATCAGCTTCCTGCTCGTCGACATGAAGTCGCCCGGCATCAGCGTGCGTCCGCTCCGGCAGCTCACGGGGGAAGCCGAGTTCAACGAGGTCTTCTTCGACAACGTGGCGGTCCCCGTCGAACACCTTGTGGGCCGGCTCCACGAAGGATGGGCGGTGGCGCTCACCACGCTCGCCTACGAGCGCGACCTCCTCACCTTCATCCGTCACATCTCGCTTCGCAACGCGCTCCACCGACTGTTGCGCCTGGTGCGGGAGCGCGGGCGCAGCGGCGATCCCGTGCTACGCCAGAAGGTGGCCGAGCTGTGGATCGGCGAGCAGGCGCTCCAGCTCAACGCCTATCGCAGCCTCACCAAGATCCTGCGCGGCGGGGAGCCGGGACCGGAGGGCTCGACGTCCAAGCTCTTCTGGAGCCACCTCGACCAGGAGCTCGCGCTCACCGCCAGCCAGGTGCTGGGGCCGTACTCCCAGGTGAAGGCGGGATCGCGGTGGGCGGCCGACGACGGACAGTGGGAATTCTACGAGCTGCTCGCGCGCGCGAGCGGTATCCGCGCCGGGACCTCCGAGATCCTCCGCAACATCATCGGCGAGCGCGTGCTCGGCCTCCCCAAGGACTGAACGATCATGAGCGACAGCGATCTCCTCTACGACGTGGCCGAGCGCGTCGCCACCATCACCCTCAACCGCCCCGACAAGCTGAACGCGTTCACGGCGACCATGATCGACGCGTGGGCGCGCGCGCTCGCCGAGGCCCAGGCCGACGACCAGGTGAACGTGGTCGTGGTGACGGGCAGCGGGCGCGCCTTTTGCGCGGGCGGCGACGTCGCGCGCATGGGGGTGGGGGAGCCGAGCCCGCTCGATCACAAGAACCAGCTGTGGGAGCACATCCACCGGATCCCGCGCACGCTGGAGGGGATGGACAAGCCGGTGATCGCGATGGTCAACGGCCTCGCCGTGGGCGCCGGCATGGGGATGTGCCTGATGTGCGACGTGCGCATCGCCGCCGAGGACGCGCGCTTCTCGACGGGCTACGTGCGGGTGGGGCTCGTGCCCGGCGACGGCGACACCTATTTCCTGCCGCGCCTCATCGGGACCGCGAGGGCGCTCGAGCTCTTGTGGACGGCGGACTTCGTGGAGGCGCCGGAAGCGCTGCGCCTCGGCATCGTGAACCGGGTGGTGCCGCCGGGCGAGCTACGCGACGCCACCTACGCGTTCGCGCGTCAGGTGGCGGAGGGGCCGCAGGTGCCCATCCGCATGATCAAGCGCCTCGTCTACCAGAGCATGCGACTGGACCTGCGCACGCATCTCGACCTCGTGTCCTCGCACATGGCGGTGGTGCGCCGCACCGCCGATCATGCCGAGGGCGTGGCTGCCTTCAAGGAAAAGCGCCCGCCGAAGTTCCGCGGCGCCTGATCAGACGGCGCCGCTGGTCGGCCGCGGGCGACGCGTCACACCGCCGCGTACGCGCGATATTCCATCTGGGCCGCGATGGTGCCGCGCGCCTCCGCGCCCCAGTACTTCTCGACGAGATAGAGCCCGAGATCGAGCGAGGAGGCCACGCCGCCCGCCGTCACCACGCGCCCCTCGTCGACGACGCGCTGATCCGTGACGACCTCGCGGCAGTAGGGGCGGAGCAACTCGAACGCGCGGTAATGCGTGGTGGCGCGGAGACCGCGCAGGTGGCCGGCGGCGCCGAGGAGGAGGCCGCCCGTGCACACGGACGCCAGCGGCCGCCGCGCGCCCCACGAGCGCAGGTAGCCGACGAGCCGCTCGTCGTGCATGAGCGCGCGCGTGCCCACGCCGCCGGGGACGTAGAGCAAGTCGAACGAGTCGAGATCCTCGTAGACGGCGTCGGGCCGGATGGCGAGACCGCTCTCGTCCACGATGTCGGGGGCGGTGCCGATGATCCGGTGGCGCACCTCGCGGTCCACGCCCATCAGCGCCACCCGCCGGAGCGCGTCGTAGCCGCCGATGAAGTCGAGCAGGGTCAGACGCGGGAACACGAGGAAGGCGATGCGCTTGATGGTCATGCCGGCTTCACTCCCGCCTTGTGTCGCTGCGCGAGGTGTTGATAGGCCGCCGGATTCGCGCGCACCCAGAACTCGGCGGGCGTCCCCGCGAGGGGACCGCGCACCTTGGCGGGCGTGCCCAGGGCGAGCATGCCGTCGGGAACCTCGGTGTCGGGAGTGACGAGGGCGCCCGCCGCGATCATCGCGCGCACGCCGACGCGGGCGCCGTCGAGGACGGTGGCTCCGTTGCCGATGAGCGCTTCCTCCCCGATGGTGGCCGCGTGCACCACGCACAGGTGGCCGACGGTGGCGCCGGCGCCCACGTCGGTGCCGCCGCGTGGCGTCACGTGGATCACCGCACAATCCTGCACGTTGGCGCCGCGCCGGATGACGATCGGCGAGAAATCCCCGCGGAGGACGGCGTTGTACCAGACCGACGCGTTCTCCTCCACCGTCACGTCGCCCACGAGGACGGCGGTGGGCGCGATGAACGCGGTGGGATGCACGGTGGGCGCCTTTCCCTCGAAGCTGAACAGTGGCATGGGGCCGACCCTCGCAGTATGCTCGAATTCGTCCTGCATCTTACGCGACTTCCCGCGCGCACGGAGGTCCGAATGCCGCTCCCGAGAATCAACGCCGTCGCCACCGCGACGCCGGGGCAGCGCTTCAGCCAGGCGGAGCTGCTCGCCCTCGCGGGGTATACCGACGACCAGCGCCGCGGCTTCTTCGGGCGCAGCGACATCGAAGCCCGCTACCTCTACATCGATCCCCGGCGCTTCTCGCCCACCGAGACCGTGGACGAGCTCGACGATCGCTTCCGGCGGGGCGCCCTCGAGCTGGCGGAGACGGCGGCGCGCCGCGCGCTCGCGCGCGCGGGGTGGGCGCCCACCGAGGTGGATTTCATCGCGACCACCACCTGCACGGGCCGGCTCACGCCGAGCCTCGACGCGCACCTGGTGGCGCGCCTCGGCGCGCGGGCGTCCGTGCAGCGCGCGCACGTGGGCGACACCGGCTGCGCCTCCGCGGTGGTGGCGCTCCAGCAGGCGTGGAATCACCTGCGCGCGTTTCCCTCCCATCGCGCGCTCGTGGTGGCGGTGGAGATCTGCTCGGCCGCGTACTTCCTCGACGACCGTCTCGAGAGCGCGGTGGCGCACGCGATCTTCGCCGACGGCGCCGGCGCCCTCGCCCTCTCCACGGCGGGGACGGGCCCGAGCGTCGTCACCCACCGCACGATCTTCCGCTCCGAGCACCTCGGCGCCATGGGGTTCGAGTACCCGGGCGGGCGCCCGCGCGTGGTGCTCTCGAAGGACGTGCGGCGCATCGGGGCCGGCATGTTCGGGGAGATGGCGGCCGCGCTCATGCTCGAGCAGGGCTTGAAGCGCGAGGACATCCGCTACTGGGTGCTGCACTCCGCAGGGCGCCGCGTGCTCGACCGTGCCCGCGACGTGCTCGGGCTGTCGGACGCGCAGCTCGCGCACGCGCGCGCCGTGCTCCGTCGCTACGGGAACATGTCGTCCGCGACCATCGTTTTCGTGCTCGAGGAGATGCTGCGCGCGGAGGCGCCCGTCCCCGACGAGTGGGGAATCATGATCGCCCTCGGTCCCGGCTTCGCGGCCGAAGGCGCCCTTCTCCGCTGGTGATGCGACGCGCTGTCCGTGCCCTGGAGTTCCTCGATCGACCCGTGCCCGCCCGCGATCGGAACGCCTCTCTCGCCGACGTCGACCGCCTCAACGCGTGGTTCGGCGGCTACGCGCTCACCATGCGCGCCGTTGGCCGTCTCGACGCCGCCCCCGATCGCCGTCCGCTCGTGATCCTCGACGCGGGCGGGGGCCGCGGCGATTTTGCCGTCCGCCTCGTGCGCCGGGCCCGGCGGCGGCGACGGCCGCTGCGGGTGATCGTGATCGATCGTGACGGCGCGCCGCTGGCCCGCGGCGACGCCGCCCGTTACCCGGAGATCGTGCGCGTGCGTGCCGACGCCGCCGCCCTTCCCATCCGGGACGGTGGCGTGGACGTGGTGACCAGCTCGCTCCTGCTCCACCATCTGGATCCAGAGACCGCGGTCGCGACTCTGGCCGCGGGCCGGGCGGCGGCCCGCCTCGGGGTGATCGTCAACGATCTTCTCCGCAGCCGTCTCTCGCTCGCGCTCGTGTGGGTGGCGACGCGGCTCTTCGCCTTCCATCCCTTCTCGCGTCACGACGGGCCGCTCTCCGTGCGCCGCGCCTATTCGCCCGAGGAGCTCGTGGCCCTCGCGCGCCGCGCCGGAATCCGCCGCGTCGCGGTGCGCACGTATCCGCTGCTGGGGCGGCTGGTGGCGGTGCTCACGTGACGGGCGGCGCCGACGTCATCGTGGTCGGGGCCGGTCCCGCCGGCGCCGCCACCGCCATCCTCCTCGCCGAGCGCGGCCTGTCCGTGACCGTGCTCGACCGCGCCCGCTTCCCGCGCCCGAAGCTGTGCGGGGAGTACGTGAGCCCGGAGGC
>DASXSB010000039.1:0-140669 GCA_036506275.1 Candidatus Methylomirabilota bacterium | reverse complement strand
TTGATCCACCCCGCCAGATGCGTGGTGACGGCGACGTCGGCGGAGACGGTGACGATGCTCTCCGCCACCGGTTGTCGCGCGAGGGCGCCGAGGATGCGTCCGAACGCTTCTTGCGTCGAGCACTCGTCGGGATACGTCTCGCCGATCGTGGCCGGCACCGCGGGCGCGGGCGCGGCGGGGGGCGGGGCGAAGAGCGGCGGCAGGCGGCCGATCCAGCGCGCTTCGTCGCTGTCAGCGGCGAATCCATCCCACTCGTGGCCGCGCTCGACACCGAGCGCCTCCCGCAGGGTTTCGATCTGCGCCGACGTGAGCAGCGCGGTGTGATTCAGCGGATCAGCGGCGAGCGGCAGCCCCCAGCCCTTGATCGTGTGGGCAAGGATGACGGTGGGGCGGCCGCGCTCGCGTCGCGCCTCTTCCAGCGCGGCGAGGATGGCCCCGAGATCGTGTCCGCCGAGGTCGGCGACGAGCGCGGGCAGCGTGTCATCCGGCACGTCGGCGAGCATGCGATCGATGGCGGCGCCGCCGTCGGCGCCGGTGGCGAGCGTCTTGCGGATGGCGGCGGGAGGCAGGCGGAGCACGCTCTGATACTGCGCGTAGGGCATCTCGGCGAGGCGAGCGCGGAGCGCGGCCCCGCCCGGACGCGCGAAGAGCGCGGAGAGCCGGCTGCCCCAGCGCAGCTCGATCACGCGCCAGCCGAACGCCGCGAAGAGCGCGGGGAGCTGTCGCGCGCGCGCGTCGGGGACGATGCGGTCGAGGCTCTGGCGGTTGACGTCGACGATCCACAGCACATCGTCGAGCCGTGCAATCGTCTCCTCCGCGAGCGCCTCCCACACGTTGCCCTCGTCGAGCTCGGCGTCGCCGACCATGACGATCATCCGTTCCGACCGCACCTCAGCGCCGTGATCGACGAGGTAGCGCGTGGCGAGGGCGCCGAAGGTCGCTTGCACGGCCCCGAGCCCCATCGAGCCCGTCGAGAGATCGACGACGTCGGGATTCTTCCGCCGGCTCGGATAGGCCTGCAGCCCGCCGAACTCGCGCAGACGGCGGAGAGCGGCGCCGTCGAGGCGGCCACGCAGGAACTGCGCGGCGTAGAACGCCGGCGCCGCGTGCGCCTTCACCGCGAAAAGATCGTCGGGCCCCAGCGCCTTGAAGTAGAGCGCGGTGAGAAGGCTGATGACCGACGCCGACGAGGCCTGATGGCCACCGACCTTCGTGCCGTCCGCGCTCGGACGTACGGAATTGGCGTGGTGCACCATCCAGGTGGAGAGCCAGAGCAACCGCTTCTGGATGGAGTGGAGGACTTCGAGCTCGGTCACGGCGCGGCGATACGCCTACCCCGTCGAGACCTGCGCCACCGTGGGCGCCTCGCCCGCCACCGTCGTGCGTCGCATGTCGCGCGGCTCGCTCTCGTCGTAGCGGCGCACGCGGTGCATCATCTGGCGGTTGTCCCACATGACGAGATCCCACGGCCGCCAGCGATGGACGTAGACGAACTGCGGCTGCGTGGCGTGCTCGGTGAGTTCGCGGAGGAGGATGCGCGCTTCCGGCATCGGCATGCCGACGATGCCGCCGGCGTGGGAGGAGAGATAGAGCGACTTGCGACCGGTGACGGGATGCGTGCGCACGAGGCGCTGGCGCACGGGCCGGAACAGCGCGCGCTCTTCCTCGGAGTAGTCGAGCATGCCGAGGGAGCCGCGGGAATACATCAGCGAATGCTCGCACACGAGATCCTCGATCTGCGCCCGGGTGGCGGCGTCGAGGGCGTCGTAGGCCGCGCGCATGTCGGCGAACTCGGTGTTGCCGCCGGTCGGATTCACCACCCGCGCCGACAGGATCGAGTACTTGGCGGGGATGGGGCGGAAGGAGCTGTCCGAGTGCCAGAGCATGTTGCCGAGGTTGAACAGGCGCTGGCGGGAGTCGCGCGGCAACGGCTGCCCGTCGCGGCCGAGGTTGGACACGTCGTTCATGCCGACCTGGAGCCGCTTGTCCTCCGGGCGCGTGATGTTGCCGCCGCGCGCGTCCTCGATGGCGCCGAAGTTCCGGCTGAACGCGATCTGCTGCTCGTCGCTGATCTTCTGATCATGGAACACGAGCACGGCGTAGCGGTCCATCCCGGCCTCGACCGCCGCGACCTCGTCGCGGGAGAGCGGGCTGCCGATGTCGATCCCCGACACCTCGCCGACGAACACGGGGTGGATCTGGCGGATGGAGACCGTCATGGCGGGAAGCTTATCGCAATCGACGACCTGGCGGCATCGCGGAGCGCGGGATCGCGGAGCACCGTCCCTCGTTCAATGCCGGAGACCGCGGACATTGACCGCCGCCACCGGCCGCGCCAGGCCCTTCAGCGCCAGCGGCCCCACGTGTTCGGCCTCGATCATGTCCTCGACAGCGGCGGCGACCCGCGCCGACACGAGGATCGTCCCGGCTTCCGCCTCCCCGCACAGCCGCGATGCCAGGTTTGTGACGGTCCCGATCGCGCCGTAGTCCACCCGTCCCTCGAAGCCGATGGCGCCGATCGTCGCATAGCCCTGCGCGATGCCGATGCCGACACCGAGATCCCAGCCGCGCTTGCGCCACCCGGCGGCGAGCGTAGTCACTCGATCGCGCATCGCCACCGCCATGCGGATCGCCCGCGGCGCGGGGTCCGGTACTTCGACGGGATCGTTGAAGAAGATCATGATGCCGTCGCCGGCGAATCGTTCCAGCGTGCCCTCGTGCTCGAGAATCAGGCGGCCCATCTCGGCGTGATACTCGCGCAGCACGGCCATGACCTCTTCGGGCTCGGCGGTCTCGGCGAACGCGGTGAACCCGCGCAGGTCGACGAACACCACGGTGACCTCGCGTCGATGCGTGCGGAGCGGGTCGTCGGCGCCACCGGCGACGATGGCCTCCGCCAGGGCCGGCGAGAAGAAGCGCTTGAGACGGCCGAGCCGTTCGAGCTGCGCCACCTGCTCGGCGACGCGGCGCTCCAGGGTCTCGTTCAACGCCGCCAGCTCGCGGCGGTGCTCCACTTCGCGGTCGTGCAGCCGCTTCTTTTCCAGGCACGCGCCCACGCGGGCCTGGAGCAGCACCGGCTCGAACGGCTTGCCCAGATAATCCTCGGCACCGAGCTGGATGCAGCGCGCCACGCTGTCCAGCTCATCGAGCGCGGAGATCATCAGCACCGGAATGTCCCGCAGCGCGGGTTCCTGCTTCATGCGCTGGAGGACGGCGACGCCGTCGAGATCCGGCATCATGACGTCGAGGAGGACGAGATCCACCGGCCTCGACGCAAGCACGTCGAGCGCCGCCCGTCCGCCGGCGGCGGTCAGGACCTCGTACCGCTGGCGCCGGAGTCGGCGCGCCAGCATGTCGCGGTTCTCCTCGATGTCGTCCACGACCAGGATCACGCCCCGACCCGCGGTCGGCTCGCCGGACGCGGCCTCGCTGCCCGGCGTAACGCCGTGGCTCGACGGGGCGCCGGCGTGACTGAGCAACTCCTCCAGACGGCCGGTAGCCGCGCGGATGCGGTCCAGGTCGGCAAGCACGGTCTCGGCGCCGACGGCCGCCCCCTGCCGACGCACGCTGTCCGCGGCGGCGCGCACGCGGTCGAGAGCTGGCCCGAGCGTGCCGCGAGCGGCGGCGAGGTCGGGCGGCGACGCTTGCCCGCGGGCGAGGACGTCGTTCAGCAGGGCCAGGAGCTGGCGGGCGTCCGTCCGCAACACGCTGAGCTCCGCGGCCAGCTCGGTCTTGGCGCCGGCGTCCAGCTCCTCGAGCAGCATCTCGGTGTAGCCGATGATGTGGTTCAGCGGTGTGCGCAGCTCGTGGCGGAGCTGAGCGGCGGGGTCGACGCTCATACGGCCCCTGTCTGTCGGAGCAAGGCCTCGATCTTCTCGAGCAAGCGCGGAAGCTCGACGGGCTTCGTGTCGAAGTCGTCGCAGCCGGCCGCGATGGCCTTCTCGCGATCGCCGGCCATGGCGTGGGCGGTGAGAGCGATCACGGGGATGCGCCGCGTCTCCGGCGCCGCCTTGAGCTGGCGGGTCGCCTCCCAGCCATCGATCCCGGGCAGGCTCATGTCCATCAGGATGAGAGCCGGCAGCTCCAAACGCGCCATGGCCAGTCCCTGCTCGCCGTCGAGCGCGATCGCTACCTCGTAGCCGCGCTTGACGAGGCGCCGGGAGAGCATGTCGCGGTTCATCTCGTTGTCTTCGACGAGGAGGATCTTCGCCATCAGGGATCCGGTCTCCGGCGCGCGACACTGTCCGCGACCAGCTCGCGTACCTCGGCTAAAAGCTGCTCGCGGCCGTGAGCCCCCTTCTGGAGGATCTTCGCGACGTAGCCGTTGAGCCGGTCACGGTCTTCGCGCGAGAGGTCGCGGGCCGTGATGACGACGACAGGGATCCCGCGCCAGCTCTCGTGACGGCGAAACTCCGCCACGAACTCGAAGCCGTCCATCTCCGGCATCATGAGATCGAGCAGCACCACGCTCGGCGCGATCTCCCGCAGGCGCTCGAGCGCCACGCGACCGTTCTCGGCCTCGATTACCGTGTAGCCCTCCGGCTCGAGCATGCGCCGAAGAAGCTGACGGAGCGCGGCGTCATCGTCCACGACCAGCACGGGGCGGTCGCGCCGGTGCTGCCGGAGGACCGTCACGAGGCGCTGGCGGTCGATCGGCTTGGTGAGGTAGTCGGCGGCCCCGAGCGCGTAGCCCAGGTTCTTGTCATCGACGATCGTCAGCATGACGACGGGGATGTCGGCGAGGCCGGGATCGGCCTTGAGCGCGGAAAGGACGGCCCAGCCATCCATGCCGGGCATCATGACGTCGAGCGTGATGGCGTCGGGCCGCAGCTCGCGGGCCAGGCGCAAGCCTTCCTCGCCGCCGGGCGCGAGGACGACGCGGAATCCCTCCTTGGAGAGGAACCGCTGCATGAGGTCGCGCACCGCCGGCTCGTCGTCGATGACCAGCACAGTACCCAGCGCCGGCCCCGGACCCTCGACGAAGGCGGTCGGCGCGACGACCTCGGGCGTCGGCTCGGCGACCTCGAGCGGGAGCCGGACGGTGAACGTGCTGCCGCGGCCCGGCTCGCTGACGACGGTGATGTCGCCTCCCATCATCCGGCAGAGCCGTCGGCTGAGCGCGAGGCCGAGGCCCGTGCCGCCGTACTTGCGAGTGGTGGCCGCATCGGCCTGGGCGAACGTCTCGAACAACCTGGTCAGCTGCTCGGCCGTCATGCCGATCCCCGTGTCCGCGACATCGAACACGATCCACTCTCGTCCGTCGGCGGTCGTCCGGGCCACCGTCAGCGCGACGGTGCCAAGCTCGGTGAACTTGCACGCGTTGCTCAGCAGATTAAGAAGCGCCTGGCGGACCTTCGTGAGGTCAGCTCGCATGGCGCCGGTGCTGTCCGGGCAGTGCACCTCGAGGCGGTTGGTGTTCTTCGCCGCCAGCGGCTGGATCACGGCGGCGATGTCTCGCACGAGACCGGCCACGTCGAACGTCTCTAGGTAGAGCTCCATCTTGCCGGCTTCGATCTTGGAGAGATCGAGCACGGCGTTGATCAGCTCCAGCAGGTGCTTGCCGGCAGCGTTGATCTTCTTGAGGTCCTCGGTGAACTGCTCGGCGCCGAGGTCGGCGGCGTCCTCCTGCAGCATCTCGCTATAGCCGATGATGGCGTTGAGCGGCGTGCGCAGCTCGTGCGACATGTTGGCAAGGAACTCAGACTTGTGGCGGTCGGCGACCTCGAGCTGACGGCTCTTGTCCCCGATCTCCCGGAACAGCCGCGCGTTCTGGATGGCGAGCGCGGACTGGTTGGCGAAGGTCTTGAGGAGGTCGATCACCTCCGGCGCGAATTTCCCCGGTGTCTTCTTGTTGACCGTGAGTCCGCCGATGAGGTGATCCTCGCGCAGGAGCGGCACGCTGAGCAGCGCGCGAGTGCCCGTGCGCAGCAGCACCTCGCGTAGCGGCCCGCTGTAGGCGCCGCCGACGGCGATGTCCGGGATTTGGACCGGCTCGTGCGTGATGGCCATGCGTCCGACCACCCCCTCGCCGTGCCGGATCCGCGTGCGCCGCGCCACCTCCACTACCGCCTCGTCGAGGTTGTGGGTCGCGCGCAGCGCGAACTCGTGCGTCGCGTCGTCGTATTCGTAGACGCTGCACGAGTCCGTGCGGGCGAGCTGGCTGGCCCGGGTCACGATCGTGTTGAGCACGGTGTCGAGATCGAGGGTAGAGCTGAGGGCGTGGCTGACCTCGCCCAGCGCCTCCAGCTCCTCGACGGAGCGCGTGAGCTGGGCCGTCCGCGCCTGCAGCTCGGTGAGGAGCCGGGCGTTCTCGATGGCGATGGCCGCCTGGTCGGCGAAGGTCTCCAGCAGCGCGATGTGACCGTCGGTGAACGGCCGGACCTCGAGCCGGTAGATCAGGATCACTCCGAGGAGCTCGCCGGCCCGCAGCATGGGGATCGCCAGTATGGTCCGAAGAGGATCGATCTCTCGCGCGCGGAAGCTATACTCTGGATCCGCCTGGGCATCGTGAATGTGGATCGTGCGCCGCTCGAGGGCTGCGCGGGCCCCCCCGCTGTGACGCCCGGGCGTGAGGGGGTTCGCTTCGGCGAACGCGCGGAGGTCGGGCGATACATTGTGGCCGGCGACAACGCGCAGCGCCTCACCGTCGAAGCGGTAAATGAGCGATCGCTCGGCTTCACAGAGTCGGACGGCATTCTCCGCCAGCGTCTCGAAGACCGGCTGCAGGTCGAACGTGGACCGCCCGATCACCTTGAGCAGCTCGCTCGTTGCGGTCTGCTGCTCGAGGGCGACCCGCAGCTCGCTGTTGCGCGCCTCCAGCTCGGTGAAGAGGCGAACATTCTCGATGGCGATGACGGCCTGTCCGGCGAACGTCTTGACGAGCTCGACCTGCGACGCGGAGAACGCGGCCGGGACCGTGCTCGACACGTTGATGACGCCCATGGGAACGTCGCCGCGCAGCATCGGGACGGAGAGACTGCTCCGGTACTCGGCGGCCCGTGCCACGTCGTGGATCCGATATTCCGGGTCCTCACGGACGTCGGGCACATGCGCGACAGCCCTGGTCAGGACCGCCCGGGCCACCGAGCCCTCACGCCCAGGTCGCATCGGGAAGATCCGGCGAAGCGCCTCCACCCCCTCCGGGTTGCTCACATTGTGCAGGGCGGCGAGGTGGATCAGCTCCCCGTCGAAGCGGGCCACGAGGCTGAAGCTGGCATTGCAGAGACGGAGCGCACTGGCCGCGATAGTTTCGAACACCGGTTGTACGTCGGTGGGCGAGCTGGAGATGACCTGAAGGATCTCGGCGGTCGCTGTCTGCTGCTCGAGCGCTTCCGTGAGATTCGCGTTTTTTGCCTGCAGCTCGGTCAGGAGGCGCGCGTTCTCGATGGCGATGGCCGCCTGGTCGGCGAAGGTTTCCAGCAGGGCGATGTGACCGTCGGTGAACGGCCGCGTCTCGAACCGGTAAATCACGATCACGCCGAGGAGCTCGCTCGCCCCCCGCAGCATGGGAATCGCCAGCACGGTGTGGACAACGTCGATCTGTCGCGCTCCGTAAGTGTACTCAGGATCGGATTCAGCATCGTGAATGTGGATCGTGCGCCGCTCGAGCGCGGCCCGGCCACCCGCGCTCTGACGCCCGGGCCGGAGCGGATTCTGTTCGATGAACGCGCGGAGTTCGGGTGATGTATTGTGGCCGGCGACGAAACGCAGGACCCCACCGTCGAAGCGAAAAATGAGAGATTGCTCGGCCTCACAGAGCCGGACCGCATTCTCGGCCAGGGTCTCGAACACCGGCCTGAGATCGAACGTCGACCGGCCAATCACCTTGAGGAGCTCGCTGGTCGCCGTCTGCTGCTCGAGGGCAGTCCGCAGGTCGCGGTTACGGGCCTCCAGCTCGGTGAACAGCCGCACGTTCTGGATCGCGATGACGGCCTGATCGGCGAAAGTCTGGAGAAGGGCGACTCGCCGTTCGGTGAAAAGCAGGGCCTCGGTCCGGCGAAGGTGGATCGTGCCGATCGCGACGCCTTCTCGCATCATGGGGACGCACAGGATCGTCCGGTGGCCCATACGCCGCGCGTTCTCGCTGCCCTCCGGAAATTGTTCCGTCTCGAGTTGCATGTCCTCGACGTGGAGCGTCCGTCCGTCGAGGACGGCTCGGCCATTGCTCGTCCCGCGGACCAGCGGGAGTGTGGAATGGACGGGGATCGAGCCATGGTGCGCAGCGAGACGGAGCTCTTGGCCGTCCCGCAGGAAGATCGACGCGTCGAAGGCGCCGCACAGTCGGGCGGCGCTTTCGGCAACCGCGTCGAAGACCGGCTGGACGTCAGTCGGAGAGCTCGAGATCACCCGGAGGATCTCCGACGTCGCCGTCTGCTGCTCCAGCGCCTCGGTGAGGTCGGAGTTCTTCGCCTGGAGCTCGGTGAGCAGGCGCGCGTTCTCGATGGCGATGGCCGCCTGGTCCGCGAATGTCTCTATCAGAGCGATATCGCCGTCGCTGAACGGGCGCACCTCGTGGCGGTAGATCGTGATGACCCCGAGCAGTTCCCCCATCCGGAGCATGGGCACCCCGACGATGGTCCGGAAGCGGTCGACGTCGCGTGCCCCGTAGGTGTATTCCGGATCCGCCATGGCGTCGTGAACGTGGACGACGCGCCGCTCGAGTCCCGCCCGCGCCGTGGCACTGCCGCGGCCGAGCGTCACGGGATTCTGCTGGATGAAGGCGATGAGGCCTTCGGAGGCATTGTGGCTGGCCACGCCCCGCAGGACTTGACCGTCGAAGCGGAAGATAAACGCGCGTTCCGCACCGCACACGCGGACTGCGTTCTCGGCCAGCGTCTCGAAGACCGGCTGGAGATCGAACGTCGACCGCCCGATGACCTTGAGCAGCTCACTGGTGGCCGTCTGTTGCTCGAGGGCGACCTGCAGCTCCCTGTTGCGCGTCTCCAGCTCGGTGAACAGACGCACGTTCTCGACGGCGATGACGGCCTGGTCGGCGAAGGTCCTGAGCAGCTCCACATGCGCGGCGGGAAACGCACCCGCCTCCGATCTCTGGATGACAATGACTCCGGTCGGACTACCGTCGGCGCGCAGCATCGGCACGGCAAGCAAGCTCCCCAAGTCTGCCTGATCGGCCATGCCGGGCAAGTAATCCGTCTCATTCTTGACGTCCGGGATTTCGGCGACGGCGCGGGCGAGGATCGCGCGACCGGATGCCTGAAAACGGCTTGGCCGCATCGGGTAGGCGCGCTGCAAGGCCGCCAGCGCCTCCGGGCTCTGATTGTGGTGCGCCACGAGATGAAGCAGTTCGCCGTCGAAGCGAAACAGAGCGCCCCTTCGAGCTCCTGACAGCCTCACCGCACTGGGAAGGATCGTCGCGAATACAGGATCCACATCCGTTGGTGAGCTGCTGATGACGCGCAGGATCTCCGCGGTCGCCGTCTGTCGCTCCAGGGCCTCGGTAAGATCCGTATTCTTCGCTTGCAGCTCTGTGAGCAAGCGCGCGTTCTCGATCGCGATGGCCGCCTGGTCGGCGAACGTCTCCGTGAGGGCGATCTGACTGTCGTCGAACGGGTCGACTTCCTGCTTCCAGATGATGATCACGCCGAGCAGTTCATCCATCCTGAGCATGGGGACGGCCAGCACCGTCCGCACGGGATCGACGTCCCGGACTCCGTAAGTGTACGCGGGGTCGGTCTGGGCATCGTGAATGTGGATCGTGCGTCGCTCGAGGGCGGCGCGGGCGCCACCGCTGTGACGTCCGGGCGGGATCGGGTTCGCTTCGGTGAATGCGCGGAGCTCCGCCGTCACGTTGTGGGCGGCGACGAGGCGGAGCTGTCGACCATCGAAGCGAAAGACCATCGCCCGCTCGGCGCCGCAGAGCCGGATCGCATTCTCGGCCAGCGTCTCGAAGACCGGCCGGAGATCGAAGGTGGACCGGCCGATGACCTTCAGCAGCTCGCTCGTCGCCGTCTGCTGCTCGAGGGCGACCTTCAGCTCCTTGTTGCGGGTCTCCAGCTCGGTGAACAGCCGCACGTTCTCGATGGCGATCACGGCCTGGTCCGCGAACGTCTTGAGCAGCGCGACCTGTTCGTCCGAGAACTGCCCGGGCTCGTGCCGGCCGAGCGTGATGGCGCCGATCGGCCGCCCCTCGCGCAACATCGGCACGCCTAGCAGCGACCGGAAGCCGGAAGTCACCGCCGTGTCCTGGATCCGATATTCCGCGTCCGCGAGGACATCCGGGATGTGGACGACGGCGCGGTCACGAACCGCTCGCGCGGCTCCCCCCGCCCCACTCGGGGCCATCGGAAACGTCCGCCGGAGCGCGTCGATGCCCGCGGGATTCGAGCCGTGGATCGCGCCGAGGTGGACCCACTCCCCATCGAAGCGGGTCACGGTGCTCACGTCGGCTCCGCACAGTGTGACGGCGCTCTCCGCGATGATGTCGAACACCGGCTGGAGATCCGTCGGCGAGCTCGAGATGACGCGCAGGATGTCGCTCGTGGCCGTCTGTTGCTCGAGGGCGACTCGCAAATCGCTGTTGCGCGTCTCGAGCTCCGTGAACAAGCGCACGTTCTGAATCGCGATGACGGCCTGGTCGGCGAAGGTCTTGAGCAGCTCGATCTGGCCGTCGGAAAAGGCGCCCGGGACGGCCCGCGCGACGGCTATCGCTCCAATCGGCTCCTGGTCACGGAGCATCGGAACCGCCAGAATGCCGCGATAGGTCACCGCCTGCGCGACGAACAGCACGCCGTAGGAGCGATCCGCGCGTACATCCGGGATGTGCGCGACGCTACGCGTGCTGATCGCGCGACCAGCTGCAGTGTCTTCGTCCGCAGGTCTGGGAAGCGCGCGTTGAAACGAGATCAGTCCTTCGGGCGGGAGGCCATCACAGGCACCGAAGTGAAGAAGCCCGTCCTCGAAGCGCAACACGAAGCAGAACTCGGCTTCGCACAGTCGCCGGGCGTTTTCGGCGATAGTCGCGAAGACGGGCTGCACTTCCGTCGGCGAGCTCGAGATCACCTTCAAGATCTCGCTCGTCGCCGTCTGCTGCTCGAGCGACTCGGTCAGGCTTGCGTTCTTGGCCTGGAGCTCGTGGAACAGACGCACGTTCTGGATCGCGATGACGGCCTGGTCCGCGAAGGTCTGGAGGACGGCGATCTGCCCGTCCGTGAACGCGCACACCTCCGCACGCCGGAGGTTGATCGTCCCCACCGGGATGCCCTCGCGCAGCAAGGGCACGGCAAGCGTCGTGTGGTACCCGAACTCCCGCGCCAACGCGCTGCCGACTTGGAAGTCTTCCGTCTCCTGCTGGAGATCGAGCACGTGCACGGGACGGCGCCCGAGCACGGCGCGGCCGGACACGCTGCCGGTATTGATGGGAATGCGGCGCCCGGCCGGTCCGGGAATCGGGCCATGGTGGGCGGCGACGCGGAGCTCTTCTCCTTCGCGCTGAAAGATCTCGGCGTCGCTCGCGCCGCAGAAGCGGGCGGCGCTCTTGACGACGGTCTCGAGCACGGGCTCGAGGTCGGTGGGGGACGTGCTGATGACGCGAAGGATCTCCGCCGTCGCCGTCTGCTGGTCCAGCGCCTCCGCGAGGTCGGTGTTCTTCGTGTGGAGATCAGCGAGCAGGCGCGCGTTGTCGAGGGCGATGACGGCCTCGTTCGCGAACGTCTGCAGCAGCGCGATCTCCGCTGGCGAGAAGCCGCCGACCTCCGCTCGCGTGGCGCCGATCACGCCGAGGACATCCTCATCGCGTAACATCGGGATAGCGACCACGGAGCGAAAGCCGCGCCGCCGTGCGTCGGCGCGGAAGAGCTCGCCCCAGGATGGGTCCGCATCGACGTCGGTGACGTGCTCCACGCTTCGGGTGAGGATGGCGCGGCCGGGCGGGAAATCCTCCCTCGGATGTAGCCCCTGGTGCTCCGGCATGTAGGAATCGCTGCTCCCGGGAAGACCGCCCCGGGCCGCCGCCGAGCTGAGCACCCCGTTTTCGTAGCGGAACACCACGGCCGACCACGCCCGGAACAACCGCATGGCGCTGTCCGCGATCGCCTCGAACACCGCGCGCACGTCTCCGGGCGAGCGCGACATCACGTGCAGGATCTCGCTCGTGGCGGACTGCTGCGCTTGCGCCTCGGCGAGCGCCGCCTGCAGCCGGTCGAGCTCGGAGGAACCGGCCGGTTCGATGGTCACGGTGGACCGGGAGAGGTCATCGCGCGAGCTGCGCCATCAGCTCCATGGCTTCGGGTTGGTCGGTGACGATCGTGAGTCCGGTGATGCCGGAGTCCGCCCACGCGCGATAGCGCTCGCGGATGCGGCCGACCGGCCCCAGGAGCGCCATCTCGTCGCAGAACTCATCCGGGACGGCTGCCGTCGCCTCGTCTTTTCGCCGCGCCAAATACAATTCCTGGATGCGCTGGGCGGCGTCGCCGAAGCCGCGGCGGATCATCATGTCCTTATGGAAGTTCTTGTCGCGGTGGCCCATGCCGCCGACGTAGAGGGCCACCCGCGGCTTCATGCGGGCGAGGGCGCCGCGCACATCGTCTGTGATCACCACGTCCGCCCGGGGCTGGATCTCGAAGTCGCGGAAGCCCTTGCCTGTGCCCGCGCGACGGAAACCTTCCTCTAGCCACGGGCGCAGCGTCGGCATGAGGCGTGGCACGAAGCCGAGCGGCAGCCAGCCGTCCGCGATTTCCGCCGTCAGCCTGACGTTCGCCTCGGTGCCGGTCCCGAGCCAGATCGGCAGGCGCGGGTTCATGTGGAGGATCGAGACCAGTGGCTTGCCGACGCCGAGGGCGCCGGGGCCGGTGTACGGCAGCGCGATCTCGCGCCCGGCGTGGGCCACCGGCTCCTTGCGCTCGAAGATTTTTCGCATGATGGCGACGTAGTCACGGATGCGCCAGTACGGTCGTCCCCACGGTTGGCCGTACCAGCCCTCGACGATCTGAGGACCGGAGACGCCGAGGCCGGCGATGACGCGTCCGCCCCCGGCGAGCGCGTCCACCGTCCCCGCCGCCATCGCCGCCGCTGCCGGCGTACGGGCGGCGAGCTGCATGATGCCGGTGCCGAGGCGGATCCGTTGCGTCACCGCCGCCAGGTAGGCGAGCGGCGTGATCGCATCGGAACCGTACGCCTCCGCCGTCCACACGGAGTCGAAGCCGAGCCGCTCCGCGCGCTGCACCTGCCCCAGGGGCAGGCGCAGCTCCGACCCCGAGTAGCCGATGCTGAGACCGAGCTTCATGTACCGCGGCCCCACAGTCCGCAGTAGCGGCGCAGGACCATCGGGAGGCCGGTCTCGTACCCGGGCCACTTCTCATACTTCGGCAGCTTCAGCTCTTTCTCCACGCGATCCCAGCACCCGCCCGCCTGAGCTTCCGCCTTCACGGCGGCCGACGCTCGCGACTTCATCGGTCGCTCCTTTCCTGTGATCCTGCGTTCGGTCACTTCAGGCGGTGGCGGCCTTGAGATCGTCGAGCTGCCGGCGGGCGCCGGCGATCATCGACGCGAGATCCGATGTGAGCATGATGAGGTCGAACCCGCGCTTCACCGCGCCCGCGGCGAAGGCCGCGCTCGCGCAATGCATGCACGCCTTGATGCCGTGGCGGTGGGCCGCCTCGCGAATCTTGTCGCAGGTGGCCATGTGCAGCGCATCCGATTTGTCGGGCCCGGGCGGCAGCCCCAGCGCGAACGAGAGGTCGGCGGGACCGATGTAGACGGCGTCGAGTCCGGGCGTGGCGCAGATCGCATCGAGGTTGGCGAGGCCTTCCTTCGTCTCGATCATCACCATCACCACGATCTCGCCGTTGGCCTGCGCCAGGTAATCGGCACCTCCGTAGTGGAGCGCCCGCACCGGACCCGACGATCGCATGCCGACCGGCGGATAGCGGCAGGCGGCGACGGCCTTCGCCGCGTCGTCGGCCGTGTTGATGAGCGGCACGATCACGCCGTAGGCCCCGAGGTCGAGCACCTTCATGATGGTGGCGGGGTCGTTCCACGGGACCCGCACCACGGGGACGGTGTCGGTCTGCGAGATGGCCTGGAGCATCGGCCACACGTCGTTCATGTCGGTGAGGCCGTGTTGCATGTCCACGCACAGCGCGTCGAAGCCCTGGCGCGCCATGACCTCCGCCGTGAACCCGTGGGACACGGAAAGCCATCCCAGGGTGACGAACCGGCCCTCACGCCAGATCTGCTTCATCCTGTTTGGTCGCACGATCGCACCTCGGGTGGCGAGGGTAGCACAAGGTAGAATGCGCCGTTGACCCTTGCCGCCTTTCGTGTTCGGAGCTTCCGTTTCCAGTGGCCGGCCGACCTCCTCACCTCGTGGGCGTTCGAGATGGAGACGCTCGTGCTCGGCTGGTACGTCCTCGTCCAGACCGGCTCCGTGCTGTGGCTCACCGCCTTCGGCTCGCTGCAGTTCCTGGGCACGCTGGCGGCTCCGATGTTCGGTGTTCTCGGGGACCGTCTCGGCGGCCGGATCATGCTGTGCGCGATGCGCGCGATCTACGCCACCCTCGCCGCCGTCCTCACCCTGCTCGCGCTCACCGAACTGCTGACGCCGGCGTGGGTCCTCGTGGTGGCGGGACTGTCAGGCGTCGTGCGACCGAACGACCTCGTCATGCGCAACACGCTCATCGGCGAGAGCATCCCGCGCCCTCACCTCATGGGCGCCCTCGGCATGTCGCGCGCGACCATGGACTCCGCGCGTGTGGGCGGCGCGCTCGCGGGCGCCGGCCTCTCCAGCGCGCTCGGTGTCGGGCCCACCTACCTCTTCGTCACGGCGTTCTACGCGGCGAGTCTCCTGGTGAACCTCACCGCGTATCCGGTGTTCGGGCGGTCTGCTGCCGTATGCGGCGCAACGTGTCTACGGCGTGGACGCCACCGGTCTCGGGCTCCTCGCCGCCAGTTTCGCGACGGGCGGCCTGCTCGCGTCGATCACGATGGTGCTGACAGGCGGTCCGCGTCACGCCGAACGATGGACCCTTCTCTGCACGGCGCTGTGGTACGTGTTCCTGCTCGGCTTCGGCCACGCTCGGCACATGGGCGTGGGGTTGGTCCTGTTCCTCGCCGCCGGCTTCGTGCAGAACGTGGCGATGATCGCAATGATCGCGACCCTCCTCGCCGTCGCCGGACCGCGCCTCCGCGGACGCGTGATGGGCGTGCGCATGCTCGCCGTCTACGGCCTCCCTCTCGGGCTCATCGGCTCCGGCCTGCTCATCGAACGGATCGGCTACCCACCCACCATCACGGTCCTCGCCATGATCGGCCTCGTCTTCACGATCGTGATCGGCGTCCGCTGGCGCACGCGCATGTGGCAGGCGCGCCAGGCGGAGCGCGTCTTCGATCACCCGTAGCACACCAGTTCACGACTCTCCGTGGAACGAACCGATCGCGCGGGAGCGGGCGATGGCCGGTTCCGCGCGTCCACCGAGCCGCCAAGATTCTGGAAGATACGCGCTTGCTAGGCACTGTAGGGTGACGTGCAGGAGGAACACATGGCTTCCATTCGCAGGGAGATCGAGGTCGAGGCGCGCGCGCAGGATGTATGGGAGGCCGTTCGTGATGTGGGCGCCCCGCACAAGCGGCTGGTGCCAGGTTTCCTGGTCGACAGCCGACTCGACGGGGACGCGCGGGTCGTCACGTTCGCGAACGGATTGGTCGCGCGCGAGCTGATCGTGGACGTCGACGACACGGCGCGGCGACTCGTGTGGGCCGTCGTCGGAGGACGGCTCACGCATCACAACGCCTCCGTCCAGGTCTTCGAGGAAGCCGCCGGGCGGAGCCGGATCGTGTGGATCGCCGACCTGTTACCGAACGAGCTGGCCGGGTACGTGGCGGGTCTGATGGACCAGGGGTTGGCCGTCATGAAGCCGACGCTCGAGAGTCAGCACCGCGCGGCCGTCCGCGGGTGAGATAGCCGACCGCGGTGGACATCACGGTTAGCGGTTGAGATAGCGCAGCGGCAGCCCGGGGCGCGGCCACTCGAAGGAGACGAGCGTGCCGCCCATCGAGAGCGTGGCATAGGCGGTCCGGAGATCGCGTCCGCCGAAGCAGACGTTGGTGACCATCATGTCCGGCAGCAGGTACTGGTCGACGCGGCTGCCGTCCGGCCAGATGTCGCTCACGGCGCCGGTGATGAGCGTGGCCACGCAGACGTGCCCCTCGCCGTCGACCGCGAGCGAATCGAACATCTGGTAGCCGCCGAGGCCGACCACGACGGCGCCCTTCTCTCCGCGGTACGGTCCGTTGGCGGATTCGATGGTGCCGGGTGCGGAGAGGCGGAAGGACCAGCAGCGGGCGGTGGGCGTCTCGACGACGTACAGCGTGCGCTCGTCGGGCGAGAGCCCGATGCCGTTCGGTCGCTCGAGCGGGAAGATCGCCTCCTTGATCATCGAGCCGTCGGCCTTCGCGTAGTAGACGGCGCCGCGATCGCCGTCGCGCTCGCGTGTCTTACCGAGGTCCGTGAACCAGAAGCCGCCGGCACCGTCGAACACGAGATCGTTCGGGCCCCGCAGCCGCTGGCCGTCGCAGCGGTCGTAGAGCGTCTCGAACTTGCCGGTCTCGGGATCGACGACCTGGATGCTGCCGCTCGTGTAGTCCTCGGCCTGGAGGACGGGAAAGAGCTTGCCCGGCCGCTCCACGAACTTGAGGCCCCCGTTGTTGGTGACGTAGATCCTTCCGCCCGGCCCCATGGCGGCGCCGTTGGGCCCGCCGCCGAGCTTCGCCACCACGTGGATCTTCCCGTCCGGCGTCACGCGCGAGAGGGTTCTGCGCTCGATCTCGACGAGGACGATGGAGCCGTCCGGCATCGCCACCGGCCCCTCGGGAAAGCGGAGGCCTGACGCGAGCTGGGTGTAGGCGGGCTTGAACGCAGTCATCGCTCGTCTCCTCTCCTCTCCGTTCAGCGAGTCGTCGACGTTCAGCGGCTGCCCGGCACCACGCCGCCGGGCAGAGCTTCAATGTGGGCGTAGATCTCGCGCGGGCGCGCGAGCCACACCCGGTCGCGATGCTGGATGATGTGATGCAGCGCCCGGCGCAGGCGCCGGATGCGATAGGGCCGCCCCATCACGAACGGATGGAGCGAGATCGGGCACACGAGCGGCTGGCGCGCCGACTGCGCGAGCATCTCGTCGAACTGATCGACGATCATGTCGGCGAACTCTTCCGCGGTGTACCGGTACCAGACGATGCCGCGGGTGTCGTTCACCTCGATCGGATAGGGAATGGCGAGGAGGCGGCCCTTCCGCGTGCGCAACCAGATGGGCTGGTCGTCCATCGTCCAGTCCATCACGTAACGGTACCCCGCCTCCTGCAAGAGATCGAGGGTGACGGCGCTGTTCGACAGCCACGGGCTCATCCAGCCGAGCGGCGGCGCGCCCTCGTGGCGCGCAATGGTCGCCGTGACGTCCTCGATGTGCGCGCGCTCCTTGTCCTCGCTCAACTGGCCTTGCTCGTCGGAGTTGGTGACGCCGTGGCCGAGGATCTCGTCACCGCGCGCGCGCAGCCGGGCCGGGATGTCGGGCGCCACGTCGTAGATCGCGGTGTTCATCTGCGCTTCGGCAGGCAGCCCCAGTTCGTCGAGCAGCTCGAAGAGGCGCCAGATGCCGACGCGGTTGCCGTAGTCGCGCCAGCTGTAGACGCTGTGGCTCTGCGCCTGGTCGGGCGGCGCGATGGCGGCGCCCTTGCCGACGCCGAAGCCGAAGGCTTCGATGTTGAGCGCCAGGTACACGGCGAGCCGCCGTCCGCCTGGCCACGTGTAGTCGGGCCGCGTCGTGATGTTCGAGTACTCGTAGCGCCCGTGTGTCGGCAACATGGCGTGGGTCCTCCCCGGGAACGAGGATCAGACGACTCCGGAATCGGCGAGCGGGACGGCGTCGAGATTCTCGAGGTGCGCGACGCAGTTGAGCAGGCGCACGCGCCACGGGGCGGGGCACTCGACGATCGTCACCGAAGTGTTGTTCCAGATCACCGGCACCGTCTCGCCCTCCGGCAGTGCCAGATGCCGGGACACCAGGGAACGACACACGAGCCCGTGGGTGACCACGGCGAGATGCCCGTCCGTAGCTTCCGCGAGCGCCTGCACGCGCGCCCACGCGCGATCGACGCGAGCGTGGAACGCCGGCCACGTCTCCCCGCCGGTCGGTGCGTAGTCGGGCCCGAAGATGTCGAAGTCGATCTCGGCATACGGGGTGCCGCGGAGATCGCCGAAGTTGCGCTCGTGCAGCAGCGGCTCGAACGTCAACGGGGCGCCGGTGGCGCGGCCGAGAATCTCGGCGGTGGTCGCGGCGCGCGTGAGATCGCTCGCCACGATGCGCGCGATCCCTTCCCGCGCGAGACGACGGCCCAGGCACTCGGCCTGGACCACCCCGCGCGGCGAGAGCGGATTGTCGGGGCGCTGAACGACCCGGGCCGCGTTACCGACGGTCTCGCCGTGCCGGATCAGGAAGATCACGCGAACACTGTAGCGCGGGCCGGCGTCAGCGTCGCCCGAGGTGCTGGAGCAGGAACTCCACCGTCCGGGTCCATGCCTCCCGCTCGGAGACAGCGTCGTACTGCAGCGAGCCGCGCGGTGTCCACAGGCGCGACGCGAAGTTTGGATTGTCGAAGCCGTGGCGGGCATCGGCGTAGCGGACGCGTTGAAACAACGCCCCCGCCGCGGCCAGGCTCTGGAACAGCTCGCCACAGCGCACGGGCCAGTCTTCGCGGGCGGCTTCGTGGACGAGCACCGGCGCGCGCAGCACAGTGACACGATGCTGCGGGCACGCCGGGTAATAGGCCACGACCGCGTTCACGGGCGGAGCGTCCGCGCCGTCACCGGTCACCAGCTCCAGCGCGACGCGGCCGCCGTCGCTGGCCCCGATGACCGCGATCCGATCCTTGTCGACGTTCGCGAGCGTGTGCAGATAGCGAATCGCGCCCACCGCATCGAGGACGCGCTCGCGGCCGAGCCGCGAGCTCCACCATCGCATGCTCGTCCGGCCGCGCGGGCCGTAACTGTCCACGAGCAGCGAGGCGAAGCCGGCGCGGCGGAGCCGTTGCTGATAGTCCGCCCACTGCGCGTCGCCCTTGATGCCGCCCGCGGAGTGCAGCAGCAGCACCGTCGGGCTCGGGCCTTCGCTCTCCGGCTCCTCGAGCTCGGCGGTGATCGAGAGCCCGGACGCCGACGCGGACGGAAATCGCACGCCGGACGCCGCCGCGACCGTGGTCATGGCGAATGTCAGTGCAATCCCAAGCGCGAGGCCGGCCGTGCGCACGTGGCGTGGTCTCCCTACGACGGAGTGTATCGCCAGGAACAAGGTAGAATCCGCCATGGTCTTCGACGCCGCGGTCGTGGGCGGCGGTCTCCTCGGCACCGCCACCGCCTACCATCTCGTCTGCGCGGGCGCGCGCACGGTGCTCTTCGACCGCGCCGACGACGGGCGCGCCACCGATGCCGGCGCCGGCATCCTCTCTCCCGAAACGAACAGCCGCGATCCCGACGCGTGGTTCCGGCTGGCCACGGAAGCCGTCGCATACTATCCCGCGCTCGTCGATCGCCTGCGCGCGGAGCAGGCGGGCGACACGGGCTACGCGCGGTGCGGGAAGCTGGTCGTCGCCGTCACCGACGACGAGGTGGAGCCGTTCGCGCGCGCGCGTCGCATCATCTTCGAGCGCCAGCGCGCGCGGGGGCTGCCGAAACCTGCCGACCTCCACGAGGTCACCGCCGCCGACGCGCGCGAGCTCTTCCCTCCGCTCGCGCCCGTTCGCGCGGCCATCTACTCGCGCGAGGCGGCGCGCGTGGACGGGCGCCTTCTCAATCGCGCCCTCCGCACGGCCGCCGTCGCACGTGGGCTCACGATTCGGGACGGCAGCGTGACGCGCCTCGTGCGCGACGGCGACACGGTGAGCGGCGTCGTGGTCGATGGGGACGTGGTCGGCGCGGGCGCGGTCGCCATCGCGGGCGGCGCCTGGTCGGAGGCATTCGGCCGGCAACTCGGCATCGCGATCCCGGTGGCGCCGCAGCGCGGACAGATCCTTCACCTCGGTCTGGGCGGCGTGGACACGAGTGCGTGGCCCATGGTCAGCGCCTTCCACCACCACTATCTGGTCGCGTGGGGAGACAGCCGCGTGGTGGCGGGCGCCACGCGCGAGACGGGCTCCGGCTTCGCGCCGCACGCGACGGCCGCCGGCGTGCGGGAAGTACTCGACGAGGCGCTGCGGGTGGCGCCGGGGCTGGCGTCGGCGGAGGTGCGCGAGATCCGCGTCGGTCTCCGTCCCCTGACGCCGGACACGTTGCCGGTCCTGGGCGCCGTCCCCGGGATCTCCGGGATCTTTCTCGTCACCGGACACGGCCCCACGGGTCTGACGCTCGGCGCCTACAGCGGCAAGGTCGTGGCCGCTCAGATGCTCGGCAACGCGCCGGGGACGGACCTGGGTCCGTTCTCGGCTGCGCGCTTCGCGACGACCGCTGCGCACGTCGTTTCCGGGAGGGCACCATGAGACCCGTCATCGCGCGCCTCGTCAGCGTCCTTCTCAGTGTCGCCGTGCTGCTCTCCGGTCGTCCGCCCGCCGCCGCCGCGCCGGAAGGAACGATGACGTGGGGCGTCCACGTCACGCTCGCCTCCCGCTGGCTCGATCCCGCCGAGACGGAGGGCATCATCACGCCCTTCATGGTTCTCTACGCGATGCACGATGCCCTCGTGAAGCCGATGCCGGCCGGCATCAACACGCCCAGTCTGGCGGAGGCGTGGACGCAGTCGAAGGACGGGCTCACGTACGAGTTCGTCATCCGCAAGGGCGTGAAGTTCCACAATGGCGAGCCGGTGACGGCGGCCGACGTGAAGTTCTCGTTCGAGCGCTACAAGGGCGCGGGGGCGAAGCTGCTCAAGGAGCGCGTGCGCGAGGTGGAGATCGTGGACGCCGGCCGCGTGCGCTTCCATCTCAAGGAGCCGTGGCCGGATTTCATGACGTTCTACGGCACCTCGGCCACCGGCGCCGGGTGGATCGTGCCCAAGGCGTACGTCGAGAAGGTGGGCGACGACGGTTTCAAGAAAGCGCCCATCGGCGCCGGCCCCTACAAGTTCGTGAGCTTCAATCCCGGCGTCGAGCTGGTCATGGAAGCGTGGGACGGGTACTGGCGCAAGGTCCCCAACGTCAAGCGACTCGTCTATCGCAGCCTCACCGAGGAGACCACGCGCGCCGCCGCCCTCAAGAAGGGTGAGATCGACGTCGCGTACCTGCTGACCGGTCCCGTGGCGGAGGACATCCAGCGCACGCCGGGCTTCAAGCTCGTCGCCCCCAGGGAATCCCAGGGCACGTTCTGGATCGACCTTCCCGATCAGTGGGACCCGAAGTCGCCGTGGCACGACCGGCGCGTGCGGCAGGCGGCGAGCCACGCCATCGATCGCCAGGCCCTCAACCAAGCGGAGACGCTCGGGTTCTCGAAGCCGACGGGCTCGCTCATCCCGCGCGCGCTCGAGTTCTCGCGCTTCTTCGAGCCGGACGCCTTCGACCCGCCCAAGGCCAAGCGGCTGCTCGCGGAGGCGGGGTATGCGAACGGGTTCGACGCCGGCGATCTCTATCCATGGCCGCCGTATTTCTCGATGGGCGAAGCGGTGGCGTCCTATCTGCAGACCGTCGGTATCCGGACGAAAATCCGCACGATGGAGCGAGCTGCGCTCACGACGGCGTGGCGCGAACGCAAGTTGAAGAACGTGATCATCGGCATCACGGGCGCGGGAGGCAACGCCGCCACGCGGCTCGACGCGTACGTCAGCAAGAACGGCATCTACACGACCGGCGTCATGCCCGACGTCGAAGACCTCTTCCAGCGTCAGGCGCGCGAGACGGACGTGAAGAAGCGCGAGGCACTCCTCCACCAGATCCAGCAGGTGCTCCACGATCGGGTCACGCACATTCCGATCTACGAGCTCGCGTTCATTTGGGGGGTGGGGCCCAGCGTCGACGAAGGCGGCATCAATCTGATTCGGGGCTACGCCTACTCGGCGCCGCTCGAAGATCTCCGCCTGAAGCGGCCGTGAAGGCGCAGCACCTGAAGCGGTACCAGGAGATTGCCTGGCTGCTCGTCAAGCACGCGCGGACCGACGTCGTGCGTGGGTCCGGCCTCGATGAGGTCCTCGAGGACAGCGCCGCCGGTCAGGAGATGGTGGCCGAGGCGAAGAGCCTCGCCGACGATCTCGAAGCGCTCGGACCCACGTTCGTCAAGCTCGGGCAGGTCCTCGCCAGCCGCCCCGATCTCCTGCCGCCGGCCTATCTCACCGCCCTCGCGCGACTCCAAGACAAGGTGGAGCCGTTCCCGTTCGCGGACGTGGAGCGGATCGTCGCCAGCGAGCTCGGCTCCCGGCTCTCGAAGGCGTTCGCGGAGTTCGAATCGACCCCGATGGCGGCGGCGTCGCTCGGCCAGGTCCATCGCGCGAGCCTGCGCGACGGCCGTGTGGTCGCCGTCAAAGTGCAGCGGCCCGGGGTCCGCGAGCGCGTGATCGACGACCTCGAGGCGCTGGAGGAAATCGGCGCCTTCCTCGACAAGTATACGGAGGTCGGCCGTCGCTACGAGTTCGTCGCGTTGCTGGACGAGTTCCGCCGGAGCCTGCTCCGCGAGCTCGACTACATCAAGGAGGGCGGCCATCTCGTCACCCTCCGTCGGAACCTCGCCGACTTCCCTCGCCTCTTCGTGCCGGTGCCCATCGAGGACTACACGACCTCGCGCGTGCTCACGATGGAGTACGTGACGGGCACGAAGGTGACGGCGCTGAGCCCGGTGGTGGTGCAGGAGCTGGACGGCGCCGCCCTCGGTGAGCAGCTCTTCGCCGGCTATCTCAAGCAGGTCCTTGTCGACGGCTTCTTCCACGCCGATCCGCATCCGGGTAACGTGCTGCTCACCGAAGACGGCCGCCTCGCGCTCATCGACCTCGGCATGGTGGCCCGCGTCACGCCGCGCATGCAGGACTACCTGCTCCAGCTCCTCCTGAGCGTGACCGAGGGGCGACCGGACGAAGCGGCGACCTACGCCATCAAGCTCGGAGAGCCGCGCGAAGGTTTCGAGGAGACGACGTTCCGGCGCCGGGTGGGCGAGCTGGTGGCGCAGAATCGCGATGCCACCGCCGAGGATCTGCAAGTCGGTCGCTCCGTGCTGGAGCTGGCGCGACTGTCGGCCGACTGCGGGCTTCGTCTGCCGCCCGAGCTGGCGATGCTCGGCAAGACGCTGCTCCAGCTCGACGACATCGGGCGTCGCCTCGACCCCGCCGGCAGCCCGAACGCGCTCGTGCGCCGTCACTCCGCCAGCATCATGCAGCAGCGGCTGGTGCAGTCGCTTTCGCCCGGACATCTGCTGAGCGGGGTGCTGGAGACGAAAGAGCTGCTCGAACGGCTGCCGGAGCGCCTCAATCGCATCCTGGATCACCTCGCCAACAACCGCCTCGAGGTGAAGGTGGACGCGATCGACGAGGTGCGGCTCATGGCGGGGTTTCAGAAGGTGGCGAACCGCATCACGCTCGGCCTGCTGCTGGCGGCGCTGATCGTGGGCGCCGCCATGCTGATTCAGGTGGAGACGTCGTTCCGAATTCTCGGCTATCCCGGCCTCGCCATCATCTTCTTCATGCTGGCGGCGGCGGGCGGCGTCGTCCTCGCCGCGACGATCCTCTTCAAGGACGAGTAAGGCCGCTCAGGCGGCGCGCCGGGTCCTCGCTTTTCGCTTGGACGGCGTCGCGCGCGTCGACCTCCGCGACGGCGCCGGCACCGCCGGCGGCGTCAACGATCGTGGCCGCCGCGCGCTCTCGACCGCAGCCTTGGTCATCGCGCCCGCGGTCCTGACGGCCCGCCGCGTGGCCGGGGCCGCCATCCCGGCGGCGACTCGACCGAGCTCCTGCATCCCGGCCAGCGCCGCCCGCGCGGTCTCGGTCGCGACCTTCACCGCGCTCACGGACATGTCGCGCGCCTGCGCGCTAAAGGCACTCGTCGTGCTCTGCCGTTCGGCACTACCCTCTTTCTTGGTACGACGCATCCGCTTCGCCATGATCACGGTCCTCCATCAGCGTGCTCAGCAAAGCGAATGCCACCAGCCTTGCGGTTACCGCCACCGTCCTCGTAGCGACGTGAGCGGGTCGCGGATCGACTGGAACCGCGCCAGCCGGACGACGTCGCCGTCCTTGAACGAGAGGAGCGGCATGAGCCCGCGTTCGAGGATGATCTCGGCGGCGCGCACCGTCAGCAGCGTCTCGGCGCACGGCTTGACGCGGCGGTCGCCGTCGCGTTCCTCGACGTAGAGCGGAAGGTCGGCGATCTCCTGCACGGCACCCGGCCGGAGCGCCCAGCCCTGCTTGCTGAAGGCGTCCCCGAGGAGGGCCACGCACGCGAAGGCCGGGTTGCCCCAGAGATAATGGTCGTGGGCGGGCGACGCGGGAAGCTCCTCGAAGGCGAACGTCTCCAGCGGATCGCTGTCCTTGCCGTACGGCAACCGCAACAGGAAACGCGGCAACGCGAGCCCGACGTGCGCAACGTCGGCCGACGTGCGCAGCTTCCGCCACCCGGCCGTCTCCGCGTCGTCGGCGCGCCGCCAGTCGTGGGGGTCAGGGGTCGCCGCCAGCGAGTCGCTGCCGACGAGCCGTGGGCTGGCGGCGGCGACGAACGGCGCCCCCGCTTCTCGCGCCAGCCGCGCCATCATCTCGAGCGCGGCGACGTCCTTGGGACCGGGACCGAACGTGTAGTTGCCCGCCACCACCGCCCACGGAACACCGCCAAGGGTTCCGGCAGCGGCTTCGACCAGGATCCGGTGGAGCGCCCTCGCGCGGGAACCGTCGCTGTCCTCGACGGCGGCGGCGAGGTCGGCCCGCGGGAGGTCGAGCAGGTAGAGCTGGAGCTCGGTGCCCGTCTCCAGGCGACGGACGAGAAAATCGACGGCACGCCAGGCCGACTCCAGCGCCTGGAAGTCCGGATGATGGAGGACCGCGCGCATGGCGGCGGCGCTGGCGCGATCGACGGCGGCCAGCAGGGCCGGCCGTTGCGGGTCCTCGCGCGCCACGAGATGGGGCGCCACGATCCCGCGCACGAAAGAGCGCCACCCTTCGTCGCTCCGCGTGCCCGCCGTTCCACGTTGCTCGCTGCTCTCGATCAGCTCGCGCATCACGCGCTGGCCTTCGCTCAGCTCGGCTTCCGCGCTCCGGGTGGGAGCCGGCCGCGGGGGAGCGGCGACGTCCGTACCCATCCACGCTCGTACCTCCGCCGCCGCCGCCTTGAAGGCGTCGGGATCGTTCAGTCGGCCGCGCGCACTGCGCAGCGTACGGAAGACGTCGAGCGCCTCGAAGAGGTGGTCGGGATGAAAGTCTTCGAGCGCGCGGAAGCGGAGGGCGAGGCGACCCGATTCGGCCCCCGGGAAATCGAGCTCGAGCTCGGGCGCCAGCCGCGTGATGACGTCGTCGACGTTGTCCCGGTCCACGCGGACGGGATCGGCGTCGCCGCGCGGGGTCGCCGCCGGACGACCGCGGCGCCTCGTGAAATCGCCGAGAAGCAGGATGCGGAACGGCGTGTCGGGATCGGGCGGGCCCTCCGCGCGCTCCCCGGTCGAGGTCAGCTCGACGTCGATGTGACCGATGGAAAACGGTTGAGTCACGATGGCGCCTCCCCCCTCACACGAGCAACGCGATCGGCTCCTCGATCAGCTCCGCGAGCGCGCCGAGGAATTGTGCGCCGCGCGCGCCGTCGAGGGCGCGATGGTCGCACGACAGCGTGAGGATCATCGTCGGCTGCACGACCGCCTGTCCGTTGACGGCGATCACGCGATCCACGATGCGGCCCACGGCGAGAATGGCGGCCTGCGGCGGGTTGATGATCGCGTCGAAGGCGTCCACGCCGTACATCCCGAGGTTGCTGATCGTGAAGCCGCCGCCCTGGATGTCGGCCGCCCGCAGCTTGCCGGCCTGGGCGCGGGAGACGAGGTCTTCGCGGCGGGCGGTGATGTCGGCGAGGCTCAGCGTGTCGGCGCGGTGGAGGACGGGCACGACGAGGCCATCGTCGATGGCGACGGCGAGGCCGATGTTGACGTCGGCGTTGGGCACCGGCGCACCGTCCTTCCACGCGACGTTGACGCGCGGGTGCTGCCGGAGCGCGGCCGCCACGAGTCGCACGAGCAGATCCGTGTACGTGATCCGGGCTCCCGTCTGCTTCGTGGCCCGCTCGCGCCAGATGACGAGCCGGCTGACGTTGACCTCGCGCACCAGGTAGAAGTGCGGCGCGCTCGTCCAGCTCGCGGTCATGCGCTCGGCCATGATGCGCCAGACGTTGCTGACGCCCGGCGCCGCGCTCGGGGTTGCGGTCGCGATCGCGGCCACGGCGCCGGCGGTCGCGGCCCCGGCAGGAGCCCCGGCGGCGGCCGTGGCGGGAACGGCGGCACGAACGTCACCCGCGAGAATTGCGCCGCCCGGACCGGAGCCGCGGAGCACCTTGACGTCGATACGACGCTCGGCGGCCAGGCGTCGCGCCTTTGGCGACGCCGCCGGCAGCCGCGCGGCGGGGGCGCTCGATGCCTTCCGGCTCTCCACGAAGGCGAGGACGTCGGCCTTCTCGATGCGTCCGCTCTTCGTCTTCACCTCGGCGAGATCGACGCCGTGCTGATCGGCGAGCTTCCGCGCGAGCGGTGACGCCCGCGCGGCGTCCGCCGCCGCGCCCGGCGTCCCCGCGACCGAGGCCGCCGCGCCGGCACCCGTCGCTCCGTGAGCGGACGCCATCGCGGGGCGAGCCGCGCCCGCCTCCCCCGCCGCGAAGATCAACGCGATCGTCTTGCCCACCGGCACGACGTCCCCGACGTGCGCGGTGATCTCGCCGAGCACTCCCGAAGCCGGCGCTTCGACCTCGACGGTCACCTTGTCGGTCTCGATCTCGACGATCGGCTCGCCCTTCGTCACGGAGTCGCCCGGAGCTTTGAGCCACTTCAAGACCTTGCCCGTCTCCTGGGCGAGCTCGAGCGCGGGCATGATGACGCTGGTCGGCATCAGGCCTTCCCGCAGAGCGCCTTCGCCGTCTCGAACACCGTCTTCTCCGACGGCACCGTGAGGTCTTCGAGCACGGGCGAGAACGGCACCGGCACGTCCATGGCGCCGATCCGCCGGACGGGCGCGTCCAGGTGATAGAACGCGCCTTCCGCGATCACGGACGCGATCTCGGCGGTGACGCCGTAGCGCTCGTAGCCCTCGTCCACGACGATCGCGCGCGACGTCTTCTTGGCGGAGTCGATCAAGGCCTGCTTGTCGAGCGGCCACGTGGTGCGGGGGTCGATCACCTCCGCGCTGACGCCAATCTCCTCCAGCATCTTGGCGGCGCCGAGCGCGACCGCCACCATGCTGCTGGTGGCCACGATCGTGATGTCCTCCCCCGCGCGCTTGATCTCGGCCACGCCAAACGGGATGGTGTATTCCTCGGCGGGCACGGGCCCCTTCACGCGGTACATCATCTTGTCCTCGAAGATCACGACGGGGCTGTCGTCCCGGATCGCCGTCTTCATCAGACCCTTCGCCTCGAAGGGACCGGAGGGCAGCGCCACCTTCAAGCCGGGGATGTGGCTCACCCAGGCGTGAAGCGACTGCGAGTGCTGGGCGGCGGAGCGCCGGGTGGCGCCGAGGGTCGTGCGAAAGACGATCGGGACCTTGATCTTGCCGCCCGACATGTAATGCGCCTTGGCGGCCTGGTTCACCATCTGGTCCATGGTGAGCGTGATGAAGTCGCCAAACATGACATCGACGATGGGACGCATGCCGGTCATGGCGGCGCCGACGCCGATGCCGGCGTAGCCCGGCTCCGAGATGGGCGTGTCGATGACGCGCTTGGTGCCGAACTCGTTCACGAGCCCGACGAGCGTCTTGAACGGATGCCCGGCCTCGGCCACGTCCTCGCCGATGAGGAACACGCGCGGATCGCGGCGCATCTCCTCCGCGATCGCCTCCCGCACCGCCTCTCCGTACGTCAGCTCCCGCTCACCCATGACCGCCTCCGCCATCAATAATGGAACTCGGCGATCGCGACGTGGCCGTCCGCCATCGGCCACGTCCGCATCACGATCGTCTCCTCGTTGAAGCGCGCGGCGACGCTACGCGGGGTGGCGTCCGGAAGCCGCAGCCGCGCCACGGAGGCGGCGGGGACGCCTTCTGTGACGCCGCTCGGCACGGCGCCGTCGAACATGAAGACATCGCGCCCGTGACCGAAGTATCCGCGCGGGCGACTCATCAGCAGCACGGCGGCCGCGCCCGCATCGTCCTTGACCAGCATCGCCGGCCGCAGGTGGATCACCTCCGAGCCGCGCGGGAACGGCGAACGATAGATGTGCGTGATGGGCTGACCGGGGACGGCGACGACGAATTCGTACGCCGCGGTGGGCGAGGCGCGGAACGGCCCCCAGGCACCGTCGGCGCCGGTGACCTTCCGGTGCGCGGGCTCCGCGCTGCGCGCCCCGGTACGTGGATCGACGGCGTAGATCTCCACCGTGGCGCCCGCCACCGGCTGGTTGTCGTAGACGCCGGCGGTGACACCCGTCACGCGGCCGTTCAGGATCGGCTGCGCTTCGCTCGCGATCTCCACGCGCGCCGGGGCCCGACCCGTGATGAAACGATAGGTCTCGGCGAACGCGCGCGGCCCGTACGAGACCTCGCGGTGATCGGCGCCCGGCAGGACGACGTTGGTGGCGCCCTTGAGCGCGGGGGCATCGTAGCCGAGCCCGGTGGCGACGTCGGGGAGGCCGATCGAGCCGCCCATCGGCTGCGCGTACTTGTCGTTGCGATCGGAGCGGATCGTCATGAAGGCGACACCCGCCACCACCTCATCGCCGTCGTTGAGGCGCTTCATGACCTCGCCGGCGCCGTTGAACTCGCTCCCGACCAGGTGAGAGTCGGAGACGATCACCCCGTGGTTGGTGCCGCCGCCGAGCACCACGTGCGACGTCTTCGCGGCGCCACCGCCGTAACGGACGTAGTTGCGGATGGTGTTGGCGCCGCGCGAGTTGCCGACGAGCGCCACCTTCGACGCGCCCGTCTTCGCGAGCACGTCGTCCACGAAGGCGGCCAGCTGAGTCCGGGCCTCGTCGGCCGATGTGCGCCCGTCCTGCGACTTCGCGTCCGCCGTGCGCGCGCTCGGGAAGCGAAGATCGATCGCGAACAGCCGATCACGCAAATAGCCGTTGGACTCGAAGCGCCAGATCGTCGTGTGCCAGAGGGCGGCGGTGTCGCCGTTGCCGTGCACGAACACGATCGGCGGATCACTGGCCTGGCCTAAGCCGGGAATCGCCGCCGTGAGGACGGCGAGCGCGAGGGCGATGAGGACGAGCGCGCGGTCTAACTTCCGGGGGTTACGCATGGCCCCCGAGCCTGCGGCAGCCCACGCCCAGAGTCAAGCCGCGGCCGGTCGCTACGGCAGGAGGTCGGCGACGGCGATGCGGCTCTGCGGGAAGGCGAGCGGCGTCACGACGTCTCGAGGCTCGAACACCGTCAGGGCTCGATATCGCGAGCCGTAGACGGCGGCTGGGTCGGGGCCGGGATCGCGGTAGACCTCGAGGACGCGGTCGACGATGTTGACGATCCAGTACTCTTCGATCCCCGCCCGCGCGTAGAGACTGCCCTTCTCTCGTCGGTCGAACCGAAGGCTTGTTTCCGCCACCTCGATGACGAGAGGCGGCCGTACGGGGTGCGCGTCGCGATAATCGGTGGGACGTCCGGGGACCACGGCGAGGTCCGGCTCCGGCTCTGATTCATCATCGAGCCACAGCGGTGCCTGGGTCCTCACCATCCAGCCAGGCGGGAGGGTTGCCCTGACGGCGTATTCCGCCGAGCCAAGCGAGGCGGTGTGATACGTCCCCTTCGGCTCGGCGACGATAAGCTGGCCGCCGATGAGCTCGATGGGGTCGTTGTCGAAGGCGCCCAGCGCGACGAGGCGGTCGTATTCGACACGCTTCCAGCGCCGGACGGTCAGCGGTGTCCTCGCCATGCGTTTGACTCTACTCACACAGGGCGGTGGTGCTCAACGTGCCGCGCACGATACGGTGCGCCACGCGCTCTACGCCGGCCTGGTGCGCGGCGGTGCGCCGGATGGCGTTCCCGCGGCGGCTCAGCGACCGGTGATGTACTCCTTCAGCATCACGTTCTCGGACTGCGCCTCGTCGAGGCACGCCTTGACGAGGTCGCCGATCGAGATCATGCCGGCTACCTGGCCCTCGTCCATGACAGGGAGGTGACGCACGCGGTGCTTCGTCACCAGTCCCATCGCGTGCTCGACGTCGTCGGCGAGACCGCACACGATGAGGTCCGGGGTCATGACCTCCCGGACACGGAGGCGGCCGAGCTCAGCGCCGTGGTGCTGGCACTGTCGCAGCACGTCGCGCTCGCTGATGATCCCCGCCACCGCGCCGGCGCCGTCCTGCACGAGGAGAGCGCCGATGCGGTGCTCGACGAGGAGAGCGACCGCCTCCAAAACAGTCTGATCGGGGCCGATGGTGTGAACCTGCGAACCCTTGATCCCCAGAATGTCTCGAAGGGTCATGGCTCGTACCTCCGCGTTAGCTCTTTTTCTGCTTTGGCTTCTTCTTCTCCTTCTGCATGCTCTTGCCCTTCGCCATGCGCTCACCCCCCCTGGCCGGTATCCCCGCTGATTACCGAGGTCCCCGGCGGTTGTCAAGCCGCCTGCGCCACCGTGGGGCCGTCGCCGACGAGCGTGGTCCGCCGCATGTCGCGCGGCTCGTGCGCCGGGAACGGACGGGCGCGGTGCATGGTCTGGCGGTTGTCCCACATCACGAGATCGCCGACGCGCCACCGGTGCGCATAGACGAACTGGCGCTGGGTGGCGTGCTCGACGAGGTCGCGCAGGAACGCGCGCGCCTCCGGCACCGGCCAGCCGACGATGCTTCCGGCATGGGAGGACAGATAGAGCGACTTGCGACCGGTCACGGGATGCGTCCGCACCAGGCGCTGCCGCACCGGTCGGAAGCGCGCCCGCTCGTCGTCGGTGAAATCGGTGAACCCGAGCTGCTGGCGGGAGAAGATCTGCGAGTGTTCGCAGATGAGGTCCTCGACCTGCGCCCTCGTCTCGTCGTCGAGGGTGTCGTAGGCGGCCACCATGTACGCGAACTCGGTGTTGCCGCCCTTCGAGGGCACGCTGCGCGCGTGCAGGAGCGAGTACTTGGCGGGGACCGCTTTGAACGAGCTGTCGGAGTGCCACAACCGGTTGCCGAGCGCGAACAGACGCCGGCGGTCGTCCCGGGCGAACACCTGGTTGTGCTGGTCGAGGTTCGACACGTCGGCGAACGTCGTGGGTAGCCGGTATTCGTCGGGAGCGCGCAGGCTGGTGCCGATCGCATGCTCGATCTCACCCAGGCTGTGCGTGAAAGCGAGCTGCTGCTCGTCGTCGATCCGCTGGTCGTGGAACACCAGCACCGCGTACCGATCCATGCCGGCGTGAATCGCCGCCACCTCGTCGGGGCCGAGGGGCCGGGTCATGTCGATGCCCTCGACCTCGGCGGCGAAGCAGGGACCGATCTGGCGAGCGATGACAGCCATGACGCAATCCTCCCGCGTTGTTCAGATCACCGGCGTCGGAGCGGGCGGCGTCGCCTCCCACTGCGCGGGATCGTGGCCGTAGAACATCGTGGCGCCGGTCTGGTCGCGCAGCTTCCGGAGGGCGGCGAGCGAGTCGCGCATGACGGTGGGATCCCAGAGGATCTTCGGCAGCACGTCACGGTCCATGTTCTCGCGCGTGTAGCAGGCGTCCGACGCGCACACCACCATCTCCTTGCCCGCGCGCACCAGCAGCGACTGATGCCCGGGCGTGTGGCCGTACGTCGGGAAGAGAACGACCGTCCCGTCACCGAAGACGTCGTGCTCGCCATCGAGAAGCCGGTAGTCGAGCGCGTGATCGAAGTCGATCGGGCTCGGGCTGTAGCTCGGGACGAACCCGGGCCGGCGGGCCGCCTCCAGCTCCGGGCGCTGCACGAAAAAAGTCGCGCGGGGAAAGAACTCGTTGCCCCCGCAGTGATCGAAGTGGAGGTGGGAGTTGGCCACGTAGCGGACGTCGTCCGGCGTCACGCCGAGTCGCGCGAGCTGGGGCACCACGTCCTCGCCCGCCTGGGACTTCACGGTCAAGCGCTTCATGCGCTCGGCGCCGAGGCGGGTGAGCGGATCGAGACGCGCCTGGCGATGCACCCCCGTATCGAACAGGAGCTTGCCGCGCGGATGATCGACGAGGAAGCTGAGCACCGGCACCGTCCACGGCTGCCCGGGCGCGAGGTCGGACAGCATGCTGGCGCGGTCCAGCTCGATCCGGCCGGTGCAGAGCGCGTACACGTGCATCATCATCGCCACCCTCTCCCGAGTCGTTCGCCATGCGGTGCGGGTCGTAGTCTACAACGCCGGCCCGGGGTGGGCTTGACACCGCGCGCCCCTTCACCGACCATCCCCGAACATCCGTCGTGGCCGTCGCCTCATACAGGGAGGTCGGAATGTCGACCCAGCGCCCGTCGCACGCACCCTTGACCCGTCGCTCGTTCCTCCGCGCCGCCGGCATCGCGGGCGGAGTCGCCATCACGCCCGCCGTCTTCCACACGCGGGCGGGCGCGCAGGAAACAGCGTCCCCGATCGGCGTCGACCCCGCCGCCAAGCACGGCGGCACGCTGCGCTACGCCGTCCACAACGCGCCCGCCCACTTCGACGTGCATCAGTCGGGAACGGTCGCCAACATCGGTCCCCAGAGCCCGATGTACGACACGCTCCTGCGGCGTCATCCGAAGGACGGACAGACGATCATCCCCGACCTCGCCTGGAAGTACGAGATCTCGCGGGACGGCAAGGTCTACACCTTCCACCTCCGCAAGGGCGTGAAGTTCCACGACGGCGCCGATTTCACGGCGGAAGACGTGAAGGCGACGTACGAGCGCATCGCGCGGCCGCCGAAGGGCGTCGTCATCCCGCGCACGCCGCTCTTCGCGACGGTGGGCGACATCGTGGTCGTCGATCCCCACAAGATCGAGTTCCGGATGACGGAGGCGCGGCCGAAGGCGTTCATGCTCGGCGCCTTCGCGAGCGGCTGGAACATCATCGTGCGGAAGAAGACGCTCGAGGAGAACCAGGGCAACCTGCGCCAGGTGATGAACTATCCCGGCACCGGGCCCTTCCGCCACGTGTCGCGGAAGGACAAGGAGCTCTGGGTCATGGAGCGGAACCCCAACTACTGGAACAAGGGGCTCCCCTACGTCGACCGGCTCGAGATCTACCACATGATGCCGTTCTCGCCGGAGCTCGGCGCCTCCTTCCTCTCCGGTAAGGTCGACTACGCCCGGTTGCTCGATCCCGTCTCCTGGCGGAAAGCGAAGGAGATGCAGGGGGTGACGGCGGCCGCCTTCAACCAGAGCGTGATCCAGGCGTTCTGGACCAACATGAACAAGAAGCCGCTCGCGGACCCGCGCGTGAGGCGCGCCATCCACCTCGCCATGGACCGCCCCACGCTCGTGGAGGTCGTGAAGGACACGGCGCCCATGCAGGTCGGCGGATTCGTCTACCCGTTCCACGACTTCTCGACACCGCGGGCGGAGCTGGAGAAACGCCTCGGCTACCAGCGCGACGTGAAGCCGGCCGTGCAGGAAGCGAAGCGGCTGATGAAGGAAGCGGGGTACGCCAACGGAATCCGCAACCTCGATTTCGTCGTGCGCGACATCGCGACCTTCAAGCTGTGGGCGGTGGCGATCCAGGCCATGCTCAAGGAACACCTCAACATCGACACCAACCTGCGCGTGGTGCAGACGTCGGTGTGGTTCGACGAGGCGCAGGCCGGCAACTTCGACCTCGCCATCAGCGCCATCGTCTCCACCCTCATGGATCCGTCCGACTACTTCAGCGCGTGGTACGGCAAGGACGGACCGCAGAACTATTCACGCTGGACGAACCCGGGCTTCCACGACCTCGCCAACCAGATCGAGCGCGAGCTGGACGACACCAAGCGCAAATCGCTCGTGCGCAAGGCGGAGGACATCCTGGAGCAGGATCCGCCGCTGATCCCGGTCGCGTACGAGCAGATCTACGACGCCTGGTACAACAAGGTCCGCGGCCAGAACCCGTCGACGTACTTCGGGATCTACGACGTGGTGCGCTGGGATCAGGTCTGGGTCGCCCAGACCTGAGCCGGCCCCGCGAGCGTGCGGAAGTATCTTGCCCGCCGGGCGGCGTACGCGGCCGGTACGCTGCTCGGCGTGTCGCTCATCATCTTCGTCGTCCTCCGGATCCTCCCCGGTGATCCGCTGGTGGCGATCCTCGGCGTCGAGGGCCACGCCCGCATGTCACCCGCCGACCGCGTGCGGATCATGGCCGACCTCGGCCTCAGCGATCCCCTCCCCCTTCAGTACGGCCGGTGGCTCGTCGACATCGGCGCCGGCCGCCTCGGCCGCTCGTTCTTCCGCGGCGATACCGTGGCCGAGCTCATCCGGCATCGCGGACCCATCAGCGCGGAGATCGGGCTCCTCGCCCTCGTGATCTCGTGGCTGGTGGGATTGCCGGTCGGTATCCTGAGCGCCTTTCGACCCAACAGCGTCCCCGACGGCGTTGCGCGCACGCTCTCCGTGCTCTTCATCGCCATTCCCGGTTTCTGGCTCGGCATGCTCATCGTCCTCGCGCTGCTCTTCTGGTTCGGCTACAAGGCGCCGATCGTGATCGTCCACCTCTGGGAAAACCCGTGGCAGAACTTCCAGATCGTCATCGGTCCCGCCCTCGTGCTCGGGTTCGCGCAGGGCGCCTACATCGCGCGGATGTCCCGGTCCTGTCTCCTCGAGATCATCGGCGAGGATTTCGTGAGGACGGCGCGGGCGAAGGGCGTCCGCGAAGGGCGCGTCGTGTTCCGCCACGCGCTGCCCAACGCGCTCTTGCCCGTCATCACCATCTCCGGCGTGCTCCTCGGCTTCGTCCTCGGCGGCTCCGTCGCCGTCGAGCAGGCGTTCGGCGTGCCCGGCCTCGGGCGCGCGCTCGTCACCGCCGTCATCGAGCGCGACATCATCGTGGTCCAGAACCTCGTGCTCCTGTACGCGTCGATCTTCGTGATCATCAATGTCCTCGTCGATCTCAGTTACGCGTGGCTCGACCCGCGCATCCGGTACGGATGATGGGCGCGGTTCTGGGCGAGCTGGTCCGCTTCACCCGCCGCAACACGCTGGCCGCGGTCGGTGGCCTCGTGGGCCTCGCCATCATCTTCATGGCGGTGGCGGCGCCGCTGCTGGCGCCCCGGGACCCGCTCAAGGCGGACTTCCGGCGCATGACCAAGCCGCCCGATGCTCAGAGCCTCTTCGGCACCGACCAGGTCGGCCGCGACACCCTGAGCCGCGTGATCTACGGCGCACGCACGTCGCTCTTCGTGGCGTTCTCGGCGGTGCTCCTCGGCACCACCGTCGGCTCCGTGTGGGGTCTCGCGTGCGGCTATCTGCGCGGGCGCTTCGACCTCGTCAGCCAGCGCATCATGGAAGTCCTCCAGTCGTTCCCGGACCTCATCCTCGCCATGGCCATCTCGATGGCGATCGGAACCGGACTGATCTCGGTGATCTTCGCCATCGCCGTCACCCGCATCCCGTTCGGCGGACGCGTCATCCGCTCGGTGGCCCTCTCCATCCGCGAGATGGCGTACGTGGAGGCGGGGCGCGCGAGCGGGGCGTCGGCGCCGCGCATCATGATCTTCCACGTCCTTCCCCAGTGCGTGGCCCCGTACCTGGTGCTCGCGACCACGCATCTCGGCGTCGCCATCGTCATCGAGGCCGCGCTCGGGTTCCTCGGCGTCGGTATCCCGCCGCCGACGCCGACGTGGGGCAACATGCTCGCAGACTCCATCACCGCCCTCGTGCCTCCGTGGTGGCTGGTCCTCTTTCCCGGTCTCGCCATCACCGTCACCGTGCTCGCGTTCAACCTGCTCGGCGACGGCATCCGCGACACGCTCGATCCACGCCTGTCGCCGGCGTTCCTGCGCCTGGTCACCGGCTCCGGACGCGCCCGAACGTCGGCCGCCGGCGCCTCCTCCGCCGCGAGCGCCACGTCAACCGCCGGCGCCGCATGAACGGAGACCCATGAAACTCGTCACCGACCTCGAGACGCCCGCTGTGACCATCCGCCTCGACGTGATGGAGGACAACATCCGCCGCGTGCAGGATCACCTGGCGCGGCACGGCATCGCCAATCGCCCGCACATCAAGACACACAAGATCCCCGCCCTCGGCAAGCTGCAGATGGAGGCGGGCGCGATCGGCATCACGTGTCAGAAGCTCGGCGAAGTCGAGGTCTTCGCCGACGCCGGCGTCGCCGACGACGTGCTGCTCACGTACAACGTCCTCGGCCGCCAGAAGACGGAACGGCTCATGGCGCTCGCCAAGCGGCTGCGGCGCCTCGCGGTAGTCCTCGACAACGAGGTCGTCGCGCGCGAGCTGTCCGAGGCCGGTGTGCGTCACGGTGTCGACGTGCGCTTCCTCATCGAGTGCGACACCGGATTCGGGCGCACGGGCGTGCAGACCCCGGAGGCCGCCCTCGATCTCGCCCACGTCGCGCTCAAGCTCCCGCGCCTGCACTTCGAGGGGCTGATGACGTTTCCCAACCGCGAGCCGGACACGCGCGTGTTCTTCGCGCGCGCCCTCGAGCTGTTCGAGCGGGACGGCATCCCGGTTCCGGTCGTGTCCGGCGGGGGGACGCCGAGCCTCTTCCGCGCCCAGGACTTCCCGATGCTCACCGAGCACCGCGCCGGCACGTACATCTTCAACGACGTGATGGTGGTCGCCTCCGGCACCGCCACCTGGGACCAGTGCGCCATGCGTGTGCGCGTCACCGTGGTCAGCCGCCCCACCGCCACCCGCGCCATCATCGACGCCGGCACCAAGGTCCTCACGTCCGACCAGTACACGGTCAAGGGGTACGGCCACCTCATGGAGTATCCGGAGGCGGGCATTACGAACCTCTCCGAGGAGCACGGCATCGTCGATCTCTCCGCGTGTCGCGAGCGCCCGCGGATCGGCGACGTCGTGAACGTGGTGCCCAACCACTGCTGCGTGGTGAGCAACATGGTGGACGAGATGTACGGCGTCCGCGGCGACCGCGTGGAGGCGGTCTGGCGCGTGGCCGCGCGGGGGATGGTACGGTAGCGATGGAGACGATGGTCCGTTTCTGAACGGGGGACCGATATGTCACGCATGTTGGCCGTGGCCGCGCTCGTCGCTCTGTGGACCGCTCTCGTGGGCGCGGATGCTCCCCGCCTCGGCCCCACGATCGATCTCGATGCGCCGGGAGCGCTCGAGACCCTCCGGCAATCGCGTCCGGCCCACTTCGAGAAGGTGCGCAAGATCCTCGACGGCGTGGTCCAGCGGGCGGACACGGAGGTGCCGCGCTGGATGCAGGTGAGCTTCAATGCACGTGACGTGGACTACCGGCCCGTCGTGCTGACGAGTCATCCGCCCAAGCGCCGCCTGTCGTTCGCGCTCGACGACACCCGCTACGAGGCTGTCGTCACTCTGACGAACGTGCGCGGGGACGTGGTTCCACTCCGGTAGTAGCGACTCGATCAGGCGGTCCGGCGCGGAGGTTGCTTCGACACCCGGGGCTCTTGACATGGTCCTGATACCTAGTAATGTTATGCATCAAGCATAGCCACGCTAGGTAACGGGAGGTCGCCATGAGCAGCCGACGTGCCGTACTTCGTCTCGGAATGTTGGGCGGGACCGCGTTCCTCGCACCCAGGGGCGGTGCCGGCGCCGCCGAGGACTGCTCGTCCGCCACGCGGGCGGAGGCGGTGGGGGCGGCGCTCCTCGAGAGGTACGTGGCGGCCGTGAACGCGCACGACACGAGCGCCTTTCCCGACATCCACACCGAGTCCTACATCCAGCATTCCGGCCGGAGTCCCTCCGGTCTCGCCGCTCAAATCGAGAACTTTCGCGGGATCTTCGCCCGCATGCCGGACGTCCAGGCCCGGGTCGAGGACAGGATCATCGCCGGCGAGAAGGTCGTCGCCCGCATGACCTTCTCCGCCACGCACACCCAGCGATTACTGGATATCGCGCCCACCGGCCGCCGCTTCACGCTGCGAACCATCGACATCTGGCGCGTCGAAAATGGGAAGCTGGCCGAGCACTGGGACATCGTCGACTTTGCCGGGCTGCAAAGGCAGCTCCGCGGCGAATAGCAACGGCGCTTCCATGGAAGGGGAAATCCTCAAGGGGCATCTCGACATGATCGTGCTCGCGGCCCTCTCCGACCGCCCCGCCCATGGCTACGCCGTCATCGAGGAGATCAGACGCAGGAGCGCCGGTGCCTTCGACCTCCCGGAAGGGACGATCTACCCGGTGCTGCACCGCCTCGAGCAGGCAGGTCTCCTCGCCAGCCGCTGGGTGACCACCGATTCCGGAAGACGGCGGCGCGTCTATGCGCTGACCAGACGCGGCGAGCGCGCACTCGCGGACCACCGTGCGGGCTGGGAGCAATTTTCTGGAGCTATCGGTCGTCTTCTCGGAGGACGTGGGCTATCCAAGAATCCGGCGTGATTGCAGAGTACGTAGAGCGGCTTGCGCGCGAGCTCGCGTTCGATCCATCGCTGTCGCGCTGTGTGCGGCGGGAGGTCGAGGATCATCTGTGGGAAGCCGTCGCCGCCGATGCGACGAGCGACGGCCGGGAAGCGGAGCGCCGCGCCGTCGCCAGCTTCGGCGACCCTCGCGTCATCGCCGCCCAGTTCGCGGTCGTGTCGCTCGGGAAGCAGGCGCGAAGCGTGAGCGTCATCGCCCTCGCGCTGATCACCGCCGTCTTCGTCGCCATGCAAGGTCGTCTCACCTGGTACGCCATGACACGGTGGCCGGCCGTGTCCACCATGGAGACGCTCGGCGCCATGGTCGCCTCCATCGACCGGTATGCGTTCTGGCTCTCCGTCCTCGTCGGGATTTCCGCCTGGGTATACATGGGCCGCCGCGATATTCCCGCCGCCTTCACGCCGGAATACCGTGGGCAGCTTCGTCGATTTCGTCTGCTGTGCTCGGTGGCAGCGGGCGCACTGATGGCGTCGGTCATCAGCGACGGCGTTCTCACGTCGCTGCGCCTGCTCGACGCACGATCGAGTCGCGAAGCGCTGCTCCCCCTTTTCTCGATGGCCGTCGAGCTCGCCTGTGCGGGCGGGCTCCTGTTGTCTCTTCTCGGCATGAAACAGCGGGCGGCCTCCATCGGTCGACCCGTGCCTCCGGGGGAAGGTCGACTCGATCGAGGATCGCGGTGAGCCTTATTCGATCACGCGGTCGGCCCGGAGCAGGATCGACGGCGGGAGCGTGATACCGATCGCCTTCGCCGCCTTGAGATTGATGATCAGCTGGAACACGGACGGCTCCTCCACCGGCAACGTGCCGGGCTGAGCGCCATTCGCGATCTTGTCGATGTACGCCGCCGCCCGGCGCGCCATGCGGGCCTGACTCGGACCAAACTCCATCAAGCCCCCGCCGCGCACGCCCTGGCCGGGCTCGAAGACGGTCGGGATCCGATGTCGGGCAACGAATTCGACGATGCGCGGAAGATCGTCGCCCCGCAAGGGACCGTAGAGCACGATGAGACCGTCGGGACGGGCGCGCTCGAGGGCCTCGAAGGCTTGGTCGAAGTCACTGGACCCCGCCACTCGTACGGACTGAATGACGACGCCTAGCGTGGGCGCCGCCTGCTCGATCATCTGAAATCCCAGCATCATCGATTTGACGGTCGTATTCCACAGCACGGCCACGCGCGAACACTTCGGCACCGCCTCCTTGAGGAGCTGGACGCGTTTGGCCGCCATTTCGACCCCGTTGATGGCGAGCCCGGTGACGTTGCCGCCCGGATGGGCCAGGCTCGCCACGAGACCGGTCTCGACGGGATCCGATGTCCCCACCATCACGACCGGAACCGTCTTCGTTACTTTGGCCGCTTCCAGGGCGGCGATCGTGCCCGGCGCCACCAGCATCTCCACCCGCGACGCCACCAGCTCCGCCGCCAGCGACGGCAGGCGCGTGGGACCACCTTCGGCCGCGCTCCTGAACTCGAAGACGACGTCGCGCCCGGGGACATAGCCGAGCTCGCGCAGTCCCTCCACGAGCTCCCGATCGAAGGGATTCGTGGCCGGATCGAAGTTGGGAACGATCGGATAGAGGAGCCCGACGCGCACGACGCGACCGGGCGGGCCCGCGAACGAAACCGGCACGACGGCCAGGATGGCGACGAGGAAGCCAAGACCCGCAACCGTCGGCGTCAGTCTCATGATGTCCTCCCGGCGTGTGGGCGCCCCTCAGGTCGCTCCCGGCGTGGCATTACACCACATTCCCCCGGTGATTCACGCCGGCGGCAGGCGGACGGCGAAGAAGCGATGCAGGGCTTCGGCCGTCTGCGCGGGCGCTTCCTCGGGGAAGAAGTGACCGGCCTCGAGCGAATGACCTTCGACGCCATCGCTCCACGTCCGCCACAGCGCGATCGGTCCGCCCGCCTCCGCATACCAGCTATCGAGCGGTCCTTTCGCGCTCCAGAGCGCGAGGAGCGGGCAGGCGATGCGCCGTCCACCGGTGCGGTCCACCTTGTCGTGCTCGCGATCGAGAGTGGCCGCGGCTCGATACTCCTCGCAGATCGCGTGTGCGTGCGCGGGATCCCGAAGGGCCTGGACGTAGGCGGCACGCACTTCGGAAGGAAAGACAGCGGACGGCGAGCCCCATCCGTCAAGGGCATTGTCGACGACGGCGTCGGGGGCGGCGGCGAGGATGCGCTCCGGCAACGGTTCCGGTTGAGCGAGCAAGGACCACGGCCAGTAGCCGAGCGCGAATCTCGCATCAGCTCGGTCCCAGGCGGTCTCCGTGGGGAGGACGTCGAGGACGGCAAGCCGGTCGACACGATCGGGATGATCGAGGGCCATGCGATAGGCGACCCGACCGCCACGATCATGCCCTGCGACCGCGAAGCGCTGAAACCCGAGCCGCTTCATGACGACGACCATGTCCTTCGCCATCGCCCGCTTCGCGTACGGCGCGTGGTTCGGGGTGGAGGCCGGACAACCGCTGCGTCCGTAGCCGCGAAGGTCCGGGCAGACGACCGTGAACGTACGGGCGAGCAGAGGCGCCACGCTGCGCCACATCAGATGCGTCTGCGGAAACCCGTGCAGGAGGAGAACCGGCGACCCCGCCCCAGTCCGGCGCAGAAAAATCCGGGTCTCACCCGTCTCCACTTCCGCCGTTTCGAAGTCGTCCATCGATCCTCTCAGGATCCCCCTCCATCCTTCTCCACGCCCGGCATGAGATTGGGATGATCGGCCGCCGTGACGTCAATCCGGCTGTCGTGGACGGTCCACCGCCGCGCCACCAAAGCCGCGGCGGCCAGCGGAAGCGCCGTGGTGGGCGGACATCGTGCTTTCGAGCGAATCGCAATGAGCATGCCGACCCCACGCGCGACACGCCTGCGGATTTCTTTACCGTGGGGGTGCGAGGGAGCGGGTGCTGTCGAAAATAGCTCCCGGGCGGCCGCGGCGGGCGGCTCCTACTGATTCGGCGTGATGACGGTCTTGGCGCCGCGCCCGGCCGCCGCGTGCGCGAACGCCTCCGCGGTCCGCGCGAGTGGAAAACGGGCGGTGATGAGCCGGCCCACGCCGAGCCGGGGCATGAGCGCGAGCGCGCGGCGGAAGGCGGTGCCGCGGCCGAAGGCGCCGCCGATCCTGATCTCGCGATAGTGCACGTCCCAGAGCGGCAGCGGCATCTCGCTGCCCTTCGGGCTCACGCCCACGAGCTGCAGCACCCCGCCCGTCTTCACGAGCCCGATCGCCTCCGTCACCAGCTCCGGCTTGCCGACGGCCTCGCACACGAGATCGGCACCGGCGCCGTCCGTGAGCGCCATCACGCGCTCCCGCACGTTCTCCTTGGCGGGATCGATCACGACGTTGGCGCCGAGCTTCTTGGCGATGGCGCGGCGCTCCTCCAGCGGATCGGAGAGGATCAGGCGCTTCGCGCCCCGCCGGCGCGCGAGCACCATCGTGAGCAGCCCCATGATGCCGCCGCCGATGACAAGGGCGGTGGCGCCGCGCTCGGCGGGAAAGCGCTCCAAGCCGGCAAGACAGCAGGCGGCCGGCTCCGTGAGGGCCGCGGTGACGACGTCGAGACCGCGCGGCAGCGGATGGACGTTGGTCGCCGGCAACGCCACCCGTTCCGCGAAACCGCCCACGCGGGTGAGGCGCCGGCACTGGCTGACGTGTCCGGCGTCACACTCCGCGCACTCTCCGCAGCCGTACGACGGCTCGCATGCCACCGCGCGGCCCACGAGCCGCTTCGAGACGCCGCGGCCGACGGCGCGCACGACGCCCGTGTACTCGTGGCCGAGCACGAGCGGCGGCGACCACGGGAACAGTCCCTGCGTGGCGTGAATGTCGGTGCCGCAAATCCCGGCCGCCTGCACCTCGACCACGACCTGTCCGGGCCCCGCGGTGGGCTCGGGCGCGTCGTCGATCGTGAAGCGGGGACCGCCGCGCCAGGTCGCGACCTTCATCTGTCGTCGAGGGTGACGAAGATGCAGTGCCGGAGGCGCCCGTCGAGCGCCTTCGAGAGATGGCCCTTGCCGGTGGTGTCCTCGACGAGGATGACCTCGCCGGCGCCGATCTTGCGCGCTTCGCCGTCGCTGGCGGTGATCTGCACGCCGGCGTCGAGGTTGATGATGTACTGTCGCCGCGGCGCCGGGTGCCAGTCGAGATCGTATTCGGGTGGGACCTGGCGGAAGATGATGCCGGTCGCGGGCAGCCGCTTCGACGTGCGCCCGGCGCGCCCGCTCTCGCTGAAGTCGACCTGGATGTCCCGGAAGTGCGTTTCGCCCTTGTCGTCGACGTAGAGGTTGTGGATTCTCACGGCGTCGGCCCTCCCTCGGTGAGCGTACGATCGTGCGCGGCGGCGCGCCGCCGGTACCTTATCACCATCACCGCCCCGTCGCCTTGACACCTCCTCTGCCCCCGTCCCATACTCGCGCCCACTCGGATCGCGGGCGCGCGGCACACGTCAACGACGACGGAGGACCAGCCATGGCAGATCATCACGTCAGCCGGCACGTCAGCCGGCGGAAGTTCCTGGCGGGCGCGGCCGGCGCGTCGGCGGTGCTCGCGCTCCCCGGGCTCGGCTTTCCGCAAGTGAAGAAGGGCGCCCACCTCCGCCTCTGGATCCTCAAGACCTACGTGGAACCGACGAACAAGGCCATCGAGGCGAGCGCGCAGCGGTGGGCGCAGAGCCACGGCGCCACCGTGACCGTGGAGTACTTCACGTTCGAGGACATGCAGACGAAGTACGTGGCCGCCATCGAGAACCGCAACACGCCCGACGTCGGCCAGCTCGAGACGGGAGCGCCCGCGCGCTTCGCGGGCATGGGACAGCTGCTCGAGCTGACGAGCTTCGCGCGGCAGATCGAGGGCCAGGTGGGCAAGCTGTCCGCCAACGTCGCTCCCGTCGCGATGGCCGACGGCAAGATGTACGCGGTGCCCTGGTACATCCTCGCCGCCTTCTGGTACGTGTGGCGCGACGTCTTCGAGAAGAACGGCGTGAAGCTGCCCACCACCTTCGCGGAGGCGAAGCAGGCGGCACAGGCCCTGAACCGGCCCAAGGACAACTTCTATGGCATGGGTCAGAGCTGGAACCGCACCGCCGACGGCTACGGCGTGATGCAGAGCCTGATGTATTCCCACGGCGTGGGCTGGGCCGGCAAGGACGGCAAGTACAAGTCGATCAAGACACCGGCCATGCAAACGGTGATGCGCTGGGCCACCGACATCTACAAGGAAGGCCTCCAGCCCGCCGACACGCTGACGTGGACGGGCTCCGGCAACAACGAGAACTTCATCGCGAAGAACATCGCGCAGACCTCGAACGGGCCGAGCATCACCTTCGCCCTCGAGAACGCAGTGGCCAAGGCCACCGACGCCGCCGATCGCAAGCGCAAGGAAGAGGCGCTCGCCAACCACCTCGCCCTGCCGCATCCGGGCGGTCCCGACGGCCGGCGCATGTGGGCGATCGCGATGAGCTTCGGGATCTTCAAGAACAGCAAGGATCCCGATGCGGCCATGAGCCTCGTCGCCCACTTGCTGTCGCCGGAGGAAACGCTGAGCGTGATGCGCGACTCCTCCGGGCAGTTCGCGCCCGTCCTCGACAAGGCGCGCGCGGCCGCTCAGGACTACTTCAACAAGAACGAGAACTATCGAACGTTCGGGCGGGCGGCGGAGTGGTTCGTGGCGACGGGCTGGCCGGGGCCGGTGACGGCGGCGGCGGCCGAGGTGCAGGCAACGAACGTGCTGACCGATGCGCCCGCCAAGGTCATCGTCGACAAGTGGTCGGTCGAGCAGGCGATCGACTGGGAGGACAAGAAGATCAAGGAGGTGTACGGCACGCTGGGCGCGTGATCCGCGCGCGCGCTCACCGGGACACCGGCGCGGCATTTCTCTTTCTGCTGCCGCTCCTCGTCCTCGTCGTCGGCCTCATCGCCTACCCGTTCGCGCGGGCGCTCTGGCTCTCGCTGACGGACAAGTACGTCGGCTACCCCGAGCGCTTCGTCGGCCTCCGCAACTATCTCTACCTACTCCACGACGACACCTTCCACGAGGTGGTCCGCAACACGCTCGTCTTCACCACCGGCTCCCTCGCGCTCAAGGTGGTGACCGGTCTCGCGATGGCGCTCGTGCTCAACAGCGTGTGGCGCTGGCGCAGCTTCTTCCGCGGCCTCTTCCTCCTGCCCTGGATCACCTCCACCGTGATCATCGCCCTCACCTGGCGGTGGATGTTCGACGCCTTTCCCGGCCGGGGCTTCTTCAACAGCGTGCTCATCGATCTCGGGCTCCTGCGGCGGCCGATCGCGTTCATGGCCGATCCCGCCGGCGCCATGCTGGCCGTCATCGTCGCCAACTGGTGGCGCGGCTTTCCGTTCTTCGGCGTGTCCTACCTCGCGGCCATGCAGGCGATCCCGGGCGAGCTGTACGACGCGGCGTCCGTCGACGGCGCCGGCGCCCGCGAGCGCTTCTGGCACGTTACCCTGCCCGGGCTGAAGCACGTGATCGTGGTCACGCTCGTGCTCAGCTTCCTGATGACCATCAACGACTTCAACATCATCTACGTGATGACGCGCGGCGGCCCCGGCACCGCCACCCAGGTGTTCGCGACCTACTCCTACGAGGTCGCCTTCAATCAGCTCCGCTGGGGCCGCGGCGTCACCATCCCGATCTTCCTCGTGCCCGTTCTCGTGGTGGGCATCGTCCTCGTCAGCCGCTACCTGCTGCGAGAGCGAGCGGCGCCGTGACGCGGACGGCGAAGACGTTCACGCTCCTGGGGCTGGCGGGGTTCGTGCTCATCACCCTGGTGCCGTTCTGGTGGATCGCCAGCATGTCGTTCAAGACCTACGAGCAGATCCAGTTCGCGACCTCGATCTACATCCCGCGCCCGTTCACGTGGGAGAACTACACCGCGCTGCTGACGTCCACGCGTTTCCCGCTCTGGCTCAAGAACAGCCTCGTCACGGCCGTGGTCGTCACCGCCATCACGACCGTCATCGCCAGCCTCGCCGGCTACGCGGTGGCGCGCCTGCGCTTCCCGGGCCGCGAGTCGGTGGCGAGCCTGATCCTGATCCTCTATCTGGTGCCGCCCGCATTGCTGTTCATTCCGCTCTATCGCGTCCTCGCGGAGCTGGGGGCGACGAATCGCCTCGCGGCGCTCTTCCTGTCGTACCCGACCTTCACCGTCCCCTTCTGCACCTGGTTGCTCATCGGGTTCTTCAAGGCGCTTCCCACCGAGCTGGAGGAAGCGGCCTTCGTCGACGGCGCCGGGCGCGTGGCCGCGCTCACCCGCGTGCTCTTGCCGCTGGCGGCGCCGGGGATCGTGGCGTCGGCGATCTTCGCCTTCACGCTCTCGTGGAACGAGTTCCTGTACGCGCTCGTCTTCATCCAGGACGAGACGACGGTCACGGTGCCGGTGGGCCTGAACCTCTTGATCTACGGCGACGTGTTCTCGTGGGGCCAGCTCATGGCGGCCTCGGTGATCACCACGCTGCCGGTGGTCGCGCTCTACATCTTCATCCACCGCTGGATGGTGGAGGGCCTGGCGGCGGGCGCGGTCAAGGGGTGACCGGGCTCAGGAATAGACGTCCTGATCCACCTCGCTCGGCTCCGGGTACGGCGCCGCCAGCGCGAACTGCACGCCGCTGTCGATCTCCGTCTTCACGTCGATGACAATCCGATCGAGGGTGCCTTCGTCGACGAGCCCCTGCAGGCGTTCCGCCAGCGTCTTCAGCGGATCGTGAGTGGTCATCCACACCTGCTCTTCCTCGCGTGTCCGGTACTCGCGATTCACGTCGCCGACGTGGTGGCCGAAGTAGCGGTACGTCTTGCACTCGAGGAAGGCCGGACCCTCGCCCCCGCGCGCGCGCTCGACGAGGCGGCGCATGGTCGCGTTCACGGCCTGCACGTCCTGGCCATCCACGCTCTCGGCGTGGATCCCGAAGGCCTTGGCGCGAGCGAGGATCTCGCCGGCGATGGTGTCGCCGCAGGGCGTGTACTCGCCGTAGAGATTGTTCTCGCACACGTAGATCACGGGCAGCGCCCACAGCGCCGCCATGTTCATCGTCTCGTAGAGAAGGCCCTGGCCGAGAGCCCCGTCGCCGAAGAAGCACACGGCGACCTGGTCGGTGCCGCGCATCTTCGCGGAGAGGGCGGCGCCGGTTGCGATGCCGGCGGAACCGCCCACGATGGCGTTGGCGCCGAGGTTGCCCGTCTCGGGATCGGCGATGTGCATCGATCCGCCCTTGCCGCGGCAGTACCCGGGTTCCTTGCCGAGCAGCTCCGCGAACATGCGGTTCACGGAGGCGCCCTTGGCCAGGCAGTGACCATGGCCGCGATGCGTGCTCGTGATGACGTCGTCCCGGCGCAGGGCCTCGCAGACCCCGACCGCCACCGCCTCTTCCCCTATATAAAGGTGGGCGAGCCCGGGCATCTTCGCGCTCTTGTACAGCTCGTGCACCTGCTCCTCGAACGCGCGAATCTTCGCCATCTGGCGGTACATGTGGAGGTTCTGCTCGAGCTCCATCCGGGGTTCGATCGCTTGCGCTGACATGGCTGCGTCCTATGTTTTACGCGGGTCGTGGGCCGCGTTCACAGAGATCGTTCGCATGGTCGAGCTCCTCACGCGGGGTTGGTCCCTCACAGGGCCGGCCCCGCCAACAGGTGGCGCAACACTACGCAAAGCGCCCATCCTCGTCAATTCAGGGCGCTCCGCGCCTGGACATCCCCACGCCCATCCGATCATGATCCACTTCGGCGGCGCGGTCTGGTCTAAAAGAGTGAGCGTACCGATTGCTCCCACCCTCGGGGACGCGCTCGCGGCCTGGATCGCGGAGGGGAAGGCGCCGATGGATCTCGCATCGCTGTCCCCTGCACGATTCGGGACGTCGTGGTCGGAGGAGGCGCTGCGGCAGCAAGCACGGTGGCAATATCGGCACTTTTACGGTGCCGTGTGATGTCACGGGATTCGCGCGCGCGTCACCCGTGGTACGCTGCCGGGCCGTGAAGACCATCGTCGCGCTGCCCGGAGAAGGCATCGGCATCGAAGTCGTCGAGGCCACGTGCGAGATCATCACCGCCGCCGGGATACCCGTGAGGATCCTGACCCCGCCGCAAGTGGCGGCGCCCGGCGGGCCCGTCCTCGACGCGACCAAGCGCGCGTGCCGCGAGGCTGACGCCGTCCTGTTCGGCGCCGCCGGCCCCGCCACGAGCGCGGTCGTCGGCTGGCTCCGGTGGGAGATGGACGCGTGGGCGGGCGTGCGGCCCGCGAAGTTCTACGCGGGCATGCGCTCTCCCCTCGCCGATCCCGAGGGCATCGACTTCGTCGTCGTGCGTGAAAATTCCGAGGGCATCTATCCCGGACGCGAAGGCGATGTGAACGAGCTCAGGCGCGCGTTACCCGAGCTCCGCGACCGGTTCGGCCGCACGCTCGAGCGCTTCCGGGAGGGCCGCTTCGCCGTCAAGGTGGTGAGCCGCGCCGGCGCCGAGCGCACCGCGCGCTTCGCGTGCGCGCTCGCGCGGAAACGCAAGGCGCGTGGTCACCCCGGCCGGGTCACCTGCGTCACGAAATCGAACGTCCTTCGCGAGACGGACGGCCTCTTCCACCGCACCGTGGAGGAGGTGGTGGGCGCGCACCCCGACCTTGCCTTCGAGCACTTCCACGTCGACGATGCGGCGCGGCGGATCATCCGCTTTCCGCGGGCGATGGACGTCGTCGTGTGCATGAACCAGTATGGCGACATCCTCTCCGACGTCGCCGCCGAGATCGCGGGCGGCCTCGGCGTGGCGCCGTCGGGAAACTTCGGCGACGGGTGGGCGTACTTCGAGTCGGTGCACGGGTCGGCGCCGGACATCGCGGGCAGGGGGATCGCGAACCCCACCGCCACCATCCTGTCCGCCGTGCTCATGCTCGAGCATCTGGATCTGGCGACGGAGGCGATGCGGCTCGAGCGCGCCCTCGCGCGCGTCTACCGCGACGGCAAGACGCTCACGCCCGATCAGCAGGGCGCCGCCACCACCACGGAGATGGCGGCGGCGGTCCTCGCCGCCTACCGGAGCAGCGACGAGTGAACCCACCCCGCGGAACGCCCCCCCGGCCGGGACGTGCGCGGGGCGACGCGTCGGCTATTCGCTGAGCCACACCGTGTCGAGCTGATTGTTCAGGTAATGGCTCGGCGTCACCGTCCATCCGTGCACCTTCGACAGATGCGGGATGATCCGGTGCCACTGGAAGGTGTGGATGTAGTGCACCTCTTCGTCGTAGAGCCGCTTCTCGAACGCGCGTAGGTAGCGCTTTCGCTCCTCGGGGTCGGTCGCCGCCGACTGCTTCTGGTAGAGATCGTCGAGCGTCTTGTCCTTGTGACGACTGAAGTTGACCGGTGACGTCGTCAGGAACCAGTGCAGATCCATGTCGGGCTCGACGATGGAGTTGCACGGCGCGTTCGTGGACACCTCGAACTCGCCGTTCTTCTGGGCGAGCAACCACGCCGCGGATTCCAGCACGGTCTGCTTCACGGTGACGCCGACCTGCCGCCACTGATCGATGAGCCAGACCCCGACGGGCTCGTACGGCATCGGCACCGCGCGATTGAGCAACGTGAATGAGAGATTCTCCGCGCCCGCCTCCTTGAGGAGACGGCGCGCCTCGTTGCGGGCGGCCGTGATGTCGGTGCCGTAGCCGGCGAGCCGGCTCAGCTCCTCCGGCGGCGTCGCCCACGGCGTTCCCGGCACCTGGATGCCCGCCACGTCCTTCACGATCGCAATCCGCGAGAGCGCCTTCGACCCGTTCCAGCGGTCGAGGGCGAGCGTGAGCGCGCGCCGCACGCGCTTGTCCTGGAACGGCTTCTTCTCCTGGTTGAGGGCGACCTGGATGGAGCAGTTCCACGGGCTCTCCTGGACGGTGATCTTCTTGCCGAGGGCGGCCACGAGCTGATCGCGCTCGGAGGGGCTGAACCCCCTGAACTGGATCATCGCCCGCTCTCCGCGAATGGCCGCCACCTGCGCGGACGGATCCTTGATGAAGAGCGCCCGGTAGCCGTCGAGATAGGGCTTGCCCTTGTCCCAGTAGTCCGGATTCTTATGGCCCACCCAGTGCGATCCTCGCGCGTACTCGACGAACTTGAAGGGACCGGTACCCATCACGTTCTTCTCGTACCAGCGCGGGTCCTTGGCGAGGATCTCGGCCTTGTAGATCCAGTTCCAGGGCGACGAGACGTTGGCGAGGAAGGAGGCCTCGTGCCACTTCAGGCGGAAGACCACCGTGTCCGGGGTGGGCGCCTCCACCGCTTCCACCAGTCGATACGCGGCCTGTCGGCTGGAGGCCACGCCCGGTGGGGGGAAGATGATGTGGTCGTACGATGCCTTCACGTCGGCGGACGTCAGCAGGCTCCCATCGTGGAACTTCACGCCCGGGCGCAGCTTGAACGTGTACGTGCGCTTGTCGGGAGAGGCGGTCCAGGATTCCGCGAGATCGCCGATGAACTTGGTGCCGGTGCGGTCGAAGGGATCCACGCGTAGGAGCGTGTTGTAGTGAGGGGCGGCGGGATGGAGCATCCCGAACGTCTCTTCTCGATGGGCGTCGAAGCTGGGCGGTTCCGCCGGCACCACGAACACCAGCTCTCCGCCCGAGCGCGGCTTCTCCTGCGCCCCCGCCGCGGCCCCGAGCGCCAGCAGCAGTATCAGCAACGCCAGGATCGAGAATGCACGTCCGCTCACATGGCTCATGACCGGCCTCCGTCGGGGGCGTGGAGTGCCGGCTACAATACCAGGACGTCGCGCGGGGCGGGAGGCGCATTGCCGCGCCGTGCTCCTTGCGCTACTGTTCGCGCCACAGGATCGCTCACGGGAGGTGCGCTCGAATGCGTGTTCGTCTCGTTCTCGGCTTCGTCCTCCCCGTCGTGCTCGTCGGTGGCGTCAGCGCGCGGGCGGCCACCGATGGGACGATGACGATCGGGCTTCACGTGACGCTCGTCTCGCGGTGGGTGGACCCCGTGGAGACGGAAGCGCTCATCACCCCCTTCATGGTCCTCTACGCGCTCCACGACGCGCTCGTGAAGCCGATGCCGGGCGGCCTCAACACGCCGAGCCTGGCGGAGTCGTGGTCCGCGTCCAAGGACGGCCTTGCCTATGACTTCGTCCTTCGGAAGAACGCGCGCTTCCACAACGGCGATCCCGTGACGGCCGACGACGTGAAGTTTTCCTACGAGCGCTACAAGGGCAGCGGCGCCAAGCTGCTCCACGACAAGATCAAGGACGTGCAGGTGGTGGCGCCCAACCGCGTCCGCTTCGTTCTGAAGGCACCGTGGCCGGACTTCATGGCCTTCTACGGCACGTCGGCCACCGGCGCCGGCTGGATCGTTCCGCGCAAGTACATCGAGAAAGTCGGCGAGGAGGGGTACAAGAAGGCTCCGGTGGGAGCCGGGCCGTACAAGTTCGTGTCGTTCAATCCCGGGGTCGAGCTGGTGCTGGAGGCGTTTCCCGACTACTGGCGGAAGGCGCCGTCGGTGAAGCGCCTCGTGATGCGCAGCATCCCCGACGAGAGCACGCGGGCGGCCGCCGTGAAGACGGGCGAAGTCGACCTCGCGTATCTCTTCGGAGGGCCGATCGCCGAGGAGCTCCGGCGCACACCGGGCGTCAAGGTGGTGGCGCCGCTCCTGTACGGAATCTACTGGCTCGATTTCCTCGATCAGTGGGATCAGAAGTCCCCCTGGCACGATCGCCGCGTGCGCCTGGCCGCCAGCCTCGCCATCGATCGTCAAACGATCAACCAGGCGGAGATGCTCGGGCTCGGGAAGATCACCGGCGGTTTCGTGCCGCCGTCGTTCGACTTCGCGCTGGCGGTGGACCCACCGCCCTACGATCCCAAACGCGCCAAGCAACTCGTCGTGGAAGCGGGCTACCCGAACGGCTTCGACGCCGGTGATCTGACGCCGCTGCCGCCCTACACCTCACTCGCGGAGAGCGTGGGCGGCTTCCTGCAAACGATCGGGATCCGGACCCGGGTGCGCACGATGGAGCGCGCCTCCTTCCTGAGCGCGTGGCGGGAGAAGAAGATCAAGGGGCTGCTCATCGGCGCCACCGGCGCCGCCGGCAACGCCGCCGCCCGCCTCGAGCCGTTCTTCACGCGGGGCGGGATCTACGCTTACGGGGTGATGCCCGAGATCGACGATCTCTTCCAGCGGCAGGCGGCGGAAGTCGAGCGCAAGCCACGCGAGTCCCTCCTCCACCAGATCCAGAAGATCGTCGCCGATCAGGTGCTGGTGGCGCCCATCTTCCAGCAGGCGTTCCTGTGGGGTGTGGGACCGCGCGTCGAGCAGCCGGGCGCGGGCCTGATCGAGGGATATCCGTACGCCGCCCCCTGCGAGGATCTGAAGCTCAAGTGATCGAGCGGCGGCGGTTCGGACGCACGGGCCACGCGAGCACGGTGACGCTCTTCGGCGCCGCCGCCCTCGCGCGCGTGGATCAGGCCGAGGCCGACCGCACGCTCGACGTCCTCCTCCGCTTCGGCGTGAACCACATCGACACCGCCCCGCGCTACGGCGACTCCGAGCTCCGCATCGGACCCTGGATGGCGCGTCACCGCCGGGACTTCTTCCTCGCCACCAAGACGGCCGCGCGCACGCGCGGCGAGGCTCACGAGGACATCGAGCGCTCGCTCGATCGCCTGCGCACCGATCACATCGATCTCATCCAGCTCCACTCCCTCGGCCATCCCGACGACTGGGACAGGGCCATGGGTCCGGGCGGGGCGCTGGAGGCGTTGATCGAGGCCCGCGAGCAGCGTCTGGTGCGATTCTTGGGTGTCACCGGTCACGGCTGGAACATCGCGGCCATGCATCGGCACAGCCTGGCGCGCTACGATTTCGACTCCGTGCTCTTTCCCTACAACTTTCTGCTCGCGCAGAACGATCGCTACCGGAAGAACGTCGAGGATCTGCTCGCGCTCTGCCGCGAGCGCGACGTCGCCGTGCAGATCATCAAGTCCATCGCGCGCGGGCCGTGGGCCACGACGGAGCGCACGCACGCCACGTGGTACCAGCCTCTGGAGGCGCAGGAGGACATCGACCACGCCGTCCACTGGGCGCTGGGGGTGCCCGGGATCTTCCTGAACACCGTGGGCGACGTTCACCTGCTGCCGAAGTTCCTCGACGCCGCCCAGCGGTTCCAGGGCCATCGCCCCGCCGACGAACTGATGGCGCCGCTCGTCGCCGCCCGGCGCCTCACGTCGCTGTTCGGGATACCGACCTAGCCGTTCCGGCGAGGCTACTGAAGACCGCGGGCCGCGCGCTCGCGGTTGATCTCCTCGATCCGCTGCGTCGCCCGCGCGTCCACGAGACGGAGCAGATCTTCACCGCTCATCTTCGTGCGCGCCTCGCGGATCAGCGCCTGCTGCTGGCCCTGCGGCGACTCGACTCCGAACCCCGCCCGATCGCCGAGGCCGCCGTCGATCAGGTTGTAGGTCCCGGTGACGTATTCCGCCTCGTTGCTGGCCAGCCAGCACGCGAGACGGCCGATGTCCTCCGGATAACCCACGCGGCCCATCGGCACCATCTGCTCGTAGCGCGCCCGCTGCTCCCCCTCGCCGATGAGGCCGGCCGCGAGCGGCGTGTCGATGACACCGGGGCCGATGCTGTTGACGGTGATCCCGAAGGGCGCCAGTTCCTGCGCCCAGCAGCGAGCCATCATCCGCACTCCCGCCTTCGCGGCGCAGTACGCGAAGAGAACGGCGACCGGACGCTCGGCCGCCAGCGACGAGATGGCGATGACGCGGCCGCCGCGGTTGTGTCGCACCATCTCGCGCGCGCACGCCTGCACGGTGAGGAACACCCCGGTGAGGTTCACGTCGATGAGGGTGTCCCAGTCTTCTTCGGTCATCGTGAGGACGGTGCCGCCGCGCCCGATGCCGGCGTTGGCGACGCAGACGTCGAGCGCTCCCAGCTCGCGACTGGCGCGCGTCGCCATCGCGCCCACCTCGGCCTTGTTGCGCACGTCCACCGCGCACGCGAGCGCCTTGCGTCCGAGCTCGCGAATCATCCGCGCCGTGTCCTCCGCCCGCTCCGGCGCGATGTCCGCGCACAGGACATCGGCGCCCGCCTTGGCGAAGGCGAGCGCGATCCCACGCCCGATGCCGCTTCCCGCTCCCGTGACGACCGCCGCCTTTCCGGACAGGCTCAGCATCGCGGCTAGTCGGTGAGCGCGCGGTAGATGTCGACCTCCACCGCGCCCTCGGTGAGGCCTTCGCGCTCGCGACGCTCGCGATAGGCGGCGAGATGCGGCGCCTTGCGATGGGCGTCGAGAGCGGCCTCGTCCTTGTATTGCTCGTAGAACAGGAAGAGCTCGGGATCCTTGGTGGACCGATGCGGCCGGTAGACGATGCACCCCGGCTCCGCCTTGCGGACCGCCGCCGCCTGCTCCCGGAGGAGCGCCGCCAGCGCATCCCCCTTCCCCTTCGCCGCCCGAATCTTCGCCACCACCGTCACCACCTCCGCCATCGCGCTCCTCCTCTACCCGGATCTCCCGTTCACTCGAACGTCTCGCCGTTAGGACCGCACGCCGCGTAGCGCCCGCGGCCGCCGCCGGGCGGGGGTGTGGCAGGCGCTGCCGGACCCGTTTCCCTCAACCCGCTCGGCGAGCCCCGCGCGCCCGGATGGAGCCCAGTCCCAGCCGGAGACCCGCACGCCCCCCGCGTGGTCCGGCAGCGCCTGCCACACCCCCGCCCGCCGCGACGCGCGCACGTCACGCGAGCTCGATCTCCGCGCTCATCGCCACGGTGCCGTGAGGCGTCACCGCCCACAGCTCGCACCCACGCGCGCTCGGCCGCCCGCGCAGCTCGAAGGACGCGTTGTCGAACAGCGGCGCCCGGGCCTGGGTCGCGTAGCCGACGATCGTGCGCCCCGGGTTCTGATCGCGCGCGAAGTCGACGAGCAACGTCGTCGTCAGCGGCCCGTGCACGACGAGGCCGGGATAGCCTTCCACGTCCATCGCCCACGCGCGATCGTAGTGGATCCGGTGACTGTTGAACGTGAGCGCCGAGAAGCGAAAGAGGACCACGGGATCCGGCGTCACGCTCCGTCGCCACGGCACGTCGCCGGGCGCGGGCTCACGCCGCGGCGCCTGGTTCCCTTCGCCCGTCTTCACCTCTTCGCGAAAGACCGTGCGGCGCTCCTCCTCCACCGCCACGCCCCGCACGTCGAGCACGCGGCTGGTGACGGTCGCGAACACGAGGGTGCCGGTGCCGCCGCTCTTCATCGAGATGTCGGCCAGCTCGGTCTCGCGGCGCACGGCGTCGCCGATGCGAAGCGGCCGGTGCACCCGAACGCGCTCACCCGCGAACATGCGCCGCGGCAACGGCATCACGGGGATGACACCGGTGTCGCGGGGCGTCCCATCCGGCCGGAGCTCCGCGGTGGCGAAGCGAGGGAGGAAGTAGAGGGCGAGCCAGGCCGGGGGGAGCGCGTCACCGTCCCGGAACTCGGGCTCCGGACGGCCCAGGGCCAGCCGCAGGAGATTGGCGGGGCCGGGATGAAGGACGTCCGTGGCCGTTTGCTTGCGGCCGATGTGCGCTTTCAAATCCTCGATATCGAACGCGGTCGTGGTCATCATGGCCCTCCGGGGCGACGGCCTCGTATGCTAGCACCCTCCCCGCTTGCGACAAGTCCGCCGCTCGGAGCGTCTTACAATCGGGTCATGACCACCGACCGCAAGCTCGACATCGTGACCGATGTGCCCGACCGCGCCATGGTGATCTTCGCCCATCCCGACGACGCCGAGATCGGCTCCGGCGGCGTGGTGGCGAAGTGGGTGGCCGCCGGCTGCGAGGTCACCTACGTGCTGTGCACCAACGGCGATGCCGGCACCGCCGACCGATCGCTCACGGCGGCCGAGCTGGCGAACCGCCGGGCGAGCGAGCAGCGTGCGGCCGCCGATTTCATGGGCGTTCGTCACGTCGTCATGCTCGGCTACCCGGACGGCCAGCTCGAGGAGAGCCGTGACTTTCTCGGCGACGTCGTGGCCGCCCTCCGCCGTTACCGCCCCCACACGGTCTTCGTCCACGACCCGTACCGGATTCATGGCTTTCAGCACCGCGACCACCGCAAGGCCGGCATCGTCACCACCGACGCCGTCTATCCCTACGCCCGCGATCACCTGCACTTTTCCGAGCAGATCACGCGGGACAAGCTGGAGCCGCACAAGGTCCGCGAGCTCTGGTACTGGGGCATGGACGAGCCGAACGTCATCGTCGACGTCACCGATGCCATCGACCGCCAGATCGCCGCCCTCGTCCGTCACGAGACCCAGATCCCCGGCTTCAACGTCCCGGCCGGACACACGATCGGCGAGCGCGTGAAGCGGAGCGCGGCGGAGGTGGCGAACGGCTATGGGTTCGAGTACGGCGCCGTCTTCCGGCGCCTGATCGCGCGGCGCTAGTCCCCCACCCGGCCGCGCGATGTCGATCCGAGGCTGTCGTCGGCGTCGTACTGGGTGAAGGCCGCGTCGCGGCCACACGACGATAGAGGAGGTCCCATGCGCTACATGTTGCTGATCTGCGGCGAGGAAAAGGCCGACGCCCAGACACCGAAGGCGGAGATGGAGTCTTTGATCCAGGGCCACATGCGGTTTGGAGAGGAGCTGCGCGCGGCCGGCAAGTTCATCGAGGCGAGTCGGCTGCGCCCGGAAGCGGATGCGAGCCGCGTCCGCGTCAAGGCGGGACAGCGCCACGTCATGGACGGCCCCTTCGCGGAGACGAAGGAGATCCTGGGCGGATTCTACTTGATCGAGTGCGGCAGCAAGCAGGAAGCGATCGAGTGGGCGAAGAAGGTTCCGCTGCGCGAGACCGGCTACGTCGAGGTGCGTCCGATCTGGCAGATGTGACGCCTCCCGGCGTGACGAGCGCGGCGCTCCCACGGGCGATAACATCTTTCCCGTGGGAGCGAACCGGCCGCGGGAGGACGCGGACGTGCGCGCGCGCCTCTCGGAGGCGTTCCGCCTGGAATACGCGCGCGTGGTCGCTTCCGTGCTGCGGATCGTCCACGACATCGATGCCGCCGAAGAAGTCGTCCAGGATGCCTTCGCGCAGGCGCTCGACCACTGGCCTGCCGATGGCGCCCCCCAGCGTCCGGGCGCCTGGCTCCTGACGACGGCGCGACGGCGCGCGCTCGATCGCTTGCGGCACGCGCGCCGGGCGGAAACGCATTCCGGCGCCCTCGCTTATCACCTCGAGCTCGATACGATGGACGAAGGTGCAGGCATCAGCGAGCGGGAGCCGATCCCGGACGACCGGCTTCGCCTGATCTTCACGTGCTGCCACCCGGCGTTGCCGGCGGAGAGCCGCGTCGCCCTCACGCTCCGGCTGGTAGGCGGTCTCTCCACGCCGGAGATCGCGCGCGCGTTTCTCGTGCCGGAGCCGACCATCGCCCAGCGTCTCGTGCGCGCCAAGCGCACCATCCGCGACCGCCACCTGCCCTACGAGGTGCCCGAGGCGGCCGAGCTCGCCGAGCGTCTCCCCGCCGTGCTGGCGGTCGTCTACCTCGTGTTCAACGAGGGCTACGCCGCCCACAGCGGTGACGCGCTCGTGCGCCAGGATCTCTGCCAGGAAGCGATCCGGCTCGGACACATGCTGGCCGAGCTGATGCCCGAGCAGGCGGAAGTGCTGGGGCTTCTCGCGCTCATGGAGCTGCAGGCGTCGCGGACGTCGGCGCGCGTGGACGCGGAGGGCAACATCGTCCTCCTCGCCGATCAGGATCGGAGCCGCTGGGATCGCGCGCTGATCGCCCACGGACTCGAGTGTCTCGAACGCGCGCGCGCGCTCGAGCGCGTGGGGGCGTATCAGCTCCAGGCGGCCATCGCCGCCTGTCACGCGCGCGCGGAGTCGTGGGAGGCCACGGACTGGCCGGGGATCGTGGCGCTCTACGACGCCCTCGTCGAGGCATCGCCGTCGCCCGTGGTGGCGCTGAACCGCGCCGTTGCCATCGGCATGGCGGACGGCCCTCACGCGGGGCTCGCCGCGCTGGACGCGATCGACGCGCGGCCGCTGCGCGGCTATCATCTGCTCCCCGCCGCGTACGCCGATTTCCTCCGCCGTCTCGGCCGCTGGCGGGAGGCCGCCTCCGCCTACCGCGAAGCGTTCGCCCTCGCCGACAATCCCCGCGAGCGAACGTTTTTCGACGCGCGCGCCGTTGCCTGCGAAGCGGCGTCGCGCACGGAGCGAAAGCGCGACTGAGCGCTCCGTGGGCGCCGAGCAATCCCCTTGCCGCCCCTGGTGCCACCGCTCGGCACGGCGCTGACACCGTTCCCGGCGCCGCGGAAATTCGCTTCCCCGATGCGCGCTTGGGGCGAACGACAGGACCCGGCGGCCAGCCTCGTCACGACCCCGGAGGCACCGGATAGCGCCGCGGCAATGGCGGCCATCGCGTGTCGGCGACGTCCCGCGCCGCAAAGTTAGGGAGAAACGCGGTGCAGTTCGTACGCTGGAATGGACGCTAGACACCCCGGGAGGAGGTGACGCGCATGCCAGACAACAAGCCGGGTCAGCCGGGTCAGCCGGGTCAGGGTCAGCCGAAGCCGTGGCAGCCGGGAGGCGGGCAGAGCAAGCCGGGCCAGCCCCAGCAGCCCCCGAAGAAGTAGATGTCTCGATCCGCAGATCGGCGCCCCGGCGTGTCCCCCAGCCGGGGCGCCGTTTTTCAACCTGATCGCTCAGCCGGTGTCCACCGGCGTCGAGCGCGAAGAGCTATCTCGACGCGGTGGCGCGCTCTTTCTGACGCGCGCGGGGCGTCGTGACGGCGGAGCGAGCGCGGGCCGGGCGCGAGTCGTCGGTCGCCAACTGTCGCTCAGCCTCCAGCCAGTCGGCGATGTCATGGCCGTCGGTCGCACCGCGCGAGCAGTAGAGATCATAGGCTCGCCGTGCAACGTCGTCGTGCGTGGGACGGGTCAAGAAAGCCACCTCCCCACCAAAAATGTTGTCAGCGTTCTCTACTGGACTCGTCGCCATGATACGGGAGCCTTCCTCCCGCTCCGGCATGAAAACCCCGCGTGAACCTCGGCGCCGACAGGCGCGACTCACCGTCGACGTCAACAGATGACCGGTCAGCGAGGCCGGACCCCGAAAGGAGAGACCGAGATGAGCAGGCTGACGACGCGACGATTCACGGGAGCGGTGATCGGATGGCTGCTGGTCGCAGGTGTTCTGTCCGGCTGCGCGCAGATGCGCTTTCCATCCTCCGAGGACGCGCGCGGGGGCTACGGGCGCACCGACCGGTCCGACGGCGGGGAGTGAGGCGCGCGGCTCAGCGTAGCCCGGTGAGCAGGAGCGCGACCCCCGCGCACGTCATGACGGCAGTGGCGCCCCACCCGAGCAGGTTGAGCCAGAAACCGTTCGCGTGCTTGCCCATGACCTTGCGATTGTTGCCGACGAGCATGACGAGCGCCATCAACGGGGGCGCCAGGAGGCCGTTGAGGACGGCGGAGAGGAACAGCATCCGGACCGGCTCCATTCCGAAGAGGTCCATGACGATGCCGACCGTGATCGCGAGGCTGAACACGAGATAGAAGCGGCGGCCCGCCCATGGCCGCAAGTCGAGGCCCGTCCGCCACTTGAACAGCTCCGCCACCGCGTACGATGCCGATCCCGCCAGGATCGGGATCGCGAGAAGACCGGTCCCGATGATCCCGAGGGCGAACAGCACCGCCGCCGCTTCGCCCGCGAGCGGTCGCAGCGCTTCCGCCGCCTCCCGGCTGCTCGCGATGTTCGTGTGCCCGACCCGGTGGAGCGTGACGGCGGTGGTGAGGATGATGAAGTACATGACGACGTTCGAGAACAACATGCCGCTCACGACGTCGAGCCGGGCGTCGTCGAGCTCCTGGGGCGTGGCGCCCTCGCGCTCTGCGAGGGTCGTTCGGCCCTTGGCCTTCTCTTCCTCCACTTCGTGGGAGGCCTGCCAGAAGAACAGGTACGGAGAGATCGTCGTCCCCAGAATCCCGACGAACGTCATCATCCAGTCGCGGTCGAACCGCAACGACGGGAGAAATGTCGCCCACAGCACGTCGCCCCAGTGGGGCCGGGCGAGCATGGCGGCGGCGATGTAGGCAAGCAACACCGCCGTCAGCCACCGGAGGTAGCGCGCGAAGGTGCGGTACTTCGAGTAGACGGTGACCACGATGATGCCGACGCCGAAGAGCAGGACGACGAACGGTGATGACCGTCCCGTCAACATCGCCACGGCGTCCGCCATGCCGGAAAGGTCGGCGCCGATGTTGAAGACGTTGGCGACGAGCAACAGCACACACGCGGCGTAGAGCACACCGCGGGGGTAGTGGTCGCGAAGGGCGCCGGAGAGGCCGCGGCCGGACACCAGACCGATGCGCGCGCACACGAGCTGGACAGCGGCCATCAGCGGGAACGTGAACCCGGCCGTCCACAACATCGCGTAGCCGAGGGACGCGCCCGCCACCGAGTAGGTCGTGATCCCGCTCGGGTCGTCATCGGCGGCCCCTGTCACGAGGCCGGGGCCGAGGATGGCGAGATAGCGACGGAACGGGTTACGGGACGGCGGCGGTCCCTTTCCCTCCCGGGCCTCGGGCGTACTCGGCGGCGTCACGGCGCTGATCATCTTGGGCCGGCAATGGCGGCTCTTCAATCATGGCGGTCACGCCGGGTCACTCGCCTAACGGCCGGTCGGCGTGGCGGGAACGGGTTGCCACGGTTCCGGACAGCTCGTGATGTACGGGTAGTACTCCTGCTGGCTCCCGCAGTAATACCAGTACTGGGGCGCGGGGGGCAGACTACGGGGGGCGGCGCCTGAGCGACGGCAGGCGGGCTGTAAGGATCGGGATAGGGATAGACGGGAGCGGGATAGAAGTACCAGGTGCCGTCGACGATCCACCACCAACCCAGTCGTCCCACGTGCTCGCCGTGAAACCAGCGGCCTCCCCGCCACCGCTCCATGTCGCGTTCGTGGAAGCGCGCGATGTCACCGCGCCGCCAGTGCTCCACCTCGTGTCCCTCGAAACGTCCATGCGGCGGCTGCGCAAGCGCCGGGCCCGCCGACAGGCCGCCCAGAAACATCACGGCGGCGATGAACCCGATCCAGAGCTTTCTCATCGCCCCGACCTCCACGTCGTCTGACGGACGCGAGCATCACGTCTGGGGTGCCCCCGGTTACTTTCAGCACGAACGCAAAGGCGGCGCGGAAGCGACGGCGTCAGAGCGCGGGCGGGCGCCACCACCACCGCCACCGGTCGCTCCGTGGCCGCCGACGGCGTGGGCGGCCTCGAGCGGCCGATGCCGGACACGGGCCAGAGCGCGTACGACACGACGGCGAGGACGCCGGCGGCCAGCAGGGCCGGCCACCAGCGTCGCCGTTTACTCGAAGCTGCTATCGACGAAAGGACACCGCGCCCACCGCGGTCACGAAGCGACATTGGACGTCGGCGCGGAGTCGCGCGCGCGACGATATCGCTCGGCCATGGCCGTGCGGTAGACGGTGGGCGGGCTCCCCGTCACTCGACGAAACACCGTTGCGAAATGGGTGGCGGTCCGAAATCCGACCGTACGCGCCACCGCCGCCACGGGCAGCTCGCCCGCCGCGAGGAGGGCACACGCGCGGTCGACACGCCGCTGTACCACGAAACGGTGCGGGGACAGTCCGGTGCTCCGCTTGAAGAGGCGAGAGAAGTGATACCGGCTCATGTGCGCCACCGCCCCCAGCTCCCGGACGGGCAGCGCACGCGCTACGTGCTCCTCGATGTACTCGGTGACGCGGCGCAGCCGCGCCCCCGGAAGGCCCCCCGTTGCTGCCGGCGACAACGAGAGGCGAACGTCTTGGTTCACGGTCGACTGATCCGCGGACGATGAGAGGTTTCCCATCTCCATCACCTATTGCCCGATGACATCGATCCACTCGATGGTCTTGCGGCCGTAGTCCTCCACGAAGCCGACGTGGACGTCGCGGCCCGGCTCGACGTTGTCGAGCTGCGCGGGCGAGGCCACCGACAGCTCGGTGCCGTCATCGAGGATGATCACCTGCTGAGCCCGGTTGACGTCGCGGACCGTACCCTCGAGCTCGCCGGAATACGCAGCGCTGGGACCGTCCGCCCACACCGTGCCCGTCATCAACACCAGACCCGCTGCCACCACGAACTGCATGCCGTAATGCCTCATCGATTCCTCCCGTGTTCTGCTCGGCGTCAGCCGAGCTTGCCAGTGGTGCCGTCCTCTCTCGCTGGAGCGTAGGCCGGCCACATGAAGCGACCATGAGACGACGATGAGAAACTTCTTAGGAGCGGGCGCGCGCGGGCGACCTCGATCCTAAGAGTCTTCTCATCGCGATCTCATCCCTTGCTCATGTCCGGGCCGTAGCCTCCTCTCCGACGAGAGTCCGGATACGACCGCCATGGATCGAGAGAGGGGAGAGGCGATGGAGGGCATCTCCTGGTATAGGAGCCTCCGAAGTGAGATCGTCCAATCCGGGGGCGGGTGCCGTCACGCCGGGCCGCGCGCGGTCCGGCCGGCCCGTCGCGTGCGCGCATGCTGAGCGGCACCACCGTCTCGATCGGCACGAGCGCCCCCGGAGGAGGCGAGCGCGCGATGCGGATTCTCGTGGTCGAGGATGAGCGGAAAGTCGCGAGCTTCATCCGGCAGGGATTGAAGGAAGAAGGCTACACGGTGGAGGTGGCCCACGAGGGCACGCTCGCCCGTGATCTCCTCGTCCAGGATCCCCCCTTCGACCTCGTCGTGCTCGACCTCATGTTGCCCGGGCTCGACGGCTTCGCCCTTCTGAAGCTGGCGCGCACGCACGCCGTGCCCACGCCCGCCCTCGTGCTGACGGCGCGCGACAGCATCGCCGACAAGGTGAAGGGCCTCGATCTCGGCGCCGACGACTACCTCACCAAGCCGTTCTCCTTCGACGAGTTTCTCGCCCGCGTGCGCGCGCTGCTTCGCCGCGGGAGCGGACAGCGCTCGCCGGTCCTGCGCATCGCCGACCTCACCCTGGATCCCGCCACCCGCGCCGTCAACCGGGGACCGCGACGCATCACGCTCACCACGCGGGAGCACGCGCTCCTCGAATACTTCCTGCGCAACGTCGGCCGCATCCTCACCCGGGCCATGCTCGCCGAGCACGTGTGGGGCGTCGACTTCGACACCGAGAGCAACATCATCGACGTCTACGTCGGGTATCTGCGGCGAAAGGTCGATGGACCCGGCGAGCGCCGGCTGCTCCACACCGTGCGCGGCGCCGGCTACGTCCTCAAGGTGGACGACGCGTGAGCTACCGCCTGGCGCCCACCTCCATCAAGACGCGCCTGACGCTCTGGTACACGACGGTGCTGTTCCTGATCCTCGTCGTGGTCAGCGGCCTCTCGTACTCGCTCCTCGCGCGCGCCATCGTCGAGGACGTCGACCGCTCCCTCCTCGGGGTCGCCAGGGTGATCCGCGATGCCGCCGCTCCCGGTCCCGACGCCACCCGTGGCATGGCGGCCAGCGTCAACCTCGACTCCGGCTTCGGCAAACAGTTCGTGCAGATCGTCGACGCGCGGGGCGAGCGCACGTACTGGTCGCCGCGTCTGGAGAGCCTCCCTCTCCGGATGTCGTCGACCGCGCGCCGGAAGGCGGCCGGCGGCCAACGCTCGTTCGAGACGACGACGCTCGGACAGGAGCGCGTGCGCGTGGTGACGATGCCGGTGCTTCGCAAGGGCGAGGCCGCCGAAATCATCCAGGTCGGAGTCTCGCTCGCCCGCACGCATCAGACGCTCCTGCGGTACGCGGAGACGCTGCTCGTACTCGTGCCTCTCGGCCTGGGCCTCGGCGTGGTCGGCGGCAGCCTGATGGCGCGCAAGGCGCTCAAGCCCATGGACGCCCTCGCCATCACCGCCCGCCGCATCGAGGCGGAGGATCTCAGTCGGCGACTGTCGCTGCGCGGCACCGGGGACGAGCTGGATCGGCTCGCGGAGACTCTGAACGACATGTTTGCGCGACTGGAGGCGGCCTTCGTGGAGATGCGCCGCTTCTCCGCCGACGCCGCCCATGAGCTCCGCACTCCCCTCACCGCCCTCAAGGGCGGGCTGGAAGTGGCGCTCCGGGCCGCACGCTCCACCGAGGAATACCGCGCCGTGCTCGTGGCCAGCCTCGACGAGGTGAACCATCTCATCCGGCTTGCGGAAGATCTTCTGATGGTGGCGCGCTCGAGCGACACCGTCGCGTCGCATCTCCCGATCGACCTCGACCAGCTCGCCCTCGAGGTCGTCGACGTCGGCGTGCGACTGGGCACGGCCCGCGGAGTCACCGTGCGCATCGACGTCGGCGACCCCGTCAAGGTGCGCGGCCATGCCGCCGCCCTCCGGCGGGCCGCGCTGAACCTCGTCGAGAACGCCGTGAACTACACGCCGGCGGGCGGTCTCGTCACGCTCAACGTCACCCGCGAGGACCACACCGGCCTCCTCAGCGTGCGTGATACGGGGCCCGGCATCCCACCCGAGGACCGCGCACGCGTGTTCGAGCCGTTCGTGCGCCTCGACGCCGCCCGCGATCGCGAGAGTGGTGGCACCGGGCTCGGCCTCGCCATCACGCGATCGATCGTGGCCGCTCACGGCGGCACGCTGACGCTCGACGAGGTGCCCGAGGGCGGCGCCCGCTTCGTCATTCGCCTCCCTGCCGCGGAGTGACGGGGTGGAACTGCTCGTCGGCCTCCTGACCGCGGTCGTCGGGATCGGCTTCATCGCCGCCCCCTGGGTCTTGCGGCTCACCGCCAACACGCTCGCGTCTTCGGCCGTCATCGCGGGCGGGCTCATCATCACGCTCTACGGTCTCGGCCTCGTGCGGGAGGCGTTCCGGAAATTTCACCCGCGGCCGCGGCACTGACGGCACGCATTGCCGCCGTCCCGCGCCCGGCGTATCATCCGCGCATGAGCACCGACAAGGTCGACACCATCACGTCGGCGAGCAGCGGCACCGTCGGCCGCGCCGATAGCGCGGTGCGGGGCCAGCATCTCGTCCTGGATTCCTCCGCGCACCCGAAGCCCGACGCGCTCACGAACAGCGAGGCGTTCCTGGCCAGCGTCTCCTCGTGCGGCGTGACGCTCATCGAGGGGTACGCGCACGAGCACGGCATCCCGCTGCGGCGGATGGAGGTGACCATCGAGGGCGTGCGCACGGCGGCGGAGCAGAACCGCTTCGCCCGCGTCGCGATGAGCTTTGCCTTCGTGGGCGTGAACCAATCGGAGGCGGAGAAGCTCGTCGAGACGTACCGCGGCCGGTGACCGCTCTACCGCACGGTCGCGGCCGCGACCGAGGTGAAGATCCAGGTGGTGGCGCGCCCGTCGTGATCGTTCCACCCTCCTCCCATCACCCCCTCCTCCCATCACCCTCCTCCCGCGAGCAGACTGGCGACGAGGACGGCGGCCAGGGTGGCGGCGATCGCGGCGTAACGACCGTCGTCGGCCCCGATGAAGGCCGGAATGGCGGCCACGATCGCGGCCGCCGGCGTCGCCAGCAACAGTAAGATCCCGAGCGCGGCGATCGCGAGCGGATCCACCGGTCGATGTCGTAGCCCCCGTATCACCTGAGGGACAGAGGTGAAGACGTCTGGCGCATGTCCCGCCGCGCGGTTCTCCATCACCCGCGCCGGATTCAACATTTCGCCCCCTGCGCCCGCCCGCACCGCGTAGCCGGAGACGCCCGTCACCATCAGCGCGGTCCCCAGCAATCCACCCCAGAACAGGGTGCGCGCCACCGTGCGCTCGACGGTCACGGGAGCCTGAGCCCGAAGCCGCGCGCCATCATGGCGAGGGCGAGGTACACGATCACGGGCAGGAAGAGCGCGCGCACGGTGGTGTTGCGCAGCCGCCCGATCAGGCGCGTGCCGAGATAGGCGCCGAGGAGCACGCCGAGCGCGACGGGCGTCGCGATGACGGGATGGATGTCGCCCCGGCCGAAGTACACGGCGGCGCCGGCGGCGGCGGTGATCCCGATCATGAAGTTGCTGGTGGCGGTGGAGACCTTCATGGGCAAGCGCATGAAGTAGTCGAGCGCGAGCACCTTGAAGGCGCCGCTGCCGATGCCGAGGAGGCCGGACAGGAGGCCGGCGCCGAACATGACGGCGAGACCACTCCGCACGCGCGTGACGCGGTAGGTGACTTCGCGGTCGAGCCGCCGGTCGTAGTACCGTCCCTCGAGACCGAACCGCAGCGCGAGGGCATCCGGAGGAAGCGCCTCCGGGACGTCGAGTCTGAGCTGACGGAACGTCACCACCACCGAGTACGCGAGGGCGATGCCGAGGATCAGCTCCAGCACGCGGGCGGGCGCGATTCCCGATAGAGAGGCACCGATCACGGCTCCCGCCACGGTGGCGACGGCGAGGAAGAGACCGACGCGCAGGTTACTGAGGCCGGAGCGCAGGTAGCTGGCGGCGGCGCCGCTCGAGGTGGCGATCACGGCGATGATGCTGGCGCCCATCGCGTAGTGCAGGTTGACGCCGAAGACGGTGGTGAGAACGGGGACGAGGAGAATGCCACCGCCGAGCCCGAGGACGGCGCCGATGACACCGGCTCCCACCGACGTCGCGAAGAGCGCGAGCAGGAAGACGATGGGCGTCACGTCAGCCCTCCACCGCCCGCGCCACCGTCCGTACGCGCGTGCCTTCGAGCTGCGCGAGGACGCGATGCGCCTCCGCCACGTACCACCGCCGGAAGAACCCGTCCGCCTTCGCCGTCCTGATCCGAAACATGACGTCCTCCCGAACAGAGTTGTCCCGACGCTGTGCACCGAACACGTCAGAGCGACTCAGACGCGGGGAGGAACGAACGGGACAGCCGGCGCGAGGAGCGTGAGTCTAGGGCGAGGAAGCGGCATCGCCGCCGCGCCCGCGCCCAGCACGGGGAGCACGGCGGTCAGGGTGGGGACGTCCGTGACCGTGCGCCACCCGCTCGGGGCCGAGCGAGGCGACTTCACGCTGTCGTGGTGGGGAGCGCCGGCCGTCGGCGTCCACGCGAAACGAACGGCGGGGACGACGGCGAAGAGGACGACCACGCACCAGACGACGAGCCGCCGCGCACGCATCGACTGAGTATAGCGCCGCGCGCGCGGCCCGTCGCGCGCTCACGGCGCGTGGCCGGTCAGCTCGAGGACGCGGCCGGAGCGGAGCACCGTCACCTTGTAGGCCTGGCCAGACCGGAGACTATTCATCGCCTCCCGGATCTTGGCGACGTCGGCCCCACCGCGGATCTGGATACCGGCGACGGAGAGAATGATGTCGCCGCCGACCACCAGCGTGTCGCCGTCGATGGTGGCCGTGGTCGTGCCGCCGCGTAATCCCATGGCGTCGGCGGGCGACCCCTTGGCGACGATCTTGATGATGTATCCGAGCGTGCTCGGCGGAAGATTCAGGATGTCGCCCTGGCGATCGGTCAAGAGCTGACCCTCCAGCCCGCTCCACAGAGACCGCCGTTCGAGCAGGAGCTGGCGGGCGGTATTGGCGGTGACGACGAACCCGAGACCCTCGCTGCCGCCACCCTTCGAGATGTTGTGGCTGACGATCCCGATGACCTCGCCCGCCATGTTGAAGAGGGGGCCGCCGGAATTGCCGGTGTTGATCACGGCGTCGGTCTGGAAGAACTCCGCGAGGGGCATGGACCGGTACACGGTGTTCGGCGCCCAGCGCGCGCTGATCCAACCCACGCTGAGCGAATAGCTCAGGCCGTAGGGCGCGCCCACGACGATGACCTGGTCGCCGACCTGCACGCTGTCGGAGTTGGCGAGCTTCGCCACCTGGGCATCCGCGGGCACGCGTTCCAGCTTGATGAGCGAAAGGTCGGCCGCCGGCTCCGAAGCCACCACGCGCGCCGGCACCTTCTCCCCGCCGAGGAACTCGACGGTGATCTCGTCCATCGCGTGCACGACGTGGGCGGCGGTCATGATGCTGCCGTCGGCGGAGATGAGGACGCCCGCCCCCGTTTCGTTGAAGCCCGCTTGGCCGGCTCCCGACACTTCCCGGCCTTTGGCCCGGATGACCACCACCGACGGAGTCACCTTGCGGAAAACCTCGCGCACGCTCTGGGCGGCGGCGGTCTCCGAGGTGGACACGAGAGCGATGACGGCAAGCAGGGCCACCGCCGCGTGGCGCATGGCGGACCTCCTGGGCGGGTAGGTTCGTGGCGTGGGCATCGGCGCCGGCACCGTCACGGGACTCCCACGGCCCGGTTGAGCGCGTTCATCAACGACGTATCGTCGAAGGGCTTGCGGAGGTACGCGACGATCCCGGCCCGGCGGGCCATCTCCCGCGTCCGCGTGTCGTCGTGGGCGGTGATGATGATGGCCGGGATGCGCGCGCCGGACGCGGTGAGCTGTTCGTGGAGCTCGAAGCCGCTGAGGCCACCGAGATGGACGTCCAGGATGAGGCAGTCCACGCGATCGCGATGCTCGAATTCCAGGAACGCTTCCGCCGACGGAAACGTCCGCACCACGCGGCCGTCGGCAACGAGAAGTCGCTGGAGGGCGCGCAAGAGGGAGACGTCATCATCGATGATGCAGATCATCCCCTTGTCTCGCGGTGAGTGTCACGCGAGAGGGGACGCGTCCGCCATCGGGCTTTGGTCTCATGCCGGTAGACGTCTGGGCGTCGGGCTGTCCACACCGAGACGCTGCGCCATGCGAATCAGCTCGGCCACGGACTCGGCCTGCATCTTCTTCATGACGCGCCCCCGGTGAATCTTGATCGTCTTCTCCGCCGCCCCCAGCTCGGCCGCGATCTGCTTGTTCAGCATTCCGCGCACCACGAGGGCCATGACTTCACGCTCACGCGGCGTGAGCGTCTCCATCCGGCGCTGGAGGACGCTGCGTTCCGCGTGCTCGAGCCGCTCGTCCCGGCTCCGCGACAGGGCGCGTTCGATGCTGTCGAGGAGCTGGGCGTCGTCGAAGGGCTTCTCGAGGAAATCGAGGGCGCCGCCCTTCATGGCGCGGACGCTGGCGGGGACGGTGCCGTGCCCGCTGATGAAGATGATCGGGATCGTCAGTTGCTTTTCCGCCAGCGTGGTCTGGAGGTCGAGACCACTCGGCCCCCGCAAGCGCAGGTCGAGGACGAGGCAGGCGGGCCGGTCCGGAAGCTCGTGCTCGAGGAACGCCTTCGCCGACGGAAACGTCTGGACGTCGAGGCCGACGGAGCGGATGAGCCGCGACAGCGCCCGGCGCACCTTCTCGTCATCGTCGACGACGTAGACCAGCCGATCGGCGGTCATGGGGAGACCGGCTCCCCGGATTAGCGGGCGAGATCCGCGCCGTAGCGAAGACCGTTGGTCTCCACCACGTCCACCCGGAGCACCCGCTTGCCCCCGCGGTCGATGAGCTGATACGTGGAGCGTGCGCGCTCCGACTCCGAAAAGCCCTGGCCGTCGCGCAGCGAGAGTTGGCCCCGGCCCTGGAGCACGCCGATCGTGCGTGCGCTCGTGTACTGGAACGACCCGTCGTCGTTGATGGTCAGCTCCAGCCAGTCGTCACGGTTGGCGGATCCTCGCGCCACCACTCCTGCCCACTTGCCCTTGATGGCCGCGATGCTCGTGATCGGAACCGGCGCTTCCGACGTGGGCGTTTCGACGCGGTCTCCCGCGCGGTCGCTGGCGCACCCCCCGATCGCGACCACCATGCCGAACGCGACGACGATGAGGCGGAACCTCTGCACGCAAGTGGTCACGATCTTTCGCTCCTCACGGTGTGGCTGACGCAGGGAACATGCGGCTCGGACCGGCGGGCGGCAATAGGACCTTGGTCTCAATGGGCCCGGCGGCTCAGGTCGGTGTCTCGGGGTCGCGGTAGAGGCGCACGTCGTAGCGAGGGCCGGCGACGGCCACGCCGGCGTTCTGGAGAGCCGCGTAGGCGGCGACGCCGAGGTCGCTCTTGACCATCATGTGGCGGTCGAGCCGGTGCGTCCACGCCCAGAGCTCGAACCGAAGCGCGTTGTCGCCGAATCCGATGAAGACGGCCTGCGGTGCCGGCACGTCGGCGACGTCGGGATTGGCGTGAGCCACCTCCGCCAGCACCTTCAAGACTTTGTCGGGCGCGCAGCCATAGGCCACGTTCACGGCGAGGTCGATGCGCCGCCGGCGATCGACCGGCGTCCAGTTCGTCACCTTCTCCGCCACGAGCATCGAGTTGGGAACGATGACTTCCGCCCCCTGCCACGCCCGCACGGTGCTGGAGCGAATACCGATGCGCCGCACTTCCCCCTGGACGTCCCCGATCTGCACGGCGTCGCCCACCCGCACGGGGCGCTCGAGGAGGACGATCAGGCCCGACACGAAGTTGTTCACGACGTTCTGGAGTCCGAAGCCCACGCCCACCCCGAAGGCGCCGCCGAGGATCGTCACGCGGTCCAGGTTCACGCCGAGGACGAGGATGGCGGCGATGAACCCGACGAAGACGATCGTGTAGCCGATCACGCTGGACAGGGCGTACGGCAGACCCGGGCTCAGACGGAGATGCGGAAAGACATCCTCGTCGAGAACGAAGCGGATCAGTCGGGACAGGGCGAAGCCGGCCCACACCGTGACCACGAAGGCGACGACGTCGCCCACGGAGAGATGGAGGGCGCCGCGGCTCACCTCGGCGGCTAGGATGCGCGCGGCGCCGGCGCGAACGGGCTCGAGAAGCCGGAAGTACTCCAGCGTACCAGCGAGCCAGCCGAGGATCGCGAGCGCGCGCACGAGCAGATGAGCGCGGTACTCCAGAACGGCGCGATGTCGAAGCACCATCCCGAGCAGCCGCAGGGGCCGCACGCGGAGGAGGACGACGATCAGCCCCTCGGCGAGCCGGTAGGCCACGAGCATCACGAGGCCGAGATAGGCGCTCGTGAGGAGGCCCGATTCCAGCAACCGCGCCAGGCTCATGTTGCCGACGATGCCGGCCAGGAACGCGATCAGAAAGCCGAGGAGGCCGAGGCCGAACAGCGCCGGAACCACGCGCTCCATCGAGGAGCCAAACGCCGCCGCGACCTCGCGCGCCCGCCCCGATCGAATCAGCCATGTCTGGGCGACCACCGCCGCCAGCGTTTCGAGCAGGAAGAGCGGTCGCTCGATCAGCGGCATCCCGATCAGGAGCTCGCGCACGCGATCCGTGAGGAAAAACGCGGCGAGGGCGTAGAGCCACGGCGCCAGGACGGGCGCCATGATCCCCCGGAGCACGATCACCGTGGGAGCGAGCGCGATCACCCCGATGAGGGTCCGCACGGCGTCGGGCTCACCCGAATAAATCCACGAGGACGCCAGCAAGGCCAGGATCAACGCCGCCGCCACCGGCCGCGCGAAGATGGTGCCGAGCGGCGTTGCCCACGCCGGCCCCGCTCGCGTGACCCGCCGCACCCACAACAGCACCATCGCGAGTCCCAGGAACACACCGACGTGCATGAGGATCCGCGCGGACTGGTCGGCCACGAACTGCCTCAGGAGCGACAGGTGGCCGCTCAGCGAGGTCCCGATGGCCTGCACGAACCCGCCCGCCGCGTCGCGATGCAGGCTCCAGAGAGGAAGGCTGTCGCGCACGAAGAGATCGCTGGTGGCGCGCTGGCGCGCACGGCCGATCAACGCCAACGCGTCCTCGCAGCGCGCCAGCTCGCGCGCGATCCTTTCTTGAAGGAGGAGCGTCTCCGTGCGCTCGGCTTCCACCCGCGCCTGGGCCGCCGCCAGCGACGCCCGCACGTCGTCGATGCGGGCGGCGACGGGTTCGGGCACGCGCGCGGCACGGGCATCCGCGCGCGTCCGGGTCCACGTCTCGCTGAGCTGGATCAGCCGCGCGCGTTGCTGCTCGAGCCAGACCGCGCGCGCGGTGAGGACTTCCATCCGGGACCGGAGATCCAGCCGCGCCGCCTGCCACCGTTCGACGAGGGTGTCCACGACTCCGAGCTCCGGCCTCGTCTCGACCATCTGCCGCGACCACTCGAAGCGCGCGCGCAGCCGCTCCGACAGCTCGGGCATCTCCGCCTCGATCGCCTTGACGTGCGGATTGGGCGGGAGCTGAACCTCGAGCGAACGCAGCAGGGCGCCCACTTCTTCCGTGCGGCGGGCGATCTCGGGGAGCGGGATGGAGGCGGGAGCGTCCTGGACCTCGGCGGGAGCCTGCGCCCGACTTTCGTTACGTCCGAGGCCGTGGGCGGTGATCGCCGTCACGGCCAGCACTGCGATACCGAAGCCGGCGCGGACTCTCATGACATCGACAACGCGCGAGCACGCGTGGCCTCTGTCGCAACCACGCGCGCTCGTTCAGCGGTGGAGCGGCTACCGTTCCTTGACCAAGAACTGGTCACGCCGGTTCTTCGACCAGCAGCTCTCGGCGTGGTCGTTGCACACGGGGCGCTCTTCGCCGTAGGAGACGATCATCATCCGGTCTGCGTTGACCCCCTGCGCCTGCAGGTAGTTCATCGCGGCCTTGGCCCGCCGATCGCCGAGGGCGAGGTTGTACTCGTTGGTGCCGCGCTCGTCGCAGTGTCCCTCGATCAGCACCAGATAGCCGGAGTTGTCCCGGATCCAGGCGGCGTTGGCGTCCAGGATCTTGGCGTCACCGGGACGGATGTTCGACTTGTCGAAGTCGAAGTAGATCGGCTTCAACGCGTCGTGCGCTCGAAACTCCTTGGGCGGTGTCGGCGCCGGAGCGGGGGCGGCCGTGACCTGGGCCGGCGCGGGCGCCGGCGCCGGCGCTGACGGCGGCGCCGCCATCTGTGGCGGCGGCGGCGCCGGAGTCATCGCCGCCGGTGGCGGCGCGGGCGCGGGAGGCGGCGGGGTGACGGCGCGGGTCTCGCCCGTCGGCGGCGGCGCCGAGGCCACCGGAACGACGGGACGCCTCGCGCAGGCGCCCACGAGCAGCGACACGGCAAACGCGACGTAGACGATCTGTCTCAGTGTCGACGTGCGAATCATATGGTCCTCGTCATCCAGTCCGCGATTCACTGCTCGATGATCTGGGCGGAGCTCACCGCCACCGCGCGGCCCCACCAGCTCTCCGTACCCGCAGCTTGAATGTCGGCACGGGTGACGCGCTTGGCCTCGTCCTGGTTCCGCAGCGAGAACAGTCCGTGCTGTCCCGACGCGAAGTGAGCGCTGTTCGAGTTCCACACCCGCCACTCCTCGGCGGTGGCGCACGCCCCCGTCAAGACCGCAATGCCCAGAAGCAACGTCGCCCGCCTCAGTCGCCGCATGAGCGTCCCTCCCCAGTGTCAACGGTCGGGCGAACGCTAACAAACGGGAGGGTGCGCTCCAATGAGACCTTCGTCCCATGGGCGGCGCGGGGAAGCGTGACTAGTGCAGGTCGCGTCCGGAGCGGCGGGGGCGGGTGCGCCCGAGCGCCTGGTCAACGGCGTCGAGCAACTCCTGGTCGTCGAAGGGCTTGGCGAGGAAGTCGACGGCACCTGCCTTCATCGCGCGCACCACCATCGGGATGTCGCCGTTGCCCGTGATGAAGATGACGGGCACGTCGCACTCGAGGGCCGTGAGCTTCTCTTGCAGCTCGAGGCCGCTCACGCCGGGCATGCGCACGTCGAGCACGAGGCAGCACGGACCCGCTACGAGGTTCCGGTCGAGGAACTCGCGGGCGGAGGCGAACGTCGCCACCTGGTGGCCGGCGGAGCGAAGCAGTCGCTCCAGTCCGCGGCGAACGGAAGCGTCGTCGTCGACGACGAAGACGGTCGCCTCTCCCGTGCTCATGTCCGCGTCGCGCTCACGAGCGGAATGACGACGTGGAAGCTGGCGCCGCCGGCCGCGTTGTTCGCGGCTCGGATCTTACCGCCGTGCGCCTCCACGATGGAGCGCGCGATCGACAGCCCCATGCCCATGCCGGCCGCCTTCGTCGTGTAGAAGGGCTCGAAGATCACGTCCGCCACCCCCTCCTGAAGCCCAGGCCCGGTGTCCTGGACCTCGAGGTGGACGACGCGCTCTTCGATCCGGCTCCGGATCGTGACCACGCGCTTCTCCGGGCTCGCCTCCGCCACCGCTTCCATGGCATTGAGGAGGAGGTTCAAGATCAGCTGCTGGAGCTGCACGCGGTCGCCGTTCACCGCGGTCGCCTCCGGACCGAGGTCGAGCGCGAGCGTCACGTTGCGAATGACCGCGTCGCTCGCGACCAGCTTGACGACGTCCCGGAGCAACCCGTTCATGTCGAGGGGCGAGAAGTCGGCGTCGCCCTTGCGGAGGAACTCGCGCAGGCGCTGGATCACCTCGCCGGCGCGCCGGTCGTCGTCGACGATATCGGAGAGGATCTCGCGGATCTCCCCCAGGTCCGGCGACGTGTGATCGAGAAAGCGCTGGGCCGCCTTCGCGTTGGCGAGGATCGCCGTCAACGGCTGGTTCAACTCGTGCGCGAGCGAGGCCGTGAGCTCCCCCATGGTCGAGACCCGCGTGAAGTGCGCCAGCTCCTGGCGGCTCCGCTGCGCCTCCATCTCGGCGCGCTTGCGCTCGGTGACATCGGTGTGCGAAACGACGGCGCCTCCCTCCGGCCCCTTCAACGGCACCGCCGACAGCGCGAGCCACCGCGCCGCCGCCGGCGGCCCCGCCGCGTACTCGAAGGCAAAGCTGTCGCGCGACCCATTGAGCACGGCCGCGATGCCGACGGTGGCCTCGCGGGCCGCCGCCACGCCGTCCACGCCCGCCGTCCACGCGGCGCTCACGTGATTGTCGTCCGCCTCGACCTGCACGCCGAATGCTTCCCACTCCGGCGTCAATCGCGCCCAGCTGTCGTTGACGGCGACGATGCGCCCGTCTCGGTCTAGCACCGCCACCCCGCTACTCAGCGATCCGAGGATGGCGGACTTCATCACCTCACTGGCGCGGAGCGCGTCTTGCGCCTCCTTCTGCGCGAACGCGTTGGCGAAGACCTCTCCCACCAGCTCCAGCCGCTGCACCAGCTCCTGGGACCAGGCGCGCTCGCTCCTGATCGTGATGAACGTCAGGGCGCCGACGAGCCGGCCACCGCTCACGAGCGGCAGCGACAGACACGACCGAATCTCCTTGCGCCGAAACGTCTCGACGTCGCGGGCCGCCTTCGCCGGCATCTCCTCCGGACGCTCGATGGCGACCACACGCTCGTTCCGAAGCTGCTCCGCGATCCACGGGACGTCCCGGCTCGTACACGGTGGTCGCGGCGGGAGGCCGGGGGCGGTCCAGGCCGAGACCACGACGAAATCGAGGGGGTTGCGCGACAGACGGTGGAGCGCCACCTCGTCGAGCCGCAGGGACTCGCCCAGTCGTCCCGCCCACGTCTCCGACGCCTCCTGCAGCGCCTCTCCCGGCAAGTGCACGAACGAGCTGGACAGCCGCGCCAGGAGCTGCTCGAAGCGAAGCTGTTCGCGCACGGCCTCCTGCGCCTGGCCGCGCTCCTCGATGACGGCGGCCAGGCACATGAGCGGAATCCCCACGAGCGTCAAGAAGATCTGGAGGCCCAGGATTCCCTCACCGGGGACGGTCGTGAGCGGCCCCCGCCCCTGCGCGGTGGCGGATGTCGCGAGGATGATCGTGACCAGGAGCGAGAGGCTGGTGCCCCCGGTCCCGAATCGTACCGCCGACCACAAGAGCGACGGCAGCAGGAACGCGAGCGGCAGCGCGGGTGAGGCGCGGAACGCGTGCCACCCGTCCATCGATTCGAAGATCACCGACCACACGAAGACCGGCGCCACCATGACGGCGACGGCCTCGAGACGGCGCCGTGGCAACGCGGAGCGGAACCATGCCGGACCGCGCGTGATGGCGAGCAGGATGGCGGGCACGAGCGCCAGCTCGGTGAGGACGTTCGAAAAGAACCGGACGCGCCAGACCATCCCGTACGGTTCGCCTCGGAACAGGGACACGACGGCGGCGTCGGCGAACGACGACAGAAAAGGCGCGAGCACGACGGCGCCGGCGATGAACCCCGCCATCCGGCGCAGCGTGTCGAAGCGGGTCGGGCTGCCGCTGAACGCGCGCACGCTGATGGCGGCGATGAGGGCCTCACTCCAGTTCGTCAGGAAAAGGAGGAGCACGAGCAACAGCCCCCGGTCCGCGGGCTGCCCGAAGTAGTGCGCGGGAAAAACGGCCAGGATATAGATCCACCACCGCCGAGGGGGGGCCAGCAGCAGCGTCGCGGTGAGGATGGCGTTGGGCGGCCACATCACGGACGTGATGAGTGGCATGAAACGGAGCGCGTCGCCGACTCGCGACCCCACGAAGTAAGCGACACAGACCAGCACCGCCGTGAACACCACCGCGGTGCGTTCCCTCTTCTGTTGGCTCCAGCCTCGTCCCATTGGCTCCAGTCCTCGCCACACTGCTTGTGCTATGCCCGCTTACCTACGGCAATAGGACCTTTGGCCTATACCGACGACGGCGCCGCGCTCCGGCGCGGGAGCCCGCCGATGGGACGAAGGTCCTACGCGACTACGTCCTCGCATCTGGACTAGACTCCGGGCGAAATGTCGGCGCGGGGCGGTATCTTACACGCCGCGGCGGCGACCGCGTTGCTCGTCGTCGCGGCCGCGACGTCGGGTCATGCCAAGCCGGCGCCGGCCGCTCCGCCCACCGCGCCCGAGCGGGCCACGGCGCCGGCCACGCTTCGAGTCTGGAATCGGCCGGTGGCAGAGTTCCGGGTGCCGGTCGGGCAGGTCCGCCCCGCCGACCGTGCCGCCAACGCCGCCCGTCGCGTCGAAGCGCTGCCCGAGGACGTGAGTCCGGAGGACATTCGCGCCGAGGAGGCGACCGTCGGCGATCTCCACGGGGCCGTCGTCTCCGCCCGTGGCCAGATGCTCTTCGCCATCCTCGATGGCGACCTCGATCTCACCACGGGGGAGACGCTGGCGAGCGCGAGCGCGCGCACGGTGGCGCAGCTCCAGTCCGTGCTGCGGGCCCGCGCGGAGCAGCGCCGGCTGCCGGTGCTCGTCCGGGGAATCGCGCTCTCGGTCGGCGCCACCCTTCTTCTCGGGCTGGCCCTGTGGGCCACGCGGCGGGCGGCGGACCGCGCGCTCGTACGACTCACGCGCGCGACCCATCCGCGCACCGTCTCCCGTCTCGGCCGCGACCTCTGGGTCTTCGTGGACACGCTCGAACGCGCCCTGGTCCACGCGACGGCGTGGGCGCTCGGCATCGTCGTCACCTATCTGTGGCTGACGTTCGTCCTCCGCCGGTTCCCGTACACGCGCCCCTGGGGCGACCGGCTGGGCGGCTATCTCGTCGACCTGCTGGCGGGTCTGGCCACGGGGGCGCTGGGCGCCCTCCCCGGTCTCTTTGCCGTCGTGTTGATCTTCCTCCTGACACGGTTCGTGGTCCGCATGGTCGGGGTGTTCTTCCGCGCCGTCGAGGACGGCACCATCACGGTCGGGCTCTTGAAACCGGACACCGCCGGCGCCACCCGCCGGATCACCGCCGTCGTGATCTGGATCTTCGCGCTCACCGTGGCCTACGAGTACATCCCGGGCTCGGAGAGCGACTCCTTCAAGGCCATCGGGATCTTCACCGGCCTCATGGTGTCGCTCGGCTCCGCCGGGCTCGTGAACCACGTCATGAGCGGCCTCCTCGTGGTGTATTCGCGCGCGCTGCGCCCGGGGGAGCTGATCCACACGGGGGACATCACGGGCTTCGTGAGCGAGGTCGGTCTCCTGTCCACGAAGCTGGTGACGGCGAAGCGCGAGGAGATCACCATCCCGAACGCGGTGCTGGCGGGCACGACGGTGACGAACTACTCGCGCCTCGAGGGCGGCGCTCTCGTCGCGGCCACCGCCACCATCGGCTACGATCAGCCGTGGCGGCAGGTGCACGCGCTGCTGTTGCTCGCCGCCGAGCGCACGCCGCACGTGCGCAAGGAGCCACGGCCGTACGTCGTGCAACGCGCGCTGTCCGACTTCGCCGTGCAGTACGAGGTGCGCGCCCACATCGAGACGCCCGAGTTGCGCTTCCGCGTCCTGTCCGAGTTGCACGCGCAGATCCAGGACGCGTTCAACGAGTTCGGCGTCCAGATCATGGTGCCCGCCTTCGAAGCGCAACCCGAGCGCGCGGTCGTGGTGCCGAAATCGAAGTGGTTCACGGCGCCCGCGCGCTCGAACGACGTGGACGTCCGCTCGCACGATGTGCCAAAGGATTCCGCATCAACGTCCTGACGGTCGCGCTGACGTTGGCCTTGGGGGCGGGGCTGGTGTCCGGATGCCGCTCCGCTGACCGCCCGGCCGCCGGCGCCTCGCTCATCGGCACGTCCTGGCTCGCTCAGGAGATCGACGGACGTCCCGTGCTCGAGCGCATCAATCCCACGCTGACGTTCGAGAGCGCGCAGCGGATCGTCGGCAACACCGCGTGCAATCGCTACTTCGGCGGCCTCGAGCTCGGTGACGGCGTCGTCAAGCTGAAGCCGACGGGGACCACGCGCATGGCGTGCCCGACTCCGGTCATGGAGCAGGAGCGCGCGTTCCTGGCGGCCCTCAACGCCACGACCACGTTCCGGCGCGAGGGCGACACGCTCCGACTCCTCGATGGCGCCGGACGCGTGCGCGTTCGCTTCACGCCGCTCGCACCCGCCCGCTGAACCGGTTCTCGGTCGCGATCAACGAAGGCCCGCCTTCGCCTCCCGCAGCCGCTCGAGCAGCGGCCATACCGCGTCGGGGGACTCCACGTGCGCGTTGTGACCAAGGCCGGGGAGAATTACAGGATCGGATACGAGCTCTTGGAGTTGATCCCGTCTACACATCGAATCTCGTTCGCCGGCGGCGAGGATCACGGGCGCCCGCGAGGCCGCGAGGAGGCCCGGCATGTCGGGCGCGCCGATCGCAAATGCCGCCGGGTCGAAGGCAACCGTCCAGCCATCGTCGCCGTGAACGAGCGCGGCCTCCGGCACGGCTTCCGGTGTCACGAGCCCCGTCAGCCCCGCAAGCTTCAGATGTCGCTCCGCCGCTTCGCGGCGGGTCGCGTACACGGGATTTCCCCGGGCCGCGAGGGCGCGGGCACGAGCCAGTTCCTCGTCCGTCCACGCGACCTTGATGCCGAGTCCGCATGCCGCGGAGATCCGAACGCCGAACCATCCGCTGGCGAGCGCGAGCGCGACGACCCCGCCCAGGGAGTGGCCGAGGACGACGACGCGGTTCGCGGACGACACTGTCCCCGCCACGGCGGCGGCGAGATGACCGAAGGAGTAACGCGAAAGACGCGGCGAGCCCCCGTGCCCCGGCAGGTCGGGAGCGACCCACCTTCCGGGCCACCTCGTGCGCGAGAGGTCGCGCAGGCCGCTCCAGACATCACCGGTGGCGCCGAGGCCGTGCAACAGCAGCAAGACCGGGTCCCCGTCCCCGCCGCTCTGCATTCGCACGTCGGTCATGAGGCCGATCGCGTCGCCCGCCACCAGCGAATCGGCAAGCGCTTCACGCCGCGCTGGAAGTTCGAGCGCAGGTACGACGGCTCACCGTCGTACTCGAGGCGACCCATCCGCGTGAGAACCTCCGCGAACAGCGCGCGCATCTGCACTCGCGCGAGCTGAGCTCCCAGGCAGAAGTGAGGGCCGTGCCCGAACACCAGGTGAGGGTTCGGGTGCCGGCGGATGTCCAGCCGGTCGGGATCGACGAACACGGTCTCGTCCCGGTTGGCCGAGGTGAAGGAGACGACGACCTTCTGGCCGGCGCGGATGTCGACGCCGCCGAGGCGGCAATCCGAGACCGCGGTGCGGCGAAACGTCATCACCGGCGTCCACCACCGCAGCAGCTCCTCGACCGCGCCTGGCATGAGCGAGAGATCCGCGCGCAGCTCGTCCTGCACGCGATGATGATCGAGGAGCGCGATGCAGGCCCCGGGCAGTCCGTTGCGCAGCGTCTCGTTGCCGGCGACGGCGAAGAGCCAGAACATGTTCTCGAATTCCTCGACGGAGACCTGGCCCCCGTCGTCGTCGACCTGAGCGAGCAAGATCGACATGACGTCGTTCGCGGGCCGGCGACGTTTCTCTTCGGCGAGCAGGTGCGCGTACGCATACAGGTCCGGCATCCCCTCACGCGTGCGGGGATCGGGCATCGAGCCGTCGGGCGCAGGCGACGGACGTCGTCGCAGCGCTTCCCGCGCCATCGCGGTGCCGGATCCAAGGTCGAAGTGGGCGGACGACGCGTAGTCGGGATCCTGGTAACCGATGACCCGATTCGACCAGTCGAAGAGCAGCATCCGGTCCTGCGCGGGCACGCCCAGCACCTCGGCCAGCGTCAGCAGCGGGAGGTCGGCGGCGACGTCCTTGGCGAAGTCGCACCGCCCGCCGTCGGCGTCCCCGACCACGCGGGCCACGATCGCGCGCGCGTGCTCGCGTATTCGCTCTTCGAGCTGGGCCACCGCCCGCGGCGTGAAGGACTTCATCAGCAGCCGCCGCAGTCGCGAATGCGCGGGCGGGTCCATGTTGAGCATGCTGCGGCGCACGTAGCGGAGCGCTTCGGGGGTGGCGGGATCACGGATCTGGGTGCCGCCCAGCGACGACGAGAAGATGGTTGGTTCCGTCATCACCTTCTCGACGTCGGCGTGCCGGAGCACGAGCCAGAAGCCCGGGCCTCCCGGCCAGCCGAGCACCGGCCGCTCCTCGACCCAGACCACCGGCGACTCCCGCCGCAGCCGAGCGAGTGCGGCGAACGGCACGCCTTCCACGTACGTCGAAGGGTCGAACACGAGATCGGTGTCCGTTCGTTGCCGCGCCACGGGAGTCATCGGACGGTCAGGTTACCGGGGCTACCTGGACGCGACGCGACCGGGATCTCACCTTCCCGCGGACGCCAAGGAGGCGAATGCGGCCACGAGGTCGGACGGCTCAATGGGCTTTCCGAGGTGCATCTGAAACGGTCTCACCCGGTATCACGTTCTGTCACATTCTGCGGGCTTCCAGCCGCTCACAGTAACCAGGTGAAACGCCATGATACGTGGTTCTAACGACCGCTGGGCCCCGTTTGGGCCCCGCAGTGCGGGGGGACGAGCGCGCCCAAGCGCCGGCCGAACTCGGGCTTGTCCGTACCGAAGTAGCCAATCTTTACGACGCAGAAAGGCTCGAGCGCCGCATCATCATCCGCTTCTCGCTTTCGCACGCTCCGTGAAGCGCCGTCCCCGCTGGCCAACGGCGACCTCGCTCCCGGTGGGGACGAGGAATCCGAGGCGATACACCCTGGCGGTCGGCTGCGCCATGACACCGGAGGGCACCCCGAGCCCAACGGCCATACACGCGCCCAGAAATCCACGACGATTCATGCGGACAAGTGCCGCCGGTTTCATGGCGCGACGGTAAGGCAGGCGTACGAGAGAAGTCAAAGCAGCCGGTCGATCACCTACCAGTACGTATTAAAGCGGCTGCGCTAAGGGCGAGGGTCTGCCCCTCCGACCCGCGTTCGAGCCGTAAGCTCGTGCCGATCAGCGATATTGCGTTTCTTCTCCGTCAGTCAGCGGTGCTGACACGTGTGGCAACGGTCGACGAATTGTTCCCCGGGCGGGGATCGGGATTCGCCGCGCTCACCACGCCGGTGTTGGTGAGGGTGCTCCCGGCCGGCGCGGTGACATGCACGACCAATCGTATGCCGACGCCACTAGGACTCGCGAGCGTGAAGGGGGCGAGCGCGCCGATATTGCAGGTCACGACGCCATTGGCAAACGCGCACGGGGTGCCTTGAGGGGACACGGTGCAGTTGACGGTCCCGTTGCCGGTGGTGCACCCGACGGCGGTGCAGACGGCGCTGACGAACGTCGTGCCCGCGGGAAGGGTATCCCTCACGACAACACCGCTCGCGTTTGCGGGGCCGAGGTTGACCACGACGTGCTCGTCCTCGAAGCGCCGCCGTTGCGGTTCTTCCAGAATCGCGACATCGAGAAATCCGCGCGCGCATCCCCGTTCGTAGTTCCGGACAAGGCAACCGGGATACGAATCGATAACGCTCGACGGACGCAAGTACGAGGCTGCCATGAAACCACGCCCTTGGCTTCGCGGGATTGCAATGATGGCGCTGTTGATCTTGATCGCTCCCCCACCGGCCGCCTGGGGCGCCAGCCACCGGGAGGCGCCCCTCATTGCGCTGGACCCGGCGGCGGACCTCACCGACGTCTATGCGTTCCGGAGCTGGGAGGACGACGCCAAGGCGGTGTTCATCATGAACGTCATCCCCGCTCAGGCGCCCGCCTCGGGCCCGAACTTCTTCAACCTCGATGACCAGGTGCTCTACGAGTTTCACTTCGACCTCAGCCAGAGCGGCCGCGCCGAGGACCTCACGATCCAGTTCAGATTCGAGACGGAGATTCGCGACACGTCGGGCGGGCTCAACTTCAGGGACGTTCCGATTTCCTACGCCGGAGTGCCGCCGATCACGGCGCTCTCCGGCGCCGGGTCCCAAGGTCTCGGACTTCGTCAGCGCTACACGGTGGAGGCGATCGCCAAGGGTAAGGCCGGACGGGGGGTCGCGCGTGCGATCGGCACGCGATCGACCGCGGTCGACGGGACGCCCCTGATCGCCGTACCGTCCAACGTCGGTCCCGGCACCATCCCGGACTACCCGGCCCTCGCCGCTCAGGGCATTTTCGACCTCGGCCACGGCGTGCGTGTCTTCGTTGGACAGCGCGAGGAGACGTTCTACATCGATCTCGGATCCACGTTCGACACCCTGAACTTCCGCCGGAAGCCGCCGATTCTGACGCTGTCCGAGGACACGAATGACACCGCGAACGCGTTCGGTGTCGACGACGGCTTCGAGGGCCTGAACGTCACGACGATCGCCATCGAGATTCCCATCCGCCTGCTGGGCACGTCCACCGTCGGCATGTATGCCTCGACGAGCCGCCCGCGCAACCGGCATTTCAAGGAGGACGGCACCTCGTTCGGATCCGGAAACTTCGTGCAGGTCGCACGCCTGGCGAATCCGCTCGTGAACGAAGTCATCATCGGGACCGGCTCCAAGGACTTCTGGAATGCACAGGATCCGGCGAACGAAGCGCAGTTCCTCGATTTCTACGAGCGTCCGCGCCTGGCCGGTCTGCTCAATGCGGTGTTCGGGACGAACTTCCCGACGACGAACCGCAACGACCTCGTCACCGTGCTCTTGCAGTATTTCCCCCCGGTCTTCTCGGGGCCGCCCGGGATCGTCTCCGAGCTGTTGCGGGTGAATCTCGGGATTCCGCCGACGCCACCGGCCAACCAGAAGCGACTCACGGTTCTCACGAGCTTTGACAACGGCGGAACCTGCTTTTCAAAGTTCGACCCGGCGACGATCACCGATGCCGCCGGCTGGCCAAACGGGCGGCGCCCGAACGACGACGTCACCGACATCGCGATTCGCGCCGTCGCGGGCGTCCTGATGAATCCCGTCCCCTGCCTGGGTGACGGCGTGAACTTCGATCGGGTGCGGCCGGGAACACCCGGCGTCAATCCGGGGAACAATGTGACGCTGGCGTTTCCGTTCCTTCCCACGCCCAACCCGGGCCGGAGCCCGTCGGCGCCGCTCCAGCTCGATCCGAACGAGCCGCTGTTCCGGTAATGGCCGCGCCGGGGGCGGCGGCGCCCGACGCCGGCGCGCCGTCCCCCCGAAAGGAAGGACGAACCGCAATGGGCCGACACCTCCGTCGCGTCATGTGCACGATCGCCGCGCTCGTCGTGCTCTCGCCACCGGCGGCGAGCGCAGAGCCCGGCGGCGCCGACAACCACATCGCGTACTACGAGCGGTTGTTGAGTCGAAACCGATGGGATGCGCGCACGTATTACCGTCTGGGGGACGCGTTCATCCGAAAGGCGCGCGAGAGCGGCGACGTCGTCTACCTCGCGCGCGCGGAGGCGGCGCTCCAGCAATCGCTCGCGCTGACGCCCCGGAATGCGGGAGCCCTCCGTCATCTCGCCTACGTCTTCTACTTGCGTCACGACTTCACCGCGGCTGCCGCATACGCGACCCGGGCCGTCACGCTCGATCCGGACGACGGCGATGCCTATGGCGTCCTCGGCGACGCGTACCTGGAAACCGGCCGCTACCACGACGCCGAAACCGCCTATCGATCGATGATGGCGCGCGGCGCCGATCTGTACGCGCTGGCGCGTCTCGCAGGCCTGAAGAGCATCCATGGCGACGCACGGGCGGCCATCGCGGATCTCCAGCGGGCGCTCGACGTGGCCCGGGTCGCTCCGTCATATCCCGCGGAAAGCGTGGCGTGGACGGCGTGGCAGCTCGGCGCCGAGTACTTCGCGATAGGCGACCTCGATGCCGCGCACGCCAGTTACCTGGCGGCCTTGGAGACACAGCCCAATTACTATCGCGCGCTCGCCGGTCTGGCGCAGGTCCTGACTGCGCAGGCGAGATACGACGACGCGATCGCGCTCTACAAGCGTGCGCTCGGCGTCGTCCCGCTTCCGGAGTATGCCGTCGCCCTCGGAGACGTCTATGCGCGGCTGGGGAGGACGGAGGATGCCCGCAAGCAATACGACCTCGTGGAGTACATCGGCCGCTTGAACGCGCTGAACCGCGTCATCTACAACCGTGAGCTCGCCTATTTCTATGCGGACCACGATCGTGACCTCGCGCGGGCGCTCGAGCTGGCGCGGCTCGAGATCACGGCGCGCCAGGATGTGTACGGGTACGACGTCCTCGCGTGGGCGCTCTACAAGAACGGCCGCATCGAGGAGGCGATGGCCGCGATGACGGAGGCGCTGAAGCACGGGACGAGAGACGCCAGGCTCTTTTTCCACGCGGGCCTGATCCATGGCGCCGCCGGCAATGCCGACGCCGCGCGCGACTACCTCCGCCGGGCGCTCGCGACGAACCCCCGCTTCCACGTGTGGCAGGCCGATAAGGCACGCGCGATTCTCGCGGTGGAGGAAGTGCGCCGGTGACAGCGCACCGGCTCGGGGCGCTCCTCGTTGGCGCCGCCGTCGTCATGAGCACGGCCCCGGCGGCGGCGCATCCGCTCGGCAACTTCACGGTGAGTCATTACACGCGCCTGGAGGTCCGCCGGAACACCGTCGAGTTGCGCTACGTCGTTGACATGGCCGAGATCCCGACCTTCCAGGAGATCCAGGAGACCGGTGTCGTCGCCGACACCACCCATCCAACCGTCGCGCGGTACCTCCCGCGCAAGGCGGAGATGCTCAAGGATGGGCTCGCGCTCGTCGTCCATGGCCATCGCCTGCCGCTCGAGGTGGTCGGAAAGACGATCATCTTTCCGCCCGGTGCCGGAGGACTTCCGACGTTGAAGGTCGCCGTTCGATATCGCGCAAAGCTGGCCGGGGGAGAAACGAAGCTCGATATCCGCTACCGCGACGACAACTTCAGTGGACGGGCCGGGTGGAAGGAGATCGTCGCCGTCGTGGATACCGGCCTGGAGCTCGTGGAGAGCTCGGTGCCCGCCGAGGATCGAAGCCGAGAGCTCAGCGACTATCCGACTGACCTTCTCGACAGTCCCCCGCAGACAGTCACCGCCTCTCTCGTCGTGAAGCGACCCGACCCGCCGAGCACCGAGACCTCGACGTACCGGCCGCCGGCGGCCCGGACGCCGCGCCTGGATCTGCCGCCGCCGCTGGCGCACGCCTCCGGCTCGGACCGCGCCGCTGCCACACCGTCCGACCGCGATGTCCCGACGGTACGGTCGGACGGTGACGCCGGCGCGCCACTGACGCCAAACCGGAGGTCCACGCCGCGTAGCTCATTCACGGATCTCATCGCGACCCCGCGGCTCGGCGCCGGAATCATCGTGTTCGCGCTGATCGCCGCGGGCGGCCTCGGCGCCTTTCACGCCCTGGAGCCGGGACATGGCAAGACCCTCGTCGCCGCCTATCTCGTGGGTTCACGAGGAACGGCATGGCACGCGCTCGCGCTCGGCCTCGTCGTCACCGCCGCTCACACCGCGGGCGTCTATCTCCTCGGCGCGGTCACGTTGTACGCGTCGCGCTACGTCCTGCCGGAGCGGCTCTATCCGTGGCTGGGCGTGAGCTCGGGGCTGCTCATCGCCGGACTCGGGGTTGCGCTCTTCGTGCGTCGCTACGCCGGCGACGCGCTCGAGAATACGCACCACCACGCGCACCCCCATCACCATCATCACCACGCGCCCGGCGCTGTCTCGCTCCGCACCTTGTTCGCGCTGGGAATCACGGGCGGCATCGTGCCATGCCCGGCCGCCCTCGTCGTCTTGCTGAGCGCGATCTCCCTCAATCGCGTTGCCTTCGGACTGGTCCTCATCGTCGCCTTCAGCGTCGGGCTAGCGGCGGTCCTGATCGCGATCGGGCTGCTGATCGTCTACGCCCGCCGTCTGATGACCCGATTCCACGGCGAAGGCGCCATCCTGACGCGATGGCTGCCACTGACGTCATCGGCGGTGATGACGGTGCTCGGCGCGGCGATCGTCATCCAGAGCCTGCGCGCCGCCGGCGTGCTCGCCATCGGCCCCTTATGATGGATACCTCGCTCACGGCCGCCATCGGCGTCGGGTTCCTGCTCGGTGTGCGACATGCGGCCGATGTCGATCACATCGCCGCCATCTCGGCGTTCGTCAGCCAGGATCGAAGCCTGGCGCGAAGCTGCCTGCTCGGCACGTTCTGGGGAGCCGGCCATACCGCCGCCCTCCTCGGGGCCGGGTTGGCGACGATCGGGTTCAAGATGACGATCTCGCCTGCGCTGGGACGCGCCTTCGAGACGCTGGTCGCGCTGGTGTTGATCCTGCTCGGTGGCCATGTGGTCCTCCGGACGATGGCAATGCTGGCCCTCGGCGAACATGCACATGGGAAAGCGCCACCCCACGTGCACATTGGCGGCGACGTTGCGCATAGCCACGCGGGGGTGTTCCAGAGCGGCCGCCGCCCATTCGTGATCGGCGTGCTCCACGGCATGGCGGGCAGCGCGGCGCTCATGCTATTCGTCCTCGCCACGATTCCCAGTCCACTCGCGGGCGTGCTCTATATCGCGATGTTCGGTCTCGGATCGACGGCCGGGATGCTCGCCTTGAGTGGGCTCATCGCGGTGCCGTTCGTGCTTACCGCAAACCGTGGGGGGCACGCGAACACCGTCATTCGGCTAGGTGCGGGCCTCGCCAGCGTCGTCCTCGGTGCCTGGCTCCTGTGCACGCAACCGTAGGGTACGAAAATGACCGGGTTGCCGGGAAGGATACGTGAGCCCCCGTTGGGCCCCACAGACGCCACGGGCTCCCGGAGTTGAGCCGGAAGCCCGTGAAACATTGGAGCGGCCGACCGGATTCGAACCGGCGACGTCCAGCTTGGGAAGCTGGCATTCTGCCACTGAATTACGGCCGCTCGTGGAGCTATTGTACTCCGCTCGCGCCGCGCCCTATTTGCCGTCCTTCAGGCTCATGTCGTAGGCCTTGATGCGCTCGTCGCTGCGTGCTTTCCACGCGATCCGCTTGTTGACGCCGTAGAGATCGAGCTGCTGATAGAGCGGCACGGCGGCGGCGTCCTCGATCCAGAGACGCGAGATGCGGTGGTACTGGTCCGCGCGCTTCTTCTCGTCCATGATCGTCTTCGCCTCGGACAGCATGCGGTCGAAGTCCTCGTTGTGGTAGTTGCCGAGGTTGCTCCCCGTCTCGAAGAGCGGCGCGTACACCGTCTCCGCGTCGAGGGTGGGCGTCCCCCAGCCGATCAGCCACACCGGTCCCGCCTTGTGCTGATATACGAGGTTGTTCAGGAAGCTCACGAACTCGTGCGTTCGCAGCGTGGTTCGGATGCCCGCCTTGTTGAGCTGACCCGTCACCGCCTCCGCCACTTCCTTGTCGCGCACGTAGCGGCCCTGCGGGCTGTTGAGCGTGATCTCGACGCCGTTCGGGTAGCCGGCCTCCCCCAGGAGCTTCTTGGTCTTGGCGAGGTCCTGCTTCACGGGCTTGAGGCTGGGATCGAATCCGAAATGAAGCGAGGTGAGCATGGTGGCCACCCGCATGGCCTTGCCGTCGAGCACGGTCTTGATGATCTCGTCGGCGTCGACGGCATAGGTGATCGCCTGCCGCACGCGCTTGTCGACGGTCGGGCCCTTGTAGGGCCCCACCAGCTTGTGCTGGGCGTCGAACTCGTGGGTCACGAACATGAGCTGAAGCGTGCGGATGCTGGGTGCCGTGGAGAGAAATACCTTGGGATGCTTCTCGATGATGCCGGCCAGATGGGGCGGGATGTTGACCGCCACGTCGATTTCGCCGTTCTGGAGCGCGGCCACGCGAACGGCGTCGTCGGGAATGGGACGGAACACCACCGTCTTGATCTTCGGCTCCCCGCGCCAGTACTTCGTGTTCGCCTCCAGAACGATCTCCTCGTCCTTGCTCCAGCGGACGAGCTTGTAGGGTCCGGTGCCGATGGGCGTCTTGGAGATCGCGGCCGGGTCCTTGCCCGCGTATTCCTTCGCCGGATACATCGACGCCTGGGCGAACGTCATGATCGTCGTGAACGTCGGCCACGGCTTCGACGTGTGCACGCGCACCGTGTAGGGATCGACGATCTCCACGCGCTCGATGGGCCGGAAGTTCGAGCTCGCGCGGAGGGCGGGCGTCTTCACGCGCTCCAGGCTGAACTTCACCGACTCGGCGTTGAAGTCCTCCCCGTTGTGGAACTTCACGCCCTTGCGCAGCTTCACTTCCCACACCTGGGGCGAGACGAGCTTGGGCAGCTCGACGGCGAGGGCGGGCACGATCTTCAGATCGGCGTCGCGCTCGACGAGCTGCTCGAAGATGTGGGCGCCGACCACCGAGGCCGGCGTTTCCTGCTGGTTCATGATGTCGAGGGTGCTCGGATCCACACCCTGGGCAATGACGACCTTGCCCGCGGAGGCGGCGGCCGCCGCCCACGGACAGACGAGCACGAGACCTAAGCACAGAAACGCACGCCATCCGCTCCTACCGGTCATACCGGGCCTCCTGGAGATGTCACGACGTGGTCGTCGTTCGATGTCGATTCGGGTCAAGAGTGCCGACACTTTAGAGGTCGCCGCGTGGGGAGTCAAGGTAGGCGAGGGCCTCCTCCCGCGTCCGCACCAGGCCGAGCGCCTGCGCCTCGCGCGCCCGTTCCAGGAGGTGACCGACGGCGGGGCCGGGGGGAATGCCGAAGCGGTGCATGACGTCATCGCCCCGCACGAGGGGCGGCGCCGCCGCCTCCCGGCGCTGCTCCTGGAAGCCGGCAAGCAGGTCCTGGATGAGCGCGGCGTGCGGCCACAGCGCGAGCGGCGAGCGGCCGGTGACGGCAGCAGCGTCGACGAGCGTCAGGAGCAGGAGATCGCGCGTGTCGGCGCCGAGGTCGCGGTAGAAGCGATACCGCGCGCGCGCGCTCACCGCGCCTGCCTGCGCGAGATGCATCGGGCGCAGGTGATGGCGCACGAGGCGCTCCAGCACCGCCACCGCCCGCTCGGGCAGCCGCAACCGCTCGCCCACCGCTCGGGCGCGGGCGGCGCCGAGGACGTCGTGCTCGAAGAAGCGAACGCGGCCATCGATCAGCCGCCGCGTCTCCGGCTTCGACACGTCGTGGAGGAGAGCGCCGAGCTTCAGCACGCGCGCACGGTCCACCCCGCCCCCGAGCGGTTGCGCGAGGTGCGCCTGAAGCTCCTCGCCGAACGGCACCAGCCGGTGCGGGGCGGCCGTGACGGTGTCGGCGCCCGCCACCGCGCGCAGCGAGTGCTCGAGCACGGGAAACTGGTGCGGCGCCGGCTGCGCGGTGCCGCGCATCGCCTCCACCTCCGGCAGCACCACCGCGAGCAAGCCGAGGGCGTCCAGGCGGCGGAGGGCGACGGCCGCGCTCCCCGCCAGCATGGCGAGGAGCTCATCGCGCACGCGCTCCGCGGAGACGTTTGCCACCCGCGGCGCCATCGCGCGGATGGCGCGGGCGGCGGCGGGGGCGAGGCGGAGGCCGAGGGCGATCTCGAGCCGCACCCCGCGCAGCGCGCGCACCGGATCGTCGGCGAGGACTCCACTCCCCGCGAGGCGCAGCCGGCGGGCGGCGAGATCCGCGAGCCCGCCGGTGGGATCGATGATGCGCGCGCGGCCGTGGGCGAGGAGCGCGCGCACGTCCACCGCCATCGCGTTCACGGTGAAGTCGCGCGCGGCGAGGTCGCCGGCGAGCGTCGGCGCCCGGAAGTCGGTCACGTCGAGGTAGGCGCCGTCCACGATCACGCGTCCCGCCCCCCGCGCGGCGTCGAGCTCCACGAACGCGCCGCCGGCGCCGTCGGCGATCGCGCGCGCGAGCGCGAGCGCCCCCGACGGCACGGCGAGATCGACGTCGACGACGGGACGGCGCAGGCGCCCGTCGCGCACCGCTCCCCCCACGAGCAGGAGCGGCTGCTTGCCGGCGGCGCTGCGGGCGGCGCGCAGCAGCGTGATCGCGATCGGCGTCAGCCGCGAGAGCCGCAACTCGGCCGTGATAGAGTCCTCCCGCCGTGAGCGACCGCCCCTCTTCGGCACCGGAGCCGCCGCCGGGCCTTCGCTACATCGACGTTCACGTTCATCTGCACCCGCCCGGCCTCGCCGCCGCCATCCAGCGCCACTTCGCGCGCGAGGACTGGCACAGCGCGCACTCGTTCGACCCCGCCGCCGTCGCCGCCACCCTCGCCGCGTGCGGCGTGGAGCGCTTCTGTTTCTTCAGCTACGCGCACAAGCCGGGCATCGCGGGCGGGATCAACCGCTGGGTGGCGGAGACGGCCGCGCGCCTGCCGGGCTCGATTCCGCTCGGCACCCTGCACGTCGACGACGCCGATCTCGACGCCCTCGCGCGCGAGGCCACCGCCGACCTCGGGCTCCGCGGCTTCAAGTTCCATCACTCCGTGCAGCGCTTCCACGTGGACGATGCCCGGCTCTTTCCCCTCTACGAGCGCGCGGAGGCGGAGGGCCTCGTGTTCGTGCTCCACATCGGCACCATGCCCTATCGCGACCCGTTCACGGGCGCCGGCGCCCTCGAGCGCGTCCTCGCGCACTTTCCGCGGCTGCGCGTGTGCGTGGCCCATCTCGGCGCCTTCGAGACGGACCGCTTCTTCGCGCTCACCGAGCGCTTTCCGCACCTCTATCTCGATACCACCATGACGCTCTCCCCGCTCGCCCCTCGCTACGTGGGGGCCGATCCCGACGCCGTCACCAACGAGCAGCTCCTCCGCTACCAGGATCGCATCATGTTCGGCTCGGACTTTCCGCTCATCCCGTACGACTACGAGGAGGAACGATCGTGGGCGTGGAAGCGCGGACTGCCCGTGGAGGTCCAGCAGAAGATCTTCCATGACAATGCCGTGCGCTTCCTGCGCCTGGCGCCGGCGCCCCCGCCGCCATCGCGCTGACGCACGGCCCGCGAGCGGAGCGCCGAGGTCAGCCGAGCCGGAGACCGCCGGCGTCGATGCGGTACTCCACGATCTCGTCGCTCATCGCGCTTCCGCGATGCTTCACCACCGCCAGCATGCGCGCGAGGCGCGACCCCACGCGCTCGCTGCCCATGACGAGGATGGTGTTGGCGGTGGCGCCGATGTCGCCGGTGGCGACCTTCCGCGCGAGCAGGTCTTCCAGCCGCGTCTCCTCGGTGGTGACGAGGAGGAGCGTGGTCACCTGCGTGTGATCGTAGCGGTGGGCATCGATGAACTCGCGATGCTTCCACACGGGGAGACAGATCTCCATTCCGAGCGTCTCCGCGTCGCGATGGATCGTCTTGCGATAGAGGTCGTCGAAGATGAAGAACTGGATGGAGTCGGCGGGCAAGTCCATCGGCTCCACGCCGTCCACCACCACGCGCCGCGCTCCCGCCGCGAGGTGGAAATAGACGAACGGCCGCACCGTGTAGAGGGCGTGGTTGTAGACGGCCTTCCAGTTCCAGTCGAACTCCCAGCCCCCGTCCGGCGTCGGCACCTGGAAGTCGCGGACGCGCCCCACCCAGTGGAGCGCGTTGGAGTAATGAGCCTGGCGCTGGGCAGGGGGCGGATACGGATCCGCCATCGGCGTCACCGTGTGCGTCCACGGCGTGAGGGGCCACTGAAAGAGCCGTCCCGCGTACTCGTCGTGCTGCTGGGAATCGCCGCGGCCGTTGAGGTCCAGCACGATTCCACGCGCGCCGTCGGCAACGCGGCCGTGGTCGGCAAAGGTGAGCCCGAGGTGCGTCTTGCCGATGCCGGTGGCGCCGTAGGCCACCGTGAGCGTCCCCGGCAGGAGGCCGCCTCCGAGCATGGCGTCGAGCTTCTCGAGACCCGTGGACACGCGCGCGGTCACGGGCGACGATTCTACACGCCTCGTCACCCTTCTTTCGCGTCCTCGTCGCGCATCCGGCCTTTGGTGGCGAACTGACGCTCGTAGAGGTGGCGCAGCTCTTCGAGCGTGGTCGCTTGCCCGGGCGCCTTGTCGTCGCGGATGCGAGCCACCCGCGCGAAACGGAGCGCGAGTCCCGACGGATAGGTGGGACTCTTCTGGATCTCGTTGTACTCGACCTCGACGACGATCTCCGGACGCACGCGCACGGTATAGCCGTCGTCGCCGACGGCCAGCGCCCGCAGGCGCGCCGTGAGCGCCTCGAACTCCTTGTCGGTGAGTCCCTTGAAGGTCTTCCCCACGTCCGCGAAGCCCTCGCCGTCGCGGACACCGAGGTGATAGTTGGAGAGCCAGCCCACGCGGCGCCCCGAGCCGCGGTCGGCCGCGATGATCACGCAATCGACGGTCGCCGCCGCCTTCAGCTTGAACCAGCGCTTGCCGCGGCCGCCGGGCGCGTACACGGACTGGAGGTCCTTCGCCATCACCCCTTCGTGGCCGGCCGCGAGCGCCTGCGCGCGAAAGGCGCGCGCCGACTCCACGTCGCTCACGATCGTCCGCTCCGCGAGGTAGCGGCCGCCGGTGGCGGCGGTGAGCGCCTCCCAGCGCTCTACGTAGGGAACGTCGATGAGGGCGCGGCCGCCCGCGAGCAGGCAGTCGAAGAAGTGCAGCGCGAGCGGGATCTCGCCCCGCAGCGATTCCACGCCGTGCACGCGGCGGAAGCGGCGCATCAGCTCCTGGAACGGCAACGGCCGGCCCGCGCGATCGAGCGCCACCACCTCGCCGTCCAGGATGAGTGGCGTCCCCCGTAGCTCACGCGCGATCTCGACCACGTCGGGCAGGCTGCGCGTAACGTCGGAGAGACGCCGCGTCCAGATGCCGACGCGCGTGCCGTCCGTGTGGAGCTGGATGCGAGCACCGTCGTACTTGTACTCGAGCGCGGTGCGTCCGCCATGGGCGGGCAGGACCTCGTCGAAGTCGGCGGCGATCTCCGCCAGCATCGGCAGCAGCGGCACGAAGAGCCGCGGCGTCACCCCCGCCAGCCCCTCCGCTCCGCCCCGCCGTCCGAGCTCCGCGACGGCGGAAAGATCGCCGAGGAAGAGCGCCGCCCGCCGCGCGGCGGCCACGTCCGCGCCGGAAGCGTCCGCGATGGCTTCGAGGACGACGCCGTCGGAGACGCCGGTGCGCATCTCCCCGCCGATGATCCGCGCCAGCATCGTGCGCTCCTCGGGGGAGGCGCGCTCGGCAAGCGTGCGCAGGCGGTCCTCCCGCGCCCGGCGTGAGCCGCTGCCCGTCGCTTCCGCCACGCTCGCGAAGGCGGCCTCGACGTCCCCCACCGTGAGGGGCGGAGCGCCGGCGACGCTGTCCACGGCCGGCAGGCCGCGCACGCTCAGAACGCGCGGGTCCCCCGCCGGAAACGGCCGGCCCGTCAGGAAGGCGACGACGACGGCCACCTCGTCGTCAGCCGTCCTGCGCAGGAACTCCGCGACGAGACGGCGTTTCTCCAGGCGGCCGCGATTACTCTCGAGCTGCCGGCAGAGCGCCGCGAAATCCGCGAAACGGGTCACGGCCTCATCTTACGCGGGCTTTCTTGACTTCCCCCGCGGCCACCTCCTACGTTTGAAAGATGCGTCGGCGCGTCCTCCACTGCGCCGGGTCGCGCGCGGCGGCGGACGCGGCGCGGCGCGTGCGTGAGCAGTTCGACGTGAGCGCGCTGCGCGCGGGCGCCGCTCCCGCTCACGTCCGCACCGTGCTCCTCACCGACGGCATCGTTCCCGAGCCCCCGCCCCTCGCCCATGTCCGCGTCATCGGCCTCGTCGGTCACCGCGCGGCAGGCCCGTGGCCGGCGCACTGGCACGCGGTGCTGCCGGCGGGCGTCGGCACGCCGATCCTCCGTCGCACCATCGAGAACGCATTCGCAGAACTGGAGCGGGCGGAGTCGATGACGCGGCTCGGTCGTGAGCTCGCCGACCTCAATGCGATCGGCGTCCAGCTCTCGGCCGAGCGCGACCGTGAAGTCCTCCTCAAGTCGATCCTGGCCCGGGCGCGCGCGATGACCGGATCCGACGCGGGCAGCCTGTACCTGGTGGAGGAATCCGCGGACGGCGAGAAGCGGCTGGTCTTCGTGCTCGCCGAGAACGACAGCGTGGCGGTGCCGTTCGAGACGACCACGCTCCCGCTCACGCGCGACAGCGTGGCCGGCTACGTGGCGCTCACCGGCGACATCGTGAACCTCGCCGACGCCTACGCGCCGCCCGCCGGCGCTCCCTTTCGCATCAACCGCGCCTTCGACGACGCTCTCGGGTATCGCACGCGCTCGATGCTGGTGGTGCCGATGCGCACGCCCAACGGCCACACCATCGGCGTCCTCCAGCTCATCAACAGCAAGCGCGTACCGGCGCGGCTCCTGCGCACCCGCGGCGATTTCCAGCGCCATGTGCGCGCCTTCGACCACCGTCACGAGCAGCTCGCGGGATCCCTCGCCTCCCAGGCGGCGGTGGCGGTCGAGAACCGGCGGCTCTACGAGAGCGTGGAACGCCTGTTCGAGGGCTTCGTGCAGGCAGCGGTGACCGCGATCGAGGCGCGCGACCCCACCACCTCCGGCCACTCGTTCCGGGTCGCCGACCTCTGCGCCGGCCTCGCCCGCGCCGTCAGCGCGAGCGCCTCTGGACCGTACCGCTCCGTGCGCTTCGACGAAGACGAGCTGCTCGAGCTGCGCTATGCCGCGCTCCTCCACGACTTCGGCAAGGTCGGCGTGCGCGAGCAGGTCCTCGTCAAGGCCAAGAAGCTCTATCCCTGGGAGCTCGAGCGCGTGCGCCTGCGCGCCGAGATCATCCGCCGCGGTCTCGCCTTGCGCGTGACGGGCGCCAAGCTCGAGCGCGTGCTCGCGCGCGGCGCCGCCGGCTACGCGGACTATGCGCGTGGCGCCGACGCCGAGCTGGAGGCGCTCCTCGCGGAGATCGACGACGAGCTTGCGCGCATCGCGCGCGCCAACGAACCGGCGCTGTTCGCGAGCGATACCGTGGTCGACTTCACACCGCTCACGCTCCCGCGCTTCCTCGACCACGAGGGCCGGCGCGCGTCACTGCTGACGGCGGCCGAGGCGCAGGCCCTCGCGGTGGCCCGCGGCAGTCTCACCGAGGACGAGTACCGCGAGATACAGTCCCACGTCGTTCACACGTACGAGTTCCTGGCCCACATCCCGTGGACGCGCGAGTTCCAGCGCATCCCCGCCATCGCCCGCTACCACCACGAGAAACTCGACGGCTCGGGCTATCCCGACGGTCTCAAGGGCGACGACATTCCGCTTCAATCACGGCTCATGACCATCGCCGATATCTACGACGCCCTCACCGCCGGGGATCGTCCCTACAAGCGGGCCATGTCGCCCGCGCAGGCGCTCGACATGCTCGCCGAGGAGCGCCGGGCCGGTCGCATCGACGGCGCGCTCCTCGACATCTTCGTCAACGCGCGGATCTTCGAGATGACCGCTCGGCCATAGCGCCGCTTCACTCCGCGCGTCACCCGGCGAACACGAGGAGAAGGCCGCCCCACGCGGCGAGACCACCGAGGGCGACGAGCGCGCGGCCGATCTCGCCGAGGACGGCGCGCATGCTCTTCACCTGATGAGCTTTTCGGATCAAAAAAAACGCGCGCGGACGACGGCGGTAGAGAAGCGGATACGTGAGCGCGTAGGACTCCATGAGACGACCTCCCTCGGAGACGCCTAGAAGCCGCGGAGCAGACCGACGACTTTGCCGAGGATGCGCACCTCGCGCTCGCGAGGGTCGACCACGATCGGCGCCATCGTGGGGTGCTCGGGCTTGAGAACGACGCGCACGCCGTCGCGCTGGTAGCGCTTGACGGTGGCCTCGATCTCTCCGGAGTCGGCCGCGACGGCGGCCACCACGATGTCGTTGGTCTGCGCGCTGTCCTGACGGCGGACGACAACCAGGTCGCCGTCGCAGATGTGCGCATCGATCATGCTGTCGCCGCGAACGCGAAGGGCAAAGACGTCCTCGCCGCGCCCCGGCAGCGCGGAAGCGGCCAGCGGCAACTCACCCTCACGGTTCTCTTCCGCGAGCAGCGGCGTGCCGGCCGCGATGCGACCAAGGACGGGAACCTGACGGAATGGCGCCGCCACCGCCGAGTCGGAGAGCGTGAGCGCCCGAGACGTGCGCCCCGCGCTGGCGCGGCGTTGCAGCATCCCCTTGCGCTCGAGGGCGCGGAGATGATCGAAGGCGGCGCGCGGCGTGACCCGGAACTTGTGGCCGATCTCCCGCACGGTGGGCGGCACGCCGTTGCGCGCGGTGAATGCTCGGATGAAGTTCAGGACCTCTCGCTGCCGACCGGTCAGCTCCCGCATCGCTCTCTTTCCTCGGCGCTCACCATACTCAACGGGTGTTGAGGCCGTCAAGTCAAAAAAAAGGAGCCGTCACTAGCCCCCTAGGAAGAGGACTCCCACGGCTCGCAGACGGGGCACGTCACCAGGCCTTGCTCGCGGCCTTCGGTCAGACGCTTGAAGTACACGCGATCGGGCTCCCCGATCCGCGCCACCCACCCGCACTGCCGCCGGTGGATCAGCCGCGCCCCCCGCCGCGCCACGAACGGCTCGCCGTGCTCCTCCGCGGGGACGGTGACTCCATCATCGAAGGCCCCCCCCGGCTCTTGCTCCGACGGCAGGGCGACGGTCTCGGCGACGGGCGCCGGCGTCTCGGGCGCGGGAGTGGGCGGGGCGATGATCGGATCGACGTCGTTGATGTGGAGGTTCGTCTCCACCGTGGACCGGAACTCGTCGCTCGCGCGCCTGAACTCGCGCATGGCGCGCCCGAACATGCGGCCAAGCTCGGGCAGCTTCGAGGGGCCGAAGACGAGCAACGCCAGGACCCCGATGAGCAGCATCTCTTGGAGGCCGATGTCGAACATGGGCCTTAGAGTAACACCGCCCGGCGCCGGTGGTGAGGCACGGGAGTTGCTGTACTGATCCCCCGTGCGCGCAGCCTCTCGCTACGACGCGATGACTTCTTTTTCCTTGTCCGAGTCGTGGCTGACGAGACCGCACTGCACGATCTTGTAGAGGAGCGCCTTGTAGCTGATTTGCAGCAGGCGCGCCGCTTTCGCCCGGTTCCAGTGCACGCGATCGAGAACTTCCTTGATCGCGACGCGCTCGGCATCCCGCGCCGCCTGGCGGGCGATGTCCTTGAGGCTGATGCTGTCGGTACCGGTGCCGGTGCTGAGCGGGGGCGCTCCCGGGACCGGGCTCTTGAGCGTGCGGCCGAGATTGGCGACCATCTCTTGGTGCACGGGCCGCGCGCTGCCGAGGACGATGATGCGTTTCACGGCATTCTCGAGCTCGCGGATGTTACCGTGCCACGGGTAGTCCATGAACGCGCGCATGGCGTCGGCCGGGATGTCGACGGTGCGACCGTACTGCGCGTTGAACTTTCGCTTGAAGTGCTCGACGAGAACGGGAATCTCCTCGCGGCGCTCGCGCAGCGGCGGGATGCGAACCTCGATCACGTTGAGCCGGTAATAGAGGTCCTCGCGGAACTGATGCGCTCGCATGGCCGTCTCGAGATCGCGGTTGGTGGATGCGATGAGCCGCACGTCGGTGTCGATGATCTTCTCGCCGCCCACCCGCGAGAACTCCCCGTCCTGGAGGACGTGGAGGAGCTTGGCTTGCAGCCGGAGTGGCATTTCGCCGATCTCGTCGAGGAGGAGTGTCCCCCCGTTGGCGGCCTCGAACTTTCCCGGCTTCTGTCGGTAGGCGCCCGTGAAGGCGCCCTTCTCGTGACCGAACAGCTCGGATTCCAGCAACTCGCCGGGCAGGGCCGCACAGTTCACCTTGAGGAACTGCTTGGCGGCGCGCGGGGACGCCTTGTGGAGGGCGCGGGCAACTACTTCCTTGCCGACGCCGCTCTCACCGCGGAGCAAAACGGTGGTGTTGGTACCGGCGACCTTGGATACCAGGTCGCGAACGGGCTGCATTTTGCTGCTAATGCACAGCTCGAGGCCGTCGCTCATCGGGCGCTCCCCTCATGAATTGCTGTTTTCGCCGACTTTCTTCCTCAATGTCTGCAGCAAAATGCAGTCACTGTGCCAAAGGTTTTTCCACGACGACTCGCAACGATTACATGGACTTGCGAAGTCGTTGGGAGAGCGCTACGAGCATTCTTTTGTAGAAATGATCAGATATTTTGAAAGTATTACACCGAAATAGGAAAGGAGATCCCACATGGAGATTCTGATCGTCGACGATGAGCCGGAGGTCGCGGAGGTCCTCGCGAAGTCCCTGAACCGTCAGGGGCACCATACGACTGTCGCCCACTCGGGAGCCGAGGCCCTCGACCACCTGAAGACGTCGTCGCCCGATGCCGTGTTCCTGGACGTGTCAATGCCGGGGATGAACGGGCTCGACGTGCTCCAGCAGGTGAAGCAGACGAGGCCGTCACTGGCCGTGGTCGTGATCACCGGTCACGCCACGCCGGATCAGGTGGAAGAGGTCAAGCGCATGGGCGCCGTCGACGTCATCACGAAGCCGGCTGCGCTCACCCACTATCATCGCGCGCTGGAGCGCTTGCACTGAGCACAACGTCAAACCTTTACTGAGATCTGGCAGGCCCCTCCCCACCGCGGCCCGTGGATCAGGCGCGCGCCTGCCCGTAAATCAACTCATTCAACCATCGGCATGCCTCTTGCCACGTTGGCCCCCATGAGGTTCTCCAGTAGCGATACCGTATCGACTCTGTCCTCGCCACCGAGCGCTCGCTCCGTGCTGGTCGTGGAGGGCGATCCGGATCAGCGCCGTCGCATCGTGACCCAGCTCCAGCACTGGGGTTACGGCCCCGTGGCGGCGGGAACCGCCGAGCAAGCCTTGGAGTTTGCCGCGCAGGGGCGCTTTGCGTTCTGCCTCGTCGCCATCAGTCTTCCCGGCATGTCGGGAACGGAATTCCTGCGTCGTGTGCAGGAGATGACGACGGCGGGTCCGATCATCATGGTCGCGGAAAGCGCGCACAGTTCTCAAATCGTAGAAGCCATTCAGGCCGGCGCCGACGATTTCGTGCGGCGCCCGTACACGGCGGAGGACCTCGAAAACGCCATCAAGGGCGTGATCGGCAAACCGCGCACGACCATCGCCGGCGCCGCGTCCGGCGAGGATTACGGAGAGCGCCTGCAGAGGGAGCTCGCGCTCCTCGTGAGTCCGGCCATGCGGGAGATCATGGCCGTCATCGAGCAGGCGGCGCGCGCGGACGTCACCGTCCTCATCTGCGGCGAGACCGGCGTCGGCAAGGAGCTGGTGGCGCGCGCGATCCATGCACAATCGCATCGTCGGCGCGGCCCCTTCGTGAAGGTGAACTGCGCCGCCATGCCGCGCGAGCTGCTGGAATCGGAGCTGTTCGGGCACGAGCGCGGCGCCTTCACGGGCGCGTATCAGCGGAAGCCCGGACGCTTCGAGATGGCGGAGGGCGGCACCATCTTCCTCGACGAGATCGGGGAGCTGCACGGCGCCCTCCAGGCCAAGCTCCTGCACGTGCTCCAGGATGGCGAGTTCTCGCGCGTGGGCGGTCATCAGAATCTCACCGTCGACGTGCGCATCATCGGCGCCACCAACCGCGACCTCGTGCGCGAGGTGGAGATGCACCGGTTTCGCGAGGACCTCTTCTATCGCCTCAACGTCATCAACATCACGGTGCCGCCGCTGCGCGACCGCCGCGAGGAGATTCCCGCTCTCGCGGAGTATCTCGTGCAGCGACACGCGCGCGAGCTCAACGTGCCCGTGCGCGCGCTGCCGGCGGAGGCGCTGGAGGCCTTCCAGCAGTACCTGTGGCCCGGCAATGTGCGCGAGCTCGAGAACGTCATCAAGCGCATGATCGTGCTCCAGGACATGACGTTGCCGCGCACGCTCGTCCCCTCCCCCACCCCGCTGCCGGCGCGCGGCGACGGGAGGGACTCGTTCGCTGCCACCAAGGGCCTCTCCCTGAAAGAGATCTCGCGGCGCGCGGTGGTGGAGGCGGAGCGCGAGGTCATCCGGCGCACGCTCGAGCAGTGCCGCTGGAACCGCGTGAAGACGGCGAAGATCTTGAAGATCAGCTACCGCGCTCTCCTCTACAAGATCAAGGACATGGACCTGAAGCAGGACTCCGCGACGGGCTGACGTGTACCTCACGTTCCACGGCCTGCGGGAGGCGCCCTTCGGTCCCGCGCCCGATCCGAAGTTCCTCTTCCAGTCGGCGCGCCACCAGGATGCGCTCGCCCAGTTGATCTACGGCGTGCGCGAGCGAAAGGGATTCATCCTCCTCACGGGCGAGATCGGGACCGGAAAGACGACGCTCCTGCGCGCGCTCTTCGAGCAGCTGGACGGGACGACGCCCGTCGCCTACATCAACAACACGAAGGTTGGCATCGAGGGATTGCTCGAGCACGCCTTCCTCGAGTGGCGCGTGCCCTCGACGGCGTGCCGCCATGGCGAGCGGCTCGCCGAGCTGAACCGGTTTCTCGTCGACCGGCACCGTGAGGGCGTGAGCCCGGTCCTCGTCATCGACGAGGCGCAGAACCTCTCCACGGAGACGCTGGAGGCGGTGCGCCTGCTCTCGAATTTCGAGACCGCTCGCCAGAAGCTCCTGCAGATCGTGCTCGTGGGCCAGCCCGAGCTGCGGGACAAGCTGAACACGCCCGCGCTGCGTCAGCTCAAGCAGCGCATCGGGCTACGGTGTCACCTGTCGCCGCTGTCGCCGGAAGAGATCCGGCTCTACATCGACCACCGCCTGCGCGTGGCGGGCGCCCGGGATGCGCCCTTCACGGACGCCGCCTTCCGGAAGATCGCCGACTACAGTCGGGGCACGCCGCGCTTGATCAACAGCGTGTGCGACCGCGCGCTCCTCAGCGCGTTCGCGGAGAGCAAGCGGCAGATCGAGGCCGCCGACGTGAAGAACGCGATCGCCTACGTCGAAGACGGCGAGGAGTCGCGGACGCGGCGCGACGAGGTCGGCCTCGTGCCCCCGACGGCGGTGTGGGCTGGTCGCGCGGGCGTCGGGGTGCTGGTCGTTCTCTTGATGGCGGTGCTCGCGTTCGCCGCCAACGCGATGGGGTGGCTCGGCGCCAGAGGCTACTGAGCCAGCTCGAGGACGCTCGACGCCCCGCCCCAGCGGCCGGTGGCGTCGATGGCGCGGGCGGTGAGAAGATGCCGGCCCTCCGCCAGCTCGACGGCGAGATCGGGCGCGGCAAAGCGCGAGGCGGCGGACACGAGCATCCACGACTCCATGAGCTCGCCGTCGACGTAGAGGAACATCCGGACCGGGCCTTGACCGCCCGCGACGTCCACGCGCACTCGCAGGGCCGCCGGGTCTCCGCTCACGGCCGCATCGAGCGTGACGCCGAGACCCGGCTGGGGCGCCGACGTCATCGGCCGCTGCCCCTCGGTGAGCGTGCCTCCGCAGTGCAGCGTCATGTCCGCACCGGGGAGCCTGGCGCCGGTGCCCGCTCGCGTCGCGCCGCGCCGGCACCAACTCGGTCTTCGTCTTCGTCGAAGCGCGCCCGCTCGCTCCATCTCTTCATCACGCAACTCCCGGTTGGCGGACCGGCCGTCGAGACTGTGAAACGCTTTACCGAGCGGCCGACAGGGCAAGGGATGCGCCAGAACGGCGGCGTCACTACCTTCGCGATTTATTGAGACTTGCAGATCTTACTCGCCTGCCCGGCGTCTCTCGTTGGACACGTGACGGTTCGTAAATCGAACACTGTCGGCTCCTCTTCGCCCGGTCACTCGCGCTAATCTTGCGCGCGATGACGCGCGCATTCGTGGTGATCAACCCGGCCGCCGGGCACGGGGCGAGCCGGAAGCTCGCCCCCTCCATCCTGGCCGCCCTTCGCTCCTCCGGCGCCACCCTCGAGGTGGCGGAAACGGACGCGCCGGGCGCGGCGACCCGCCTCGCCACGCGCGCCGCGCACGCAGGCTGGCCGCTGGTGCTCGCGGTGGGCGGCGACGGCACCGTGAACGAGGTCGTGAACGGGCTCATCGCGGACGATGGCCGTTGCCTCGCCGCCGTCGGGATGATCAACACCGGGCGCGGGCGCGATGCTTCCCGCAACCTCGGCCTTCCCACTGGCGTCGCGAGCGTGCGACGGCTTCTCGAAAGCGAACGGGAGACGGCGGTCGACCTCGGCGTCGTGGAGTGGGCGAACGGCCGCCGGCGCTACTTCGTCGTCGCCGCCGGCGCCGGCTTCGACGCCGCGGTGGCCGCCCGCGCGCAAGGCCGTGCGGGACGGGGAACGGTGGCGTACGTGCTGGCGATCCTCGCCTCGCTACGGGCGCATGCGCCGGCGCCGGTGACGGTGACGATCGATGGAGGAGCGCCCACCACGCGCCGTGCCGCGTTCGTCGTCTGCGCCAACGGCGAGTACTACGGAGGCGGGATGAAGATCGCGCCCGGCGCCGACGTCCGTGACGGCGTCCTCGACGTCGTGGTCGTCGGAAATCTCGGCCGCCTCGGCCTCGTCAGGTGGTTGCCGAGCGTCTACCGCGGCGGGCACCTGCGCTGTCCGGAGGTGACGAGCGCGAAGGCGCGGTCGGTGCTGATCGAGTCGGCGTCGCCGCTGGCCGTGCACGTGGACGGCGAGCCGGAGGAGGGCACGCCCGTGCGGATCGGCGTCAGGCCCGGCGCGCTCCGTGTGCGCGGCTAACGATCAGACCGAGGCGGAGCCGACTCCTCCGCTACGCGATCACGCCCACGCGTCGCGCCAGCTCCGCGAAGGAGCGAACGACGGCGTCGGCGTCGTCGACCCGTCCCTCGCCCGCCGGCGCATAGAGGATCGTGCGCATCTCCACCGCGCGCGCGCCTCGAATGTCGGAATCCACGCTGTCGCCCACCATGGCCACGGTCGCGGCGCGCAGACCGAGACGTTCGAGGGCGAGACGGAAGAGCGGCGCTTCCGGCTTGCCGACGACGACCGGCCGCACTCGCGCGGCCTGCGCCACCGCCTCCACGATGGCGCCGCACCCCGGAAGAAAATCGCCGCCCTCGATCGGCAAGCGCGGATCGAGATTCGGTGTGATGAGCGCGCCCGTGCGGGCGGCGGCGCGGGCGGCCGCGGTGAGCCGCTCGTAGGTCAAATCGAAGTCGTTGCCGACCGCGACCACGGTGGCGTCCTCGTGCCGAGCGACGTCCACCACGGTATGCCCGGCGCGCTGGATGACCGCCGCCATCTCGGGGCCGCCGATGGCGAGCACGCGCGAGACTCCGAAACGCTCGCGGATCACCTCGCCGAGGATCTCGAGCGGCGTGAGCACGTGCTCGGCCACGGTGACGCCGAGCCCGTGGAGATCGGCGAGCAGCTCCGCGCCCGTCGCCCGCGAATTGTTCGAGAGGAACGCGAGACGACGGCCCTTCGCGTGCAGCGCGGCCAGCGTCTCTGCGGCGCCGGGATTGAGGACGCGGCCGTTCCACACGCAGCCGTCCAGATCGAAGACGAAGCCCTCGAGATCGGCGAGCCAGCCCTCGGCCACGGACGCGACTCTAGTCGTCCGCCGCCGTGCGCTTGAACTCGGCGATGGCGTCGCGATAGATCTCTTCCGTTCGCTCCGCCACGCTCGCCCAGCTGAATTTCTCCTCCACGCGACGCCGCCCGGCCCGTCCCATCTCGCGCGCCTCCTCCGGCTTGTCGAGGAGACGGCGCAGCGCCGTCGCCAGCGCGGCGGGTTGGCCCGGCGGCACCAGCAACCCGGTCTTGCCATCGTCCACCACTTCGAGAATGCCACCCACGGCGGAGGCGACGACGGCCGTCTCGCACGCCATCGCCTCCAGGTTGATGAGGCCGAACGGCTCGTAGACGGACGGGCACGCGAACACGGCGGCGTGGCTGTAGAGCTGCGTCACCTCCTCCACCGGCACCATCTCGCCGATCCACAGCACGTTCGGGTGCTGGGGAACGGCGCGGCGGAGACGCTCCTCGATCTCCGGCGTGTCGGGCGCGGACGCGCACAGCACCACCTGGACGCCGGGCGGCAACGCCCGCGCCGCCTCGAGCAGGTGGAAGATCCCTTTCTGATCGGTGATGCGGCCGACGTAGAGGACGTACGGTGACTTGACCCCGCGGCGCTCGAGGGCGTCGCGGCGCTCCGTACGCCGGAAGCGGTCGGGGTCGATGCCGTTGTGGATGACGACGACCTTCGCGGGATCGACGTCGAAGTGGGAGAGGATGTCCTCGCGCATCTTGGCCGACACCGCGATCACGCGATCGGCCGCCTCTACCGCCGTCTTCTCGATCCACGTCGAGAGCAGGTAGCCGCTCCCGAGCTGGTCCGCCTTCCACGGTCGGAGCGGCTCCATGCTGTGAAGGGTGACGATGAGCGGAACGCGGTGCAGGAGACGGACCCACAGTCCCGCCATGTCCGCGTACCAGGTGTGCGCGTGGGCGACGTCGGCGTCGACGGGATCGCGCGCCATGGCGAGGTCGATCGAGAGCGTCTCCAGAGCGGGCGCGAAACGCGGACCGTCCTTGTCGGCGCGAAGGCGCTCCCACGGCGTGTACCCCCGCACCACGACGCCCGTCGACGGCTCACGCTCGCCGAAGCAGCGCACTTCCACCTGCATGCGTCGGGAAAGCGCTTTCGTGAGCTGATCGACCACGACGCCGGCGCCGCCGTAGATGTGCGGCGGGTACTCCCGGGTAAGCATGAGGGCTTTCATGGGTCCGTAGGATAGCGCACGCCGGCCAGGGACGACGACGACCGCGACGCGAGCCCCTGGCACTCGGGTTGCAGCTTCGTGCTCGTGATGTTTGGTTTGGATCGCCGGGCCGCGCGCGTGGTGTGGACGGTGCTCGTTTTCGCGGCGGCGCTCGGCCTCCTCTACCTGCTGCGGGCCGTGCTCCTCCTCTTCGCGTTCGGGCTCTTCTTCGCGTACCTGATCTTCCCGCTCGTCCGGCTCGCCCAGCGCGTGGCGCCGCTGCGGCGTCACCCCACGGCCGCCATCGCGCTCGTGTACGCCGTGCTCCTCTTCGGGCTCGTGGCGGCGGGGGCGGCGGTGGGACCGCGCCTGGTCGCGGAGGCCACGCTCCTCGCCCAGCGTCTGCCCGCCATGTCGGACCAGATCCAGAGCGGCGAGCTCGTCGGCAACTTCCTCGAGCGCCGGGGCTGGGACGCGGGCCGCGTGAGCCAGGTGGAGCGCGTCATCCGCGAGCACGCGGGCGAAGTCACCGCGTACGCGCCGCGCGCGGTGGCGGCCGCGCTCAAGTGGCTGAGCGGCGCCTGGACGATCGTGCTCGTGCCGGTCTTCGCGTTCTTCTTCCTGAAGGACTGCGACCGCTTCGCCGACGCCGTGGCGGAGTTCTTCCGCACGCGGCCGGGGCGCGATCTCTGGCGCCGCATCCTCGACGACGTGCATCACCTGCTCGGCCACTACGTCCGCGCGCTGATCCTGCTCGCGCTCATCACGTTCGTCGTGTGGTCGGCGGTGCTGTACCTGGCGGGCGCGCCCTACGCGATCCTGCTCGCCGCCGTCGGCGGCGCGCTCGAGTTCGTCCCGGTCGTCGGTCCCGCCCTCGCCGGCCTCACCGTGTTCACGGTGAGCGTCTTCGGTGGTTATGGCCATCCCTGGCTGATTCTCGGCTTCGTCGTCCTCTGGCGGTTCGTCCAGGACTACGTCACAGGGCCATGGGTGATGGGCGGCGGCATCGAGCTGCACCCCGCCCTCATCATCTTCGGCGTCATCGCGGGCGGTGAGATCGCGGGACCGGTGGGAATGTTCCTGTCCGTCCCCGTCATCGCCGCGATCCGGATCGTGTGGCGGCGCCTCCGCGCCTACGACGACGCGACCGACGCGAACGCGCTCGTGGTGGAGTCGGGCGAGTCGTCGGGGCCGGTCGTGCGCCGGGGATGGCGGCGCCGCTCGGCCTGAGCGAGAGCGTCACCGGCTCGCGTTCGCAACGTCAGCGGCTCGCCTGGGGGGCGACGCGTCGAGTGAGGGCGCCGGGGTGAAAGCGCTCGACCGTCTCTTCCGTCTCCGCCACCAGCTCGCTGGCGGTGGCGCCGTCACGCGTCCACAGCCGTCCGGTGGCCTTGACTTGGAGCCGCGTCAGCCGCGGCGCGATGGCTTCGAACTTTGCCTCCACCACGCGATGGCGGCCCCGGGCCACGAGCTTGCCATCGACGTCCGTGAGCGTGTCCTCCTCGATCTGCATGCCGACCTCACGCAGCGTGGTGATCGTCGCGCGATGCACTTCCGACATTGGCAGGACGAACGTCCGCATCACGACGCCGCCACCGCGATATTCCGTGCCCGCTTTCACGATGGCGCCCGTGCCCGAGCTCACGGCGGCGCTCGCGAGGGGAGCGATCGCAAGGGCGGCGCACCCTTGCGTCCCGGCGACGGCGGCGAGCAGCAAGACTCCGAGCTCCCAGCGGTGCCCCATGGTGGGAAACTGCTTGCAGTGCGGATGCCAGCGGGCGGGCGGAGCTAGCTACCGACGGGCGTTTCTTCGCCGGAATCCTCGCGCCGCTCGAGCTTGCGCGCGACGGTGCGGACGTCGATGCCCAGGAGCTTGGCCGCCTGCGTCTTGTTCCCACCGGTGATGCGAAGCGTCTCGTCGAGGATCCGGCGCTCGATCTCGTCGAGAGGGGTGCCGACGAGCGCCAGCAACGCGTCGCGCGGCGGCGGCTTCACGCCGCCCACCTCGGTGGGCAGATCCTCGGCGCCGATGCGATTGCCGCGGGCGAGGACGACGCTGCGCTCGATGACGTTCTCGAGCTCGCGCACGTTGCCGGGCCAGCGGTGCGACTCGAGCCGCTCCAGCGCTTCCGGCGTGAAGCCGTCCAGCTTCCGGTTGTTCTTGGCGGCGTAGAGCCGGAGGAAGTGCTCGGCGAGCACGCGGATGTCCTCGTGGCGGTCTCGCAGCGGCGGCACCGTGATCGTGATGACGTTGAGGCGGTAGTAGAGGTCTTCCCGGAATCGCTTGTCGCGCACCATCTGCGCGAGGTCCTGGTTGCTCGCCGCCACCACGCGCACGTCCACGCGCAGCGTCCGGGTGCCGCCCAGCCGCTCGAAGTCCCCCTCCTGGAGCACGCGGAGGATCTTGGGCTGGGTCACGACGGAGAGGTCGGCGACTTCGTCGAGGAAGAGCGTGCCGCCGTCGGCGAGCTCGAAGCGCCCCTCCTTGCGACCGGCCGCGCCCGTGAACGCGCCCTTTTCGTACCCGAACAGCTCCGACTCCAGCAACGTCTCCGGCAGCGCCGCGCAGTTCACGGCCACGAACGTACGCGCGCGGCGCGAGGAGCCCTCGTGGATCATCCGCGCCACCAGCTCCTTGCCGGTGCCGCTCTCGCCCTGGATGAGCACGGTGGCCGCGCTGTCCGCCACCTGCTCCACGAGCGTGATCATGCGCCGAAAGGCGGGGCTCACGCCGATGGCGCCGCCGCGGCCCCGGAGGGCGTCGAGCTGGCGCTGCAGCTCGCGGTTCGTGTTGATGAGCGCGCGACGCTCGAGGGCTTTCGCGACCAGCTTCAGGAGCTGCTCGCGGCGGAACGGCTTGGTGAGGAAATCGTACGCGCCTTCCTTCATGGCGCTCACGGCATGCTCCACGGTGCCGAAGGCGGTGAGGAGGACGACGTCGACGTCGGGCGCGATGGCCTTCGCCGCGCGCAGCAGCTCGAGGCCGGTGAGCCCCGGCATCTTGAGGTCGGTGAGGATGAGGTCGACCCCGCCCGCCTGCACGCGCTCGAGAGCGGCGCGGCCGTCGGAGGCGAGCACGACGCTGTAGCCCTCGCGCGTGAGCGTCCGCTCGAGGCTCTCGCGGAGTCCCGGATCGTCGTCGGCGACCAGCAGCGTGACCGGTTCAGACATGGACGTCCCGCTTGAGCGGCAGCCGAATGGTAAAGATGGCGCCGCCCTCGGGCGAGTTGCGCCACGTGAGCTCGCCCCCGTGCTCCTCGGTGATCTGGCGCGCGATCGACAACCCGAGACCGGTGCCCTGGGGCTTGGTGGTGAAGAACGGCTCGAAGAGGCGCCGTCCGATCTCCTCCGAGATCCCGGCGCCGGTGTCGCGCACGGAGATCTCCACGGCGTCCCCGTCGCTCCGACTCGAGATCGTCAGCTCGCCCCCGCGCGAGAGCGTTTCCATTCCGTTCTTGACGAGGTTGAGGACGGCCTGGCGCAGGAGGCCGCGATCGATCTCCATCGTCGGCACCGTGGGATCCGTGACCACGCGCACGTGGAGACCCTGGCGCTCGGCCACCGGCCGCACGAACGACGCCAGCTCCTCCACGAGGTGGTTGATGGACTCGTCCTCGAAGTGGGCCCGGGGGAAGCGCGCGAAGGCGAGGTATTCCTCGGTGAGCGCGTCGAGCGTGTTCACCTGGTCCCGGATGGCGGCCACGATGCTCACCGCCTCCTCGGCGTCGGCGCCGGAACGCTCGCGCACGATGTCTTGAAGGATCTCCGCGTTGAGCTCGATGGCGCTGATCGGATTGCGGACCTCGTGCGCCACCTTCAGCGACAGGCGGCCCACCGTCGCCATGCGCTCTGCCACCAGCAGCTCGTCCTGCGTTTCGCGCAACCGGCTGAGCGTGCCCGTCAGCTCCACGTTCAGCCGTTCCACCTCGGAGCGCGCGCGACGCTCGCGCTCCGCGACGAGGCCGAGGGTGACGGCGGGAAGCCCGACGAGCACCGTGAGGATGATCACCGGCGTCCACCCCACCCACGGCGGCACCAGGTACGCCGCCGCCGCGTAGAGCCCGGACGCCACGAGGGCGGCGCCCACACCCACGAGCGGTCCGAAGTAGTAGGCGTTGACGGCCACGAGCGGGAAGAACAGCAAGTAGAAGAGGCTGTACCCCCCGCCGGTCAGGTAGAGCAGCGCGAACACGAGAAGGAGGTCGATGGCGAGCGCGCCCACGAAGATGACGCGGGTGGCGCGGGGGTTGACGCTGACGAGGGCGAAGACGCCGAGCTTGTAGGCGGCGAACCACATCACGAGGGCGTACAGGTTGATCTGGTGACGAGCGCGCAGAGGGTCGAGGCCGAGGGTGGCGAGACCCCCGACCATCGCCACCGCCAGGAGCACCGCGAACACCCGCTCGTCGCGCTCGAGCAGCCGGAAGATCGCGTGCCAGGGTTTGCGGGCGGCTCCAGTCAAGCGGACCCTCGTGACGCGACTATATCAGAACCGCCGCGACGCCCCTTCCTCCCCCGCCGGCTCCTCCCCCGCCGGCTCCTCGTCGGCGGCGCGGCTCTTCCGCCAGGCCATCGTTCCGAGCCAGACCGCCGTCACCACCATCCCGAGGAGGAGAAGCCAGCGCTCCACGCGATGGACGCCCGCCAGCACCGCTTCCAGCTGGTCGGTGAAGAAGAACGCGATCCCGAAGGCGAGCGGCACGCTCACCAGCGCCGCGCACGTGTCGACGGCGAGGAACTTGAGGAACGGCACGTGGGAGATGCCGGCGGTGAGGAAGGCGGCGGCGCGAAACCCCACCACGTGACGAGCGGCGAACACGATCTTGACGCCGTGGCGGCGGTAAGCGGCCTTCAGCTTCTCTTCGCGCGACCGGCTCAGCACGTAACGGACCATCCGCCATTCGAGGATGCGCTCGCCCCAGTGGTGCCCCACCCAGTAGAGGACGATGTCGCCGGAGAGGACCCCCACCAGGCAGACGGGTAGGGCCACCCACCAGCGCACGACTTGCTCGTTGGCGAGCGCGCCGCCGGCGAGAATCGGAAGCTCCTCGGGCACGGGGACGCCGAGACCGGCGCCGAACAGCACGAGGAACAGCCCCAGGTACGTGAAACGCTCTATGAACTCGTCGACCAGACCGAGACCTCGCGGAAAGTTTCAAAGTCCTTGAAAATGCCCACAGTGTATACTCTCGCTTGTCTGGTCGGCGCGGCGGTTCAGCGAGAACCTCACCTCCCGTCAGGCCGCGGGCCTCGATCTCCTTCCGAGTCTTGGGCCGTGTACCGGTGCGGAAGCCAGAAGGAGCCTTCCTCATGGCTGTAAAACTCTTCGTAGGCGGTCTCTCGTTCTCCACCTCCACCGAGCGCTTGCGCGAGACGTTCGCCGGCGTCGGCTCCGTCGAATCCGCGAGCGTCGTGACCGACCGGGACACCGGTCGTTCGCGCGGCTTCGGGTTCGTCGAGATGGCGACGCCGGAAGATGCCGACGCGGCCATCAACCGCCTGAACGGCACCAGCCTCGACGGGCGGACGATCCAGGTCGAAAAAGCGAAAGCGCCGGGCGAGGGTGGCGGACGCGGCGGCGGGCGGGGCGGCTTCGGCGGAGGTGGCGGCCGGGGCGGCTTCGGTGGCGGCGGCGGAAGCCGAGGTGGCGGCTCGCGCGGCGGCGGCGGCGGGCGCTGGTAAGTCCGCTCGCGTAGCCTTCGCGCTCTCGCCATGATCGGGTCGAGGGCGCGGCCATGAGTGACCGCGTCATCCTGCACACCGAGGCGTCGCTCGGCCTCGGCGGTCAGGAGATCCGGATCCTCTCCGAAGTTCGGTGGTTGCTGGACCACGGCTGGGGTGCGCTGATCGCCTGCCAGCCGCACAGTCGGCTCCTCGTCGAGGCGGGCGCGGCCGGCGTGCCCGTCGTCGCCCTCGCGATGCCGAGCGCGGCCAGCCTTCGCGCGATCTCCCGCCTCCGCGCGCTCATGCGCGCTCGCAGCGTGAGCCTCGTCCACACCCACAGCTCCGTCGATAGCTGGCTCGGCGCCGTCGCCGCGCGCTCGCTCGGGCTCCCCGTCGTCCGTTCCCGCCACGTGTCGATTCCGATCTTGAAACGCCGCGCGCTCGTCTATCGCCTCGCCCATCGCATCATCACGAGCGGCGACGGCGTGAAGGCGATCGTTCGCGCGGCCGGCATTCCCGACGACCGCATCGTCGCCGTCTCGGCCGGACTCGACACCGCTCGCTTCCATCGGGGCGTGTCCGGCGCCGGCGTCCGCGCCGAGCTCGAGCTCACGGGACAGGTCGTCGGGCTCGTCGCTAACATCCGCGGCTCGAAGGGGCATCAGTACTTCCTGGAATCGGCGGCGCGGATCCTGCGCGAGGCGCCCGGCACCCGCTTCCTGATCGTTGGCGACGGCGTGGGCTTCGACGACGTGCGCCGCCGCATCCACGACCTCGGGCTCGAGCGCGCGGTCGTCATGACCGGATTTCGCCGCGACGTCCCCGAGGTCCTGGCCGCCCTCGACGTTCTCGTGCTGCCGTCGATCAGATCCGAGGCAACGCCACAGGTCATACCGCAGGCGCTGGCGGTAGGGACGCCCGTCGTGGCGACGGCGATCGGCGGCATCCCGGAAATCGTTCGCGACGGCGAGACAGGCCGGCTGGTGCCGCCCGCCGATGCCAACGCCCTCGCGCAGGCGATCCTCGAGCTGTTGCGCGACCGTGGCCGCGCGCGCGCCCTCGCCGCCGCCGGCGCCGCCCTCGTGCGCGAGCGTTTCACGTCCGCCACCACCATGGCCGCCACCACCGCCGTGTACGAAGACCTCCTCGCCGCCCACCACTGACGGCGGCGGATCGCGGGGCGGCCATCGTCCACGTGGGGACGTCCGGCTACAACTATCCGGAGTGGCGCGGCAGCTTCTATCCGGAGAAGCTCCGCGCGTCCGCGATGCTTCCCTTCTATTCGGAGCGCTTCGCCACGGTCGAGATCAACGCGACGTTCTACCGGATGCCGAACGCCGCCACGCTCGCGGCCTGGGACGCGGCGACGCCGGCCACGTTCGTCTTCACGCTGAAGGCGCCCCAGCGCATCACGCACATGCGGCGGCTGCGCGACGTGGACGAGCTGGTGCGGGTCTTCTGCGACACCGCGCACACGCTCGGTCCCAAGCTCGGTCCCCTTCTCTTCCAGCTCCCGCCCAACTTCGCCAAGGACCGCGATCGGCTCGCCGACCTCCTCGTCCTCGTCCCGCCCGGCCTCCGCTGTGCGCTGGAGTTCCGTCATCCATCGTGGTTCGCCGAGGACGTGTACGAGCTCCTCCGCGCACGTGACGCCGCCCTCTGCATCGCCGACACCGAGGAAGGGACGACGCCAGACGTCGCCACCGCCTCCTGGGGCTACCTCCGTCTTCGCGACGCAGAGTACGGCGACGGCGAGCTCGAGGCGTGGGCGCGCCGGGCGGCGCGCGAATCATGGGCGGACGCGTACGTGTACTTCAAACATGCGATGGGCGCGCCGGCGCGGGCGAGAAAGTTCGGGGAGTGCGTGGTCGCGCACCGGTCATCGTGGCGCTCCGGCCCCGGCTTCGTCATCTGACGATCGGCGCGGACGGCGCCGTGGGGGCCATGGCGGCCTTGTAGACGGTCAGGCCGCTGAAGCTCGCGAGCGTCAGCGGTGACGCCACGGTTTGCCCGCGGGAATTCCGATAGGGAGCGCCCGCGGCCGGGAGCGTCACGTTCACGGGGCCGTCGCCGAGGTTGACGTAGGCGATGGCGCCCGTGAAGTGACGGCGCCAGAGGTTGGGCGACTGTTCCGCCGCCACTTCGGTGGGAGTGCCGAGCGGTATGTCCATCTCCGGATAGCGCCGCGGTACCCAGTTCCCGGCGCCGTCCTTGGTGGCCCGTGAGAAGACCTGCAGATCCCCCTTCCGCATCAGGTTGAAGAACGCCCACGCGTAGTCGACCTCGCCCTGGGTCGGTTCCGCCGGCGTCGTCATGCCGATGTTCGGGAAGAACACCTTGCCGTTGTCGGCGAGTCAGCTTGCGAGTTGCATGGTGGTCAGCAGCGCCAGCCGCTTCTCCGGGTTGGGTCGGGTGTCCCAGTAGGCGCCGTTGTTGGTGAGCGTCTCTCCGTAGTAGCCGTCCGTCTTGACGAAGACGCGCTGGAAGACCGCCATCTGATCGGCGACGGGCACGTACGAGAGAGGTCCGCTGTTGATCACGATTTTCTTGTTCGGCCACCGCGCCTTGAACTTCGCCAGTAACGCCTCCCAGGCGGAGATCACGCCCTCGTCCGTGTTGTACCGGTTGCACGCGGCGTCGCTGAGCGCGCAATTCGTGTACATCCGAACGAAACTCCCGACGTCGTGCATGAACCACGTGACCGTCCCCGGGGCGTTCTCGAGGCCGTCGAACAGCTGCGTCGGCATCCAGGTATTGACGATCCAGTCGAGGTACGCAGAGTTGCCGAAGTCGAGCATGTACTCGCCGGGGATGCCGAAGAGGATGACGGGATTGCCGACCGCGTCCTTCAGAATCCATGACGGGTTCACAGCCTGGACCTGTGCCAGCGTCGGCCGCCCCTCGATCGCGGTGGAGGGCTGAGAGGCCTGCCGCGAGCGGACGTTGATGTGCTTGAGATAGATGCCGCCCGGATTCAAGCGCCGCGGGTCCTTCCCCGCCGTGATCCAGCCGTTGAAGGCGGACGGATTGTGCATCAGCGCGGCGAAGTCCGTCACGAACTGCTCCGGAGTCATCGCCCCCGCCGCGAAGTTGGGATACGAGAAGCCGAATTTGCCGCCGGGCCGGGTCTGCGCGTGGACGGTGGTTACCACGGTGATGACGAGGACCGCGGCTAATACTGAACGCATCAAGACCCTCCGCTCGCGGTGACCTGCGTGCAGTGCTCGACGTCGACGCTGAGTCCCGGTCCCTCGATGAGGACGCGAAGTTCGAGCCGGGAGCCTGTGCCGGCGCTCATTTTATCCGCATCGCCGGAATCACCCGCTCGATCCCCAGTGCCGGCCCACCCGTGCTCGCCGGGCAACGCCTATAGGCGACGACGCCGACGGCCTGCGGCAAAACTACATGGTCGATCTTGCGCACGCTGGAGACGTCGTCGTTTCGCCCGCGGTGAATCGAATCGATCAAACGCTCGTCATATCCGGCGCCGGGTCGAGATGACGTCGTGCGCGCGGGCCCGGACGCCTATGGCGATGGGGGACTGCATGAGCGCGGAACGGATCGCTGAGCTGGCCCGACAGTTCTACCTCATGGACGTCGCTTTGGAAGCGGAGGAGGCGGTCCTGCTCGCCCGCGCCCGCGCCCGCGCGGCGGCAGCGAAGCGGGAGCTGTTCGAGGCGCTGAAGGCGGCGACGAAGGCGCCGGCCGCTCGGGAAACTTGACGGTATAGCGGCACGAAGATCTAAGATCCCTCGTGCTCGCACCCTCGATCTCCTCCGACCCGCCGGAGCTCGAGGTCTCTCGACCACCGCTCACTCGCTCTAAACCGCCATCGATTCGGAGTGTTATCGTGAAATCCGTGCGAAAGTGGATTGTCGCGGGCTCGCCCCCCCTTTGCCTTGCTCCGAGCGCGCTCGACGAGGCAATGGCCGGGCGCTTGCACCACGAAAGCGGATGTGACGGTGATCCTGTGACCCCGGCGAGACCCTCGTGATCATCCACGCCTTCGCCTGTGACTACGATGGAACCGTCGCCGACCGGGGCCGCCTCCAGCCCGCCACCGCCGCCGCGCTCGCGCGCGTCCGCCAGTCCGGTCGGAAGCTGATCCTCGTCACCGGCCGCATGCTCGACGATCTCAAATCCGTGTGTCCCGAGGTCGACGGCATGTTCGACGCCATCGTGGCCGAGAACGGCGCGCTCCTTTACCTGCCTGACCGGCGGGAGGTGAAGGCCCTCGGCGAACCGCCCCAGCTCCAGCTCGTGGAGGAGCTGCGGCGGCGAAACGTCCCGTTCACGGTGGGGACCTCGATCATCGCCACCGTGGAGCAGTACGCGGAGCCGGCGTTGGCGGCCATCCGCGACACCGGGCTCGAGCGCGCGCTGATCTTCAACAAGGGCTCGGTGATGCTTCTCCCGGGCGGGATTACCAAGGAGACCGGGCTCGCCGCCGCCCTCCGGACGCTCGAGCTGTCGCCGCACAACACGGTGGGGATCGGGGATGCCGAGAACGACCACGCCTTCCTCGCCAAGTGCGAATGCGCGGTGGCGGTGGCGAACGCGATCCCTGCGTTGCGCGAGCGCGCGGATTACGTGACGCGGGGCGAAGACGGCACCGGCGTCATCGAGTTCATCGAGGAGCACGTGCTGAGCGATCTGGCCGAGCTGGCGCCCCGGCTGGCGCGACATCGCCTTCCGCTCGGCGCGGACAGCAGCGGCACCGTTGCCGCCGTCTCCGCCCACGGCACCAACCTCCTCATCGTGGGACCGTCGGGCAGCGGCAAGTCCACGCTCACGAGCGTGCTCATGGAACGTCTCGTGGATTCCGGCCGCTCCCTCTGCGTGCTCGATCCCGAGGGCGATTATCAATCGCTCGCCGCGCTCAAGGGCGTGATCGTGCTCGGTGGCAAGGCGACCGGCGAGCTGCCGTCGCCCGACGAGCTCGATCAGCTGCTCCGTCATCCCGGCACCAGTCCTGTCCTCGACCTGAGCCTCCTCTCGCGGCCGGAAAAGGTCGGGTACGCGACGAAGATCCTCGCCACCATCGGCGCCGCCCGTGGCGCCAGCGGACTGCCGCACTGGCTCATCATCGACGAGGCCCATCACCTCCTTCCGGCCGACGGGTCATCGGCGTCGGAGCTGCTGCGCCCCGGCACCGAGGCCGTCTGCATGATCACGCTCACGGCCGACGACCTCGACCCCGCCGTGCGTCCGCTCTTCACCGCGCTCGCCTCCACCGATCTCGATGCCTTCCGCGCCGCCCACGGGAGCCTCGCCCGCGCCGGTGCGCCGGTGGCGGCCACGGATGCGGGCGGCATCGAGACGGATCGCGCGCCCCTCGCGCGCGGTGAGGCCGTCCTCGCGTGGGTGCTGCAGCACGAGGCGGGCGTGCGGATCTTCGAGGTGGGAGAGCGCCGCGTGATGCACCGCCGGCACGTCCGCAAGTACACGGAGGGCGAGCTGCCCCCCGATCGCAGCTTCTATTTCCGCGGGTCCGCGGGCAAGCTCAACCTCCGTGCCGCGAACCTCGCCCGCTTCACCGAGCTCGGAGAGGGCGTGGACGAGGAGACGTGGGCCCACCACCTCGGCCACGGCGAGTACTCGGTGTGGATGCGCGAGATGATCAAGGACCCCGAGCTGGCGGACGAGGTGGCGGCGGCGGAGATGGCGGGCCTGGAGCCTTCCGAGGCCCGCCGCCGCATCATGGCCGCCATTCGCAGCCGCTACGCGGTCTGAGCGTCCACGAGCGCGTCAAGCGCGCCACGCAACCTCGCGTGCAGACTTGTCGTCGCGGAGGCCGAGAAAGACGGGATGGCGGAGGCGCCCGTCACCGGTGCGCTCGGTGAAGCCAAGCTGCGCCACCAGCTGGGGCTCCACCCACGTCACGCGCGGCTCGCGAACGCGCTCGGCGAAGGGCGACGTCGGCCGCACGAGCGGGCGCAAGCGGGTCATCAAGTCTGCGAGCGTGCGCGCGGTGAATCCGGTGCCGACCTTGCCCGCGTAGCGGAGGCGATCGCCCTCCCACCCGCCGAGGAGCAGGGCGCCGAAGTGGGTGCGGGCACCCGCGGGCGCGGTGAACCCGCCGATCACGAATTCCTCCTCGAGCCGGACCTTGACCTTGCGCCAGGCCGGCGACCGCACGCCCGCGAGGTAGGGGGAACGCTCGTCCTTCGCCACCACGCCCTCGAGCCCAAGCCGCTGCGCCTCGGCGAAGGCGGCGAAGCCGTCGGGGGCGAGACGGCGCGCGACGACGAGCGCGCCTCCGGTCTTGACCTCCGCCTCCAAGATTGCCCGCCGCTCGGCGAGCGGCCGGTCCCGGAGATCGCGCCCGCGCGCGAAGAGGCAATCGAACACGGCGAAGACCGGCGTCTCGTGCACGTCCTCTCGCTGCTGGAGGAGCTGGAAGCGCGAGACGTCGGCGGCGTCGAAGATCACGGCCTCGCCGTCGAGCACGAGCGTGGGCGCCGGGAGGCGAGCGAGGGCGGCCGCGATGTCGGGAAAATCGGCCGTGCGGTCCTTGAGATTCCGCGTGAAGAGTGTGACCCGACGCCCTTCCTTGTAGGCGAGGATACGGATGCCGTCGTATTTCTCCTCGTAGACCCACCCGGGAAGATGAAAGGGCGCGTCCACGAGCGTGGCGAGCATGGGCCGCACGCGGAACGGGATCCGCGTCGCGGTCACGCTCAGCGCGAGCGGCGGGTGGGGCGGCGCGCCGATCGTGCCGCGCGCGGTCGCGCCGTGGCGGCGCCGTCGGCGCGCGCCGCCGGCGTGGTCGCGCGCGGCGGATCCGTCGCGCTGGCAATGGCGAGCTGACGCTCGGTGGCGCCGGCCGCGCGGGCGATCCCGGCCATCGTGCGGCGCGACACGACGGACAGCGGCCGCGTGACGGTGAGGTCTTCCGTGCTGGCGGCCGCGTCGCGGTGCTTGATGAGCAGCCACTGCCGGTCGCGCGTTCGCACGAGCACCCAGGAGCCCTGGAGCTTCCGGCCGCGCAGCGTGAACTTCAGATCGCCCTTGGCGAGCGCGCGGCCGACGTCGGGAGTCTCCGGCTCCCACGTGCCGCGGTCCCAGATCATCACCGTGCCGCCGCCGTACTCGCCCTCGGGAATGACGCCCTCGAAGTCGTTGTAGTCGAGCGGGTGATCCTCCGTGCGCATGGCGAGCCGCTTCACGGCAGGATCGAGCGATGGGCCCTTCGGTATCGCCCACGACATCATGACTCCGTCGTGCTCGAGGCGGAAGTCGTAGTGCAGATGACTGGCGCGGTGTTTCTGGACGACGAACTCGCGCGCGGTCTTCCGCGCCACCGGCTTCTTCCCCGGCGGCTCCGGCGTCACCGCGAAGCGGCGCTTGCGGTTGTATTCGGCGAGGGTCCCGAAGCGGCTCAGGTCGCCGAACTGCTCACGCTCGGTATCGCGTTGCATATCGGATTGTACTCTCGGCGCAAAATCAGCTCGCGGCAGCGATGTGAATTTCGGCTCGACGCGAGGCCGTGGAGGCCGTAAGGTGATTCATGGTTGAGATTCGGGTGGCCGTCCCATACGGCCGTTGTAAAGCCTGCAAGGAGTGTCAGTGCGACGTCATGCGCCAGCGCTTGTCGGCTCGCTCGTCGTCCTCGTCGTCCTCTTTGTAACCCTTGCACCCCTCAGCGCGCAGGCGCCGGCAGGCGCCGCGCGCCACCACCTGTCTCAAGGCTTTCGCAATCTCGACGCCAACTACGCCTATCCTCTCGGTGAACGCGCCAGCCGCCTCTTGCGCCGGACGTTCTCGGGATGGCCGCCGCGCGGCAAGGCGCCGGCGGTGCTTGCCAACGACGGCGCCGAGCTTCGCGCCAACGGCAAGACGCCGACCGTCACCTGGGTCGGGCATTCGACGTTTCTGATCCAGCTCGATGGCGTGAACATCCTCACGGATCCGCACTGGGGCAACCGCGCCAGCCCGGTCTCCTTCGCCGGTCCGCGGCGCCTGGTCGCGCCCGGCCTTCAGTTCGAATCGCTGCCGCCGATCGACGCCGTGGTCATCTCGCACGATCACTACGATCACCTTGACGCCGACACCGTGCGGCGATTGGCGCGCGCGCACAACCCGACGTTCTTCGTGCCGCTCGGCGTGGGCGCGCTCATCCGCGACATGGGCGGACAGAACGTCGTCGAGCTGGACTGGTGGGAGTCCAAGCGGTTCCACGGCCTCGAGCTCGTGTGCACGCCCGCCCAGCACAGCTCGGGCCGGGGCCTCAACGATCAGAACCTCCGGCTGTGGTCCTCGTGGACGATCCTGGGCGCGAAAAAGCGCCTGTTCTTCGCGGGCGACACCGGCTACTGGCGAGGGTTGAAGGAGATCGGCCAGCGCTATCCTCATCTCGACCTCGCGCTGCTGCCCATCGGCGGCTATAGCTCCTGGGACAAGGGGCATCCGAACCATCTCAACCCCGAGGAAGCGGTGAAGGTCTTCGAGGAGCTGGGCGCGAAGCTCATGGTGCCGATGCACTGGGGCACGTTCGAGCTGAACCGCGAGCCCTTCAACGAGCCGCCCGATCGCCTCTTCGCGGAAGCGGTGCGCCGGGGCGTGGAGGATCGGGTGGCGCCGCTTAGCCCGGGAGAGACGATCGACTGGTAACGCGGGACGCGGCGTCGCTGCTCACGCGGCGTCGCTTTTGTCCCAGTAGCGCGGTCGGCCGTAGGAGTCGTAGAGCTGCTGCTCGTGCTCGCGGTCGAAGGGCTGATCGGGGTCGTAGGCGGGACCGTTCTTGATCGTGGCCCCGGGCACGTTGACGTGCACGGCGGCATCGCCCCAGCTCACGCGCTCGATCCACTGCGGCGCCAGCGCGACCTTCTTTCCCGGCCACCAGCTTCCGGTGTCGACGATCAGGTAGCGCACCGCCCACGATTCGTCGTCGACGAGAAAGTCCTCCGCGTGACCGATCTCGCCGTCGGTGGCGTGGATCGCGTAGTCGAAGACTTCCGCCGTGCTCCGTAGATGCGGGTCACCCGCCGGCTCCGCCACGGCCTCCGCGACGTCCGGGGGCGGGACGATCGGCACCGGCGCCATCCCGAGCTGCTCCGGACCTCCCCAGTAGTAGGGAAAGCCGTAGTAGCGGTAGTACTCGAGCTCGTGCTGGCGCGAGATCGGCTTGGCGGTGTCGATGTCGGGGCTGTTCTGGACCTGCTCGCGGGTGAGGCGGACGACAACCTCTTCTTCCTCATCTTCGACGCGCTCGATCGACAGCGGCGAGATCAGCACACGGCGCCCGGGGAGCCAGTTGCTGGTGTTCACGACGAAGTAGCGGACGGTCCACGTGGCGTCGTCGAAATAGAGCGTCTCCACGCGCCCGATCTCGCCGTCGCGGGCCGCGATTGTGTAGCCTTCGAGTTCCTTCGCGCTCCTGAGCACGAAGCGATCGAGGTGCAAGTCGGTTGCCACCGACTCGAGTCGCTCGAGAGGCGATCGGGCTCAGAGGCGATAGAGCATGAGGTAGACGATCACGCCGGTGACGGCGACGTAGAGCCACAGCGGAAGCGTCCAGCGCGCGATGCCGCGATGCCGCGCGAAGTCGGCCCGCGCGGCGCGGTAGAGCGTGACGAGCGCGAGGGGCACGATGGCGGCCGCGAGCACCACGTGCGAGATCAGGAGCGGAAAGTAGACCGCGCGCAGCCATCCGCCGCCCGTGAACGGCCGCGACCCCGCCACCGCGTGGTACGTGACGTACGAGGCGAGGAACAACGTGGAGACGACGAACGCGCTCGCCATGCAGGCGAGGTGGCGACGGACCTCACGCCGGCGGATGAAGACGTAGCCCCACGCCAGCAGCACCGCGCTCACGGCGTTGAGCATCGCGTTGAGCGCGGGCAAGCGCGCCACCGGCGCCGGCACGCCGGGCGCCGGCGCGCGGCCCAAGAACGAAAAGACCGCCACCACGATCGCCACCGACACGACGGCGCCAAGCACGAGCGCGCGGCCATCCCCGCCGCGATCCCACGTGCGCTCGGTCCGTACGCCCTCCACCATGGATCGCTACATCACCGCTCCGTCGCCGTCAGCTCGACGGGCGGCACGCGCGTGTGCCAGCCCGCCGCCTGCTCGTAGGCGTGACCCACCGCGAGCACGGTCGCTTCCGCGAAGGGCCGCCCCGCGATCTGGAGCGCGAGGGGCCGGCCGTCGCGCGAGAACCCGCACGGCACCGAGAGCGCGGGAAGACCGAGGCCGTTGAACGGACGCGTCAACCGCGAGAAGCGTCCCATGCGTCGGACGACGTCGTCCACGCTGCCGGCGGTGACGGCGGCGAGGGCGGGCGCGGGCTCGGGGATGACGGGCGTGACGAGCACGTCGACCTCGGCGAAGACGTCGGCGAGAAACCGCCGCGTGAGCCGCGGGCGCAACCGCAGCGCTTGCAGATAGTCGTGGGCGGCGATGCGGAGTCCCACTTCCAGGCGCGCGCGCACGACCGGCTGCAGCTCGTGGGGCCGTTCCTTCAGGAGCCGCGCGTGCACGGCGGCGCTCTCCGCACGCGCGATGACGGTGGAGGCGCTCACCATGCTCTCCGGATCGGGCACGCGCAGCGACTTCACGGCGGCTCCGAGGCGACCGAGCACGTCGACGGCGGCACGGACGCCGGTCTCCATCTCGGGATCGATGTCGTCGAAGTAGTAGTTCTCGGGCACGCCGACGCGCACCCCGCGGGCGCCGCGGGCGAGGTCCGCCACGTAGTCGGGGACGCGCCGCGTGCTGGCGGTGGCGTCGCGACGATCGGCGCCGGCCATGACCCGGAGGAGGAGGGCGACGTCGTGCACGGTGCGCGCGATCGGGCCCAGGTGATCCATCGACCACGAGAGCGGCATCGCGCCCGCGCGGCTCACGCGTCCGTACGTGGGCTTGAGACCGACCACGCCGCAGCAGGCGGCGGGAAGACGGATGGAGCCGCCCGTGTCGGAGCCGATCGCGCCCAGCACGAGACCGGCCGCCACCGCCGCCGCCGAGCCGCTGCTCGAGCCGCCCGCGACGTGACCGTGACGCCACGGGTTGTCCACGTCACCGGTGTGCGCGTTGTCGCCGAAGGGACCGAGCGCCAGCTCCGTCATGTTGAGCTTGCCGAGCGTCACCGCGCCCGCTTCCGCGAGACGGCCGGCGGCGGTGCACGGGTGCTCGCTGATGAAGTATTCCCGCGTGCGGGTGCCGCACGCGCTCGTGAAGCCCGGCACCGCGCACAGGTCCTTGTGCGCGACGGGAATGCCATAGAGCGGTCTCTGCCCACGCCCTCCTGCCGCCTCGCGCTCGAGCCGTTCGGCCGCGGCAAGCGCGTTGGCGGGATCGAGCGCGACGAAGGCGTGGAGGCGCCCGTCGACCCGCTCCACGCGGGCCAGGCACGCGCGGACTGCCTCCACCGGCGACACACGCCGGGCCGCGATCGCCTCTTCGAGGCTGGCGATCGTCCACTCGCTCATACCGGCTCCGGCTCTGCGCCGTCCTCGAGGACGAGGACGAAGTGGGACGGCTCTTCCGCGAGCCCGAGATCGCCGCCGACGCGCTCGGCGACGGCGGCGAGCGCGGCGGCTTCGGCGGTGACGTGCCGGTCGTCTTCACGCATGGAGAGCACTCCTTTCGACGGGTGCGCGGCGGGAACGCGCGGGAAATTAAATACCACAGTTGGGCAGGCGGCGTCGGTCCCGGCCGCGGCTCGTGTCAGAAATACCGCCGCTTGGCGCTGGCATGGAACGCGCAGCGACAGCACCGTGACGTACAGCCGCCCCCAAAGGAGCCGCCGCCATGCTGTGGACGCTTGCCGTCGTGCTGATCGTGCTGTGGCTGCTGGGTATCGTAAGCTCGTACACCTTGAACGGCTTCATCCACGTCCTGCTCGTGATCGCGATCGTGGTGGTGCTGGTGCGGATCATCCAGGGCCGCCGACCGGTGTAGCGACGGTCGCCCCACCGCCGCGGGAGGGGTGGCGCGTACCCCTGCGCTCCCCTTCCGCGCTCCGTGCATAATCAGACCGTGAGGAAGTGGTCCCTTGTCGGGCTCACGCTCGTCGTCGTCACCCTCATCCCCCTCGTCGCCCTCGTCACCTATTCCATCGTGGAGCTGTCGCGCTTCGAGCGTACGGAGGCGCGGCGGGCGACGTTCGTCTACGCCGCCGGCCAGCCGCTCGTGCCCGGCCTCAACGTCCGCGTCGTCGACCTCGCGGGCAGTCTCGCCCGTCTCAAGTACACGGAGACCCGCGGCGCGCCCACCATGCCCGGGCAGTTTCGGCGCACGCCCGCCGCCTGGGATCTCATTCTCCGCGGCGGCGACGGGGCGGCGCCCCGCACGCCCCAGCGCGTGCGGCTCGAGCTCAAGGGCGATCGCGTCGCGCGCGTGCTGCGCGACGGCGAGGACATCGGCGCCACCGTCCTCGAGCCCGAAGTCCTGACGAGCGCGGGCGATCGTCCGGGCGAGGAGTATCGCCCCGTGCGCCTGGCCGAGGCGCCCCTCACGCTCGTCAACGCCATCGTCGCCGCCGAGGACCATCGCTTCTTCGAGCACGGTGGCCTCGACGCGCGCGGGCTCGTGCGCGCGGCGTGGGCGAACCTGAGAGCGGGGCGCGTGACCCAGGGCGGGAGCACGCTCACCCAGCAGCTCGTGAAGAACCGGCTCCTCACGCCCAAGCGCACGTATCTCCGGAAGCTCGACGAGGCGTGGCTGGCCACCTTGATCGAGTGGCGATATCCGAAGGAGAAGATCCTCGAGGCCTACCTCAACGAGATCTACCTCGGCCAGCGTGGCAGCCTCGCCATCCGTGGCGTGGGCGCCGCCGCCCGCGCGTACTTCCAGAAAGAGGTCCACCAGCTCACGCTCGGCGAGGGCGCCCTCCTCGCCGGCCTCGCGCGCGCGCCCAACAGCTATTCGCCGATCCTCCATCCCCAGCGCGCGCGCGAGCGCCGCGACGTCGTGCTGCGGCGGATGCGCGAGCTCGGCCGCATCAGCGAAGCGGACTACGAGTCGGCGCGGCGGCAGCCGCTCGGGGTACGGCACGAGGTGGCGCCCGGGCAGACGGCGCCGTACTTCGGCGACTACGTCCGCGAAGAGCTGGAGGCACGCTTCGGCGACGAACTGCTCGCCGCCGGCGGTGGCGCCCGCGTCTACACCACCCTCGATTTGCCCCTCCAGCGCTTCGCGGAGGCCGCCGTCGTGCGCGGCCTCGATCGCCTGGAGACGCGCTTTCCGCGGCTCGGGCGCAAGCAGCCCACCGACCGCCTCCAGGCCGTTCTCATCGCGCTCGACGCCGACACCGGGCAGGTGCGCGCGATGGTGGGCGGACGCGACTATCACGTGAGCCAGTTCAACCGCGCCGTGCTCGCGCGCCGTCAACCGGGCTCCGCGTTCAAGCCGTTCGTGTACCTGGCCGCGCTCGGGCGGCGGGGCGGCGGAGAGCCCGCGCTCACGGCGGCGTCGTTCGTGGAGGACAGCCCCCTCACGCTCACGGTGGAGGGCGTCCCGTGGTCGCCCCGGAACTACGAGGATCGCTACGAGGGACGCGTCACCGTGCGCCGCGCCCTCGAGCATTCGTTGAACGCGGCGACCGTGCGCGTGGCGCAGGTGGTGGGGCTCCCGGCCGTCCTCGAGACCGCGCGCGCGCTCGGCATCCAGAGCGATCTGACGCAGGTCCCCGCCCTCGCCCTCGGCGCCTCCGAGGTCGTGCCCGTCGAGCTCGCGCGCGCGTACCTGCCCTTCGCCAACGGCGGTCGGCGCCCGCGCTCGGCGAGCGGCCTGCGCGCGGTGTACGACGCCGACGGCAGCTCGCTCAAGCTCGCGGGTCAGGAGCCGACGCAAGTCATCTCGCCCGCGGAGGCGTACCTCATGACGTCGCTCCTGGAGGGCGTCGTCAACAACGGTACCGGCGCCGGCGCGCGGGCGGCCGGGCTGACGGGTGCCGTCGCCGGCAAGACGGGCACCACCAACGAGGCGCGTGACGCCTGGTTCGTCGGATATTCGCCGCGGCTGCTCGCGCTCGTGTGGGTGGGATTCGACGCCGGCGACGCGCACGGCCTCAGCGCGGCGGAGGCGGCGTTGCCCATCTGGACGGACTTCATGCGGCAAGCGCTCGAGGTCTATCCGAGCCCCAGCTTCACGGTGGCGGAGGGCATCAGCATCGCCAGCGTCGACAGCACCAACGGCAAGCTCGCCAACCGGTTCTGTCCCGTCACCAACCGCGAGGTGTTCTTGAGCGGCACCGAGCCACCCCCGTGCGACGAGCACGGCGGCGCCGCCGATCAGCTCCGCGAGCAGGTCAACGACTGGTGGAAGCGCTTCCGCGACTGGCTGGGGCGCTGACGCTCGCCGTCCTCGCCGCCGGCTCCGTCGCGGCCCGGGCCGGCGTGAGCGCCACCGTCGGCGACGAGGAGGTCGGGAAGGCGTCGTGGTACGGCGACGCGCATCACGGTCGCCGCACCGCCAGCGGTGAGACCTTCGACATGAACGCGCTCACCGCCGCGCATCCCACCCTGCCCTTCGGGACCCGGTTGCGCGTGACTCACGCCAAGACCGGCCGTTCGGTGGTGGTGCGCATCAACGACCGCGGCCCGCATGCGCGCGATCGCATCCTCGATCTTTCCTACGCGGCGGCGCGCGCGCTCGGCGGCCTCGGCGAGAACGTCATTCCCGTGCGGATCCGGGTGATCGCGCTCCCAGCGCGGCGAGGGCGGCGTGGAGGTCGGCCGTCTTGCCGCTCCGCACGGGCGCCCACAGATCGCCCACCGCGCGCAGGCGAGCCGGCGTCGTGGCCAGCGTGAAGGCCTCGCGCTCCACGCCCGCGTGCACCTCGCGCCACGTGAGCGGCGTCGAGACGCCCGCCCACGGCGTGGCGCGGGCGCTGTACGCGCACGCGAGCGTCTTTCCCCGGCTGTTCTGGAGATAGTCGATGTAGACGCGGCGGCCGCGCGCGGTTACCCCGCGCGTCACGGTGGCGATCTTCGGATGGGCATCGGCCACCAGCGTCGCCACGATCTGGCAGAAGAGCCGGCTCGCCTCGTACGATGTCCCGCGCGGAAGCGGCACGTAGATGTGCAGCCCTTCTGCCCCCGAGGTCTTGGGCACGCTCGGCGTGCCCAGCCGCTCCAGCTCGTCGTGGAGCCAGCGCGCCACGTCGAGCACATGCGCGAAGGGCACGCCCGGCATGGGATCGAGATCGAGCACGGCATGATCGGCCTCGTCCGGCGACTGTACGCGCGAGAACCACGGATCCTGGGACACGACCGCGTAGTGCGTCATGTAGAGGAGGGTGAGGAGCGAGCCGCCTACGAGACGACGCGGGACCACGCGATCGGACGGCAGCGTCTCCACGCGCACGCCGGCGGGAACGTTGCCGGGCGCGCGCTGCTGGTAGAAGGCCTTGGCGTGCACGCCGTTGGGGAACCGCTTCATGATCAACGGTCGATCGGCGACCACGGGCAGGATCCACGGCGCCACGCGGACGTAGTACCGCATCAACTCGCCCTTGGTGATGCCGAGCGATTTCCAGAACACCTTGTCGAGGTTCGTCACCTGGAGCCGGCCGCCGCCCGCCACCTCGAGCGTGCCCGCGCCCCCGCCCGCCTCCAGCTCCTCCAGCCTCGCCAGCAGCCGCGCTCGCGCCGGATCGAGCTTCTCGCGGGAACCCGCCGCCGATTCCTTCACCACCGCCGACGCCCGCACGTCGTCGCGCAGCCCGAGATACGCGGGGTGGCGTAGCCTGCCGTCCGCTGTCCACTCCGTGAACCGCACCTCCGCCACCAGCCGCGGCTCCACCCAGTGCGGGCGCTCGTTCGTATCGGGACGCGCGCGAAAGGGGCAGCGGGACGTCTCCAGCGGCCGCAGAAGCGCCGCCACCCGCGCCAGCTCCGCGCCGCTGAAGCCGGTGCCGGTGTGGCCCGCATACTCGAGGGCGCCGTCCTTCCAGAAACCGAGCAGCAGCGCGCCGAAGAACGCACGCGAGTTCCGCGGCTCGGTGAAGCCGCCCACCACGAACTCCTGACGCTTCTGGAGCTTGATCTTGCGCCAGTCCCTCGTGCGCAGGCCGGAGCGATACGGAGAGTCGAGCCGCTTCGCGATGAGCCCTTCCCAGCCCGCCGTCTCGGCCCGGCGATGAAGCGCGGTCGCGTCGCCCGGCACGAACTCGGACAGCCGGAAGACTCCGGAGCCGGCGTTGCCGAAGACGCGCTCGAGCTGGGCGCGGCGCGCGCTGAGCGGAAGCGCGCGCAGGTCGGTGCCGCCGTCACGCAGAATGTCGAAGGCGACGAACGCCACCGGATCCCGGCGCGCGTGGAACTCGACCTCGCCCGCGCTGCTCAGATGAATGCGGCCCTGCAAACGCTGGAAACCGGCCGGCTCGCCGCGCTCGTCGAGAGCCACGATCTCGCCGTCGAGGACGACCGGGGCCTTGAGACCGCGGCGGAAACGATCGAGCGCGCGCACCACCTCGGGGAACTGCGCGGTCTTGTCCGCGCCCAGCCGCGAATGGATGCGGACTCCGCCCGGCGCGTCGCCGGGAACGACCTCGATGATGGCGCGGATGCCGTCGTACTTGGGCTCGTAGACCCACTGCTCGCCGCGCAGCGGCGGCTCCTCGAGCGACGCCAGCATGGGCCGGAGCGCGGGGACGGCGGACTGGCGGGCGCGGGCGAGCGCGGTCACGCCTGAGCTCTCCGATTCACATTCGAATTGTAACGGTCGCGGTTACGTCTTCATCGCGGGCGCGATCCCGCTCGGGGCCGCCATGAAGACGAGCGGCACCGCCGACCTCGTGGCGAGCTGGCTCCAGAGCGCGCTCCAGGGCTGGCACGTGAGCCTGGTGCTCCTGGTGCTGTTCGCCGCCGTGGGCGTGGTCACCCAGTTCATGTCGGATTCGGCCACCACGGCCCTCTTCGGCCCGGTGGCGGTGGCGCTGGCCGGCGGCCTCGGACACCCCGCCCGAAGCGTTCGTGGTGACGGTGGCGATGGCCTCGGTCGCCTCGTTCCTGACGCCGATCGGCCACCACGGAAACCTGATCGTGTACGGCCCGGGCGGCTATCAGTTCTGGGACTTCGTGCGCGTCGGGGCGCCGTTGACGGTGATCGTGGCCATCATCGTCGCCCTGCTCTCGCCCCTCTTGTGGACGGGCTAGCAGATTCTGCAATCCGCTGGCGCAGGGGCCTAAAAACTACGAGGCCGGGAAGGCCCGGCCTCTTCCCTGCTCTCGACCGTTGATCAGGCCGCGCGGCGCCCGCGGGGCGCCCCCGCACGCTGCGCCATCTCCTCGCCGAGCTCGTTGAGGCGCTCTTTCCCGAGCGCCTTCTCGGCGATCTTGAACATCTCGTCCTCTTCCTCCTCGGCGTGGTGCTCGACGAGCTCGGAGAGCACGGTCATCTTGGCGTCGAAGCGCTCGTCCTCGGGATCCACCTGGGGCAGCTCCTTCAGGACCAGCTTCACCACGTGGTGCTCCTCGTACGCCTCGTCGACCATCTCCTCGGCCTTCTTGCCGGACTCGCGCACGGCGGGGTAGAAGATCTCCTCCTCGATCTGGGTGTGCACCTCGAGCTGCTGGGAGATCTCCTCCATGAGCTGCCGCCGCTCGCGCGCGTTCTCTGTCTTCTCGACTTTCTTGAACAGCGCCTTCACTTCCTTGTGCTGCTTCTTTAGCAGGTCGGTCGCCTTCATCGAACACCTCCTCGGACACGTGTCGAAGCAAGAACGTTGCCGGTGTCGAGAGACGATCTTCGCGGTCCCGGCGGCCGCGCTCATGCATAGAGAGGTGCGTCATGAGTGACGACAAGAACCCAGGACCGGAGCCGTCGCCGCCGGCCGAGGTCCCCGATACGCTGAGCCCCGCCGAGGAACGACGAAAGACCGCGCGACAGCGTGATGGGGAAACGCGCGGCGACGTCATCGCGGAGAACATCAGCGACCCTTGACGCGGCCCGCCGCGCCCGGCCAATCCCGATTGGCCCGTCACGCCTAAATACGCTGACGAGCCCACACTGGTATAGACTGCGGCCATCGGAGTACAGCCGAGCACCCAACCATGCGCCACCACTGGTTCTGCTACGTCGTCGAGTGCGCCGACGGCACCCTCTACACGGGGATCACCACCGCCCCCGCCCGCCGTCTCGCCCTCCACAATCGTGGCGTCGGTGCGCGATACACGCGCGGCCGCGGCCCGGTGCTCCTCCGCCTCCTGGAGCCGTATCCCGACCGCAGCGCCGCCAGCCGCCGAGAGCGCGCGATCAAGGCCCTGCCCCGTACCGAGAAACGCCGGCTCGTCCAGGACGGCCGGGCAAAGCCGTGCACGCATGTGTAATCTATCGAGAGAGATCGGCCGAAAGGAGCGTTCGTGATGCCCGTGAAACTGTTCGTGGGAGGCCTGTCCTTTTCCACCTCGAATGACGGCCTCCGCACGGCGTTCGCTCGCTACGGGATGGTGGAGTCGGCGGTGGTGATGATGGATCGGGAGACGGGTCGCTCCCGCGGCTTCGGCTTCGTGGAAATGGCGACCAGCGAGGAAGCCGATCGCGCCATCAGCGGAATGAACGGCGCCAGCCTCGACGGGCGGACCATCCGCGTCGACAAGGCGACGCCGCGGGGCACTGGCGGCGGCGGTGGATTCCGGGGTCCCGGTGGCCCGCCGCGCGGCGGCGGCTTCGCCGATCGCCGGCCTCCGTCGACAGGTGGTGGCTTCGGGGAGCGCCGTCCGAGTGGCGGCGGATTCGGTGACCGGCGGCCCAGCGGCGGCGGTGGGTTTGGCGATCGGCCGAGCGCGCCCGACCGCCCGGGCGGGTGGGGGGATCGGCGACCCGGCGGCCTCGGAGACCAGCGTGGTAACCGGCGGCGCGACGACAAGCCCGCTGGTCGCGGCGAGAAGCGGACCGGGCCGGGTCGGGGACGCTCGGGGCGACCGATCAACGAGCGCCGCGCGGGTGATCGCGGACGCCGTAGCGGTGACGATACCGGTCGCTGGGGACGCTGACCGGACACGCGGGGGCCACGGCCCAGCCGCGCCCCGCGTCAGGCGGCGCTGGATTCTTCGGGACGAGCGCGCGCGAGCGCGCCCTCGAGATAGACCGGTTCGAGGCCGTGTGCCCAGTAGGCAAGGGCGTTGAAGTTGCTCTGCGTGGTTTCGCGCGCCGTCGTCAGACGCGGGCCACCATCGTCCGGGGTGAAGACGAGCGATCCCTCCCACAGCCCGTCGTCACGCAGAACACCCCACGCTTCCGCCGTGTAGACGCGTCCGTCCATCGCCGCCACCATCGTCGTGAACGCGTGGACCAGCTCTGCCATATCGCTTCCTCGCTCCGACGGAGTCGTCGGGTCACTCGGAGAGTAGCGCGTCGAGGGCGCCGATGATGCGCGCGGGGCGCACGCTGCTGCCGGGCGGAAGTCCCTGTCCCGCGCGGTCGAGCCACACGCCGTGCACCCCTACGCGCTGAGCGCCGCCCACGTCGAACTCGAGATGGTCGCCGACCATCCACGCCTGCGCGGCGGGCGTCCGCAGCGCAGACAGCGCGTGCTGATACACGCGCGGATCGGGCTTCCCGGTTCCGAACTCGCCTTCGATCACGATGACCTCGAAGAACCGCGCGAGGTCGTGACGCTCGATCTTGTCCCGTTGCTGCCGCGCGTCGCCGTTGGTCACGAGCCCGAGTGGCAGCCCGCGCGCACGCAGTCGCTCCAGGCAGGCGCGGGCCTCCGGAAAGAGACACATCGCGGCGCGGCGGCGCGCCGCGTACTCCTCCGCGATGGCGCCGGCCAGACCGTCAGCGGCGACCCCGGACTTTTCCAGGGCGTGCGCGACGATCTTCGTCCACGCCCCCAGCATGTCGACCCGCTCGCGACGGTGACGCTCGGGATCGTCCCAGAACCAGCGGCGGCTCTCGAACACGGCTTCCGCCAGACGAGCACCGTCGATTCCGCCCGGTCCTGCCACCTTCACGCAGGACTCACGCCAGCACACGTCCACCCCGCCCGAATAGTCGAGCAGGGTGTCGTCGAGGTCGAGCAGGACGGCGCGGGGAAAGTCCATGGTTCGACTATACCGTGGCCGCTCCCCATGCCGGTTGCCGTCCGCCCGCCCGCGTAGCGCGCGACCGCGGCGGATTTTCCTGCACGGACGGGGGTGCCGGTAGAGTGGTCTCGTGCACGTCGACGTTCGCCGCACCGCGCTGCTGGTGCTGGACCTCCAGCGCGACGTCGTCGAGGCGGACGGTCTCTTCGCGCGCAACGGCATCGCGGTGGCGCGCGCGCAGTCGATCGTGCCCGCCGTGATCCGGGTCGCGGAGGCGAGCCGCGTCCGCGGCGTGGTGCTGTTCGCGTCGAAGTTCACGGTCTTCACGTCGCCGAGCGGCCGGCCTCTCGGCGGGGAGCCGCTCTTCGCCGCCCTCCCGTTCCTGGCCCGCGGGGGCTTTCGGCACGGCGAGCCCGGGCGTGAGCTGGTGGCAGGCCTGCCGGCACCGGATCACGCGCTCGACAAGCCACGCTTCTCGGCCTTCCACGCCACGTCGCTCGAGCTCTTGCTGAGCGCGCGGGAGATCCGGACCCTGATCCTCACCGGCGTCGTGAGCGCGGTGGAGGCGACCGCGCGCGATGCGATCCTTCGCGACTTCAGCGCCGTCGTCCTCGCAGACTGCGTCGCCCCCGTGGGCGACGGAGGCGACTTCTCCCGCCGCGCACTCACCGCCGACGTCAGGATCGAAGACTCGGCCGCCTACCTGGCGGCGCTCGCGAGCTTGCCGGCGGCGCCCGGCGTGTCCTGACCGAGTCGATGGCACGTGACCTGCTCTCGCCCTGCGGGGGAGGACCAACCACCATGGCCGACAAGGTCCGGATCAATCTCGCCAACGCCCGCGAGCTTCTGGAGCTTCCCGGCATCGGGCCGGAAGAGGCGGAAGTCATCGCCAACTTTCGCGCCGAGCACGGCCCCATCACCGATCGCGCCCAGCTCAGCCGGCTCCTCGGCCACTCGCCGCTCAGCGATGCGCTCTGGCAGCGCGTCGACTTTGCGGCGGCCGAGACGACGGCTCCCGAAGCGCCGGGAGCCTGATCGCGAGTTCCCGGAGGGCTCGGCCGCCTCAACTACTGGCTGAGCCGAGAGTTCTCCTCGCCGGTGATCACGTTCGCGATGACGGCGACGAAGCGGTCGCCGAAGGCCTCGCACTTCCAGTCGCCGACGCCCTTCACCGCCCTGAAGGCGGCGCGCGAAGTGGGCCGCTGTCGCACCATGTCGTGGAGCGAAGCGTCGCTGAAGATCACGTAGGGCGGCACCCCGCGCTCTTCCGCCATCGCCCGCCGTAACGCGCGCAGCGCCTCGAAGAGCGCTCGCTCCGCACCGTCGGAGGATCCCACGCCCGGCCCCTCGCTGGCGGCGGCGGTGCGGGCGGCGCGCACCGGCCGCGCGGACGTGGTGAGCGGCGCCGCGACGACTTCGCCGCGGAGCACGGCGGCGCCCGACTTCGTGAGCGCGATCGTCGGATAGTCGCCGTCGGCTCGGTTGAGGTGACCGCTCGCCGTCAGCTGGTCGATCCACGCGCGCACTTGGTCTCGGCGCGCGCTCTGGAGCCGCCCGTAAGCGCCGAGACGGTCGTGGCCGAGAGTGGCGAGGCGCGCGGTGGCGGCGCCCGTCAGCACCTCCGCGACGTGCACGGCCCCGAAGCGACCGCGCAGCTCGGCCACCGCGGCCAGAATGGCGGTCGTGACCTCGGGCGGCGCGTGCTCTTCCACCGTCTCGCCCAGGCAGACGTCGCACGCGCGGCACGCTCCCCCGGAGAACGCCTGGCCGAAGTACGTCACGAGCGCGCGGTGGCGACACGTCGCGTCCTGGCAGAAGCGGTAGATCTCGCCGAGCTTGCGGAGCGCGCCCGGCGGCGGCGGCGCCCCGCTCGCGCTCAGCACGGACTTCCACAGTCCGTAGTCGGCGGCGCTCCACAGAAGAAGACACTCCGCGGAGAGACCATCGCGCCCGGCTCTTCCCGCCTCTTGCTGGTAGTGCTCGATCGACTTCGGCATCCCGGCGTGCACGACGTACCGGACATTGGAGCGATCGATGCCCATGCCGAAGGCGACGGTGGCCACCACGATGTCGGCGCGCTCGGCCACGAATGCTTCCTGGTTGGCGCGGCGCTCGTCGTCGCCGAGCCCGGCATGATACCGGAGCGCGCGCAGTCCGCGCGCGCTCAGCGCCGCCGTCAGCTCGTCCACCTCCGCGCGGCGGATGCAGTAGACGATGCCCGCCTGCCCGCGGTGGCGCTCGATGGCCGCCAGTACCTGCGCGAGGCGATCACGGCGCGGAGCCACGCGATAGACGAGGTTCGGCCGGTCGAAGCTGCCCACGAGCGTGGTGACGTTCTCGAGGGCCAGCTCGGTCACGATGTCGGTTCTGACCGACGGCGTCGCGGTCGCCGTGTAGGCGTGCATGGGAACGGAGGGCAGCGCCTGCCGGAGCTGGCGGAGCTGCCGGTACTCCGGGCGGAAGTCGTGGCCCCACTGGCTGATGCAATGAGCCTCGTCGACGGCGACGAAGGCAACCCCGGCGCGCGCCACGCGCGCGAGGAAACCGGGGACGACGACGCGCTCGGGCGCCACGTAGAGCAGCACGATGCGCCCGGCGTCGAGGTCGCGCTCGACCCGCGCGCGCTCGATCCCGCTCTGGCTGCTGTTGAGATAGGCGGCGCCGACGCCGGCCGCGCGAAGGCCGTCCACCTGGTCTTTCATGAGCGCGATGAGCGGCGACACCACGAGCGCCAGCGTGCCTCGCGCCACGGCCGGCGCCTGGTAGCAGAGCGATTTACCGCCGCCGGTGGGCAGGACGACGAGAGAATCACGCCCGTCGAGCACGGCCTGCACGGCCTCCGCCTGTAGCGGCAGGAAGTCGTCGTATCCCCACACGCGCTTCACGGTCTCGCGGACGGCCCCGAGCTCGACGATGGAGCGATCATAGCCGAGCCCCGCGCGGGCGAGAACGTCGAGATTGAGAGACAGCTAGATCGCGAGCGGAAGCTGCGCGGGTGCGGGCGGGGGCTCGCACGGGGTCGAGCGCCGATCGGCGATGCCGAAGCGACGGCGCAACTCGGCCACGGCGGTGCGGACGGGATCGGAATGACGGCGGTCGAGGTACGGGCGCCGATAGAGCTGCTGATACCGTGCGAGCTCCTCCGGCCAGTCGCGCGCCAGGTTCGCGAGGAAATGCTCCCGCGTGCCCGACTGGAGATAGAGCAGATTGCACCAGACGCGGGTGGCGCCCGCCTCTCGCGCCGCCCGCACCACCTCCGCCAGTTGCTGGGGCCGGTCCGAAAGCCCGGGGAGGATCGGCGCCAGGCCCACGCCGGCGTCGATGCCGGCGTCGACGAGCGCTTTCAACGCGCGTAGCCGCTGGCGCGGCGGCGCCGTCCCCGGCTCCGTGCGGCGCCACACGTCGAGATCGAGCGTGGGCACCGAGAAGTTGACGTCGACCTTGGCGCGGCGCCCCGCCCACTGCAAGACGTCGATGTCGCGGACCACCATGGGACCGCGCGTGATGAGGCTGAGCGGGGTGCGCGTGTCGGCGAACGCCTCCAGGCACCGCCGCGTGAGCCGGTACGTTCCCTCCGCGGGCTGGTAGGGATCGGTGGCGGCGCCGATGGCGACCAGCTCGCGCTTCCATCCCGGGCGCGTGAGCTCGTAGCGGAGGACCTCGGCCACGTTGATCTTCACGCGGACGCTCCGGCCGTAACGCTCGTCCGACGGACGATCGGCCCTGCGCTCGAATCCGCGCACGTAGCAGAACGTGCAGCGGTGGGCGCAGCCCATGTACGGGTTGAGCGACCACCTGAAGTCCATGTTGGCGACGCGATTCAGCGCGCTCTTGCAGGGCTCCTCGCGATACTGGACGGGCATCGTCATCGGAGGGCCGGCGCCGGTGGCGCCGCCTGCACGAGCTTGCGCCCCCGCGCCCACGGCATCAACGGGCGCACGCGCAGCCATCCCGCCGCCAACAGCGTGAGGGCCACCAGCAGGAGGGCGTTGGCGAGTCCGTAGAGTCCCCAGTGATTGAAGACGAGGCCGAGCCAGTTCTTCACGACCGTGTAGACGACGATCTGGTGGACGAAGTAGAGCATCAGCGCCGTCTGCCCGAGGATGACGAGCGCCCGCGCCGAATATCGCTTGACCTCCATCAGGTAGTAGGCGAGCGCGAGCTGGCAGGCGATGCCGCCGAAGACCCACGCCAGCGTCACGCCCCGCGGCGTCCAGTGATGATTGAGCGTGAAGTCCTGGTCGAAGTGGAGCATGGGCGTGCCCGTCCACAGGTGATACGTCACGAACCCCGCGAGCAGGGCGACCCCGCCCAGCGCGAGTGCCACGTAGTGGCGAGCGCGGGCGCGCGCGTCGGGGAGACGGACTTCGCTCCACCCGAGGACGAGACCGGCGAGGACGAGCGCGAACCACGGCCAAGGCGGGAAGTCGTAGAACCAGATGAGGCCGGCGGTGCGGTGCGTGCTCACCCACGTCGTCACGCCGCCGAACGTCTGCACGAAGGAGACGTAGAGCACGATCGCAATCGCCGCCAGCGCGTAGGGGGCGCCCGGCCAGCGCAGAGCGTAGAGGGCGGGAATGGCGAGGATGATGGAGAGACCGATCGTCTGGAGCACGCCGCCGCTGAGCAAGGGCTCGTCGGGGAAGACGACGAGGTTCAGGAGGTACCCGGCGGCGATGATGCGCAGGCCGCGCACGAAATTGCGCCTGGCCACGGTGGCGAACGGCTGCCCGCGCACCGCCATCGCCGTGTGGGTGGCGACGGCGAGCGAGAAGCCGACCAGGAAGAGAAAGGTGGGGCCGGCGAGGACCACGGAGGCGTAGATGAGCCAGTAGCGTCCCCATCCCATGGAGCCGTCCATCCACCAGCGAGCGGTGTGATTCAGGACCATGAAGACGAGGGCCGCGCCGCGAACGGCGTCTATGAACAGCCGTCGGCTCTCCACCGCGGATTCCTGGAAATCGAGTGTGACGCGGTGGGCGCCGTCGCGCAAGTCACCCGCGCGTGGAGTCGTCCCCTACCCGCACCAGGAGCTTGCCGAAGTTCCGCCCCCGGAGGAGCCCGATGAACGCGTGGGGCGCCGCCGCCAGGCCGTCCACGATGTCCTCCCGGTATTTCAGCTTGCCCTCGCGCACCCACGCGGAGCAGTCGCGGAGGAAATCGGGGAGGCGGTTCGCGTGGTCGGAGACGATGAAGCCCTTGATGAGCGCGCGGTTCATGAGGAGAGGGGCGAGGTTCGGCCCCGCCGGCAGCTCGGTGGCGTTGTACTGGGAGATGATGCCGCAGAGCGGGATGCGCGCGTTGACGTTGAGCAGCCGCAGCACCGCGCGGAGGACGTCACCGCCCACGTTGTCGAAGTAGACGTCGATCCCCTGCGGGCACGCTTGCTGGAGTCCCGCGAACACGTCCTGCGCGCGATAGTCCACGCAGGCGTCGAAGCCGAGCTCTTTCACCACGTAGTCGCACTTGGCGCGCGATCCCGCCACTCCCACCGCCCGGCAGCCCTTGAGCCGCGCGATCTGGCCCACGGCCGAGCCCACCGCGCCCGCCGCCGCCGACACCACCACCGTCTCGCCCGGCTTGGGCGTCCCGATGTCGAGGAGCCCGACGTACGCGGTCATGCCCGGCATCCCGAGCACGCCGAGCGCGGTCGAGATGGGGGCCTGACCCGGGTCGAGCTTCCGGGTGGCGGCGGCGGCGAGGACGGCGTATTCCTGCCAGCCGCCGGGACCGACGACGAAGTCGCCGCGCGCGAACGCGGGATGGCGCGACTCGATGACCTCGCTCACGGTGCCGCCGACCATCACCTGCCCGATGTCCACGGACGCGGTGTAGCTTCGCGCCGCGTTCATGCGACCGCGCATGTACGGGTCGAGCGAGAGATAGATGGTGCGACCGAGGAGCGCGCCCTCCCCGGGCTTCGGCAACGGCGCCTCCGCGAGCTCGAAGTCCTCGGGCGTGGGCTCGCCGGTGGGGCGACGCCGGAGACGGATCTGACGGTTCGCGACGGCGGCCATCGGGATCTCCTCGTCAGCGCGTGTCGGTCACGGCGATTGGGCGCCGTAGCCCATCCGCGCCGAGCTCACGCTCACGCGGAAACTCGCCACGCCCGGCACGTTCGGCACCTTGGCGGTGAACGCGGACGACCGCCCGGCCGGGATGCTGCTCGTCACGTACGTGATCCCGCTCGCCACCACCTTGCCGGAGTCGTTGAGCGCTTGCGCCGTCACGTACACGTCGAACGCATCGAGCCGCGCGTCGTTGAACACCGTGCCGGAGATGATGGTGGGGCCCGACGCCGGCTGCTCCCGCCCGTACGTCACGCGGAAGTTCTCCTGCGCGCCCGCGGACCCGACCGCGCCCGCCCACAGCAACGCGACCACGGCGGCGACGGTGAAGCGTGACCCGTGCGCACGGGAGCGACGCAGGTGGGCGCGGGCAGACATGGCGCCCGCCACTATCGACGCGGACGCAGCGCTTGTCAATTCGTGCGGCGAGCGCGGGCGGCGCACGCGCTAGACGATGAGCCCGGCGATGATGCCCGTCAGGAACACGCCGTCGAACGTCCCCGCGCCGCCGATGGAGACGATGGGCGCCCCCAGCGCCTCGATCTTCGTGAGGTTCCAGAGATCGGCGCCGATGAGCGCGCCCATCGATCCCGCCACGTAGGCGAGGGGCGGGGCGCGGCGGGGCGCGAGGACGAAGCCGACGGCGGCGGCGGCGAGCGGAGGCACGAACATGGGGACGGCGATGCCGACGCCCGGCACCACCTGCGCGAGCCGGTTCACGATGACGGCCACGATCGCGACCGCGACCAGCATGCGCACCGGCATCCGGGAGCGGATGAAGAGGTAGAGGGAGATGAGGATGGGGATGAGAGCGCCGCCCACGTTGATGGCGACCACAGTGGTTCCGCGCGCGGGCGCCGGCGGCACGATGTAGACGCGTCCGAACCGCTCGATCTCCCGCGGCGGGATGACGCGCGGCACGCTCTTTCCGTAGAGGGGAATGTTGATCTGGCTGCCGATGAGCGTCAGCACCAGCACTGCGAAGACCCAGCGCGGGCTCACGCCGATCTTCCGGTAGGCGTACGAGAGCACTCGCACCTCGATGAGGAAGACCAGCAGCGCGAGGATGACGAGTAGGAGCACGAAGAGGAGCGGAAGCCCGATGGGCTGGTAGATCACGGCCGGATTATACGCGCGCGATGCGCGCGCCGGCCTGGCGACGCGGCAGCGTCAGACGCGCCAGCGGATGACGTCGGCGCGCTTCGTGAACGGCGCCAGCCAGCCGTCGCCGTCGCGCTGGAGTCGCTCCGCCAGAAACCCGTGGAGGAAACGACGCGGCGCCTCCCCCGTGAGGCCCATGTAGGTCATCCAGAAGTCGCACGCCTCCTCGAGGGTCTCGAACGGCTGATCCGAGCGGTACTCGATGGTGGTGACGGCGGGCACGATGCCGAGATCGGCGAGCCCGGCCACGGTATCACCGTCCTCGCACGTCCGCCCATAGGGCCGGCCCAGCAGGCGCGGGTACAGCTCTCCATAGAAGAACTTGTCGTCCCGGCCCGGCGTGTCGCGTACGAGCACCACCGCGCGCGTGGCGACGCTGCCCACTTTGCCGAGGAACGCCGAACCACGCGCGAGCAAACCGCCCACCTGCGCGCACAGCACGACGTCGTGCGCCGGCATCGCCGTCGCGCTCCACGCCGCCTCGATGACGGTGACGTTGGTCACGCCGTCCCGACGGAGGGCGCGCCGGAGCGCCGCCGCCATCGCGGGCGTGGGCTCGAGCGCGGTCACGCGAGCGACACGCCGCGCGATCGGCAACGCGAGGGCGCCGAACCCAGCGCCGACGTCGAGAACGGACGTCGCATCGCCGAGGACATCGGCGCTCGCCGCGAGGACCCGATCAGCGTAGTCGCCGCGGAGGTCCGCGCGCTCGTACCAGGCAACCGTCCGCTCCGTCCACACGGGAGCCACGTCAGGCGCCTCCACCGCGACCCGCGCCGAGCGCGGCGGGACGGGAGTGGCCGGCGCGGGCGATTTGGCGCGAGAGGGCGCGATCGTCGGATGAGAGCTGAGCAGCCACGGTCAGCTTTTGCCCATTGACGGGACCGTCGAAACGCGAAAACCGGCGCAGAATGCGGAAGTCGTGGTTTGGTCCCGGCATTGCACGAAGGACCGACCCGATGAGACGACCGCCCGCCCTCGTGAAGCGGAAAGCAACCCGGAAACGTTCCAAGAGCAAGGCCGAGCGACGGATCGCACGACGCCGCCCGCTCGTCCTCCCCGTGGAGCTGCTCGCCGGCGACGGCGACGGACGCACGCTGAACCTGAGCGAGTCCGGCGTCTTCTTCGAGACCGACGAAGAGTTCTCGCCGAACGCGCGGATCTCACTCTCGCTGGTTCTGCCCCACGTGCACCCGCTGCCGCCCATCCGGATGACCGCGAACGGCCGCATCGTGCGCGTGGAGAGTCGTAATGGACGGTTCGGTATCGCCGTGCAGTTCACGGGCTGCCGATACGATACCGCGGACAGCGCCGGCGCCGGCGAGATCTCGGTGATCCCGCCCGGCGCGCGAACAGCGGTCTCCCGCCGCCGCGCACACCGGTAGCACAGCGTCGCCCTTCAGCGGGAAACGACCACGAGGTGGGGCGGGCGGCCGTTCGCCGACCGCCCCTGTCAGGTTCTTGCTACCAGCGACCTCCGCCGCCGGAGCCCGCTCGGAAACCGCCGCGGCTGCCACCCCCGAAGCCACCGCGACCGCCAGCCTTGCCGGCGCCACTGCTCTGGGCCTTCTCGACCTTGAGCTGCCGTCCGTCGAGCTCCTTGCCGTTGAAGCGGGCGATCGCCTGCTCCGCCTCTTCCGGCGTCGCCATCTCGACAAAGCCGAAGCCGCGGGAGCGGCCGGTATCGCGATCGGTCACGACGACTGCGGATTCCACCTGCCCCACCTCCGCGAAGACTGATCGCAGTCGTTCGTCTGAAGTGGAGAACGAGAGACCACCGATGAAGAGCTTCTGCGCCATGGGGCGCCTCCTTGGATCTGCTTCCGCTCGTTGTTCATGCACGCCCTGGGTGCGGAAGAGAACCGGCGTCATGGTCTGATGAGGGGGCTCGCATCCGAACCGCTGGCCGAACCAGACGTCCTCACTCTACGCGCGAAGTGCCGGCGGGGCAAGGAGACGTTCTTACATCGCGCCCACCTTGTTCAGACCGTCGAGCCCGGCCACCTTGTAGGCCTCCGCCAGCGTCGGATAGTTGAAGACGGTGTCCCGGAAGTACTCCATCGTCCCCTCGAACGAGAGCACGGCCTGGCCGATGTGGATCAGCTCGGTGGCGTGGTCTCCGATCGCGTGCACGCCGAGCACGCGCAACGACCGGGGATCGAAGAGGATCTTGAGAAGACCGACCTCCGCCCCCAGCATCTGGCTCTTGGCGAGCTCGCTGTACCGCGCGATCCCGAACTCGTAGGGGACCTTGCGCGCCGTCAGCTCCTGCTCGGTGCGGCCGACCATCGAGATCTCGGGCACCGTGTAGATGCCGTACGGCAGCAGCTCCGGGCGGTACTGGTGGGTGTGGCCGAACATGTGGCTCACGGCGAGCCGCCCCTGCTCCATGGACGTGGAGGCGAGGGCGGGAAAGCCGATGACGTCGCCGGCGGCGTAGATGTGGGGCACGCCCGTGCAGAAAGACTGGTCGACAGGGATGCGGCCGCGAGGGTCGGCGCTCAGATTGACGGCGCCGAGATCGAGGAGGTCGGCGTTGGTCTGCCGCCCCACCGCGTAGAGGAGCGTGTCGCCCGACACCTGCTTGCCGCTCTCCAGCTCCGCCAACACGCGGCCGATCTCGTTGAGGCGAACGGACACGACCTTCTCGCCGAGCCGGAACACCGTCCCGCGCTGGCGCATGCAGTACGTGAGCGATTCCACGATCTCGTGATCGACGAAGTCGAGCATGGTCGCCCGCTGCTCGATGAGCGTGACCCGCACGCCGAGGGCGGTGAACATCGACGCGTACTCGATGCCGATCACGCCCGCCCCCACCACGATCAGCTCCCGCGGCATGCCGCGCGCCTGCCCGAGCTGATCGGTGTCGAGCACGCGCTCGCCGTCGAACGGGATGGCGGCATCGCGGGCGGGGCGAGTGCCGCACGCGATGAGGACGTGGTCGGCGGCCACGCGCTCGCGGCGATCCGGCGTCTCGATCTCGAGCGTGTGGTTGTCCACGAACCGCGCGGTCCCGTCGAAGAGGGCCACGGCGTTGCGCTTGAGCTGCGCGCGCACGACCTCGCCCTCGCGCGCCATCACCGTGTTCACGCGGAAGGCGAGGTCGGCGAGCGAGATCGTGTCCTTGAGCGCGTAGTCCTTGCCGTAGAACGAGCGCTGCTGGAATCCGCTGAGATAGAGGATCGCCTCCCGCAGCGTCTTGGAGGGAATCGTCCCCGTGTGGAGACAGGCGCCGCCGATCCGCGCCTTCCGGTCCACCACCGCCACCCGCTTGCCGAGCTTGGCGGCGGCGATGGCGCCCTTCTGTCCGGCGGGGCCGGAGCCGATCACGACGAGATCGAACGCGGCGATGCTAGGGCTCCAGCATGCGAAGCAGCGGCTCCAGGTTGCGCGGATCGGGACGGAGGCGGCCGACCCCGTGGCGATGCACTTCCGCCACCACGGCGTCGTTGAACGGCGTCTTCACACCCACC
>DASXSB010000038.1:0-3881 GCA_036506275.1 Candidatus Methylomirabilota bacterium | reverse complement strand
CGCCGCAACGTCACGCGCTGGCCCTTCGCGCGCCTGGTGTCGCACGTCTTTCCCCTCGCGCGCATCGGGGACGCGTTCCGGGAGGCGGACTGGATGCAGAGCGCGAACGACGGGCTCCGTCTCTCCCGCGCCGCGCTGGCGCCGGGGAATACTTGACTCCCCGCGGGGGTGTGCCAAATAGTAGCGGAACCCCCGAGGAGGTCGATTGCTTCAGTTCGTCGTTTCCCGGGCTCTCTGGCTGATCCCGACGCTGCTGGCGATGGCGCTCGTCACGTTCCTCGTGATGCACGCCACGCCGGGAAGCCCGCTCGACCCCATCGCGGAAGGCGCCAATCCGCTCCCGCCGGAAGCGCAGAAGCTGCTGGCCGCGCACTACGGCCTCGACAAGTCGCTCCCCGAGCAGTTCCTGATCTTCGTCGGCAAGGCCGCGCGCGCCGACTTCGGGAATTCCTTCGTCTACAAGACGCGGACGGTGCGGGAGATCATCACGGCCGCCTTCCCGGTGTCGCTCTTCCTCGGCAGCATGGCGCTCGTGGTGGCGGTGGTGTTCGGTCTCAGTCTCGGCATCCTCGCCGCCGTCTATCAGAATCGCGGCTGGGATTACGTGTCGGTGACGCTGGCCACCTTCGGGGTGGCCGTGCCCAATTTCGTGCTCGCCGTGTTCCTGATCGTCCTCTTCTCCTTCGCGTTGCCGCTGTTCCCGACGGGCGGGTGGGACTCGCCGCGCAACTGGGTCCTACCCACCGTGACCCTCGCGCTCGGGCCCATGGGCATCATCGCGCGCTTCACGCGGGCGAGCATGCTGGAGGTCATCCATTCCGACTACACGCTCACCGCGCGCGCGAAGGGCGTGAGCGAGCCCGTCGTGGTGTTCAAGCACGTTCTCAAGAACGCGTTCATCCCGGTCGTGACGCTGCTGGGACCGCTCTTCGCCGCCGTCGGCACGGGCTCGTTCTTCGTGGAGGCCATCTTCCGCGTGCCGGGGATGGGGCGCTTCTTCGTGGAGTCCATGTCGGGCCGTGACTACCCGATGATCATGGCGGTGGTGCTCGTCTACGGCGGCTTCCTCGCCGTCATGAACCTCGTCGTCGATCTCCTCTATGGTGCTCTCGACCCGCGTATCCGGTACTGACGGCGGCGCCACCGCCGCCCTCGTGGGCGCCGTGCCCGTGACGGCGGAACCCATCCGTGCCACCACGCTCTGGCGCGACGGGCTTCGCCGTCTCCGGCGCAACCGGCTCGCCGTGGCGGGCGGCGTCGTGGTCGTCGTTCTCTGCCTGATCGCCATCTTCGCCGACGTGCTCGCCCCCTATCCGTACACGAAGACGAATTTCGGCCGCCTCAACGAGGCGCCCTCGCATCAGTATCCGTTCGGCACCGACCAGCTCGGCCGCGACCTCTTCTCGCGGATGATCTACGGCGCGCGCGTCTCCATGGTGGTCGGCCTCGGCGCCCAGGTCATCGTGGTGCTGATCGGCGTCCCCATCGGGGCGCTGTCGGGATACATCGGGGGCCGTGTCGACGTGCTGCTCACGCGCTTCATCGACGTCATGTACGCGTTCCCGCGCTTGCTGTTCGTGATCCTCGTCATGTCCATGCTCGGGGCCGGGCTCACCAACATCTTCATCGCCATCGGCCTCACGGGCTGGGTCGGCATCGCCCGCCAGACGCGGGCGCAGGTCCTCGCCCTCAAGCAGAAGGAATTCGTGGAGGGCGCGCGCGCGCTCGGCGCGCGCTCCGGGCGGCTGCTCGTCCGGCACGTCTTGCCCAACGCCCTGACGCCGATCGTGGTGGCGGTGACGTTCGGGATCCCGGAGGCGATCTTCACGGAGGCCGCGCTCTCCTTCATCGGCGTCGGCATCAATCCGCCCACGCCCTCGTGGGGCCAGATGGTGGGCGAGGGTCAGCAATATCTCCGCTCGTACTGGCACCTGTGCGTCTTTCCGTCCATCGCCATCGCGATCACCATGCTGTCGTTCACCTTCCTGGGAGACGGCGTGCGCGACGCCCTCGATCCCAAGCTCAAATAGGTCAGTCAGGAGGACATCCATGAGAACTCCACGGATCCCGGACGCGCAGCTCGATCTCCTCGCCACGCGCCTCGCCGCGGTCGGCGTCGATCGCCGCGACTTTCTGCGGATAGCGGGCGGACTCGCCGCGCTCGGCGCCGCCGGCTTCAATGCGCGGCCGGTGGCCGCCGCTCCCAAGCTCGCCCCCGGCGAGAAGCTCGCGAAGGAGCAGGTGTTCCGGTACGGGGGCGGTGGGTGGTATCAGTACGAGCCCGCCAGCCAGGACTTCAACAAGGACCTCTACTGCAACGGGGTGCCGAACCTGTGGGCCGGCCTCATGCAGTTCAACGCCGACTTCCAGGCCGTCCCCTACGTGGCGTCCAAGGTCAGCTCGAACAAGGACGGCTCCGTGTGGACGTTCGCCATCCGCAAGGACTCCAAGTGGTCCGACGGCGGCCCGTGCACCGCGCGGGACTTCGAGTATTCGTGGAAGCGCCAGCTCGATCCCGCCACCGCCGCCCCCTACGCGTCGTTCCTCTACGACATCAAGAACGGGGAGGCATTCAACAAGAAGCAGGTCACGGACGCGAGCCAGGTCGGCGTGCGCGCCAAGGACGACTGGACGCTCGAGGTCACGCTGGAAGGGCCGCGCGGGTATTTCCCGACCCTCGCCGCCTATCTGGCGGCGCTGCCCGCCCACAGGGCCTCCGTCGAGAAGCACGGCGACAAGTGGACGGAGGCGGGCAACATCGTTTGCAACGGCCCCTTCGTCCTCGAGGCGTGGGAGCACAACAAGCAGATGGTGCTGAAGAAGAACCCGCACTTCTTCGGGGCCAAGGAGGTGACGCTGGAGAAGGTGGTCATCCCGATCATCGGCGTGGCGGCGGGCGCCATCCCCTACGAGAACAACGAGCTCGACCTCACGTCCCTGCAGACGGCGGATCTTCGGCGCCTGCAGTCGGATCCCCGGTCGTCCAAAGACGTCTTCCGCTACCCGTTCCCGGGCACGTGGTACCTGCTGCCTCAAGTCACCAAGCCGCCCTTCGACAACGTCAAGGTGCGGCGGGCGGTCGCGCACGCGATCGATCGCGCCAACATCGTGAAGGTGGCGCAGGGCTTCGCCGTCCCCGCCCACGCCATGATCCCGCCCGGGTTTCCCGGCACGCTCGACGACAAGAAGTTCCGCGACCTCCAGCGGTTCGACCCCGGCCTCGCCATGGCCGCGCTCAAGGGCACGCCGTTCGAGGGCGGCAAGAACTGGCCGAAGGTCACGCTCTCGATGCGGGACGAGGCGCTCGGGAGCAAGCCGCTCGCGGAGGCGGTGCAGGCGGTGCTGCTCGACACCATCAACCTCAAGACCGACCTCGAGGTGCTGGAGCCGCGCGTGTTCCGCGAGCGGCTCTGGAAGCAGGATCTCCAGTTCGTGTGGATCCGCTGGTTCATGGACTATCCGGACCCGCACAACGAGTACTTCGACACGTTCTACGGCAAGCGCACCACCGGCAAGCGTCAGGCGTGGACGAACGACGCCTTCGACAAGGAGCTGGAAGCCGGCCGCGACACCACCGATCCGAAGAAGCGCCTCCAGAACTACGCGCGCGCCGAGGAAATCCTCCAGACCGACGTGGGCTACATCCCCGTCGCCTGGGTCGTCCGCTACGGCGCCGCCAAGCCGTGGGTGCGCGGCATCGAGAAGAACAAGGCGGGCGACATGGTGGTGGAGGGCAACATCTACGTCGACATGCTCCCCCACCTCTACGTGCTGGAGCGCGGGTAGGACATCTCGCGGCGGGGTGGGATGGTCCTGACGTCCCACCCCGCGCGGCGTTGACTCCCTTCGACGGCCTGCCGTACCGTTCGCAGCGTGGACGT
>DASXSB010000037.1:0-23376 GCA_036506275.1 Candidatus Methylomirabilota bacterium | reverse complement strand
GTCTACTTCGCAACGTCCGATCCCGCCTATCTCGACAAGACCAACGCGACCGCGATTCACGCCGCCCTCGATCTCCCGCGCAACGCCATGGCCGTGGACATGGCAGGGTCCGTGCGCTCGGCGGCGGGCGCGCTGCGGGCCGCGCTCGATGCGAACGGCACCGCCCTCGCGGCCATGGCGGACGTCCGCACGGGCCTGCCGGGCGGCGCCGACGAGCGCGAGGGCGGTGACGCCGCCGTCGCCTTCCTGTGCGCCGAGGAATCCGTCGCGCACCGGCTCCTCGCCGAGCCGCTCGGCTTCGGCTCCGAGACCGCCGAGTTCCTGGATCGCTGGCGCCTGCCCGGCGAGCCGGCGTCGCGACAGTGGGAAGAGCGCTTCGGCGAAGCCGCCTACGTCCCGCTCGGCGAGGCCGCGCTCGTGGAGGCGTTGAAGCAGGCGGGCGTGACCACGGAGGCTATCACTCGCCTCGTGGTGGCCGGCCCCCACGGACGCGCCGTCAAGCGCGTGGCCGCCGGCGCCGGCGTAAAGAAGGAAGCGATCGCGGACGATCTCACGGCCGTGATCGGCAATACCGGTACCGCCCACGCCGGTCTCGTCTTCGCCGACGTTCTGGATCGCGCCGGGCCCGACGAGATCATCGCCGTGATCTCCCTCGCCGACGGCGCCGACGCCACGATCTGGCGCACCACCGCCGCCCTCGCCGAGCAACGTCCCGGGATGAGCGTGGCGGCGCAGATCGCATCGGGCCGAGGCCGCGTCTCCTACGCAGGCTTTCTCACGTGGCGCGGATTCTTGCGTCGCGAGCCCCCGCGCCGGCCCGATCCCCAACCGCCGGAGGCGCCGGCCGCGCTCCGCAGCGAGGCGTGGAAGTTCGCGTTCACGGGCAGCCGCTGCGAGGCGTGCGGCACGCGTCATCTCCCGCCCCAGCGCGTGTGCGTGAAGTGCCACGCCGTGGACCGCATGCGCCCCGAACGCCTCGCCGACGTGCCGGCCACGATCGCGACCTTCACGGTGGATCGCCTCGCGTTCTCACCCTCGCCGCCGATGGTGGCGGCCGTCATCGACTTCGAGGGCGGAGGCCGCTATCAGTGCGAGCTGACCGACGTCGATCCCGCCGCCGTGAAGATCGGCGACCGCGTGGAGATGACGTTCCGGCGTCTGCTCACGGCGGGCTCGATCCACAACTACTTCTGGAAGGCGCGGCCGGTTCGGACCGCCTGAGTTTTCCCACGGCCCGAAGGCGGCCGGCGCCGGCGCTGTGAGACACTACGGCATGGTCAACGCGCGCGAGTTCCTGACCGACGACGAGATCGGGCGGCTGCGGCGGCGGTCGAACGTGGTGGGCGCGCTGCTGGTTGCTCATGCGTGGGGTCTGGTCGCGGCCGCGATGGCGCTCTTCGCGCTGTGGCCGAATCCGCTCACGTTGCTCGTCGGCATCGTGGTCGTGGGTGGGCGGCAGCTCGGGCTCGCGATCCTCATGCACGACGCCGCCCATGGCCTCCTCTTCCGTAGTCGCCGTCTGAACGACTCGGTGGGGCGGTGGCTGTGCGCGTATCCGGTCGCGACCGACATGGACGCGTACCGTCCGTACCACCTGAAGCACCATCGCCTGACGCAGCAGGCGGACGATCCCGACCTCGTGCTTTCGGCGCCGTTTCCGATCACGCGCGCCAGCCTGCGGCGGAAGTTCGTGCGCGACCTCACGGGGCGGACGTTCTTCCAGCGCCGGCGGATGCAGGTGCAGGACGCGCTGGGACCGGGGGGGCGGCCGTGGTCCGAGCGTCTTCGTCGCTTCCGCGCGCGCCTCGGCGCCGCCCTCGCCGTCAACCTCGTGATGGCGGGCATTCTCGTCACCGCCGGCTACTGGTACCTCTACCTGCTGCTGTGGCTCCTGCCGATCGCGACGTGGTACCAGCTCATCGTGCGCGTTCGGAACATCGCCGAGCACGCGGTGGTGACGGACAACGACGATCCGCTGCAGAACACGCGGACGACGCGCGCGGGCTGGCTCGTGCGGCTCGTGCTCGCGCCGTATCGCGTCAACTATCACCTCGAGCATCATCTGTTCCTGTTCGTGCCGTGCTGGCGGCTCCCCGCCGCCCACCGCCTCCTCCTCGCGAAGGGCTACGGACCTCGCATGGAGATCCAGGCCGGCTACGGCGACGTCCTCAGGCGGGCGGCATCGGCGGCGGCGGAGACGTCACGCCGCGAGGGTGGAGGCCGCCCCCAGCTCATCTGACGCTCAGCGGCTCGGCACGTCCTCGCCGTGCTGACGCCAGAAGCGCTCGTAGTGAGAGATCAGCTCGCCGCGCACGGACGTGAGATCAGGATTGCGCCGCGCCTCGATGTAGGCCTCGCGCACGCGTGGATCGGTGAAGTCGATGCTGCCGTCGACGCAACACATGATCGAGCGCGGATCCCGCGAGTGAGGCAGTCCGAGCGCGTGCCCGAGCTCGTGCGCCGCCACCTGATAGAGCACGACGTCACGGGTCGTGCGGCCGCGCCCTTCCGGCTCCGCCAGTACCACGCGCACGGGGAGCTGGATCAAGCCGGCGCCATCGGTCTCCAGAAATGTCACACCCATCGCTCCCGACGCCAGCGTCGCCGCGAACGCGACCGCCACCGCCGCCTCCTCCGGCCGCGCCACCTCCGTGAAGGCCGGCCGCCCGAGCGCCTCCTGGAAGACCATGTTCCAGTCCCGCACCGCGCGCGTGACCGCGTTCTGGAGCGCGGCGTCGTCGTGCGGCGGCGCGTAGAGCGCGAGCGGGAAGCGTGCGCGGGGGTGACCCTCGGCGCCGGAGAGCGCTGAGTCCGACGCGCTGACGGCCGTGGGCGCCAGCCCCACCACGATCAGAACGGCGAATGCGAAGAGCCGGACGATCACGCCACCCAGTGTAGCCGTCGCTCGCCGCGCCTGCGTGACCGGCTCGGCGATGCGGTGTCGCAAGCGACTCAGAGATCGCCGAGCCCGGTGTCCTCCAGGACGGCGTGGAGATCGCGACAGAGGCGGAGAACGGTGGCGTCGCGCCCGGGGAACCACGCGCGTAGCCACTCCGGGCGCTCGAAGAACGCCAGGGGAGCGGCGCCGGCGCGGCGGATGGCGCCGCGCCGCACGAGGCCGCTCGCATTGATGAAGCTGACGTCGTGGTCCATCCGTCCCGTCGCGACGAACCCGGCCGAGATCGGGCAGAGGGCGGCGACGGTGGCGATGCCGTCGGCGACACCGCGCAGACAGAACGCGTGCGCGCGCGCCTGCACGCCGGCGGGAAGCGCCGACACCACCGCTCGCATCGTGAGGCCGGAATACACGGTGTCGTCCACGATGGCCACGCGCCCGTGGAGATCGAGCGCCGAGAGCTGGGCCGCGAGGGCGGGGCGCCGGGGCGTGTCGAGAACGTAACCGCCGTCGGCCGCTTCGAGACGCGTGACCTCCACCCCGTGGATCACCGGAAACCACCCGGTCCGTGCATGGAGCTGGCGGGCCACCCGCTCGCCCGCGCCCGCGATCCCGACGGCGGCGTCGAACGGCGCGTGCTGACCGAGCGCGATGAGAGCGCCGAGCTGGCTCTCGAGCGAGAGCAGCACCACCCTGCTGCCGTCACCGGCGACGTCGGTGAGCAGCTCGCGCGCGAGCTTGGTCGCGGCCGCGTCGTCGCCGAAGCGCGCGCTCAGCGCGGGCAGCAAGTCGTCGTGGACGTACAGCGTGCGCGGAGTGGGGACCGTCACGCGGCGGCGGCGAGGGCGAGGCCGACGCGGTTCTCGGGATCGGTGTACCACTGTTCGAGCTCGAGGTTGGCGTCGCCCAGCATCCGCCGCACGCCGTCCGGCGTGAACTTGTACGAGCTCTCCGTCCAGATCGTCTCCCCTTCCTCTACCTCGACCTTCATGTCGAGGTCCCGGACGTGCACACGCTGCGGGGTGTCCGCGACGAGGTGCATCTCGATCCGCGCCTTGCCGTCGTTGTAGAAGGCGCGGTGTCGGAAGCGCGACGGCTCGAAGTCGGCGTGGAGGGCGCGGTTGACGACGCGGAGGACGTTGCGGTTGAACTCCGCCGTGACGCCGGCGGCGTCGTTGTAGGCGGCTTCCAGCACGGCGCGGTCCTTCACGAGGTCGACCCCGACCAGGAAGCGATCGCCTTTCTCCAGCAGCTTACGCACGGCCGTGAGCAGACGATGACGTGCGGGGGCGTCGAGGTTGCCGATCGTGCTGCCGAAGAACGTGACGAGCCGCCGCGTGGTGGCGGCGGGCAGGTGGCCGAGGTCGCGCTCGAAATCGCCGACCACACCGTGCACGGTGAGCGACGGAAATGCTTCGAGCAGCGCCCGCGCCGCGCGCGTGATGGCCTCGCCGTCGACGTCGATCGGCACGTAGCGCATATCGGCGGCGCCGTGATTCTGCGCTCCCAGCAGCGTGGAGACCTTGGCCACGCCGCCCGCTCCTAGCTCGACGATCTCGCCCGGCCGCGCGCGCTCGACGACGTCGGAGGCGCAGTCGCCCAGCAATCCCTGCTCGGCGCGGGTGAGGTAGTACTCGGGCAGGCGCGTGATCTCCTCGAAGAGCGCGGATCCGGCGTCGTCGTAGAAGTGCTTGGGCGGCAGTGCCTTCATGCGGCCGCCGAGACCGCGGCGGACGTCGGCCGCAAGCTCGCGGTGTCGCGCATCGGGCGCCCGGTGCGCGTCGAGATGAAATGGCATCGTCGCCCTCAGGCGTCCGCGGCGACGCCGCTGCCCGCGTCCGCGGCGAGGCGGATGCCGCTGAATTGCCAGCGCGCTCCCGGCGGGAAGAAGTTGCGGTACGTTGCGCGAATGTGCGACTGCGGCGTGGCGCACGAGCCACCGCGCAGGACGAGCTGGCTCACCATGAACTTGCCGTTGTACTCGCCGACCGCGCCCGGCAGCGGTCGGAATCCGGGATAGGGAGCGTAGGCGCTCTGCGTCCACTCCCACGCGTCGCCGAAGAGCTGCGCCACCTCCGCGTCGTCCGCGGGCACCGCATGCAGGATCCCGGACTCGAGGAAATTACCGGTGAGCGGTCGGTCGTGGGCGACGTGCTCCCACTCGGCCTCGGTGGGCAGGCGCGCCCCGCGCCAGCGCGCGTACGCATCCGCCTCGTAGTACGACACGTGGATCACGGGCGCGTGCTCGTCGATGGCGTCGAGGCCGGACAGCGTGAAGGCTCGCCATCCGCTGTCGGCGCGTTGCCAGTAGAGGGGCGCCTCCCAGCCCTGCGCCTGCACGGTCGCCCAGCCATCGGACAGCCACAGCTCGGGACGCGCGTAGCCGCCCGCCTCCATGAACTCGATGTATTCGCCGTTCGTGACCAGCCGCGAGGCAAGCCGATAGGGCGCCAGCCACACGTTGTGGCGCGGACGCTCGTTGTCGAACGCGAAGCCGGCGCCGTCGTGACCGATCGCCACTCTCCTGCCCGTGAAGTCGACGAACGTCAGCGGCGCCGCCCGCGCGGCGCGCGGGATCGGCCGTGTCTGGTAGGCGGGAGCGAGCGGATTGATGCCGAGGTTGTACTTGAGGTCGGTGACGATGAGCTCCTGGTGCTGCTGCTCGTGATTGAGGCCGAGCTCCACGATGGCGTCGAAGTCGGGCGCGACGGCGCGGTCGGCGTCGAGCAGCGTCGCCATCGCCTTGTCGACGTGCGCGCGATACGCGTAGACGTCGGCAACAGTTGGCCGCGAGAGGTGGCCGCGCTCCGGCCGCGGGAACGGGCGTCCCACGCTTTGATAGTAGGAGTTGAAGAGGTGGTGATAGCGCGCGTCGAGCGGCTCGTATCCGGAGAGGTAAGGCGCGAGGACGAACGTTTCGAAGAACCACGTGGTGTGCGCGAGGTGCCACTTGGCGGGACTCACGTCGGGCATCGCTTGCACGACGTAGTCCTCGGCCGCGAGCGGCGCACAGAGCGCCTCCGTCGTTCGCCGAATGGCCCGGTAGCGTGCGAGCATACTCTCTCCTGTGTTCGGACTCGAGGACGGGCGACGGTGGTGGCCACCGCCGCCCGTTCCGTCAGCGCGTCGGCCGCGGCGCCGCGGGCGCGGTGACGTTGCCGCTCGGTGGTATCGCGTCCGGCGGCGCCGTGTTGGGGGCTGATTGCCGGGCCCGCACGCGAGGACTCAGCGCCTCGCGCGGATCCTGCGGCTCCCGTGTTGACGGCGCCGCTGACGGCGCCGTCGACAACCCGGTCTGGCGATCGATGGTCGTCGGCGTGTCGGGCATGGCCGGCAGGTTCTGCGGATTCTGCGTGGACTCGTCGCGCCGCGTGACTCCCGGCGTCGCTCCCGTTACGGAGCCGCCACGGATGACTCCGCTCGTCGCGCCCGTGCCCATACCGCTGCCGGTTCCAATGCTGCCGGTTACGCCGGCGGGGACGTCGCCGCGTGCGAACACGGGCGTCGCGGCGGCCGTGGGGGCGGCGAGCCCGAGCATGATGACGAACGCTTTGCGCATGTTTCGCCTCCAGAATTTCCGCGCCGCTACCGGGTCGGCGCCGGCACCGGTGCCGGGACGCTGCCGGTCGGCGACTCTACGCGTCCACCGGGGAGCCGCGGATCGCCCGGTCGGATCGGCCGGCCCGTGGCCGGATCGATGTTCCCATCGGTCGTCGTCGACGGCGTCGTCGTCGGCAGACCGGTCCGCGGATCGGTCGTCGACGGCAGCGTCGATCGTGGACTGGCGGACGGCACGTCGTTGGAGTCCGTCACGCCCGGCGCCGTGTTCGGAACGCCCGGCGTACCCGGCTTACCCGCCGTGCCACCGGTGCCCGCCGCGGTGCCGGCGTTGGGAACGGGACTCATCGTCCCCGATCCAACCGATCCCGAGGCACTCCCGGTGCCCGCTCCTGCGCCGGCCCCCGCCGCGAGCGCGGGACCGACGGCCACTCCCGTTACGACCATGATCATAGCCACCGTTTGCAACACCTTCATCGGGAACCTCCTTGCGAGCGGTCCTAGGACAAAGGAGCAAGGACAGTGCCCGCCACCCGTCAGGGCAGCCGGTACACCTCGACTTCTTCCGCCTTGCCCTTGACCCTGACGGCGGGGAGCCCGACGAGATCGAGGGGCTCGGTGAGCCGCTTGCGCGTTTCCCCGCTGATGAGGATCTCCGCGCCCAGCTCCCTGGTGAGGCCCTGGATGCGCGAGGCCAGGTTCACGGGGTCACCGACCAGGGCATAGGAGCGGCGCTCGGCGCTTCCGACGTTGCCGGCGATCACCATGCCCGTGTGGATCCCGATGCCATGCCGGATCGGCGCCTTCCCTGCGCGCCGGCGCTCCTCGTTCCAGGCGGCGAGACGCGTGCGCATCTCCACCGCGGCCGCCACCGCCATGTCGGCGTGGGTGAGGGCAGGCACGGGCGCGCCGAACACGGCCTCGATCTCGTCACCGATGTACTGCAGTACGAGGCCTCCGTGGCGACGGATGGCGCCCTCCATGGCGCTGAAGTACGCATTCAAATCGCGCAGGATCTCGCGCGGGTCGTTGCCTTCCACCCACGTCGTGAAGTCGCGCAGGTCCGCGAACAGGATCGTGACCTCGGAGAGCGCGCCATCGAGCGCGACGCGACCGGCGAGGATCTCGTCACGGATTTCGGGGGTGACGTACTGACCGAAGGTCTCTCGCAGGCGCTCGCGCTCCCGCAAGCCGTGCACCATCCGATTGAATCCCTCGGCGACGGCGCCCAGCTCGTCGTTGGTGACGACGGCGCAGCGCGCGGCCAGATTGCCGCGCTCGACCTCCGCCATGGCGCCCTGGACGGCGCGCAGCGGCGCCGCCACGCTCGCGGAGACGAACACCGAGAGGCCGATGACGGCGACCGTGCCCACCGCGAGCAGGAAAACGATGAGCACGAGCAGGTTTCCCACGAGGGCGTCGGCGGTGGTGCGGTCGGCGCCGACGAGAGCCGATGCCCGTGTGTAGGCGAGCACGCCGAGGAGGAGCAGCGGCACCACGCTCGTGACCACGAAGATGAGGAGGAGACGGGCCCGGACGGGGAAGCGCGGCACGCCGGCCACGGCATCGGCGCCGCCTTCCGGGAAGAGGGCGGCGAGCGTCGGTCGCCACCGGCGCTCGGTGGTGAGGAAGATGAAGGCGGTCGTGATCGTGCCGGCGATGCACGTGATGCCGAAGATCGAGCGAAGCGAGTTCGTCATCGAGAAGGTGCCGTCGATGAGCGGCCAGATCACCCCCCACACGAGCCCCGCCAGCGCCCAGCCCACCGCCGTGAAACCCGCGAGCGCGTACGGGAGCAGCAGCGCGCGGCGCCGGGCGAGCGGGGTGACGGCGAGGCCTTCGCGGGCGGCCGTGACCGGTCGACTCCAGCGGCGACCGAGCACCAGGCCGAGGCCTCCCACGCCGGCGAAGCCGACGACGAAGAAGGCGATTTCCGCCCACCCGAGGCCGCGGACAGCGCTCCCCGGCGTGTAGTCGATGAACGAGAAGTAGAGCTGCGTGATGACGGCGCCGAGCAGGTTGCCCGCCATCATGATCCAGACCAGCCGCTTCGGCTTGGCATCCATCGCGTCCTCCGCCCGCTCTCCGAGGCCCTCGATTGTCGCTCAACCGCGCCCGGCGACACGGAGTTATGATGGGCACCACGTCTCGCCCACAGAGGGGAGTCAGCATGGTTGCCATCACGCCCGTCGTCGACCTCGACCGCCGTGGACGCATCGCTGTCGTCACCGTGAACAATCCGCCCGTGAACGCGTTGAGCCAGGCGGTGCGCCAGGGCCTGCGCGACGGCGTCGCCCAGGCCGCCGCCGACCGCGACGTGGACGCCATCGTGATTGCGTGCGCCGGGCGGACGTTCATCGCCGGCGCCGACATCACGGAGTTCGGGAAGCCTCCCCAGGAGCCGTCGCTCCACACGGTCCTCGATCTCATCGAGGGCAGCGCGAAGCCGGTGGTCGCGGCCATCCACGGCACGGCGCTCGGCGGCGGCCTCGAGGTGACGCTCGCGTGTCACTGGCGGGTGGCCGTGAGGGGGGCTCGCCTCGGGCTGCCCGAGGTGAAGCTGGGGTTGCTGCCGGGGGCGGGCGGCACCCAGCGTCTGCCGCGCGTGGTGGGCGTGGAAAAGGCGCTCCAGATGATCGTGAGCGGCGATCCCATCGGCGCCGAGGAGGCGCGACGCCTCGGCCTCGTGGACGAAATCGTCGACGGCGATCTGACGGCGGGCGCGGTGGCCTTCGCCGAGCGCGTCGTCGCCGAGCGACGCCCACTCCAGAAGGTGCGCGATCGCGACGAGAAGGTGGCCGGCGCGCGCGGCAAGCCCGAGATCTTCGCCGACTTCCGCAAGTCGGTGGCGCGTCAGACGCGGGGGTTCCGCGCGCCCGAGAACTGCATCCGGGCGGTGGAGGCCGCCGTCAATCTTCCCTTCGATCAGGGAATGGCGCGCGAGCGCTCGCTCTTCCTGGAGTTGCTGAACTCACCGGAGTCGAAGGCGCAGCGCTACTTCTTCTTCGCCGAGCGCGAGGCGGCCAAGATTCCCGACGTGCCCGCCGATACGCCGGCCAAGGAGGTGCGCAAGGCGGCCGTCATCGGCGCCGGCACCATGGGCGGTGGCATCGCCATGAACTTCGCGAACGTCGGGATCCCGGTGACGGTCGTGGAGGTGGCGAAGGACGCGCTCGATCGCGGCCTGGGCGTCGTGCGGAAGAACTACGAGGCCACCGCCGCCAAGGGACGGCTCACCAAGGACGACGTGGAAAAGCGCATGGGGCTCATCACGGGCACCACCGACTTCGCGGCCGTGAAGGATGCCGACCTCATCATCGAGGCGGTGTTCGAGGAGATGCCGATCAAGAAGGAAGTGTTCGGCAAGCTCGACGCGATCGCCAAGCCGGACGCCGTCCTCGCCACCAACACCTCGACGCTCGACGTGAACGAGATCGCCTCCGCCACCCGGCGGCCGGAGAGCGTGATCGGCATGCACTTCTTCAGCCCCGCCAACGTCATGCGGCTGCTCGAGAACGTGCGCGGCGCGAAGTCGTCCCAGACGACCATCGCCACCGCGATGACGATCGGGCGCAAGATCAACAAGGTCCCTGTCCTCGTCGGCGTCTGCTACGGCTTCGTCGGCAACCGCATGCTGCACCAGCGGGGTATCCAGGCCGAGAAGCTGATCCTCGAGGGCGCGCTCCCGCAGCAGGTCGACAAGGTGCTCACCGACTTCGGTTTCCCGATGGGCCCGTTCGCCATGGGTGATCTGGCCGGGCTCGACGTCGGCTGGCGCATCCGCAAGGGCCGGGGACAGAAGGCGGCCATCGCCGATCGCCTCTGCGAGCAGGGACGCTTCGGACAGAAGACCGGCGCCGGCTACTTCAAGTACGAGGGCACCGACCGCACCCCGCGGCCCGATCCAGAGGTGGAGCGCATCATCACCGAGGTCGCCGCCGAGATGGGGATCAAGCGCCGCGAGATCGCGGACGAGGAGATCCGGGAGCGGCTGCTCTACCCGATGGTGAACGAGGGCGCCAAGATCCTCGAGGAGAAGCTCGCGATCCGGCCCAGCGACATCGACGTGATCTGGGTCTACGGCTACGGCTGGCCGGTCTACCGCGGGGGACCGATGTTCTGGGCCGATCAGATCGGGCTCAAGACGATCCGCGATCGGATGCTCGAGTTCCAGCGAAAGAGCGGCGATGATTTCTGGCGTCCGGCCGCGCTCCTGGCCAAGCTCGCCGACGAGGGGAAGGGTTTCCTCGACCGCTAGCCCGGTGACGGACGCGCGCGCCTATCTCGCGCCGGCGGCGTTCGTGGACAGCGACGCCGCCAACGTGATCGTCTTCGCGCGCGCGGCCGCCGCCGACGCCGCCGACGACGTCGCCCGCGCCGTCCGTCTCTACTACGCCGTCCGCGACTCCATCATCTACACGCCGTACTGCGACTTCGCGTCTCTCGAAACGTACCGAGCGAGCGCCTGTCTCGCGCGCGGGTCCGGGTTCTGCGTGGCCAAGGCCGCGCTCCTGACGGCGGCCGCGCGCGCGGATGGGATCCCGGCGCGGGTGGGGTTCGCCGACGTCCGCAATCACCTCTGCACGCCGCGGCTGCGCGCGCTCATCGGCGGCGACGTCTTCTACTATCACGGCTACGCCGAGCTCTTCGTGGGCGAGCGGTGGGTGAAGGCCACGCCCGCCTTCGACGCGACGCTCTGCAGCCGCTTCGGGGTCCGGCCGCTCGACTTCGACGGCCGCGAGGATTCGCTCTTCCACCCGTACGACGCGGCCGGTCGCCGTCATATGGAGTACGTCGCCGACCGCGGCACCTATGCCGACGTCCCGGTCCCGGAGATCATGGCGACGTTCGAGCGCGCCTATCCTGGGCTCTTTCGCACCTCCGCCTCCGCGCCGGCGACCGCCTTCAGGGCGGAGGCGGAATCCGCGCCGTCCTCCGCTCCCGACGAGTGACGGGCTACGGCTGGCGACCGAGAAGCTCCCACGCGCGCCGCCGCCGCCGCTCGCGGACGTCGCCGGTGATCCCGACCAGCGCGCGGTCGCGGACCCACCGCTCCTGCTCGGCATCGTGCGCGGTTGTCCACGCCGCCGTGACGTCGTCGAACAAGCGCGACGCGTCGGCGAGGAGGCCGGCGAGGGCGACGTGGGTGTCGGGAGCGCTGGGCTCCTGGGCCGCGAGCGCGCGCGTCGCCACCAGGGCCGCCGCCGCGCGCTCGACGAGCGCCAGAGGCAAGTCGTGGCGGCGCGCCACCGAGATCACGTACGCGAGGAGGGCGGCGTGGATGTGGATGTCCTCGACGGTGCGGAAGGGTTTCACGTAGCGCGTGTAGCCGTCGCCGGGGAGCAGGGCGCCCGCCTCGATCTCGACGGCGTCGAAGTCGATGGCGGCGTGGGGGATCTCGGGCACGAACGGCGTGAGCGGCATGGAGACCACGGCCACCCCCCGCGCGCGCGCCGACACGCGCGCGACACGGAGGCGCTTGCGGCCATCATCGTCGACGCCCTCGGCGGCGACAACGAGGAGGACGCTGGCGAGGGGGCCGAGAGTGCTCCAGCGCTTGGCGCCGGTGAGGACGACGCCGCCGTCCGCGCGCGGCGCGAGGCGGGTGTCGATCGCCCGGGGAGTGTTGCCGCCGCGCTCGGTCGCGCAGAACGACGCGATCTCGCCTTCCGGCATCGCGGGGAACAGCGCGCGCAGCGCCGCCTCGTAGGCGCCGGCGAAGGCGTAGCCAACGCGGTCGGCGCCGGCACCCGCCATGATGGCGTCGTCGATCGGCTCCGCGTGCGGCGACCGCCGGGCGACGAAGTGCCGCCACCACTCGCCGACGTCGCCAGCGTGAATGGGCGGGGGGAGATCAGCGAGCAGCCTGCGGAGGAGGGAAAGCATCTCGGGGGCATGATAAGCGTCCGGCGTCAGGACAGCGATCCGTGGAAATGCCGCCGAAAGGTGCGTAGACTGACGGCGCGCTCGCTCGCGAGGGGAACGCGGCGCGTGTGGCTCACACTATTTTGGAGGTCCGCGATGGCAGTCCCGGCGCACGCCCCCCAAGACCACGTTCCCGCTTTGGTCCCCCCCCGCGCGGCGGCCGCCCGGCCGCGCCCCCGCGGAAAGGCCCGCCGCGGCCGCGCGACGCCGACACGTCGCACCAAGCGATCGCCGCGACGAGCGCCGGCGGCGGCCGCACCACCGACGCGGCCGCTGGTGCTCATCGTCGAAGACCACATCGACACGCGCGTGATGTACGCCGAGTATCTGAGATTCACCGGGCTCACGGTGACGGAGGCGCGCGACGCGCTCACCGGCGTCGCCAAAGCGATCGCCCTTCGCCCGAACGTGATCGTGATGGATCTCATGCTGCCGGGCGTGGATGGCTGGGAAGCGATCCGCCGGCTGCGCATGAACTCGGAGACGGCGAGGCTCCCGATCATCGTGATCACCGGACACGAGCACAAGGACTATCTGCGCCACGCGGCCATCGCCGCCGGCGCCGATGCGTACCTGATCAAGCCGTGCTTGCCGAGCCGGCTCGGTTCCGAGATCCAGCGCGTGCTTCGCACCAATCCGATCTAGCACGACGGCCATCGTCTCGAGCGGAACGGCCGTCGCCCTGAGCGCGCGGCCGTGATTTCGACGGTGCGCGCGGTCGCTTTCGCGACGGCGCTCGTGGCCGCGTCGGCGCCGCTCACATCGGCGCAAACCTCCGTCACCTTCCCGTCCAACGACGGCGATCTCACGGACGGGCGTTCCACCAAGCTCACCGGGCTGCTCTACCAGCCGAGCGGGGGCGGCCGCGCTCCCGCCATCGTCCTCATGCACGGATGCGGCGGGCTCTACACGAGCAGCGGTCGTCTGGCCGCTCGTCACGAGGACTGGGCGCGCCGGTTCCAGGGGCTCGGCTATGTCGCGTTGCTCGTCGACAGCTTCACGCCGCGTGGGCTCAGCGAGATCTGTACCGTGAAGGATCGCCCTCTCCAGCCGGGTCGCGAGCGCGTTCGCGACGCCTACGGCGCGCTGCTCTATCTCCAGGGGCTCGGCGCCGTGCGCGGCGACCGCGTGGGACTGATGGGATGGTCGCATGGCGGAAGCACCACCGTGTGGACGGTGGCTACCACCGCGAGCGGCCGGCCCCCGAAGCTGGCGCACGACTTTCGCGCGGCCGTCGCCTTCTACCCGGGTTGCCGGCCGCAGCTTCAATCCCGGACGTGGACGACCCGGATCCCGCTCGACATTCTCATCGGCGCCAAGGACAACTGGACGCCCGCGCCCCCGTGCGTCGACCTCGCCGAACGCGCACGCGCGCAGGGCGATCCCGTGGCGATCGTGACCTATCCGAACGCCTTCCACGATTTCGACGCGCCCAACATCCCCCTTCGCACCCGCACCGGGCTCGCCACCGTACCCGGCGGCTCCGCCACCGTGGGAACGGACCCGGACGCGCGCGCGGACGCCATCAAGCGCGTGCCCGCATTCTTCGCGCGGCACCTCGCCGGCCGCTGACGCAACGCGCTTACCGCGCGCGGGGCGGAGCGACAGCGTCGATCAAGCCGTAGACGAGCGCGTCCTCGGCGTCGAGCCAGCGTCCCCGGCGCATATCGTCGGCGATTTCTTCCGCGGGCCGCCCGGTGGCCCGCGCGATGCGGGCCTGGAGCTGCCAGAGCAGATCGCGATAGCGGCGCGTGGACGCGAGCGTCTCCTCGGGCGTCCCCGAAAACGTCACCGTCGGCTCTCCGAGCCTGAACCGCGCGTGTGGCGACGCCGAACGATGTCCGCCGACGGCGACGACGCCGACCGCGGGCCCACCGACGCGACCGCGGCAGTGCACGCGGATGGGAGCGCGCGCGGCCTCGAAGGTGTCGATGAGCACGAACGCGGCCTCCAGCGTCCCGTCGGGGCCATCGAGGTGGATTTCGATGGGCGCGGCGCTCGCGGCGTCGAGCAACATGATCTGCGCGGCGGCGTGGCTGGCAGCGTCGTCGTCGAGCCGACCCGTGATGACGATGATCCGACGCGCGAACAGCGCTTCGCGCAGCCAGTCGGGAGGCCCGCCGGCGCCGGGCGGGAACGTGGGCCCGCCACGGGGACCGCCTCGCACCGAGCGTCCAAGCACGAGGCGCACTGTAGCGTCGGGAATGAAGGCGGTCAAAATATGCCCGTATGATGCGCCACGCGAGCTCCCCGCGACAGCGACCGGCCGGCGCCGGTATGATAGCGGGGGCAAGGAGGGCGCGAGCGATGGCGAGCAATGGGATCCGGGACCGCGTGGCGATCGTCGGCATGGGCTGCACCCCCTTCGGCGAGCACTGGGACAAGGGACCCAACGACCTCCTGATCGAGTCCAGCAAGGAGGCGCTCTCGTCCGCCGGGATCGAGCTTCGCGACGTGGATGCCTTCTGGCTCGGCACGCTCTTCACGGGGTCCAGCGGGCTCACCCTCTCGCGGCCGCTCAAGATCGACTACAAGCCGGTCACGCGCGTCGAGAACTACTGCGCCACCGGCTCCGAGGCGTTCCGCAACGCGTGCTACGCGGTGGCGTCCGGCGCCTACGACGTCGCCATGGCCATCGGCGTCGAGAAGCTGAAGGACAGCGGCTTCTCCGGTTTGCCCGGCACGCGCAACGTCGGCGACGGGACGGCGGTGCCGCTGACGGCGCCCGCCATGTTCAGCCTCCTTGCGCCGTCCTACGCCAAGAAGTACGGCGTCGGCGACGAGCAGCTCAAGGAGGTCATGACCCGCATCGCGTGGAAGAACCACAAGAACGGTGCCCTCAACCCGCGCGCGCAGTTCCGGAAGGAAGTCCCGAAGGAAACGATCGCCTGCTCGCCGCTGGTGGCGGGTTCCCTCGGCATCTTCGATTGCTCGGGCGTCAGCGACGGCAGCGCCGCCGCCGTGGTCGTCCGCGCCGAGGACGCCCACCGCTACACGGACAAGCCGCTCTACGTGAAGGCGCTCAGCTTCGTCGCCGGTCCCGCCTCCGGTCCCATGGACCCCGACTACGACTACACGACCTTCCCGGAGGTCGTCGCCTCCGCCGCCGACGCCTACGCCCAGGCCGGCATCAAGGAGCCTCGGCAAGAGCTGGCCATGGCCGAGGTGCACGATTGTTTCACGCCGACGGAGCTCGTTCTGATGGAGGATCTCGGGTTTGCGACGCGCGGCACGGCCTGGAAGGACGTGCTCGCGGGCGTCTTCGACCTCGACGGCGATCTCGCCGTCAACCCCGACGGCGGGCTCAAGAGCTTCGGCCATCCCATCGGCGCCTCCGGGCTGCGCATGCTCTTCGAAGCATGGCTGCAGCTCCGCGGCGAAGCGGGGAAGCGGCAGATCGCGTCCATCGCGCGCGGACGGAAGCTGGCGCTCACGCACAACCTCGGCGGCGCGCCCGGCGAGTGCGTCAGCTTCGTGAGCGTGGTCGGCAGCGAACGTAGCGCGTAGCCGCCGGACCGCGCGGCGGGCCCATGCCCGAGCCGATCCTGTTCGTCGTCGACGACGACCCCGCGACGCTAGAGCCGCTCGCGGCCGTGCTCGCGCGGCGATTCGGAGCTGACTACCGCATCCTCACCGACGTCTCCCCGGAGTCCGCCCTCGCGCGCATCGAGGACGCGTGCGAGCGCGGCGAGAAGGTCGCGCTCGTGATCGCCGACCTGTGGACGTCCGGCATCATCGGCATGGACTGGCTCGAACGACTGCGCGATCTGTGTCCGGGCGTCGGCCGCTGCGTGCTCGTCGGCTTCGGTGACGCCGCCGCCTATCCGGTCGTGCGGCGCTCGTTCGCGCTCGGTCAGATCGATACCTACCTGCTCAAGCCGTGGGGCAATCCCGAGGACCGGCTCTATCCCGTCGTGAGTGAGCTCCTGAGCCGCTGGGCGCGGGCCGTCCTCCCGCGGGTGCCCGTCCTTCGCATCGTGGGCGATCGCTGGGCGTTGCGCTGTCACGAAATACGCGATGCGCTCGCGCGCAACTCCGTCCCCTGCGAGTTCCTCGCCCACGATTCCGTCGAGGGCCAGCAGCTCCTGGACGAGGTGGGGCACGCAGGCCGCTTGCCGGCGGTGATCTTCCGGGACCAGGTGCTGAGCGATCCCAGCGACGGCGAGGTCGCCGCCATGCTCGGCGCGCACGTGGAGCCGGACGGCGGCCTCTACGATCTCGTGATCGTGGGCGCCGGTCCCGCCGGTCTCGCCGCCGGAGTCTACGCGGCCTCCGACGGCCTGCGCGCGATCGTCGTCGAGGCGCGGGCGCCGGGCGGTCAGGCGGGGACGAGCTCGATGATCCGGAACTATCTCGGCTTCCCGCGCGGCATCAGCGGGACCGACCTCGCGTCGCGCGCCCACGAGCAGGCGATCGCGCTCGGCGCCGAGTTCTTGATCACGCGCGAGGTGACCGGCCTCGCCCTCAACGGCGACGAATGGATCGTCGGCCTCGGCGAGGACACCGCGATCCGAGCCCGGACCGTCCTCGTCGCGACCGGTGTCTCCTACAACCGTCTCGAGTGCGACGGTCTTCACGACCTCATGGGCAAGGGCGTCTTCTACGGCGCATCGACGACGGAAGCGCCCGCCCTCGTGGGCCAGGACGTCTTCGTCGTCGGCGCCGGCAATTCTGCCGGGCAGGCGGCCGTCCATCTCGCGCGGTACGCCGCCACCGTCACGCTGCTCGTGCGCGGCGCGTCGCTCAGCAGCATGTCCGACTATCTCGTGAAGCAGATGCGGCGGAGCCCGAACATCCGCGTCCGTCTCAACACCGCGATCGCGCGCGCGCACGGACGGCTCCGACTGGAAGCGCTCGATCTGCGGGACACGGTGCGGGGCACCACCGAGCGCGTGAGCGCGGGCGCGGTGTTCGTGCTGATCGGCGCCGGACCGCATACGGCGTGGCTCGCGAAGACCGTCCAGCGCGATCCCCAGGGCTACCTCCTCACGGGACGGAACGTGATTCGCGACGGCTCCGGCGAGCCGGCGTGGCGGCTCGCGCGCGCGCCCTACACGCTGGAGACCAGCCTGCCCGGGGTGTTCGCGGCCGGCGACGTCCGCCACCGCGCGACGAGAGGTGTTGCCGCCGCCGTCGCCGACGGGGCCATCGCCGTACGTTCCATCTTCGAGTATCTGAGCCAGGAATGATGATCACCCAGGTGACCCGGGAAGGGGTTCGCGATCTCGCCGAGGCGGGCGCGCAGGTCGTCGATGTCCTCTCACGGCGTGCCTACGACGAGCTGCACATCGCGGGCGCTCTCAACATTCCGCTCGACCGACTCGGCACGGACGCCGCCGGCGAATTACGGCGCGACCTGCCCGTCATCGTCTACTGCAACGACTACACCTGAGACCTGAGCGCCCGCGCGGCGGCGCGGCTCGAGCTCCTCGGCTTTTCCCGTGTCTATCGCTACACGGCCGGCAAGGTGGACTGGCACGCGAGCGGGCTGCCCACGGAGGGCACGCTCACGGTCCGGCCCCACGCGCTCGACGTCACCCGTCTCTCCGTGCCGCGCTGCGGGCCGAGGGAGCGGCTGGGCGACGTGCGCGCACGGATCCGGCACGAGGGAGGGGACGAAGCCGTCGTGGTCGACGAGGCCGGCGTCGTGCTCGGCGTGGTCATGGGCGAGGCGTTGGACGGCGATCCGGAGGTTCCTGTCGAGCGGGTGATGAAGGGGGGGCCACGCACGATGCGGCCGAGCGTCCTGCTCGAGAAGGTCGACGACTACCTGTCGCGTGACGCGGACCGGATTCTCGTCACCAATCCCGACGGCGTGCTGATCGGTATTCTCTTTCGCGGCGACGTCGAGCGCCGCCTGCGCGAGGCGGCCGCCTAGAACGCCCGCGTCTTCGGAATCTAGTCGCTGCGACATATCGGCCACGGGATCTCGGTACACCTCGAGCACGTGGCCACGCACTCCCGCTCGTGCATAGACGCTGCCCTTGCGCCCTCGGTCGAGCAGGGCCGACGGTACGACGCCTGCAGTAACTCGAAACGATTTCCCGGACACGAATCCGTTGCGGTCCGCGCAAGCAATTCTTGCAACCGACGAAGTCCGGAAATGCGAAGGAGGCAGTACCGATGGCGATGCAAGGCGCGAGATACGCCGGGAGAGCACGGTTCAGCGAGTGGCTGGCGCGTGCGCTCGACCCGCATGGGCTTGCCGTGGGCCTGGGCTGGTTCAGCATCGGGCTCGGGGTGGCGGAGATCGTGGCCCCGCGACAGCTCGCGCGGTTGATCGGGTCTCCGAAGCGTCCGCTGTTGATCCGGGCGTTCGGGCTGCGCGAAATCGCGACCGGGATCGGGATTCTCGCCACCGCTCCCCCGCCGTTGGCGTGGACGTGGTCACGGGTGGCGGGCGACGCTCTCGATCTGGCCGCCCTCGGCAAAGCCTTCACATCACGGCGCGCGAACCCGACGCGGTTGGCGGCCACTGTCCTCGCCGTCGCGGGTGCGCTGGCGGCGGACGTCTACTGCGGCGTGCGGCTCCGTCGTCCTGCGTCCGTGAGCTGAGAGACGCCGCTTACCGCGCCGCCACCTCCACGCGCGCGTCGTTGAAGCAAGCGCCGCCGGAGATGTCGGCGTGATGAGCGGGACAGAGGGCGGAGATCGTCTGGCCGTTGTCGCTCGTGCGCAGCCACGCCCCCTTGAGCGTGCACACGACCCCCGCCGGCACGCGGTCGGTGACGGCGAGGACCAGGTGGACCTCTCCGAGATCGTTCCACACGCGCACGCGCTGGCCCTCCACGAGCCCCCGCGCCCGCGCGTCGTCCGGATTCATCTCCAGCGGCGGCGCCGTCTCGCTCTCCTGCACCCCGCCGAAGGTGGAGGTAATGCGCTGATCGGAAGCGGGCGAGATGAGCGCGAGCGGGAAGGCCGACACCACCGGCCGGAACGACGGAAGCGGGGCGCGGTACTTCGATTCCAGATACGGCGACACGAGGTCGACCTTGCCGGACGGCGTGGCCGGGAAGACGTTCCGGAACATCACCGCCTCCTCGCCGCCGAACGTCATCTTGAGCGCGCGGTCGGTGGGAAGCCGACTCGGACGCATTCCCTGCAGGCGCGCATCCTCGGGGGCGAAGGCATCGTCCATGAGCTCGCCGTCGGAGGCCCTGAAGGCGGCGTCGGTGAATCCGAAGCGCGCCGCCAGTCGCCGGAAGATCTCCGTGTTGGGCAGGGCCTCGCCCTGCCGCGGGATCACGGGCTCCGCGCGCTGGAGCCAGTGCTGGCCATAGGCGGCGAAGACGTCGTCGTGCTCGAAGTGAGTGCAAGCGGGCAGCACGACGTCGGCGTAGGCGAGGCTGTCGGTCATCGCCACGTCCGCCCCCACCACGAACAGGTCCTCGCGCGCGAGGCCGCGCCGCAGCCGATTCTGCTCCGGGTGCACGACGAGCGGGTTGTGGTTGTAGATGAAGAGCGCCGCGATGGGCGGCCGCAGATCGGGATCGAGCAGATGCCGCCCCACGTCCACGATGTTGATCGTGCGCGTTCCCGGCGGTACGAGGTCCGGGCGTTGCAGGCGCGCCGGCGTCTTCGGGAACGCCTGACCGGCGCCGTTGATGCAACCGCCGCCGGGCACGCCCCACTTGCCGGCGAGGGCGGGAAGCGCGAAGACGGCCCGGATGCCGCTGCCGCCGTTCTGATTCCGCTCGAGCCCGTTGCCCACGCTGATGGCGGCGGGCGACAGCGTGTGATACCACTCGGCGAGCAGCCGGATCTGCGGCTCGGGAATCGCGCACACGCGCGCGGCCTCGGCCGGCGTCCACCGTCGCGCTTCCGTCATGTAGGCGTCGAAGCCGTGGACGTGGCGCTCGACGAAGGCGTGGTCGAGGCCCCCGCGTCGCTCGAGCTCGGCGGCGATCGCCCACGCCAGCACCACGTCCGTCCCCGGACGCAGCGCCACGTGAAGGTCGGCTTGCTCCGCGATCTTCGTGCGCCGCGGGTCCACCACCACCAGCTTGCCCCCCGCGCGGCGGGCCCGGTTGATCTGCGGCATCAAGTGCAGGTTCGACCACGTGACGTTGTTGCCCCACGCGATCACCAGCTTTGCGAGCGCGGCCTGCTCGGGCGGGATGCCGGGCGTGGCGCCATAGGTGCCGAGCCACGCCTCGGTACGGATGCCCCCGCAGAGCGGTCCCCGCCAGAGGAGCGAGGCCCCGAGCCGGTGGAAGAAGCGGAGGTCCATGGAGCCGGCGGCGAGCATCCCGTGCGGTCCCGCGTAGTTCAGGGGAAGGATCGCCTGCGGTCCATGATCGCGGATCGCGCGCTGGAAGCCGTCGTGGACGAGGTCGAGGGCGTCGTCCCACTCGATACGCTCGAAGCGCCCTTCACCCTTCTTGCCGACGCGTCGCAGGGGCGTCAGGAGCCGGCGCGGGCCGTGGACGAAGCCGGGATAGTACGCGGGGACCTTCGCGCACAGCACGCCGCCGGTGTAGGGGTTGGCGTGCGAGCCGCGGATCCGCGTGATGCGGTCGTCCTCGACGGTGACGGTGAGGCTGCACGTATCGGGACAGTCGAGAGGGCAAACGCTCGAACGCTCGACGGTGGTCGGTGCCATGGCGGGGACAATAGCACGCGCGTATCCGGACCGCCTTCGGGCGTTCCGCCCGAGCCGCGGTGCGATGCTCGCGCGCGGTGTTCGCAGGTGGTGGCGCGCTGCTCAAAATCCGGAGGCGAGTGGTGGTGGTGGTGGTGCCAGAGGCGGCGGCGCGTTCTGTAAGTACGCGGTTCATCTGATGTTCAGGTATGGCACCGGACTTGCCCCGTGAGCGGGCGTTCGTCATTTTTTCGCGAGGAGTGGACAGATGATCCTGGAGATGACGGCGCCTCGATTCGTGCTCTCCGCCGCGATCTGTGCGGGCCTTCTCGGTCTCGGCGTCCTGGGCGGGATCCTCCTCGATCGCATCCAGGCCCAGCAAGAGCGGGAGGCGGTGCTGGGGCCGTACCGGAACGCGCTCACGCAGCGGAATCGTACCCTCATGAAGCTCGAGCTCGAAGCGGGCGGGCGCCACCCGGCCTTTGCGGCGCGGTGGGCGGCGACGGTCGCTCACATCGACGACGCGCTCCGGGCGGGAGATCCCGGCGTCGCCGTCGCCGCCTGGAGGGACGCCTACCGAGAAGCGGTCAAGAGCGGCCGATGGGACGCCATGGCGGACGTCGGCGACGCCGCCCTCCGCATCGGTGAAGTGCGGGAATTCCGCGAATCGCCGCAGGCGGCGGCGCGCAAGAGCTACCTCACCGCGCTGTTTCGCGCGCGGGCGGCGGGATCGCTCGACGGTATCCTCCGCGTCGCCGACGGCTTCACCGCCCTCGGCGACGAGTCGGTCGTCCGCGAGTGCCTCCGCGTCGCCGACGGCGTGGTGGGGAGCGACGCCGACGGCCGCCGCCGTCTCGTCGGCTACGCCACGCGTCTGGCGCCGTTGACCGAGTCGTACAGCGGCGTCGCGTACTAGTTCTCGCCCGCGCGCGGCGCCGCCGCTTGACACGATCGCGCTCGTTCTCTAGCCTCGCCCTCGCGCATGGACTTCGAATACGCCCCCGAGCACCAGGCGTTCGCGCAGGAGTTTCGCGCCTGGCTCGAGAAGCATCTCCCGCCCACGCTCTGTCTCGACGACGCCGCCGACGATCGCGTCGCCTCCAATCGGGAGACGTTCGAAGCCCGACGCGCGTGGCAGCGCACGATGAACGCGGCGGGGTGGGTCGGGATCACGTGGCCCCAGGACTACGGCGGCCGTGGCGCGGGGCTGATCGAGCGCGTGATCTGGGAGGAGGAGTACCTGGCCGCGCGCGCGCCCGTGCTGCCGGGAAGCATGGGCCTGAACCTGGTCGGCCCCACGCTGATCCACTGGGGCACGGAGGCGCAGAAGCGGCGGCACCTGCCCGCCATCCTCAACGCCGACGAGATCTGGTGCCAGGGCTTCTCCGAGCCCAACGCGGGGTCCGACCTCGCCAATCTGCAGACGCGCGCGGTGGAGGCGGGCGACCATTTCGTCGTCAACGGTCAGAAGGTGTGGACGTCGGGCGCGCACTTCGCGCAGTGGATGATCCTGCTCGCGCGCACGGACCCGGCCGCCCCCAAGCACAAGGGCATCAGCTGCTTCCTCGTCGACATGGCCACGCCCGGGATCACGGTGCGGCCGCTCGTGCTCATGACCGGCCACCGTCACTTCAACGAGGTTTTCTTCAGCGACGTCGTCGTTCCCCGCGAGAACTTGCTGGGGCCGCGCGAGCAGGGCTGGTCGGTGTCCACGACGACGCTGATGTACGAGCGCCACGCCTCCGGCGGCCGCAGTCACATCGCGCAGGTGGCGCGGCTGCTCGCGCTCGCCCGCGCGGTGCGGGTCGACGGGCGGCCGGCGTGGGAGCACGCGCCGCTGCGCCAGCGGCTGGCGCAGCTCGCGATCGACTGCGAGGCGCTCAAGTACACGCGCTTCCGGAGCCTCACCCGGCAGCTCCGCGGCGAGCCGCCTGGGCCCGAGGGCTCGGTCCTGAAGCTCGCGGGCTCCGAGCTGGGCCTCCGCATCGCCGACGTCGCGGGGGAGCTGCTCGGGATGCACGCGCTCGTCAACGCGCCCTCGGAGACGGTGCCGGACGCGCCCCGCTGGTTCAACCGCATCCTCGCCGCCCGCCAGTACACGATCTCGGCGGGCACGAGCGAGATCCAGCGCAACATCATCGGCGAGCGCGTGCTCGGGCTTCCCAAGGGATGAGCGCACCCTTCGCGGGCGTCGAGGTCGTGGAGTTCGGTCAGTTCATCGCCGTGCCCTTCTGCGCCCAGCTCCTCGGCGAAGGGGGCGCGCACGTCATCAAGATCGAATCGCTGGAAGGCGATCCCGTGCGCCAGCTCGCGCCCATCGTGCCGGGGGAGACGCGTCACTTCGTCTCCCGCAACCGCGGCAAGCACACGCTCCCGCTCGATCTCCGGCATCCGCGGGCGGCCGCCATCGTGGAGC
>DASXSB010000036.1:0-15173 GCA_036506275.1 Candidatus Methylomirabilota bacterium | reverse complement strand
ATCGTGAACATGGCGAGACCGGGGAAGAGCGCCTTGCCGAACGTATCGAGGAGGCCCACGAGCAAGCCCCCCACGAGGGCACCCTTGAGACTGCCGAGTCCGCCCACGATCACGACCACGAAGGCGAGGAGCAGGATCTCGAAGTCGGCGCCCGGGTACACGCCGACGAAGGGCCCGCCGATGATGCCGCCGAGGGCGGCGAGGGCGGCCCCGAGCCCGAACACCGCGGTGGAGAGCCACGACACGTTGACGCCGGTGGCGCGCGCCATCTCGGCGTCGTCGATGGCGGCGCGGATCATGGCGCCGATCTTCGTCGCTTCCTGGAAACTCCACAGCGCGACGCCGACCACCACGCCCACCGCGATCACGAACAGGCGGTAGGTCGGGAAGACGATGTCGCCCGCACGCAGGGAGCCGGCGAGCGCGTCCGGCTTGGGCAGCGTCTGCGGCGTGCCGCCCCAGATCCAGAGGGAGAGATCGCCGATGATGAGCAGAATGCCGAACGTCAGCAGCGCCTGCGGCAATTCTTCCGCGGGCAGGCGGCGGAGCACGAAGCGCTCCATGACCACGCCGAGCAGCGTCACCAGCGCCACCGCCGCCAGCGCGGCGAGGACGAGGCTGTCCGTGAGGCGCGCCACCGACAGCCCGACGTAGGCGCCGAGGATGTAGTAGGAGCCGTGGGCGAGGTTCAAGATGCGCATGAGGCCGAAGATCAGCGAGAGGCCGGCGGCGAGGAGGAAGAGCAGCATCCCGAACGAGACGCCGTTCAGGACCTGGATCGTCCAGAAGGTCATGCCGGCGCCGCCACCGCCCACCGCGCCGCCACCGCGGCCCTGTCGAGGACGCGCCCGAAGTACGTCCGCACGTTGTGGACGGCGCCGTCGTGCTCCGCCTTCGTGCGCGCGGCCGCGCAGTCCTCCACCAGCACCACCTGGTAGTCGCGCATGAACGCGTCGCGCGCGGTGGATTCGACGCAGACGTTGGTGGTGATCCCCGCGAAGAGAAGCGTGGAACGGCCGAGGGCGCGCAGGACCACGGCAAAGCGGGTACCCACGAACGCGCTGTAGCGATGCTTGACGACCACGCACTCGTCCGCGCGCGGCCGCACGCGGAAGAACTCCGCGCCCCAGCTTCCGGTGGCGCAGATCTCCGAGCCTCCGCGCACGTCGCGCGTGAGCCACGTCTCCGAGTTCGTCCAGCCGTCGTGCTCCGTCCGTACCCACACCACCGGCACCCCGGCCTCGCGGGCGAGGTCGACGAGCTGGACGATGCGATCGACGGCGCGCTGGATCGCGCCCAGCTCCACGCCGGCGCGGCCGAACGTCCCTTCCGCGTGGCAGTAGTCGTTCTGGACGTCGACCACCACCAGCGCGCAGCGATCGCGCGCGATGAGCTCGCCCCTCACTTCTTGTTCCACCAGCCCCACACCGCCTCCTGGGAGATGGGAGGCAAGCGGTCGATGATCACGTTCACGTACCGTCCGCCCTGCTTCTCGGTGCGGGTGACAAAGATCGGCGTGACGATCTGGCGGTAGGCGTCGAACTCCAGATGGCCGCGGGGCGTCTTCATCTGCGGCAGCGCCGACTTCAACGCCTCCCGCACGCGGCCGCGATCGCCGAGATCGCCCTTGAGGTTCTCGACCGCGGTGGCGATCAGCTCGGCGGTGAGCCACCCCGCCTCGCTGTAACGGCTGGGCGTGCTCTTGTAGCGCTGCTCGTAGTCACGCACGAAGCTGCGGTTCTCGGCGTTGTCGAGGGCGGCCGCGTAGGAGCTCATGGTCACGATGCCGACGGCGGCGTCGCCGATGGCGGGCAGGATGGTGTCGTCGGTGAGCACACCGTGCCCGACGAGCGGCATCCGTTCCGAAAGGCCGAACTCCTTGTACTGCTTCACGAACCGAATGGCGTCGGCGCCCGCGAACCACGCGTAGACCGCGTCCGCCTTGACGGCGCCCGCCTGCGCCAGGTAGGGCGCGAAGTCCGGCGTGTTCAGAGGCGGGTAGATCTCCTTCACGATCTCGCCGCTGGCGGCACGATAGCCGGCCATGAACGCCTCCACCGCGTGGCGTCCCGCCACGAAGTCGGTGGCCATGATCACGACCTTTCGGTACTTCGTGTGCTGCATGACCCACGCGCCCATGGGAACGTTCGACTGATCGGTGGTCTCGGCGAGACGGAAGATCGACGGCGACGCCTGCGCCGGCGACGTGAGCACGCGCGTGAAGGCGACGGGGACCACGAGCGGGGTCGCCTGCTCGTGGACGTAATTCCGGATGGCGAGCGCGACCACGCTGCTCACCGGCCCCACCAGGAAGTCCACGCGATCGCGCTCCACCAGCTTCTTGATCTTGGTGAGGGCGACGTCGGGCTTGGCCTCGTCGTCCTCCTTCAAGAGCTGGATCGCGCGTCCGCCGGCCTTGGCGCCGATCTTGGCGAGGTAGAGCTCCACGCCGTTGGTGGTGTCGGTGCCCTGGACGGAGAGGACGCCCGTGTAGGGCAGGAGAAGGCCGAGCTTCACCGGCGGCGCTTGCGCCACGGCCACGGGCACGGCGGCCACGATCACGAGCGTGACGAGGAGCGACAGGCGACGGATGAGCATGGCGTGACTCCCTCGGGGTGCTCGGGCACGGCGACGATAGCACAGGGCGCGGGGCGGAGTCGGCCGCCCGCGCCCGCGGACACGGAGGTCGATCACGGGCGCACCGCCGAGCGCGCTTCGCCCTCGAGGTAGGCGGCGATGCCGTGGATCAAGGCGCCCATGGTGCCGACCGGCGCCTCGATCCGCGGCGTCACTCCGTGCGCGCGCGCGGTGGCCGCGCACACGGGGCCCACGACGGCGACGATCGTGCGCGACGCGAGGGCGGCGGTGAGGGCGGCACCCCGTCCATGACGCTCGGCCACCGCCGCCAGGTGCGCGATCTGCGGCGAGCTCGTGAAGGCGATGACGTCGATCTTCCCCGCGATGAGATCCTCGACGAGCCCGTGCATGTCACCATCGTCTTCCGGCATCGCCCACTCGTAGAGCGCGATGGGAAGGACGGTGGCGCCGGCGTCGCGCAAGGCCTCCAGCAATGTCCGCGGCTCCTCGCCCGCGAGCTGCACGGCCACCACGCGCCCGCGCAGGTCGTGGGCGCCGAGCGCCTCCACGAGGCCGGCTGACGTCGGCGCGGCGGGGACGACGTCGATGCGGAGGCCGTGCTCGCGCAGCACGCGCACGGGTTTCGGTCCGCGCGCGACCACGAGCGCCGTGGCGAGGGCACGCCGGAGAGCATCGTCGCGCCCGCGCTCGGCGGCGAGCTCGAGCAACGCCCGCGTCCCCACGCCCGTGAAGAAGACGACGACGGCCACCGTGCCCGCGCAGATCTGCTCGAGGGCGGCGATCGCGGGCACGCGGTCACGGACGGGCACCTCGCGGAGCGAGGGCACGGCGCGGGGCACGCCGCCCAGCTTCTCGATCAGCGTCGACAGCTCTTCCGAGCGTCGCGCCTCCGTGATGGCGATGGTGCGTCCGCGGAGCGGGCGCGCGCGCTCATCACCGCGGCGAGGAGGGGTCGGCGTCGGCACCGCCGCAGTATACCGTGGCGCTCGGACGCGACGGCGCGCGCGACCTCGACTAGAATTGCCGCCAGGAGAATTGTCGTCAGCGCTCGACGGCGAGAGGATCGGCACACGGGAGGGCGGCCATGACGTCATCGGCGGTCGGCAGCATGGTGGTGCAGAGTGGCGACCGAGCCTGGCGTCCATCGCGCACGCCCGGGGTCTCGGTCAAGGTGCTGCGATCAGACGAGGCGACGGGAGAGTCCACGGCGCTCATCAAGTTCGAGGCGGGCACCCGCTTTCCCGCTCACGATCACCCCGGCGGTGAAGAAATTTTCGTCCTCGAGGGTGATCTCAGTGTCGGGCCCGATCGCCTCCGGGCCGGTGACTATCTCTTCACGCCGCCCCACGGCAAGCATGCGGCCACGAGCGACGGCGGATGCGTGTTCCTGGTCACGCTGCCCAGGCCCGTGGTCATCATCGAACGAGGAGGCGGCACATGAAGACGACGCGGATCGTGTGGCTGACATAAGGACATGATCTACGCCGCCATCACGCAGCCCGCGAAATAGGACGCGGGCGGCCCCCGGAGGAGGTCAGCTCGCCGGCGGCGGGAAGTTGCTCGGCGAGACCGAGCTCGATTCCGGCCCGAGATCGACGACCATCTCTTTCCCCGGCTCGAGCACGATGTGCTTGTCCCAGAGCTGGACGTTTCCGGACTGGCCGACGAGGTGGTAGGCGCCGGGCGGAATTCCCGCCGCCTTGTACGGTTTCCCGAGATCGATCCGGATCGGGAGATTGATGTTCCGGTTGCCGTCGTCTTCGCCGACGAGGCGGATCACGAGCTTCACGCGGCGAACCTCGGGATTCACGCCGGGCCAGCTCGTCTGGCCGCGCAGCTGCGGCGACGGCAGCGCCGAGCCGCTCGCGGCCGGCGTGGTGGGCGTCCCCAGCACGCGGGCGGCCGTCGCGCTCTCTCCCGCCGTCGCCTCCGCCGACCCGAGTGCTCCCGCTTCGCGTAGCCACTGGCGCGCGGAGGCGACTTCCGGCAGTGACGGGCGGCCGTTGGCGACCACCCACGTGAACTCGGCGATCGTGTCCTGACGCCGATCGAGATGACTGAGGACGACGGCGTACGCGTAGCGGAGAAGGACGTCGTCCGGGTGGCGCTGCACCAGCTCCCGGTAGCGTTCGGCGGCGGCGGCAAAATCGCCGCGCGCGGCGAGGGCAGCGGCCTCCTCGGGCGTGGCCGGCGACGGCACCGGCGCACTGGAGGTCACCGCCGCCGGCCGGCTGTTGCAGCCGACGGCGAGGCCGGCGGCGACGACGAGGGCGAGAAGTCCGAGACGCATCGCTATTGCTCCCGCCAGCTATAGACCTGATAGAACTTGCGACCCATCGTGTTCTGGACGAGGTCGAGGGCCTGCCGGCTGTAGCGGATGTTGCCGTTGCCGCGGATGTCGCTCTCGAACTGAACACCGTTCTCCTGCGCGAGCTCGTTCACGAGGATGGCGCCGAAGATGCCGCCGTTACCACCACCGCGGTACTGGAGGCCAACGTTGCTTCCCGTCACGATGATGGGCCCGTTCCACGTGAAGTCGCCGCTGATGGAGGCGTTCGTTCCTTCCACGATGAGGATCCCGGTGCCCGTGCTGTTGCCGGAGATGTCGAGACCCGTGAACTGACCGAGGGTGTTCGTGAGGTCGCCCTTGACGTAGACGATCTTCGGGTGGCTCGTCGTGCCAAAGCACGTGTTCGAGTTGATGTTGCTCGAGCAGCTGCTGCCGACGTCGCTGTAGCTGGCCATGCTGCCGTTGCTGACGTCGATCGTGACGTCCGCCTGGCTCTTGATCGCGTTCACGAAATCGGTGACTTGCTGCGACGTCAGCGTGTAGTCGTTGACGACCGCCGCATCACCGTTCGCGAGCACGGGCGTCGCCGGCGGCGGCGGGCTGCTCGGGCTGATGCCTACCACGTCGTTCTGCTGGTTGTTGGCAAGCGCGTTCTGCACGGTGGTCTGGTTAACGGTGTTGCCGCCCGCCACCGAGATGCCGAACACGGGCTGCGCGGACCCCGCCGACCCGTCCATGTTCCAGTCCGTTCCGTAGATGTTGAACGACGAGCCGGAAAAGTTCACGTCCGCCTGTACCCCGGGAAGGGCGAGCGCAGCGTTGATCGTGGGCAGAACGGCCTTCTTCACCGCCACCGTCACCGTCCTCGTGGCGTTGCCGAACGTGCCGGTTGCGGTCAAGATCAGGATGTTGTTCGTGTCGCTGGTGGCGGTTCCCGTGTCCGCCGCCACACCGGTAATCTGGGTATCACTTGCGCGCGTGTCGTTACGGACGCTCACCGTGAACGTTCCCGAGGTGGCAGTCGCACCGACCCACGGCTGGGCAGGTGTGATGTCCTTCCCGTTGGCAGTGGCGCCGGTGAGCACGTTGTTCCAGTTGTTGTTCGCGATCAGATAGTCGAACCCCCACTCGACACCTGCTTCCGCCGCGAACCGCGCCTGGGTACTCTGCGCGTGGTTGGCGGAGATCTGCGGCTCGAACGCGCTCACGGTCAGGAAGGCGAGCACCAGCCCGGTGAGCGTGAGCAGACAGAGAAGGGCCATCGGCAACGCGAGGCCGCGCTCGTCACGAAGCAGTCTCGCCATCGTCATCATTGGGAACACCTGTACGGCAATCATGCGCCCCGGTTACGGAGGCGCACCTTGTCGGTCATTTTGATATGCACCGCGCCCGCCGCGGAGGTCGAAGGCTGATGCACCGGTTGCGCAATGATGTCGATCACGACCTGACGGACGTCGGCGGCCACCGCCGCCGGGGTGACGCCGTCCGCCTTGAAGTACGTGAAGGTGAGCGACTGGATCCCGTCCGCCACCGACTGGGCGGCGTTGTCGACGCCGGTTTCCTGACGCATGAGCGTGGTGCCGTTGAGGGAGTAGATGACCTGCTCGCCGCGCTGGACCACGGTCACGCCGTCGTTGAGGGTGACGCCAACGGTGCCCGCGTTCTGGATGGCGCCGTTGGCGTTCCAGTCGTTCTGGATGGTGAGCCCGGTCGCGGTCTGGTTCGTGATGGCGTCGAAGTTCACCTTGGTCGGATCCTCGCCCGCGAGCCGGATCTCCTGGATCATGCGGCCGATCGCGATGCGGAGATTCTGCTGGGCCTCGATCTGGTTGGTACCGACGAGATAGCTCTGCTGACCGGCCATGAGCATCGACAGCAGCCCCGACATCACGATGCCGGCGACGGCGAGCGCTACCAGCAGCTCGGCGAGGGTGTAACCGCGGTCGCTCATGACAGGTCTCATCGTCATTCCCGGGTGGAGAGGATGGTGGCGAGCGCCACCGTCCGGTCCGGGTTGGTCGAGCTGCTGAGCGAGACCGACGGGCGATAGGAGACCGCGACCGTGACCCGCTTGCTGGTGGCGGTGGGACCGGCGGCGACCGTCGTTACCCGCTGGTACTTGGTGTAGCCGTTCGCGATGGTCCCGTAGGCTTCGGTGGTGCTGCCGATGTTGAAGGTCGCCGTCGTGAGGGTGGGATCGTTGACGGCGGCTGTTCTCAGGTTCTCGATCTGCTGCTCGGCGAGGAACGTCGCCGTGGACTGCTGCTTGCCCGTCTCGATGCCGCTCATCGCCGATGGGAACGCCGTCATCACGCCGAGGAGGCCGACGGTGATGATCGCGGTGGCGACTAGGACTTCGGCCACCGTCAGTCCTTGTTCTTCGCGGAGGGCTCGCTCGACCCTCGTCGCTGCGCTCATGTCGCCATCTCCTTCGCGACGGAATGGAGCACACAGCCGAGCGCCACTCATGAGTGCAACGGAGGGACCAAACGGGTGACTCCGTTCTAGCCAGTGACCGCGATCCGTGCTTCCGACGTCGCCGAAAGCCGCGTGGGACAGAAGGATTTTTCGATATGACGCGCGGGCGGGTGCCTTGGCTTTCGATGTATCCTCCCCACTCGCAGGCCCGTTGAGCAAGAACTCACGGCGGCGCCCGCCGTTCTGGCGTGAAAACCTGGCACGCGTCGGTCCGTTCCTAGCCACGATTCGTCGGTCTCGGCGACGGCGTCGCCCTGCGGAGTGCGCCCGCCGGCGAGGAGGCCCGGGGGTTGCGTGCGCTGTCGCGATCCGCCATATTGCAGGCCGCGGGCGCTACCTCCCGGAGGTGGGAAGCGTTCGCGGGGGCCGGTGGGCATCGCCGGGAACAGAGAGGGCGACGACAAAGGAGACAAGAGGTGGCAGCACCAGCACCGACGATCAGCATCACGGTGTCCGACGTCATCCGGCGCCCTCTCGAGGAGGTGCGCGCGCAGTTCGCCGATATCCCCTATCACATCCACGCCAACGTGCACCCGGAGCTGTCGCTGTCCCTCATCACGATCAATGGGCGGCGCTGCCGGTTCCGACAGGAAGTGCGGATCGTAGGCCTGAAGCAGGTCGACGACGTCATGAACACCGTGCTCGACAACGGCGACCTGCTGTCGGAGGTGGTGGCGGGCACCAATCGCGGCCTCGAGATCCACTTCTCGTACGCGCCGGCGCCGCCCGACGGCACCCTCGTCACCGCGCGCTTCGAGATCCCGAACGATGGTCTGAAACGTTTCTTCGGGCCCCTGTTCGCGTTCGGCGTTCGGCGCGCGGCGCAGAAGGCGCTCGCCCAGGACCGCCGTGACCTCGAGAGCGGACGGTACCGGGCGTATCGCGACCGCGCGGCGCGCACGCGTCCCCGCCAGCCCATCGGCTGAACCGCCTGTCCCGACCACTCGGCATCCCGGAGGTGGACCGTGAGCCACGACGGTCATCAGAGCGCATCTCGGATTCGGGCCTCGCTCGCTCATCCCGTGATCGACGCCGACGGCCACTGGGTGGAGTACAGCCCTGTCATGACCGAGCAGCTCCGGCGCATCGGCGGCGACCGCGCCGCCGAGGGCTTCGCGTCGATCGGGCGCCAGGTCCGCGAATCGCTCTCGCTCTCCGTCGGCGAGCGCCGCCGGCGGCGGATCCCGCAGGAGGCGTTCTGGTCGTCGCCGGCCAAGAACACGCGGGACCGGGCGACGGCGATGCTGCCGCGGCTGCTCTACGAGCGGCTCGGCGAGCTGGGCATCGACTTCGCCGTGCTCTATCCGACGGTGGGGCTGCGCGTGCCCCGCATCGAGGACGACGCCCTTCGGCGCGCCACCTGCCGCGCCTTCAACATCCTCACCGCCGAGCATTTCCGTGACTTCGGAGACCGCCTGACGCCGGCCGCCATCGTGCCCGTTCACACGCCGGAGGAGGCGATCGAGGAGCTCGAACACTGCACGCGCGAGCTGGGCTTCAAGGTGGCCATGTTCGCCAGCCTCGTTCCGCGTCCGGTGCCGGCGGTGACGGTGGACGATCCCGCCGCCGCCCGCTTCGTCAAGTGGTACGACGCGCTCGGCCTCGACAGCGCCTACGACTACGACCCGCTGTGGGCGAAGTGCGCCGAGCTCGGGATCGCGCCCACGTTCCATACCGGCGTCCGCCGCCAGGGGCTCCGCCTGTCGCCGACGAACTTCACGTACAACCACATCGGCCACTTCGCGGCGGCCGGCCACGCCGTGTGCAAGGCGATCTTCCTCGGCGGCGTCACGCGGCGGTTCCCCGACCTGCGCTTCGCCTTCCTCGAAGGCGGCGTGGCGTGGGCGTCGATGCTCTACGCCGATCTCCTCGGCCACTGGGAGAAGCGCAACCGCAAGGCGCTCGCGCACACCGACCCGCGCTCGCTCGACCGCGCGCTCCTCATGGAGCTCGCGCACGAGTACGGCGCCGACGCGCTCGTGACCGCGTTGCGCGAGCGCGACGGCTGGCCCGATCCCACCGCCGTCGACCTCACGGGCGGTCTCGACGACCTCGACGATTTCTCCGCCTGCCGCATCGACAGCCCGGAAGCCCTTCGCGATCTCTTCGTGCCGCGCTTCTACTTCGGCTGCGAGGCGGACGACCGGCTCAACGCGTGGGGGTTCGACCGCCGCGCCAATCCCCTCGCGGCTCGCCTCAACGCCATCTTCGGCTCCGACATCGGCCACTTCGACGTGCCCGACATGGCGGAGGTGCTGCCGGAGGCGTACGAGCTCGTCGAGGACGGCTTGCTCACGGCCGCCGACTTTCGTGACTTCACGTTCGCCAACGCCGTCCGGCTGTGGGGCGCGGGCAACCCGGAGTTCTTCGCGGGCACCACCGTCGAGAAAGCGGCGGCCGCCGTGCTGGCAGCGCCCGCGCCCGCGTGATCGTCGGAGAGCGCGATCAGCGGCTAGGCGATCGGCGCGGGCGCGTCAGCGGCTGCCGCGGAGGCGTGGATCCCAGGCGTCGCGGAGCGTATCGCCGAAGAGATTGAAGCCGAGGACGGCGAGGCTGATGGCGAGGCCCGGGAAGATCGCCAGCCACGGCGCCTGCTCCATGAACGCGCGCCCGGTGCTGCTCAGCATCAAGCCCCACGACGGCGTCGGCGGCTGAGTGCCAAGCCCGAGGAAGCTCAGCGACGCCTCGATCAGGATCGCGTTGCCGAGCCAGATGGACGCGATGACGAGGATGGGCGCCGTCACGTTGGGCAGGATGTGGCGGGCGAGGATGCGCAGGTGGCGACAGCCCATGGCCTGGGCCGCCTCCACGTAGCGGTTCTGCTTCGCCGACAGCACGGCCCCGCGCACGATGCGCGCGTTGCCGGGAATGATCACGATGGCGATGGCGAGCATCGCGTTCGTCGTGTTCGGTCGCAGCACGGACACGATCGCGAGCGCGAGCACGAGACCGGGGATGGCCATGAGGGCGTCCATGACGCGCTGGAGCGCGAGATCGAGCCGCCCTTCCCAGTAGCCGCACACGAGCCCGATCAGCATCCCCGCCACCGTCCCGATGCCCACCGCGAGCAGCCCCACCCAGAGCGAGATCCGGGCGCCGTGGATGACGCGACTCAAGACGTCGCGGCCGATGTCGTCCGTCCCGAATGGATGCTCCGCGCTGGGAGCGGCGAGGCGGATTTCCGGTCGCGCTTCGAGGGGATCGTAGGGAGCGAGGAGGTCGGCGAAGATCGCGGTGGCGACGAGGGCGGCGATGACGAGCGCCGACACCGCCCCCAGCGGCTTGCGCCGCATGACGATCCACAGCGCCTGCGCGCGACCGGGAGCGACGAAGGCGGGCTCCTCGACGTGAAGACGTTCCGTCACCGTCGCCATCGACGGCTCCCCATCATCGATAGTGAATGCGCGGGTCGAGCCACGCGTACGTGAGATCGACGAGCAGGTTCAACGTGACGAGGGTGCCCGCCACCAGCATGACGTTCGTCTGCACCACCGGATAGTCGCGGAACAGGATCGCCTCCACCGTGAGGCGGCCCATGCCGGGGAGGGCGAAGATCGTCTCCACGATCACCGTTCCCGCCAGCAACGTGCCGAGCTGCCCGCCCACGATGGTGATGACGGGGATGAGCGCGTTCTTCAGGGCGTGCTTGTACACGACGAGGCGCCCGCCCAGACCCTTCGCCCACGCCGTACGCACGTAGTCCTCGCGCAGGACCTCGAGCACGGTCGAGCGCGTCATGCGCATGGTGGCCGCCGACAGGCGATAGCCGAGGACGGCCGCCGGCAGCAGGAACTGCTGGAGATTCTTCCACGGCGCGTCCCACAGGCTCGCGTAGCCGATGGGCGGCATCCAGCGGAACCAGATCGCCGCGAAGGTGATGACGAGCGTTCCCAGCCAGAAGTCCGGGAGTGAGAGGCCGGACACGGCGACGACTCGTCCGACGTAGTCCGACGCCGTGTCCTGGCGCGTGGCCGACAGCACCCCGACCGGGATCGCGATGGCGAGGCCGAGGATCATGGCGAGCACGGCGAGCTCGACGGTGACGGGGATGGCCTTCTTGAGGGCGACCGCGATGGGCTCGTTGGTGAAGATCGAGTAGCCGGGATCGAGCCGGATCATCTGCCAGAGCCAGACCAGGTACTGCTCGTGGTAGGGACGCTGGAGCCCGAGCTCCGCGCGCAGCTTCTGGAGCTCGCGCTCGCCCACGTTTCCGGACTCCGCCATGAGCGCGGTGAGGGCGTCGCCCGGCATCACGCGCATGAGGCCGAAGACGATCAGCGACGACAGCAGCAGGACCGGAATGGCCAGCAACAGCCGGCGAAGGGCGTACTTGTACATGACGGTCCGGCGTCGGCGCCTGCCCGCTTATCCCGCCGCTACTTGTCTATCCACAGGCGGGCGAGCGTGGAGGACCCGTAGCCGTCGCTGCGCCGGATGGCGAGGGCGCCGATGTTTCTCAGGTACGGGTGCCAGATAAGGAACCCGGGGTCGTACGGCATCCACATCCGGAGCACTTGGTCGTGCTCGCGCTCGAAGATCTTCTTGGTGATCGTGCGCTGCTCGGCGCGGTCGGGCGTCTGCCGGAGCTTGGTCACCAGCTCGTCGACGACGGGATCGGCGAAGCGGAAGTAGTTCTTCGTCGACTTCGAGTGCATGTACTGATAAGTCTGCTCGTCGAGGCTCACCGCGTACCCGGTCTTGAAGCCCCACGCCATGCCGTCCCACTTGCCTTCCGCGTAGCGCCCGTAATAGGTCGTGTAGTCGAGCTTGGTGATCTTGACGTTGATGTTGAGGTTCTTCTTGAGATCCTGCTGCACGAGCTGGACCTGCGACGTCATCTGCGGGAAATACTCGTAGTAGAAGAGCGTCGTCTCGAATCCGTTTCCGTGCCCGGCTTCGGTGAGGAGCTTCTTCGCGTCCGCGGGGCGGTACTGCCACCACGGCCCGAGCTGGGCCGCCGTCGGCTTCGTGTCCTGGAAGTAGATGTACGGAATGCCCCAGCCCAGGATCCCGTGGCCCTCGTACACGGTGTCGACCTGCTTCTGGCGGTCGATGGCCATCGAGATGGCGCGGCGCACCCGGAGGTCGTTGAAGGGCGGCCGATCCTGGGCGAGAGCGAGGCCGAACGGCGTCTGCAAGAACTTGAACTCCTCGACGACGGCGGTGGGGGTCGTCTTGAGAATGGTCTCCACGTCGCTGAGGCTCGCCACCCAGTGGAAATCGCTCTGGCCGGTGCGGAAGGCGGCGGTCCGGGTGGCGGCATCCGGCGTGGACAGGATCGTGTACTCGTCCACGTAGGGACGCCCCTTGTCGAAGTAATCGGGGTTGCGAGCCAGCACTGCTCGCACTTTGCGCGTGTGCTCCTTCAGGATGAAGGGGCCGGTGCCCACCATGCGCTTTTTCAGGTCGCCGTCCTCTTCCAGGACCTCCCGCGGAAAGATGACCGTGACGGCTTCCGCGAGGTTCTGCGGGAACATCGTGTTGGGCGACTTGAGATGGACGCGCAGCGTGTGCTTGTCCGGCGTCTCCATCCCCTCGATTTCGCCGAACGTGAAAGCCTGCACGCCTTCCTTCGCATAGGCCTCGTAGCAGTACTTGGCGTCGGCGGCCACGAACTCGCGTCCGTTCACGGGCGCGACGTTGTGCCACTTCACGCCCTTCCGAAGCTTGAACGTCCACATCCGGGAATCGCTGTTGCCTTCCCACGATTCCGCGAGGTCACCCTTGAGCGTGAGATCGGTGGTGTTGGCGGCCTCGTCCGCGAACGGATAGCGGAGCAGCCGGTTGCTCACGAGGGACGCGATCTGGAAGAGTCCCACCGAGTTCGTCAGCCGTGGATCGAGAACGGGCGGATCCCAGGCCGATGCGCGCGTGAGCGTTCCCCCTCGCTTGGGCGGCTTCGGGCTGGGCGGGATCCAGTCCGGATACGGCGATGCCGGCTGCGCGGAGACACGGCGACCGCGCGCGAGCACGAACGTGGTGGCGCCGAGGCCGCCCCAGCCGACACGCGTCAAGAACTGGCGGCGATTGACATGATGGCGCAGGGGATGTGCGAGGAAATCGTGCGTGGCCATCCCGGGTCTCCTCCCTGCGTCTTTACGCTGTCCGCGAAGGAAAGGACGCTGCTGGCTGCCGGCCACTCGGTGCCGGCGACGGTCCCACAGGCACCGGACGAAGTCAAGCGAGGTCACTCCCGAGGACGATCGACGCGAGGGCGACGGTGGTCGAGGCGACGGCGCTACCGACGTTTGAGCTTCGGAATCACGAGCGCGCCCACCAGCTCGATCATCTCCAGTACCTCCGCCTGCGCCATCTCGGGCCAGAAGAGGCGCACGGCCGCGTGCGTGACACCGAGCTCGGCGTAGCGGGAGAGGGCGTCGACGCAATCGCCGGCGTCGCCGACGATGAATGGATCAGGCACGAGGGCATCGACGCCGCCGGCAAGGGTGGCGCCCACGCCGGGAAGCCCATGCTGCGCATAGCCGGCGTACTTCGCCTCGATGCGCGGACGCGCCAGTCGCCGCGCACGGTCGCGGGTCATGGCCACGTACAGCTCCCGGTGCATCGGGACCTCGGGGGGCTCCGCGTGGCCGTGCTCGCGCAGCGTCGCCCGCCAGAGCGCGAGCAATTTCTGGAGTCGCGCGTGGCCGAGCGTCCCGAGCGCAAAGAACGAATGCCCGAGGCGGCCCGCGCGGCGCACGGCGCGCTCGTTCGTGGCGGCGATCCAGATGCGCGGGTGCGGTTTCTGGTATGGCCGCGCCGTCGGCCGCGCGCCCGTCACGCGATAGAACGGTCCGGCGTGCGTCACCTCGTCCTCGGTCCACAGCCGCTTCATCAGCGCCAGTCCTTCCTCGAAGCGCCCGACCCGCTCCGCCATGGCGCCTCCCGCCGCCTCGAACTCCTCCGGCCGGTAGCCGAGGCCGACGCCGAAGATCAAGCGCCCCTCGCAGATGTGGTCGAGGGTGGCGATGTCTTCCGCGACCTGAACCGGGTTGAGGAGCGGCGTGAGCAGCACGCCGGTGGCGAGATCCATGGAGCCGGCCTCCGCCGCGAAGCGGGCGAGGACGGGAATCGGCTGGAAGTGCTGGAACGGATGAATGAGCCAGTGGTGACCCCAGGAGACGAAATCGAAGCCGGCGTCGCGACTGGTGCGGATCTGTTCCAGGTGATCGCGCCACTGGCGCTGGAGATCGTACCGAGGCCTCACCACCTGCCCGACGTGGAACCCGAGCTTCATGACACCGTGACGTCGATGCTAGCGGCCGTCGGCGGCGGCGCCGGGCAGGATCGCGGAGCCGGTCTGCGAGGCGGGATTGCGTCGCGGCCACCGTCCAGCGTCGACCGCGGTCAGGAAATCGAGGACGGCGCGGTTGAACATCTCCGGCTCCTCGAGGTTGATCGTGTGCCCGGACTTCGGCAGGACGGCGAGCCCGGCGCTCGGGATCGTCCGCTTCATGAAGATGCCGGCTTCGAGACAGGGATCGTCCTCGTCGCCGGTGATCACGAGCGTCGGCACCTCGAGGGCCTTCAACCCGGGCCCGAGATCGAAGATCGACGGCCGCGACATCTGCACCCCGCGCAGGGTGAGGGCGCGCCCGGTGGCGGATCCCTCGCGCAACCACGCGTCGAACTCGCGCCAGCCGAGAGGATCCTTGTCCATGAACTGGACGCGCGTCGGCCCCTTCGCGTAGAAGTCGGCCACCGCCTCCATCCCCTCCGTCTCCAGGCGACGCGCCGTGCTCTCGGAGTCCTGACGGAAGCGGTCGCGCTCGCCGGAGGCGCTGCCGTAGCCGGCGCCGCCGACCAC
>DASXSB010000035.1:0-7989 GCA_036506275.1 Candidatus Methylomirabilota bacterium | reverse complement strand
TGGACGAACTCGCGACGGCTCAGATGACGGCCCATGGAACGCTCCTTTTTCGCGCTAGGACGCGCTCGGATCGAGGACGTCGCGGAGACCGTCGCCGATCAGGTTGAAGGCGAGGACGGTGACCATGATGGCGATCCCGGGGAACACCGAGATCCACGGCGCCGTCTCCAGATACGTGCGGCCCTCGTTGAGCATGTTCCCCCACGACGGCGTGGGCGGCTGCGCGGAGAGGCCGAGGTAGCTGAGGGACGCCTCGATCAAGATGGCCTGCGAGAACGCCACCGTTCCCTGCACCACGAACGGCGAGATCACGTTCGGCACCACGTGCTTGAGCGCCACCGTCAGGTGCCGGGCGCCGAGGGCGCGCACCGCCTCGACGTAGTCCTTGGCGCGCTCGGCGAGCACGGGACCGCGCATGACGCGCGCGAAGATCGGCGTGTAGAGGATCGTGATCGCGAGCACGGCGCTGTTGACGCCGGGGCCGCGCATGGCGGCGATCCCCACCGCGAGGAGAAGGCCGGGCACGCTGAAGAAGACGTCGAGCACGCGGCCAATGGCGTTGTCCCAGGCGCCGCCGGCGTAGCCGGCCGTGAGCCCGAGGGCGCCGCCCACCAGCATGGAGGCGACGATCGACGTGAGAGCGACGTAGAGCGAGATGCGGGCGCCGTGGATGACGCGACTGAACACGTCGCGCCCGAAGCGGTCGGTGCCGAACACCGCGTGCGCCTGCGGCCGCGCCTCCACGAGATCGAAGTTCTGCTCGTCGGGCGCGTAGGGCGCCAGCGCATCCGCGAACACCGCCATGCCCACCACGAGCAGCGCGCACAGCGCGCCGATGACGACCACCACGCTGCGGGTGGCGCGCCGCCACGACCGGCCGAGACGCAAGCGCGCGGGGGGCGCGCCGGCGGCGGCGGCGACGTCGGAGGCGGCGCCGACGGCGCTCACGCCAGCGGCGGTCGCCGATCGGCCCAGGGCCGGGCGGATTCGAACGCGGCCGAGGCCTGGAGCACGGCGAGATCGGCGTGGCGACGGCCCACGATCTGGAGCCCGACGGGCAGCCCCGCCGCCGTGAAACCGGCGGGCAGGCTGGCCGCGGGCTGGCCGGTGAAGTTGAACGGATAGCTGAACGACGCCCAGTCGAACCAGTCCCATTCGTGCTGCCGGAAATGCGCCGGATTGAGCTTGCCCACCTCGAATGCCGCCACCGAGACGCTGGGCGTGAGCAAGAACTCGTAGCGCTCGAAGAGCGGGCGCACGGTGTCCCAGAACTGGATCTTTCGATCGCGGGCCTGGACGTAATCGACGACGCTGTGGCGACGGCCGGCCTCGATGCAGGCGACGAGCCCCGGATCCATGCGCTCGCGCCACTGGGGAAGGAAGGCGCCGCGATTGCCGGCCTCGTGCGCGGCCCACATGATGCGGATCAGCTCGCGCGTGTCGGCGAAGCCCGGCTTGACCTCGTCCACGATGCAGCCGAGCGCCTCGAACGCGCGGACGGCGTCGCGCACGATGGTGGCGATCTCGGGATCGACGGCGAAGCCGTCGAGATCCGGGCTGTAGGCGACATGAACGCCGTTCAGGCTGCGCGCGAGGCCGCCCACGTAATCGTCGGGCGCGGCGTCGAGGGCGGTGCGATCCCAGTCGTCCGGTCCCGCCATCACCGACAGCATCAAGGCCGCGTCCGCCACCGTCCGCGTCATGGGGCCGTTGTGAGACGAATTGTCGTTGTTGGAGAGCGGCCAGTTCGGAACGCGCCCGTACGACGGCTTGAACCCGTACACGCCACAGAACGAGGACGGGATGCGAATGGAACCCGCACCGTCCGATCCTTGCGCGAGCGGTCCCAGGCCAGCGGCGGCGGCCGCCCCCGCGCCCGCGCTCGACCCGCCCGTGGTCATGCCGAGGTTCCAGGGATTGCGCGTGATGCCGGTGAGCGGGCAATCGCCGAGCGCCTTCCACCCGAACTCCGGGCTCGTCGTCTTGCCGACCATCACCCCGCCCGCGGCCTTCAACCGCCGCACGAGTGGCGCGTCCGCGTCCGGCACGCGATGCTCGAAGATGAAGGAGCCGCTCATCGTGCGCACGCCCTTGGTGAAGTTGAGGTCCTTCACCGAGTACGGGACGCCGTGGAGCGGCCCCAGCGGCGCCCCCCGCATCACGGCCTGTTCGGCGGCGCGCGCGGTGTCCATCGCGGTCTCGGCGGTCATCGTGCAAAACGCGTTGACGCGGGGGTTGACGCTGTCGATCCGCTCCAGCACGGTGCGCGTCACTTCCACCGGCGACAGCGCCTTTGTGCGGATGAGGCGCACGATCTCGATGGCGGGTGTGTAGCAGAGGTCGGTGGCGTTCATGGGGCCCTCCGTCGGGTGGCAGGGATTCTAACCCACCTTGCCGGTCGGCCCCGCGCGCGGTCGCCGTCAGTTTCCGTAGTGCTTCGCGAGGTAGTCGACGATGACCTTCGCGTCCTCGTCGTTCACGGGCGCGCCGAAAACCTTGATCATCTTCGTGACGACGCCCTCCCACTGCTTGGGACCGCCGGCGGGCTGCATCACGATGTAGTCCGTCGAGTGACAGGGCGTGCACTGTCGTTGCGTGACCTCCACGCCGGGACCCGGCTTGAGGGCGGCGTAGGGATCATCGGGCGGCATCGAGATCGTCTTGTCGGCGGCGGCCGCGGAGGTGGCGACCGCGAGGACGAGAAGGGAGCGCCCGAGTATCCGTCGCATCACCCGTCTCCTACGAAACCTGAAAATCGGCGTGCTCGATCACGTTGCGAAGGTAGCCCGCGGGATTCCAGAGCGGCTCGCGTCCCTGCGATTCGCCGATGGCATTGAACGCTCGCACCATGACCCGCGCCGCTCCCGGCTGGCGCGGCGTCCAGGTCCACGTCCACTCGCGGAAGGAGTAACGCCCGAGATCGGCGCCGAGAGTCGCCCGCTGCCACGTGGCGCCGTCGTCCGTCGATAGGTGCACCTCGCGAACACCGTATCCACCGTCGAAGGCGATTCCCTTGAGCGTCAGCGGCCGGCCCGCCGCCACGCGCGCACCGGAGGACGGCGTCGCGATGAAGGAGCGAGCCGTCATGCGGTTGATGGGCACCGTTTGCGCCGGCGCCGTCCCCGGCGCCACGCAGCCGCAGGCATTGGCCGGAATCCGGTAGCCGGGCTTCATCCAGAACTTTTCGAACACGTGGTCGATGACCTCGATGTCCGAGAGATGCTTCACCCAGTACGTCGCGTACCAGCCCGGCACGATGAGGCGCGCCGGGTATCCGTTCAGCATGGGCAGCGGCGCCCCATTCATCTGGTACGCGACGAGGATGTCCGGGTCGTCCATGATGCGCGTGATGTCGAGGCTCTTGACGAAATCGGGCACGGAGGGAAAGGCGGGTTTGTCGAGGCCGTCGAATGTGGCCTGCAGCGCGCCCTGACGCACGCCGGCGGCGGTGAGAATGTCCTTGAGCCGCGCGCCCACCCACTCCGCGTTTCCCATCGCGCCGTCGCCCCACTGGCCACCGAGCACGCGCGGCGCGAACCGGCCGCGGCTGTTGCCGGAGCACTGGTTGACGGCCGTCACCGTCGCCCGCGGGAACTTCGTCTTCAGGTCGTCGAGGGACAGCTCGAGCGGCCGGTCGACGCGCCCGCCGACACGCAGCCGCCACGTGGCGAGATCGACCTCCAACGGAATCGGGAACACGTGGTAACGGACGAAGAACGCCTCGTTGGGCGTGATCGCACGGTCGAAGTACTTCATCGGCGTCTCGAGTTGCGGCGGCCGCGACGTCAAGAGAATGAGGTCCGTCTTCTCGGGATACCGGACCAGCGGCCGGGCTCCCAGAAGTGGATCACCTTGCGCGAGCGCCGGCGTCCGCGCGCCGAGGAGGCCGCCACCCCCGAGCAACGTGCCGAGTGAAACCAGGTGCTTGATGGCGTCCCGCCGACGGAGGTTACTCATGGGATTGCCCTCGCTCGAATCGTTGCTCGCTCGCCTGCCCTCTCTGTCGTCCTGCGTCCTGGAGGGTAGCATCGGGCACGGCACCCGGGAACTGCGTCGTGGGCGACGATTGCCGTCGGCCTCGGGACGTGGTGGAGTAGGCGGCCATGAAGATCACCGACGTCAGCCTGACCCTGTTCGAATGGCGCGACATCCCGCCCACGCTGTACGGCCAAACCACCCGCGCCGCCGGCACCAGCCAGCTCGGGCTCCTCGCCATCGAGACCGATCAAGGACTCCACGGCCACGCGTTTCTGGGCTCCGCCATGCGGGGCGCGCACCTCGACGCGCCGTCGCTCATTCAGTTCCTGAAGCCGCTCCTCGTCGGCCAGGATCCGCTCGACCGTGAGCGTCTGTACCAGGAGATCTGGAAGCGAAACCGCAACACCACGCTGCGCGCGATCGGCGCCGTCGACGTCGCGCTGTGGGATCTGGCCGGCAAGGCGATGAACCAGCCGATTCATCGGTTGCTCGGCTCCTATCGTCATCGCATCCACGCCTACGCGAGCTCGGCCGTCCTGCCGTCGAAAGAGGCCTACGTGGAGGAGGCGACGCGCTTCAAGGCGGAGGGCTGGACGGCGTACAAGATCCATCCGCCCACCGTGCCCGCGCGCGACATCGAGATTTGCCGCGCCGTGCGGGCGGCCGTCGGCGACGGCTTCCGGCTCATGCTCGACTCGACGTGGTCGTATCAGTACCCGGAAGCGCTCCGCGTGGGCCGCGCCATCGAGGAGCTCGACTATCACTGGTACGAGGACCCGCTCGCCGACGATGACCTCTACAACTACGTCAAGCTGAAGCAGCACCTCGACATTCCTATCCTCGCCACCGAGTACAGCCCGGGTGGCTTCACCGCCTACGCGCCCTGGCTCACCGCGCAGGCCACGGACTACCTCCGCGGCGACGTGGCCGTGAAGGGCGGCATCACCGCTCTCGTGAAGACCGCGCACCTGGCGGAGGCGTTCCATCTCAACTACGAGGTGCACCACGGCGGCAACTCGCTGAACAACGTCGCCAACCTGCACGTGATCATGGCCATCAAGAACACCGAGATGTTCGAAGTGCTGCTACCGGCGGCGGCCCAGAAGTACGGGCTCGAGCAGGACATCGAGGTGGACCGCGAGGGCTACGTGCACGCCTTCGACGGTCCCGGCCTCGGCGCCGCTATCGACTTCGCCCTCATCGAGCGCCGCAAGACGGCGGTGCTGCGCTAGGACGATGGCGAGCGCGCGCCGGTTCGGGGCCGGATGCGTGGCCGCGGTCCTGCTCGCCGTCGCCGCCGGGTGCGCCACGAGCGCGTCCACGGTCCGCATCCGCGAGCGATCGGTGCGGGTCCCCGTCCGGGACGTCCACCTGACCGCCGTCCTGTTCACGCCGGAGACGCCACCGGCGGAAGGCGCGCGCCGGCCGGCGATCGTCCTCATGCACGGGTGCGGCGGCCTGTATACGAGCCGTGGCGAGCTGACCGCGCGCCACCGGGACTGGTCGGAGCGCTTCGCGAGCTGGGGTTTCGTGACGCTGATCCTCGACAGCTTCACCGCCCGGGGGTTCGGCTCCATCTGCGACCTCAAGGAAAGACCCGCGCATCCGTGGAACGTGCGCACCGGCGACGCGTACGCGGCCCTCGACTATCTCGTGAACCGCCCCGACGTCGATCCCGCCCACGTGTTCGTACTCGGCTGGTCCCACGGAGGCTCGACGGTGACCGGTGTCGTGAGACCGGAAGCGCTTGGCCGGCAGCCGGGCGGGCCACGGTTCCGGGCGGCGATTGCCTTCTACCCGGGCTGCGCGCGACCGCTGCGAGAGCGGGGCTACCGCAGCACCATGCCGCTGCTAATCCTGCAGGGCGGCGCAGACGACCTCGCGCCCGCGGCCCCCTGCGTCGAGCTCGGGGAACGCCTCAAGAACAACCGGTTCCCGGTCACCGTGGTCATCTATCCCGGCGCACACCACGATTTCGACTACCCGGGCCTGCGCTTCCACTATTTGCCCAACATCTATAATCCCGCTGCACCCGGGGAGCGCGGCGGGCACGCAGGCGTCGACGAACCGTCGCGGCTGAAAGCGATCGACGAGACCAGGCGCTTCGTCGACGCGAACCTGGCGCGCTAGTCGCTCCTCAGCGCCCGAGCGGCATAAAGGGCCGGTCCGTCGGAATCCCGACCTCGAGCGCGCGCGCCGACACCTTGCGCGCGATGACCAATCCATCGTCCACGTCGAAGCGGTAGTGGATGCCGCCGTAGATGCGCGATTCACCGGCTTGTCGTCCCATCGCGAGATAGCGGCCGTTCTCGTCGCGGAACTGGGCGTCGAGGACGTGACCGATCGCGCCCGAGATGCAGGCGTGATTGCTCGGATAGGACGGGTGGTTGGGAACGCCGATGCCGAGGCGGATCGCCGGATCGACCTGCGTCGGCCGCGGCACCCAGTACGTGTATTTCGAGTCGTGGCACGCGATCGTGGCGTCGGCCGCCACCATGTGCACCATGGCGAGCACGCGCGCCGACTCGGGCTCGGGCAGACCATGCGCCGAGATGGCATTGCGCGCGACCTGATTCCACAGACCGGCGGCGAACGAGCCCGTCAGATTTTCCCAGTACTGGGCGATCCGCAGCTGCTCGTTCGTCCGCGCGTCGGCGATCGTGCGCACTTCCGCCACCGCGCTCCGAAACGCGGCCGAGTCGACGGCGGGGGGTTGCGGCGCGCGAAAATCCGCGCCCGTGGTCAGGAAAAACGTCCGCGCCTCACCCAGCCGCGGGCCGAGCGGCGGCCCCGGTGGGTTCATCCGGCTCGACCACTTGTCGGGGCCCGCCGGCGCCGGTCCCGACCATGCGAGCGCGGTGCGGTCGTCCTTCGCCGCCGCGACGACGCCCGCGGCCGCCGTGCGCCCGATCTCGACGCCGCGCGCGAAGTCCGCGCGACCGTCGGCTCCGATGGCGGCGGTCTCGTTCGCCACCCGAGTCGCGAGTGTCTGCTCGTCCTTGGGGAAAATGTACGTGAGGACGGCCGCGGCCGCGCCGGCGGCGGCGCCGTCCGGCTTCCGTCCTTGCTGCCGCGCCGCCACGATGGCGTTGTTGATCGCCAGATTCATGTAGGCGAGGGTGCGGGTGGCCGGGAACTGCCCGATCCTCTCGCGCGCTATCAGATCGCACGCATGGTCGTTCCAGTACATCGTCGACGTCGGGAGCGCCCACGGGCTCGCCGCCGGCGCGCTGCCGCCGCCGGCGGGCGTGCGGGCGCTCTGCTGAGCGCAACCGTTCACGAGCGCGATCCCGAGCACGGCGCCCACGATGAGCGCGAGGGGACGAACCGCGGTCTGGCGAAATCGGGTAACACGTGTCCAAGCTCTCAGCATGGCTTTGCTCCCTTCAGTAGAGGTGACAGGCGACCTCGCCGCGCCCGTCGCGCGGCGTCGGCCTCGGCTCGACTTCTGCGCACACGGGCATCGCGACCGGGCAGCGCGGATGGAATCGGCACCCCGACGGGACGCTGAGCGCGCTCGGCACTTCCCCCGCGACGGTGCGCTCGCGCGGCGGGTCATCGGGATGGGACGGGAGCGCGGCCGCGAAGAGGGCCTTCGTGTACGGGTGGAGGGGCCGGGCGCACAGGGCGTCGCTGTCCGCCGTCTCCACGATCTGGCCCAGGTACATCACCGCGATGCGATGGCTGATGTGAGCGACGGTGGCAAGGTCGTGGCCGATGAAGAGATAGCTCACGCCCAGCGTCCGCTGCAGATGCTCGAGCTGGTTGATGATCTGGGCGCGGACGGACACGTCCAGCGCGGAGACGGGCTCGTCGAGCACGATGAGGCGGGTGTGGGTGGCGAGCGCGCGCGCGATGGCGATCCGTTGGCGCTGGCCGCCGCTGAACTCGTGCGGGAAGAGGGGCGCCACGTCGGGGGGGAGACCGACGAGCCCGAGCACCTCATCGACGCGCTCGAGAACCGCCGCGCGCGTGAGGTCGGTGTGGATCTCGAGCGGCTCCGCGATGATG
>DASXSB010000034.1:0-3058 GCA_036506275.1 Candidatus Methylomirabilota bacterium | reverse complement strand
GCTGGCGGCGCGCGCGGCGCCCGAAGGTGCGCGGGCCGAGCTCGAGCGCGTCCGGCCGGCCCCCGAGCGGGTCCGGCCCGCGGCCGACGGCGAGGAGCGCGTGCCGATGAGCGCCATCCGCAAGCGCATCGCGGAGCGGCTCGTGCAGGCGCAGCGCACGGCGGCCATCCTCACCACTTTCAACGAGATCGACATGAGCGCCGTACAAGCGCTGCGCGCCCGCTACAAGGACCGGTTCCGCGAGCGCTACGGCGTCGGACTCGGCTTCATGTCGTTCTTCGCCCGCGCCACGATCGCCGCGCTCGAGGAGACCCCGACGCTCAACGCCGAGATCCGTGGCGACGACGTCGTCTACAAGCATTTCGTCCACCTCGGCGTTGCGGTTGCGACGGCGCGCGGGCTCGTGGTGCCCGTGGTGCACGACGCCCACCTCATGTCGTTCGCCGAGATCGAGCGCGAAATCGAGCGGCTGGCGGCGCGCGCGCGGGACGGGAAGCTCACGCTGGATGAGCTCTCCGGCGGCACGTTCACGCTCACCAACGGCGGCATCTTCGGCTCGCTCCTGTCGACGCCGATCCTGAACCCGCCGCAGAGCGGCATCCTCGGCATGCACAAGATCGAGAAGCGGCCGGTCGTCGTCGACGACCAGATCGTCGTCCGCCCGATGATGTACGTGGCGGTCTCCTACGACCACCGCCTCGTCGACGGCGAGCAGGCCGTGACCTTCCTCGTGCGGGTGAAGGAGCGCCTCGAGGATCCCTCGCGCCTGCTCCTGGAGGTGTGATGGCCGCCGATCGCTACGACCTCGTCGTGATCGGCGCCGGACCGGGCGGGTACGTCGCCGCCATCCGCGCCGCCCAGCTCGGCATGCGGGTCGCGTGCGTGGAAAAGGCGGACGCGCTCGGGGGGACGTGTCTCCGCATCGGCTGCATCCCATCGAAGGCCTTGCTCGACTCCAGCGAGCTCTACCGGGAGGCGCGCGAGCGCTTCGCCGCCCACGGCATCCGCGCCGAGGTCGCTCTCGATCTCCCCACCATGCTGCGACGCAAGGACCAGGTGGTGACGGGCCTGACGAGCGGCGTGGCCACGCTCTTCAAAAAGAACGGCGTCCAGCACGTGCGGGGCACGGCGCGCATCACGGCGCCGGGCGCGGTCGAGGTTGCGGAGGAGGGCTCGTCGCAGCGCCTCGATGCCCGCCACGTTGTCGTCGCCACGGGTTCGGTCGCCGCCACCCTCCCGGGTTTCGACGTCGATGGAACGCACGTCGTCACGTCTACGGAGGCGCTCGCGTTCGCGGACGTGCCGGGGCGCTTGCTCGTCGTGGGCGCGGGCGCGGTGGGACTCGAGCTGGGCTCGGTGTGGGCGCGTCTGGGATCGGACGTGCACGTGGTGGAGATGCTGGACCGGATCGCGGTCGGCTTCGATGCCGAGCTTGCGGCCACTCTCCAGCGCGCGCTGGAGCGCCAGGGCCTCACGTTCCGCCTCTCCGCCGCCGCCAAGGGCGCCGCCATGCGCGACGGCCGTGTCGAGGTCACGCTGGAAGCAGGCGGGAAAACGAGCACGGAGCTCTGGGACCGGGTCCTCGTTGCCGTCGGTCGCCGCCCCTTCACGGAAGGCCTCGGTCTGGAGGCGCTCGGCGTCGCGCGCGACACGCGCGGCCGCATCGAGGTCGACGACCGTTTCCAGACGTCGGTGCCGGGGATCTACGCGATCGGCGACGTCATCCGGGGCCCGATGCTGGCGCACAAGGCCGAAGAGGAAGGCATCGCGTGCGTGGAGCTGCTCGCCGGCCAGGCGGGGCACGTCAACTATCGCGCGATTCCCAACGTCGTCTACACGGCGCCGGAGCTGGCGGCGGTGGGATGGACCGACGTCGACGCGCGCGCGGCCGGTCACGCGGTGAAGGTGGGGGCGTTTCCGTTCCTCGCCAACGGTCGGGCGCGCGCTCTCGGGGAGCGAGACGGTCGCGTCAAGATCGTGGCCGACGCGCGCACCGATCGGATCCTCGGCATCCACGTCCTCGGCCCGCGCGCCTCCGAGCTGATCGCGGAGGCCACGCTCGCCATCGAGTTCAGCGCCAGCGCCGAGGACATCGCGCGGACCTCGCACGCCCATCCGACGCTGGCGGAGGCCGTGCGCGAGGCCGCCCTCGCCGTGGACGGCCGCAGCATCCACCAGTAACCGCCACCCGTGGCCGATCTCGCCTACCAGCGCTCCGGCGAGGGGCCGCGCGCGGTCGTCCTGCTCCACGGCTTCCTCGGCTCCGGTCGGAATCTGACGTCGCTCGCTCGCGCGCTCAGCGAACGCCACGCCGATGTGTCCGTCTTCGCGCTCGATCTCACCGGCCACGGCAGCTCGCCGCCGTTGCCGGTCGGAGCCGATCTCGGCACGCTCGCCGCCGACGTTCTCGCCACCGCGCGGCGGGTCGCGGGCGGCGCGCGCATGATCGTCGTCGGTCACTCGCTCGGTGGCCGCGTCGCGCTGCGGGCGGCGCTGCTGGAGCCGACCGCGATCGCCCACGTGACGTTGCTCGACATCTCGCCATCACCCTTGCCGCCGGGCGGGGAGACCGTGCGCGTCGTGGAAGCGCTGCTCGCGGCGCCCGACACCGCTTCCGACCGGAACGCGTTTCGCGCTCACTTCGCCGCCGCCGGACTGCCGGCCGCGCTCACGGAGTGGCTGCTGCTGAATCTCGCTCACGAGGGCGACGGTTATCGCTGGCGCATCGACCGCGCCGCCCTCGCTCGGCTGCAGGAGCGCACGGGCCGCGAGGATGTCTGGGCGGCCGTGGAGCGCGAAAGAACATACACGGTGAAGTGCGTTCGCGGCGGCCGCTCACCCTACGTCAGCGAGCCCGACGCCCGTCGTCTTTCCACGGCGGGATGCCTGGTCGTCACCATCCCGGGCGCGGGCCATTTCCTCCACACGGACCGCCCCGCCGACGTGGTCGCCGCCGTCGCGACCGACCTGGGCTGACCGCGTTCGAGCGCGGGCTTCGCCCGCGCAAACGTCTTTCTCCTCTGGGGGAGGCATCGGGGGGGCCGCCGGGGCTCCCTCC
>DASXSB010000033.1:0-7527 GCA_036506275.1 Candidatus Methylomirabilota bacterium | reverse complement strand
AGGCGGGCGGCATCCTCTCCATGCGCTACTGCAAGGGCTTCGTGATGACGGCGTGCCTGGACGCCATGGACTTCTACTCGCCGATCTTCACGCACGAGGTGGTGACGTTCCAGGCCGGGCTCAACGCTGTGGGCACGTCGTCGCTCGAGGTGGGCGTGCGCGTGCTCGCGGAGAAGCCGTGGACGGGCGAGGTCCGCCACGCGTGCACCGCCTTCCTCACGTTCGTGCATCTCGGTCCGGATCTCCGGCCCCGCCCCTGTCGCCCCTTCACTCCGGCTACCGCCGCCGAGCGGCGCCGCTGGGAAGACGCGCAGGCGCGGCGCGAGCTCAGATTGCAGCGGGTGAAGCGGCTCAAGGCCACGATCTCCCAGGAGAGAGGATAGGGCCATGTCAGGGCACTCTCGGTGGTCGCAGATCAAGCGCAAGAAGGGCAAGACCGACGTCCAGCGCGGCAAGCTGTTCTCGAAGATCCTGCGCGAGATCACGGTGGCGGCGCGGAACGGCGGCGGCGATCCCAAGGTCAACATGCGGCTCAAGGCGGCCATGGAATCCGCCAAGGCCGCCAACATGCCGCAGGAGAACGTCAAGCGCGCCATCCAGAAGGGGACGGGCGAGCTTCCGGGCGAATCGTACGAGGAGATCATGTACGAGGGCTACGCGCCCGGCGGAGTGGCGGTGATGATCCAGGTCCTCACCGACAACCGCAACCGGACGGCGCCGGAAGTCCGTCACGTGTTCGAGAAGCACGGCGGCAACATGGGCGCGTCGGGGGCGGTGGGCTGGATGTTCGAGCGCAAGGGCCTGGTCCAGATCGACGCCGACAAGATCGGCGAGGACGATCTCCTCGGCATCGTCCTCGACGCCGGAGCCACCGACATGCGCCGCGTGGAAAAAGTCTTTGAGATCACGACCGCGCCTGCTGAAATGGACGCGGTCCGCGGGGCGCTGGAGAAGAAGGGCGTGCCCGTGATGGAATCCGCGGTGGCGTTCGTCCCCCAGTCGACGGTCCGGGTCGACGGCAAGGACGCGCCGGTGGTGCTACGGCTCATCGAAGCGCTGGAGGAACTGGACGACGTCCAGGCCGTTTACGCGAATTACGACATCCCGGACGACGTCATCGAGGCCATCTCCGCTGCCTGATGTCGTACCGAGGGTTTTCGTGCGCGGCGGCGCCGCGCCGTTCCCTCTTCGCGTGCTCGGCATCGATCCCGGCCTCGTCGCCACCGGCTACGGGCTCGTGGAGCCGTGCGCGGGCAGCGTCCTCGTCCTCGACACGGGCGTTATCGAGACCACGCGCGACGTTCCCCTCGAGGCCCGCCTCGCCCTCGTATACGAGGCCGTGCGCGACCTGGTCGAGAAGCACGCGCCCGCGCTGCTGGTGCTCGAAGACCTCTACGCCGAGTATCGGTTTCCTCGCACGGCGCTCCTCATGGCCCACGCGCGCGGGGTCATCTGCCTCGCCGCCCGCCAGCGCGAGGTGCCCGTGCTGACGCTCGCCCCCGCCGAAGTCAAGCGTGCCATCGCCGCCAACGGCACCGCATCCAAGGAGCAGATCCAGCACAGCGTGCAGCGGTTGCTGCGCCTCGAGACGGCGCCGCGGCCTTCGCACGTCGCCGACGCCCTCGCCCTCGCTCTCACCGGCCTCTCCCGAACGGGCGCGCGCCTCGCATGAGGGCGGTGCCATGATCGCGACGCTCACCGGCCGCCTCCGCCGGAAGCTCGAGGATCGGGTCATTCTCGAATGCGGCGGGATAGGCTACGAGGTGTACCTTCCCCCCACCGCGCTCCGCGCGCTCCAGGGGGTGACGGCGGGAGCGGGAGACACCGGCAGCGCGCTCTCGCTCGTCATCTACTATCACGCCACCCGCGATCAGCCGCGGCCCGTGCTCATCGGCTTCACGTCGGACCTCGACAAGGAGTTCTTCGAGAAGCTGATCACGGTGAAGGACATCGGGCCCATGGTGGCGGCGCGCGCGCTGGCGGCGCCGGTGGCCGACCTCGCGGCCGCCATCGCGCGTCAGGACGAGAAGTACCTGCGCGCGTTGCCCGGCATCGGACCGCAGAAGGCGAAGAACATCGTGGCCCAGCTCTCGAACAAGGTGGCGAAGTTCGCCCTCGCGCGCGACGGTGAGGCGGCGGCGCCGGCGCCGCCCCCGCCGGGACCCGACGCCGACGGCCTGCGCGAGCTGGTGTGGGAGGTACTCGTGAAGCAGCTCGGTCACCGCCCGAGCGAGGCGTCGCAGCTCATCGCGGACGCGCTCAAGCGTCGGCCCGACGTGGACTCCGTGGAAGCGCTCTTCGACGAGATCTACCGCGGCGCGCCGGCGGCGGCCCGGCCATGAGCGAGGCGACGCGGCTCGGCAGCCACACCCTCGCTCCCGAAGAGGCGAACTTCGAGCGCCAGCTCCGCCCGCGCTCGTTCGAGGAGTACATCGGGCAGGAGCAGGCGGTGGCGAGCCTGCGCGTGTCGGTGGAGGCGGCCCGGCAGCGCAAGGAGTGCGTCGACCACGTCCTCCTCTACGGCCCCCCCGGTCTCGGCAAGACGACGCTGGCGGGGATCATCGCCAACGAGATGGGCACCAACCTCGTCACCACCTCCGGCCCCGCCATCGAGCGGGGGGCGGACCTGATGGGGATCCTCACCAACCTGGCCGAGGGCGACGTGCTGTTCATCGACGAGGTGCACCGTCTTCCGCGAGCCGTGGAAGAGCTGCTCTACCCCGCCATGGAAGACTTCGCGGTGAACTTCGTGATCGACAAGGGCATGCACGCGCGCACGCTCAAGTACGCGCTGCGGCCCTTCACGCTGGTGGCCGCCACCACGCGGCCCGGCATGCTGTCGGCGCCGCTGCGGGAGCGCTTCGGGATCTTCCACCACCTCGACTTCTACTCGGGCGAGGAGCTGACGCGCATCGTGGCGCGCTCGGCGTCGATCCTCACCGCGCGCATCGACGCCGCCGGCGCCGCCGAGATCGCCCGGCGCGCCCGCGGCACCCCCCGCATCGTGAATCGGCTCCTGCGGCGAGTGCGCGACTACGCGCAGGTGAACGGCGACGGCGGCATCGACGGCGCGGTGGCGCGCGACGCGCTCGATCGGGAGGGCGTGGACGAGCACGGCCTCGACCGCCTGGATCGTCGATTCCTGAGCGCGATCATCGAGCACTACGCGGGGGGCCCGGTGGGCATCGAGGCGGTGGCGGCGACCATCAACGACGAGGCGGAGACCCTTTCGGAGCTCGTCGAGCCCTATCTCCTCAAGATCGGCTTCATCGTCCGCACGCCTTCCGGTCGGCGGGTGACGGGCGAGGCCTACCGCCATCTCGGGAAGCCGGCGCCGGCGCCGCCTGGGCAGGCCGCGCTCTTCGAATGACGGCGCGCCGGCCGTGAACGAGCTCGGACGGCTGCTCATCGTCGTCGGGCTTCTCGTCGCCGTCATCGGCGTCGTGCTCACGCTGGCGGGACGGCTGCCGTGGCTCGGCCGTCTTCCTGGCGACATCTATGTCCAGCGCGGGAACTGGACGTTCGCGTTCCCTCTCGCCACGTCGCTCCTCATCAGCGTGGTTCTTTCGCTCGTCCTCTGGCTGATCGGTCGCCGGTGACGATGCTCGCGCGCGTGGGTCCCCTCCGCCGGCGCTGGCGGCCGCCGGCAGCCTGCGCGGTCGTCCTCGTGGTGGCGTGGGCGCTCCGCGCCGCTCTTCCGGGGCCAGGCGCGGCTGTCGCCGGCTCGGCGGCGCCGGACACCATTCGTATCGCCCTCGTGGACCGCGCGCGGGGGGTGGAATTGCGGGGGACCGACATCGCCGTCGCCCCCGGGCCGGCCGGCGCGTGTGCGGGCCCGTGCGAGTCGTGGCGTACCGATGCCGTGCGGGGCGGTGTCGCCGGCGACGGAATCGAGCTCGACGGCAGGCACGCGGCGAGCTTCCGGCTCCAGAGCGACAGCCCCATCCGTCTCAACGGCCGCGAGTATCAGAGCCCCATCGATCTCGTGCGCAACGGCGACGGCCTCGCCGTGGTCAACGAGGTCCCGCTGGAGGAGTACGTGGTGGGCGTTCTCCGCGCCGAGACGTTCGAGCGCTTCCCGATGGAAGCGCTGCGGGCGCAGGCGATCGCGGCGCGAACGTATGCCGCGTACCACCGGCTCCTCGGCGAGGGCAAGCCGTTCCACATCATCGCCTCCACGGCGCACCAGCAGTTCTTCGGTCGCGTGCCGCCGGGCTCGCCGATGTGGGACGCCGTGAGTGCGACGGCGGGACAGGTGCTCCGCTGGGAAGGGGAGGTGTTTCCGGCCTTCTATCACGCCGACAGCGGAGGCTTCACGGAGGAGCCGCGTAACGTCTTCACGTCCTCGAACATGCCGGCGCTGAAGTCCATTCGCTGCGAGTTCTCGACGACGTCACCCCACTTCTACTGGAACCTCGACGTCAAGCTCGCCGAGATGGGCGACCTCCTGCGCCGGCAAGGCCTGGACGTGGGCACCGTGCGCGCGGTGGAGGTCGCGGAGCGGACGCCGTCCCTCCGTGCGATCACGGTCAGCGTGCGGGGCTCCCGCGGCATCGTCCGCCTGCGCGGCAACGACTTCCGGCGCATGATCGGTTACGACACCCTCAAGAGCACGCTCTTCGCGGTGGCCGTGGACCGCGGGATCGCGCATTTCACCGGGCGCGGCTACGGTCACGGCGTCGGCATGTGCCAGTGGGGGGCGAAGGGCATGGCGGAGCAGGGCTACACGGCGGCGCAGATCGTGAGCTTTTACTATCCGGGTGCCGTCCTCGGTACGCTGGCCGCGCCGTGACGATCCCGATCACGTGGGCTGACTTCGAGAAAGTCGACATGCGCGTCGGCATCGTGACCGACGCCCAGCCGTTCCCGGAGGCGCGGAAGCCCGCCTACCGACTGTGGATCGACTTCGGCGAGCTCGGCGTGAAGCGGTCGAGCGCGCAGATCACCGACCGCTACCGCCTGGAGGACCTCGTCGGCCGCCGCGTGGTGGCGGTGGTGAACTTCCCGCCCAAGCAGATCGGGCCCTTTCGGTCCGAGGTGCTCGTCCTCGGGGCGTACGACGCGGCGGGGCAGGTGATCCTGCTTCGCCCCGACGACGCGGTGGCGCCGGGGGCCAGGATCGGCTGAGGCGCGCGGGCGCGCGCCGAGGGGCGCCGCCTACTTGGTGAGGATGAGCTTGTCGCTACGGGTGATGCGCAGGCGGTACTCGTCGCTCCCGTGGCGGATCACGATCTCGCGTCCGCCGCGAAAGAGATCGAGGCTGTCGACGGCGCGCCGCTCGGAAGGCTCTGCCGTGGGCGGCGGCGTCCGGTCGCTCATGCGTCGTCCTCGCCCGTGATCTGCTGCGCGAGGTAATTCGTCTCGCCCACCTGCGTGATGAGCGCGACCTGCGCTTCCAGCCAGTGCACGTGCCGCTCCTCGGCGGCGAGGATCTCTTCGAGGAGCTGGCGGCTGCCGCCATCGCCGTGGCTCCGGCACAGCTCGATACCGTCGTTGAGCTGCTTGACGGCCGTCTTCTCCAACTCCAGGTCCAGCCGAAGCTGCTCGGGAACGGTTTCGCCGACGTTCACCTTGCCCAGACGCTGGAGATTGGGCATGCCGTCGAGGTAGAGGATGCGCTCGATGAGGCGATCGGCGTGGCGCATCTCGCCCAGCGACTCCTCCCGCACCTTCTTCCACAACCGCTCGTAGCCCCAGTTCTCGCACATGCGCGCGTGGATGAAGTACTGGTTGACGGCGGTGAGCTCCGCGGTGAGGACGTCGTTGAGGAGCCGGATCACCTGTTCGTGACCCCTCATGCGGGGCTTCCGGCCAGTTCCGCGGCCTCGCTCACCATCGACTCCACCAGCCAGCAGCAGGCGCCGCAATCGGCGCCGGCGCCGCACCGCCGCGCGATATCCATGGGACAGCGCGCACCCGCGGCCACCAGCGAACGGATGGCGTGTTCGGAGACGTTTCGGCAGAGGCAGACGATCACGTTGACCTTCCTATCGTGCCGCGGGAATTTCCCGCGACGGATGCTCCGCGCGCGGTACCGGGCGCCCGTACATCCAGATACCGATCACGAGGAGATAGAGCACGTAGCCCGCGACCTCTATCTGCGATGGGCGGGCCCGATAGCCGATGAGGCCCGCCAGCAGCCCCCCCACGAAGCCTTCGTCGCCGATGAGGAACGACGTATCCCACAGCGTCTCGGACTGGGGCAGCACGCCGAGCGCTTCGAGTTTGCCGAGCCCGGCGCTGAAGAGGCCGGCGGCGAGGAAGAGCAGCACCGCGGAGGTGACGGCGAAGAATCGCCGCACGCTGAGCCGGCGGCCTCCGTGGAAGATGGCCCACCCGAGAGCGGCGGCGGCGCTCACGCCGAGCATGCCGCCCACCAGCGGACTCCACCCGCCCGCCACGGTCGCCTGCGCCATGAGCCCCCACAGGAACAGGATGGTCTCCGCACCCTCGCGGAACACCCCGGTGAACGCGATGAGGCCGATCGCCCACAGGCGCCGGGTGGCGTGCGCCTCCTCGATCTTTCGCTCCACGTCGCCGCGGATCGCGCGCGCGTGCTGCCCCATCCACCAGCCATGCCAGGTGAGGACGGCGACGGCGACGAAGATCACGACGGCTGCGATGAGGTCGGGACCGAGATCGAGGAGGGGGCCGGAGGCGAAGCTGAGGACGATGCCCATGACCACGCTGGCGGCGAAGCCGAGGGCGCCGCCGGCGGTGACGTAGCCGAAGTGCTGCCGCATCCCGCTCTTGTCGAGGAACGTGTAGACGATGCCGAGGAGGAGCGCCGCCTCGAAGCCTTCGCGGAGCGTGACGACGAAGGTGGCGGCCACGGCTACCCGGACACGACGACGCTGAAGACGTGCGGCACTGGGGTCCTCCCGGCGGTGGAGGCTTGGGTTCGTCCGCCGGGATTAGGTGTACCTAATTTCGAAGGTATTGTCAACCTACGGAAACGCGCCCGCCGCCCCCGCCCGCGCCATGTACACTGACGGGCCGTGGACCTCGCGCGGTTCGACTACTCGCTGCCGCGGTCCGCGATCGCGCAAGTGCCGTCGGCGGCGCGGGACGCTTCGCGGCTCTTGCGCATCCACCGCCGAACCCGGCGCCTCACCGATCATCGCTTCGCCGACCTTCCCGGCCTGCTTCGCGCCGGCGACTGTCTCGTCGTCAACGACTCCCGCGTCATTCCCGCGCGCGTGCTCGCTCACGACGTGGCGGGGGACCGGTCGGTCGAGCTCCTGTTCGTGGAGCCCGCGGGTGACGGCGACCGGTGGCGCGCGCTCGTGCGCCCGGGCCGCCGCTGCCGCCCGGGAACGGAGCTGGTGACGGCCGCCGCGCCACCCGTGCGCGTGCGCGTGGTGGCGGTGGAGCGCGACGGCACGCGCGTGCTCGAACGCGTGGACGGCACCGTCCCCGATCTGCTCGACAGCCACGGGGTGCCGCCGCTGCCGCCCTACATCGAGCGTCACGCCAAGCCGGATGCCGAGGATCGCGAGCGTTATCAGACCGTGTATGCGCGCACGC
>DASXSB010000032.1:0-2932 GCA_036506275.1 Candidatus Methylomirabilota bacterium | reverse complement strand
GAGGAGCACCTGGCGGTCTATGGCCGCGCCACGAGCCCGCGGCTGACGGGCGGCGATCCCGACGCCGACTGGGAGCGGGCCGATCACGTCGGTGAGGAAGCCGTGGGCGGCTCGGTGGCGACACCCGACAAGAACGTCGTCGATGAACTGGGCAGCGCGCTCGGTGTACCGCGCGGGCCCGACGAAGAGGTCCGAACCTCGGAGGAGATCCTGGAAGACCGCGATCAGCATCGGTGGGAGCAGGAGCGATGAACACGATCGGTCCCACGCCTGGAGGTGATGCATGAGAGGCACGCTTGCGCTCGTTGGCGGCGCCACGGTCGGCGCTGGCCTGATGTACCTTCTCGACCCGGAGCGTGGCGAGCGGCGCCGCGCTGAGCTGAGCGAGACGCTGAGCTGCGCGGTGAACGACGCCACGGAGCGGCTGGGGTCGGTGAGTCTCGCCGAGGCGGCCGCGGGCATGCGGGATACGGCGTCGGGCCTGCGCGACGCGGCGACCATGAGCGTGCGCCAGGCGGCGACGCGGCTGGACGCGCCGCGTCTCATGTCGGAGCTGAGCGCGATCGCCCAGCAGCCGGCGTCGCTGCGCCCGGCGTGGCTCAACGGCCGTCTCAGGCTGCGGCGGCGCGCGCCGGCCACCGGGTTCCTCGAGGACCACCGCTGGTCGCTCTTCGGGCTGGCCGCCGGCGTGCTCGCGGCGGGGATCTGGGGCCTCTGGCGGCGAGAGCCCGGTCAGGTGCGCGAGAGCATCACCGTGAGCGCGCCACCCGAGCGCGTCTTCGACGCGTGGTCCCGCTTCGAGGATTTCCCGCGCTTCATGCCGGCGGTCCGCGACGTGCGACCGATCGGCGGGGACCGCTGGCACTGGGTCGTCGCGGGTCCTGCCGGCGCCCCGGTGGAGTTCGACACCGTCGTCACCCGGCGCGACCCTCCCCGGGTGATCGGGTGGACGACCGTCGAGGGCGCGCTCGTGGAGCACGGCGGCGCCGCGCGCTTCCGCCCGACCGGCGACGGCACGCGCGTCGAGGTGACGATGTGGTGGCGGCCCGCGGGCGGTGGCCTCGGTGAGTCCGTGGCGTGGCTGTCGGGCAGCGACCCGGCGCACGTCCTGCGCGAAGGCCTGGGGGCCTTCAGGCAGCGGCTCGAACGCGAGGCCGTCGTCAGGTGAGCACCGACGTCGTACGCGTGGCGGCGGTGGGGGATCTGCACGCCGCCAAGGCGATGGTGGCCGGGGCGCTCGCGCCGGTGTTCGCGCAGGTGGCCGAGCGAGCGGATGTGCTCGCTCTCTGCGGCGACCTCACGGACACCGGCCAGCCCGAGGAGGCGCGCTTTCTCGTCCGCGAGCTGGCCGTGGCGAAGGTGCCGGTGGTCGCTGTCCTGGGCAACCACGACTACGAGTCGGAGCGCGCCGACGAGGTCCGGCAGATCCTCAGCGAGGCAGGCGTCACGGTGCTCGACGGCGACTCCTGCGAGCTGCGTGGCGTCGGCTTCGCCGGGGTGAAGGGCTTCGCGGGCGGCTTCGGCGAGCGCGCGCTGCAGTCGTGGGGCGAGCCCATCCTCAAGGCCTTCGTGCGCGAGGCGGTGGAGGAGGCGCTCAAGCTCGAGGGCGCGCTGGCGCGACTGCGGACGCCGCACCGGATCGCGCTCTTGCACTACTCGCCGATCCGGGCGACCGTCGCCGACGAGCCCTCGGAGATCGCGGCGTTCCTCGGCTCGAGCCGGCTCGAGGATCCGCTGAACCGGTACCCGGTGACCGCTGCGTTCCACGGGCACGCCCATCGGGGCGCGCCCGAAGGCCGCACCGCGACGAACGTTCCCGTCTACAACGTGGCGCTGCCGCTCTTGCGACGCCACTTCCCCAACGATCCGCCCTTCCGCGTGATCGTGGTGGGCGTGGATCGCACGAACGGCGCGTCCGCGCCGCGGGTGCAGGCCGGCGCGGGCCTCGGAGCGACGATCCCATGAAGAACGACCTGCTGCCGCCCGAGACGCGTAATTTCTACCGGCGGGCCATGCGCGCGCTGGACGACGCCGGCCTCGAGTTCCTCGTGGGCGGAGCGTACGCGTTCGACCGCTACACCGGCATCGCGCGCCACACGAAGGACTTCGACATCTTCATCCATCCCCGCGACCTCGACGCCGTGCTGACGGCGCTCGGCGGCACGGGCTGCGAGACGGACGTGCCGTTCCCGCACTGGCTGGCCAAGGCCCGGTGCGGTGATGACTTCGTCGACGTGATCTTTTCGTCCGGCAACGGCGTGGCGGCCGTCGACGACGACTGGTTCCGTCACAGCCTGTCGGACGAGGTCCTCGACCATCCCGTCCGGCTCGTGCCCGCCGAGGAGATGATCTGGTCCAAGGGCTTCATCATGGAGCGCGAGCGCTTCGACGGCGGCGACGTCGCCCACATCCTGCGTGCCTCCGCGGAGTGTATCGACTGGCCGCGCCTGGTGGGCCGCTTCGGCGACCACTGGCGCGTGCTGCTGAGCCATCTCGTGATGTTCGGCTTCATTTATCCCGGCGAGCGGCACCGCATCCCGCCGGGCATCCTGGCCGAGCTGATGTCGCGCCTCCAGCGCGAGCTGCCCGACGGCACGGGCGAGCGCGTGTGTCGCGGCACGCTGGTCTCCCGCGCCCAGTACCTGGTGGACGTGGAGCGCTGGGGCTACTCCGACCCGCGGCTGGCGCCGCACGGCAACATGACGGAGCGCGAAGCCGAGATCTGGACGGCGGGGATCGCGGACGACGGGCCGCCCGAAGCCGTCGAAGCCGCGTAGCGCGCGACGGCGGCGGCGGCGCGGGGCCGGCGGGGGCGGGGGGCCGGCGGTCCGGCTTCGCTCGACCACGCTAATCGACGGTGCGGTGCGCCTGTCAGCGTGCACCGTAGATACCGCCGGAACCGACGCCATACCCGAAACACGGGTCTCGCGGA
>DASXSB010000031.1:0-71015 GCA_036506275.1 Candidatus Methylomirabilota bacterium | reverse complement strand
CTCGAGCAGATCTCGGTCGGGGGGCGATACAGCGTGCGGGGATACCGGGAGAACACGTTCATCACCGACAACGCCGTCCTCGCGTCGCTCGAGGTGCGCGTGCCCGTCATCCGGAACGTCCCGTGGGCGGACTATCTCGAGCTGGCGCCGTTCTTCGACTTCGGCAAGGGGTGGAATCAGCACACGTCCACCTCGGGTCCGGAACCGCTCTACAGCATCGGCATCGGGCTGCGATGGGCGCTCACGTTCCTGACGCCGTTCCCGTTGCGGCCCGCGCTCGAAGTGTACTGGGGGCACCGCCTGCGAGAGGTCCCGACGTTCTCCCACGGGAATCTTCAGGACAAGGGCGTCCACCTGCAGTTCGTCCTCGCCGCGTTCTGATCGGAGGGATGTCCGCGCGCTAGCGGGCGAGCGACGCCACGACCCGCGCCAGCTCCGGAGGGCTGATCGGTTTCGTGATGTAGGCGTCGAAGAAGACCTCGCGGATCGGGCCGTAGAAATGGTCGTAGGCGGTGACGGCGACGACGGGGATGCGACTGAAGCTCGGCACCTCCCGGATCTCGCGGACGAACGAGAGGCCGTCCTCTTCCGGCATGGCGAGATCGCACACGATCACCTTGGGCTTCACGCGCGTCAACGCCTGGTACGCGCGCTTGGCGGACTCCACGGAGGTTACGAGGGCGCCGCAGTAGGCGAGCGTCGCGTGCATGATGCGGCGGGCGTCTTCGTCGTCGTCGACGACGAGGACGTGCACGCCCGTCAGGTCGACCGGAATCCCGGGGGCTGGCATCGGCGCCCGCTTTCTCGGGCATGCGCCCGGCGTGGTGGCTCCTGCCGTACCCGTTCGGCGAGCACAGCCGCATGATCGTATGGCGGCGTCACCTTGTCCAGCGCGCGGTGACGTCGAGCGCTGCCGCCAGGCGCTGGCGGCCCACGGGCGGGCGTGCTACGGTCGCGAGCATCATGCTCGGGCCCATCCTCGACGGTCCGCACGTGCGGCTGGGGCCGCCGCAGCCCGAGCACCTTCCCACGTTCACGCGGTGGTTCGCCGACATCGGGGTGACCCAGTACCTGCTCCTTCGCCATCCGCCGTCCCTCAAGCAGGAAGAGGACTGGCTGGAGAAGATGGCGGCGAGCGAGCACGACGTGGTGTGGGCGATCACGCTCCGGGACACGGGCGCCCTCATCGGCACCACGGGATTGCACAACATCGCCTGGCGCCATCGTCACGCGTGGAGCGGAATCATGCTCGGCGAGCGCGCGGCGTGGGGTCACGGCTATGCCACCGAGGCGATCCGGCTCCGTACGCGGTACGCGTTCCTCGAGCTCGGCCTCGAGAAAGATTCTCACCTCCGTGTACAGCGGCAACGAGGCCAGCCGTCGCGCGCTGGAGAAAGTGGGATACCGGGAGTGCGGACGCCTCCGGCGCAACCGCTTCATCGGCGGTGAGTGGCACGACGAGTGGCTGGGCGAGATCTTGCGCGAGGAGTGGAAGGACTAGCGGCGCCTGACGGCATCGGCCTTGCTTCGACCACGTTCGAGGAGGGTTCTACCGTGATGAAGAGCTTTCTTTTCGGGGCAGTGGTGGGAGCGGCGGCGATGTACTACTACGGCCGGGACATCAAGCGGTACGTCGACGAGACGACCCGGGACGTCCGCGCCAAGGCCGCCGGCACGCTCGTGAACGTCGCGGAGACCATCGAGGGCGGTCTCCAGGAGGCGGCCGACCGTCTCGACGACGTCAAGCGCTCCGCGCAGCGCGGCTCGGCCGCCTGACGACTTCGCCGATCACGCGTAGCGATTCGGTCGCGCACGCCGTCCATGGCGACGCCGTGATGCCGCCGCCGCCGCAGATTGCGGTGAACGGCGGTTGCGCGTGATCGGCGAAAGTCAGGTCCCGGTGCTCCCGAATCCACCTGCGCCGCGCTCGCTGGCGGGGAGTTCCGCCACTTCCGCCAGCGTGACCTCCTCGACGCGCTGGATCACCAGTTGCGCCACTCGCTCCCCCCGTTCGAGCTTCACCGCCGTGTGCCGGTCGAGATTCACGAGCAGCACCTTCACTTCCCCGCGGTAACCCGCGTCGATGAGCCCGGGCGCGTTGAGGACGGTGATCCCGTGCCGCAGCGCCAGTCCCGACCGCGGCAGCACGAACCCCGCGAAGCCTGGCGGTATGGCGACGGCGAGCCCGGTAGGGACCAGCGCGCGCCCGCCGGGATCGAGGGTGACGGCGGCGGCGGCGTGGAGGTCGAGGCCGGCGTCCCCGGGCCGCGCGTAGCTCGGCAGCGGCACCGAGGGGTCGAGCCGGGTCAGCGCCACCCGCACCATGTCAGGGGATCAGAACGACCTTGCCGTAGCTCTCGCGGGAGGCGATGGCGGCGAGCGCCTGCGCGGCTTCGCAGAGCGGGAACGTCTTCCAGACCACGGGCGTGATCTTGCCCGCCTCCGCGAGGGCGTGGAGGTCGGCCATGCACGCGCGCACGAAGCCGGGGTTGCGCTCGCTGTAGAGACCCCAGTGCACGCCCACGATGCTGATGTTCTTCAACAAGATGCGATTGGTGGCCACGTCCGCGATGCGGCCGCCGGTGAACCCGACGACGAGCAGGCGCCCCTCGAACGCGATGCAGCGGGTGGAGCCGTCGAAGACGTCGCCGCCCACGGGATCGTAGATGACGTCGGCACCGGCGCCACCGGTCTCCGCCTTCACGCGCTCCACCCAGTCGCCCCGGCGGTAGTCGATGAGGACGTCCGCTCCCGCCGCGCGCGCCACCTCCAGCTTCTCGGGGGAGCCGGCCGTCGCCAGCACGCGCGCGCCGAGCACCTTGCCGATCTGCACGGCGGCGAGGCCGACACCGCCGGCGGCGGCGTGCACGAGCAGGGTTTCTCCCGCGCGCAGGTTCGCGCGATGGACGAGCGCGCCGTACGACGTTCCATAGACGAGGCCGAAGGCGGCGCCCTGCTCGAACGTCATCGGCGACGGCAGCGGAAAGACACGCGCGGCGGGGACGGCAACGCTCTCCGCGTAGCCGCCCTGGCTCGTCAACGCGTAAACGCGCTGCCCGGGCGCGAACCCGACCACGTCCGCTCCCACCGCGCTGACGATACCGGCGACCTCGGCGCCCGGACTGAACGGCAGCGGCGGTCGCTTCTGGTACTTGCCCTGCACGATGAGGATGTCGGGGAAATTGCAGCCGATCGCACGCACGTCGATGCCAACCTCGCCCGGACCCGGCACCGGCGCCGGTACGTCGGCATATTCGAGCGACGACGGCTCGCCCCAGGCGCGGGCCAGCATCGCCTTCACGGCCGTTCCTCGCGGCCGGGCGAGCGGCCGGGACCGTCGCCGCGGTCGCCGCGCTCGTGGTCGGTGGCGACGACCATCTCGGAGAGGCGCCGCAGCATCTCCAGCGTGAGCTGCGGTCGGTTGCGGATCAGCCATTCCAGGCGCTCGTTGCGAATCACGAGCAGCTCCACGTCGCTCACGGCCACCGCCGCCGCCGACCGCGTGGATTTGCGGAACAACGACATCTCGCCGAGGATCTCGCCCTCGCCGTAACGGTTCAGCACGCGCTCGTGGCCGTTGAACCGCTTCCTGATCTCGACCGTGCCCGCATGCACGACGAACGCCTCCCCGCGCGCGTCGTCGCCCTCCCGGAAGATGGGATCGCCCGCGCTGAAGCGGCGGCGCTCCACGTCACCGAGCGTGAGGTTCTTGTAGATCTCGAGCCCGATCGACGGCAACGCGGATTTCGCCTCCACGGGCAGGCGCGCGTTGGTCCAGCCGCCGAGGCCGCCCTTGAGGATGCGCGTGTTGCGGAAGCCGCGCTGGCGGAGGATCTGCTGCACGCGCGCGCTCGTCGCCTCTTCCGGGCTCGTGCAGTAGGCCACGATCATCTGCGTGGGATCCACGGTGAGGTCGATGCGACCGGCCTCGGCATCCTCGGGGGCGAGACGGATGGCGCCCGGGAGCTTGAGGGGACTCGTCTCGAAGTCGCTCTTCGTGCGCACGTCGAGCAAGACCGGGCTGTGGCCGCTCTCGAGGGCGTCGATCACCTGCGCGGGATGGATCCGGAACCGGTTCCGCCACCACCGCCGTCCCCACATCCCGCCGTACACACCGACGCTCACGAGCGAGACGGCGAGCGTCACCCACGCCCACGGGAACGGGCGCGGCGCCGGGTTCTTGACCTTGTTCTCCGCCTCCGCCAGCGCGTGCTTGACGTCGGGAAGGTTGGGCTGGAGGCGGTTGGCCTCTCCGAGCCGCGTGACGGCGACCGCGTAGCGCTCCCCGAAGAGCGCGTCGAGGCCCGCCATCCACGCCGTGTTGAACGGATTCTCGCGGCGGAGGTCGACCTCCGTGCCCTCGACGAACTTCAGCACGTCGCGGCCGGGAATCAGGAAGTTGAAGCCTTGCACGATGGCGCCGCCGGCGGGGTTGAGCGACACGAACGTCATCACGCCGAGCACGCTGGCGTCGTCGGTGATGGCCGGGCCGCCGCTGTTGCCGTGAGCCGCGGGCGCGTCGGTCTGGATGACATTCTGCCCGATCGCGTCCTCCTTGAAGCCGGACACGGACCCGTTGGTCGCCGTCGCGTCCAGCGTCACGCTCTGGTTCAGGAGCTCGTGAGAGAGGACGACGCCGGGGAAACCGAGGATGTGGACGGGATCGCCGATGCGGACGTCCCGCGTCGTCACCTTCAGCGACGGATAGACGTCGCTCTTGACCTGCACCAGCGCGAGGTCCCGCCCGGCGCCGGGAGCCGGTGGCAACGCGCGGCCGCGGGTGTCGAGGACGAGCGGTGCGCTGTACTTGCGAACCTGCGCGGGAAGCTGGGTGCCGTTGGAGAGGAGCACCGTGAGCTTCGGGGTCGCCGATACTTCGGCGGTCGCAAGAGCGCGGTCGTTGGCGTCGCGGCGGAGACGCTCCTCGATGTCGGGGCGCTGTCCGCGCGCGAGGCCCTGCGCGCGGAGCGCAGGCTCCACGCACGCCTGCTCGATGGCGGTCTTCTTGAGCTCGTGCGTCACCCACGGCGGCGCGCTATGGACGGGCTCCACCACGTGGGCGTTGGTGATCAGGTAGCCGCGCCCGTCGATGAACCACGCCGTGCCGGTCTCCACGAACGGGGGCGGGGAGACGGTGACGGGACCGCTGCCGCAGTTCATGGTGACGTCGGCGCGAACCTCCGCCTTGATGAGCGCCACCCCCGGCTTGACGACCAGGATCGCCTCCTGCACGGTGAGCGCACGGGCGGGGGAGGCCACCGCGACGGCGGCGGCAGCGAGGACGACGGCGACGATCGCCGATCTCATCGCCGGGACCGTATCACGGGCCGCGCGGGGGCCGCTAACGTCGTCGCAGCCGGGCAAGATTGGCCACCACCGCCGCCAGCTCCTCGGGCTCGATGGGCTTCGCGAGGTGCATCTGGAAGCCCGCGAGAAGAGCGCGGGTGCGATCGGCCGGATGGGCGTAGGCGGTGAGCGCCACCGCCGGGATGCCCGCGCGTTCCCCATCGAGGGAGCGCAGCTTGCGCACGAGGGCGTAGCCGTCCTCGCCAGGAAGCCCGACGTCGCTCACCACCACGTCCGGCGTGGACCGCTCGAGGGCGGCTTCCGCCTCCGCCGCCGACGCCGCCGGCTCCACGATGGCGCCGCAGCGCTCGAGAACCGCGGTGACGAGCTCGCGCGCGTCGGCCTCGTCGTCGACGACGAGGACGCGCACGCCATCGAGGGCGGGCAGTCCCTCCGCGGCCGGGGTGAGCTCGGAGCGGAGGGCGGCGGGGGTGGTGGTGGTGGGCAGGAGCGGCAATTCCACGGTGAACGTCGCGCCCTGACCTTCGCCCGCGCTCTCTGCCCGCACCCGGCCGCCGTGCAGCTCCACCAGGTGACGCACGAGCGCGAGGCCGATGCCGAGGCCGCCGTGCGTGCGGGTAGCCGTGCTGTCGGCCTGACGGAAGCGCTCGAAGAGATGGGGCAGGAAGGCGGGGCTGATGCCGACGCCGGTGTCGCTCACGCTGATGCGCGCGTGATCGCCGATCCCCTCCAGGCTTACGGAGACGCGACCGTCGCGCGGCGTGAACTTGATGGCGTTGGAGAGCAGATTCCACACCACCTGCTGGAGACGATCCGCGTCTCCCGAGACGGGGCCGACATCGGTGTCGAGAGCCGTCTCGATCCGGATCGCCTTGGCGGCCGCCGCCACCCGCACGGAATCGAGCGCGGCCTCGATGACGGGGGGAAGGTCGAGAGGCCGCACATCGAGACGCAGCTTGCCGGTGACGATGCGGGAGACGTCGAGGAGATCCTCGATGAGCTGCGCCTGCAGTCGCGTGTTGCGCTCGATCACCTCGATGGCGCGGTTGTGCTCGGCGCTGTCCATCGTCGCCCGCCGCAATATGCCCGTCCACCCGAGCATCGCATGCAGCGGCGTGCGCAGCTCGTGCGAGAGCGTGGCCAGGAACTCGTCCTTGGCGCGGTTGGCCTCCTGGGCGTGGCGATAGAGGCGCGCGTTGTCGACGGCGCTCGCCGCCCGCCGCGCCAGGGCCTCGGCCAGGCGTAGATCGTCGAGCCCGTAGCGCCGGCGCGAGACGCCGTGGGCGAGCGTGATCGCCCCCGTGGCGCCGGCGGCGGTGGAGATCGGCACGCAGATGTAGGACGACACCCCGAGGGCGCGCACGATCCGCCGCTGGTCGTCATCGGCGGCGTCACCGAGGAGATCTGCGTCGTCGGTCACGGGTCGAAACTCGGGCTTTCCCGAGCGCATGACAGCGGCGCTGCCGGGCAGCGCCTCCGGGAATCGGCTCTGAAGCTCGCGGGCGAGAGGCTCCAGGTCCGGGTCCACGTGGGCGACGGCCGTCCGCGCCAGCGCGCCGTCCGGCCGCACGGCGTCGATCGCGCACCAGTCGGCGAGGAACGGGACGGCGAGACGCGCCACACGCTGGAGCGTGGTGTCGATGTCGAGCGCCGACGAGAGCGCGGTGGAAGCGTCGGCGAGGAAGGCGAATCGGCGCTGCGCGGTCTCGGCCTCCTGCCGCCGCCGCTCCGCCTCCGCGTAGAGCAAGGCGTTGTCGACGGCGGCGGCGATGCGGCGGGCGAGGTCCTCGGCGAGGGTGAGGTCGCCCGCGCTGTAGCGCCGCCCCGGCGTTTGCGACACCAGCCACAGCGCCCCCACCGTGCGTCCGCGCGCGGCGAGGGGGACGATCATCAGCGACGACAAGCGGAGCGCGCGCACCCGCGCCAGGCTGTCGGCGTCCGCCGCCAGCGTCCCCAGCAGCGAATCCGAAACTTCGGGGTACCGCACCGGTTCTCCCGTGCGGAGCACGCGGGCGAGCGGATGCTCGGAATCGAGATCGGGCGCGTAGGACCGCGTGAAGTCCGCGGCCAGACTTTCCAGGGCGGGATCGCCGTGGGGGACCGTCACGCGGCGAAGCGTGCCGTCGTCGTCGAGTAGATCCACGAAGCACGTGTCGGTCAGCTCCGGCACGATGAGCCGGGCCACGGCGGCGAGGGTCGTCCCGTAGTCGAGCGAGGAGGCGAGGACGGTGCTGGCGCGGGCCACGAAGCTCGCGCGCTCCTGCGCCGCCTGCGCCACCGCCCGCGCGCTGCGCTCCAGCTCGAGGATCTGAGCGCGCTCGATCTCGAGCCGCCGCCGCTCGCTGATCTCGCGGAAGACGAGCACGACTCCGATGATGGTCCCTTCGGCATCGCGGATGGGCGCGCCGCTGTCGTCGATGGGGATCTCGCGCCCGTCACGCGCCAGGAGCACCGTGTGGTTGGCGAGCCCGACCACGGTTCCTTCACGCAGCACCTTGTCCACGGGGCTCTCGCGGGGCTCGCGCGTACGTTCGTCCACGATCCGGAACACGTCGCCGAGCGCCGTGCCCGTCGCCTCGCCCGCCGTCCAGCCCGTGAGCTTCTCCGCCACGCCGTTCATGAACGTGATGCGGGCGGCGGTGTCGGTGGCGATGACGGCGTCGCCGATCGAGGCGAGCGTGACGTTGAGCCACTCCCGCTGCTCGTGCACTTCGCGCTCCGAGCGCTGGCGGGCGGAGATGTCCGTGGAGATCCCGCACACGCCGGTGACGGTGCCCGTGGCGTCGCGGAGCGGGAACTTCAGCGAGATGTAGGTGTGCACGCCGTCGTCCTGATGGACGACTTCCTCGAACTCGACGGGGCGACCGGCGGCGAGGGCAGCGAGGTCGTTGGCGCGAAAGCGGTCGGCGAGCTCGGCCGGGAAGATGTCGTGCGAGCGCTTGCCGATCACGCCCTCGCGGGTGACGTGGAACAGCTCCTCGTAGCGGCGGTTGATGAGCGTGATGCGGCCGTCGAGATCCCGGCAGTACACAACGGCGGGGGCGCCGTCGAGGACCGCCTGCAGGAACCGACGAGTCGACTCCAGATTTCGCTCCGCGGACTCGCGCCGCGCGATCAGGGCGGTGATCACCAGGGCCACCACCGCAAAGACACCAATTCGGACCACCGCCGCTCCGTCGAGCGCGGGGCTGCCGGTCAAGGGAGGGATGAGGGCGCCGGCGGCGGCCCCGAGCGCGCTCACGAGGAGGGCGGGCCCGCGGCCCCCCTGCCAGGCGGCCACCGCAACCGCCGCGAAGATGAGCGCGAACGGCAGGTGCCGGCTCAGCGTCGGCACCAAGACGGTCAGCGTCACCGCCAGGATGAAGGCGGCAAGGCCGACGCCATAACGAATGGCCGGGGACGGTGAGGGGGTCGGCATGCCTACACTCTCGGTCCCTGCGAAAGCTACCACGGTTTCCACTATAAAATGCCGGCATGGCGCCGCACGCCCAGGGCCGGACCGACGCGAACCTCCACGTGGCCCTGGCCGGCGAAGCCGACGCCAACCGCCGTTACGTCGCCTACGGTATGCAGGCGCTTCAGGAAGGCCACCCCGAGGTGGCCGAGCTGTTCTTCGAGGCGGCCGGCGCGGAGACCGTCCACGCCCTGACCCATTTGCGCACCATGGGCGCAATCCGTTCCACCCGCGAGAACCTCGAGGTGGCCGCGCGAGGCGAGGTGCAGGAGATCGAGGTCACCTTGCCGCGCATGATCCGCGAGGCGGAGGAAGAAGGGCGGCAAGACGCAGCCGCCTCGTTCCGGCTCGCTCTCGAGCGCGAGCGCTATCACCGCGACATGTTCCGCGCCGCCCTCGCGCGCCTGGCCGCGACCGCGGCCTCCGCGATGCGGGGGGCGGCACCGGGGCGGGAGACGACGCTCGCCGGCGACGCGATCCCTGCGCCGGAGACAGCGCCCGGGCGTGAGGCGACGCCGGGGCGCGACACGGCCCCCTTACTCGACGCGGCATCGGGGCGCGACGCGCCGGCGCTGACCGCGCCGCTGCGCACCCGCGACGGGCGCGCTCACGTGCGAGAGCTGGCTACCGAGCCGAAGCGGATCGAGCGGCTCTCCTCGATCCGAGAGGTCGTGTTCGGCGCCCAGGACGGCCTCGTGTCGACGTCCGCAGTGGTGGCGGGGCTGGCGGCGGCCGGCGCCGATCACCTGGTCGTTCTCCTCGCGGGCGCCGTGTCCGCCGTGGCCGGGATCCTCGCCATGTCGATCGGGACGTTCGTGTCGTCCCGCGCCCAGCGCCAGCTTTACGAGGCCGAGCTGGCGCGCGAGCGCCGCGAGATCCGGGAGCACGCGGGGGAGGAGATCGCGGAGCTGATTGCGGCCCTCACCGCGCGCGGCATGTCCCGCGGCGACGCCGTCGAGGTCGCCCGCCGCATCGCGCGGCATCCGGAGCTACTGCTCGCTACCCTTTCGACGTTCGAGCTCGGCCTCGCCCCCCAGCGGCTCGGCTCGCCGGTTCGGGACTCGCTCGTCATGGGCATCGCGTTCGGCCTCTTCGCGGCGGTGCCGCTCCTTCCTTTCGTCCTCTCCGACGTGATCCGGGCTCTCGCGCTCTCCGCGCTCCTCACGGTGGCGGCGCTCTTCTTCGTGGGCGCTCTCAAGGGACGCCTCGGTCGCGTCTCCGCCGTGCGCTCCGGGCTCGAGGTGGCGACGCTCGGGGTCGCATCCGGGCTCATCGCTTTCGGCCTCGGCCGCCTCGCATCGGTCGCCCTCGGCGTCGAGATAGGGTAGGCGGCGCCGGTCCGTAGCTCGTGCAGGTCAGGTCAGGCGCGCGGAGAGAAGTGAGCGGGCGAGCGTCATGCCGAGCGCGCACAGGGCGAGGCAGGCGGCGGTGGTGACGACGACGTTGAGGCCGGCGTAGAGCCAGGCCCCCACCTGCACGAGCCGCACGGTCTCGTAGCTGAACGCGGAGTACGTCGTGAAGCCGCCCATGATGCCGGTGCTCAGGAAGAGGCGCGCGTCCTCGGGAACGAGCACGGTCTCGACGCTCATCTGCTGGACGAACCCGATCAAGAAAGAGCCCACAAGGTTCACGATCAGTGTCCCGTACGGCAACTCGGGACCGAACCATCTCACGGCCGCCACCGCGGTCAGATAGCGGAGGCCGGTGCCGATCGCGCCCCCCAGGCAGATCAGCACGAAGCGCTCCATCGTCGTCGGCGGCTATCGGTGGTCGGGAGCGTCCCAGCGGGCGCGCCGGTACTCCTCGCGCTGGGCGGCGGTGAGGACGTCGCGCGTGCGCAGGTGGAAGAGGAGATGGACGAGGCGAACGTCGGCGCGCGCCCGCTCGACTTCGGCCACCGTGCGCGCCACCGCCGCCTCGTCGGCGCCGCTGGCCGCGAAGAGCTGCCCGAGCCGGCGCTCCGCCTCCAGCAGACGCGCGCTCCGCGGGCGGGATTGCGCGAACATCTCGTCGAGCAGCGCCTGCGTGCGCGCCTCCTGGGCCGGAGTCAGGCGCAGCCGGTGCTTCAGCTCCAGCACGTGCCGAGGGCCCGGATAGCCGTTCTTGTCGGCCGCGAAGGCCATGCCGAAGCCGAGGCCTTCGCCGACCACCGTCTGGAACTCGCGCTCGCACATCTGGGCGGTGTCGTGACCGGCATGCCGCGGTCCGCTGTGCTGCGCGCGCACCGTCGCCCCCGTCGCGAGCACCGCCGCTACGATCACGATCACGCCGCTCGCCGCAATCCGCATCATCGCTCCGCCCGCCCCCCTCCGCATCGTCACGCCGTTCGCCGTCACCGGTGTATGGCCGCTCATCGGGTCCCCCGCGCGGCGTCGCCGACGCCGGCCAGCGCCGCCGACAGAGCCTTGCCATCACGCTCGCGGAAAGTGACCGCCACCCGCAGCTGCTCCAGGTACTGCTCGAGCGTGCGGCCGCCGAGGTCGATGTGGCGCTCGGCGAAGAACGTGTGGACGTCGCGCTCGAGCTCCGGGGTGGCGAGGGCGATGACGCCGTCGCACATCCGTCGCAGCCCGTTCTTGGGGTACTGCCGATCCATGGTGTCCCAGTTGGTCTTGACGAACCGCCACGCCGGCTCCCGGCCATAGACGTTCATGAGGACGGCGCGCACGACGAACGGCGCATCCTGGGTGCGGATCTCGCCGTTCACGGTGCGAGCGAGCGTCTGCTCGAGGAGCGGCACGGTCCGGAACGCGGCCAGCGCATAGAGGTAGCGCTGCTCTTCCTGGGGCGTGGCCGCCGATCGGAAGGCAGTCAGGAATTCGTCGTAGCGCCGGGCGTCGCCGGCGTGGGCGAGGATGGCGATGAGCGCGGGCAGGACGTTGGGATCCACGGCCTGGGGATCACGCCGAGCCACCGCGTAGAGCTCGGCGGCCTTGGCGTGGCAGCCGGCGTCGTTGCCGAGCACCCCGAGCACACGGAGGAGATCGCCGCGGAGCTGGCGCACGAGGTCGCTCTCGCCGGAACGCGGCTCCCATCCGAGCTCGGCCACCATCGGGCTCACGCGATCGCGCACGAGCGCCTCCAGCCGCGGCCGATCGTCGGCGTCGATCACGCGGTTGAACGCCGCGAACGAGGCGTTCACGATCGCCCACACGTTCTTGTCGCGCTCGCCGCGGAAGCGCGCGGTGAGGTCCACGTAGTCCGCGATGGGGATGAGCCCGGCGAGGGTGGCCGCCCACGCGTCGTTGAGGAGATTGAATCGCTCGATGGGGGCGAGGCCGTCGAGCCGCGCCAGCAGGCGCTGGCGCAGCTCGGGCGCGTACCGGACGCGATAGAAGCCGTGACCGCCCTCGTTCACGAGCGCGGAGTCGAAGCCGTCGGGGAGGCGAACGCGCGCCTCGCCCTCGGCGAGGAGCACACGGCGCGAGGTGTCGGCGCCGCGTGCGCGCACGCGGATCTGGATCGGCACCTGCCAGTGCGGGCGGGCGCCTCCCGCCGGCGTCTCCGGGCGGTTGGCGGTGCCCGGCGTCCCGGCCGGGAGCGGAGCGGGAAGATAGTTGAAGCGCTGCTGCGACAGCACGAGGTCGGCGCCATCGAGGCGCGCGCTCACGAGCGGATAGCCGGGACGGAAGATCCACCCGTCCATGACGTCGGGAATCGGTTGGCGCGAGGCTTCGCCGAGGGCGGCCCACAGATCGGCCGTCTCCGTGTTGCCGTAGGCGTGACGGCGCAGGTACGTGCGAATCCCCTCCCGGAAGACGTCCGGACCCAGGTACTGCTCCAGCATGCGGAGCACGGAGGCGCCTTTCTCGTAGGTGAGCACGTCGAACATGGCGTCGGCATCGCGGGGCGCGTGCACGGCGAACTCGATGGGGCGCGTGGCGTGCAGCCCGTCCACCGTCAACGCGGCCGCGCGCGACACGCCGAACGTGGTCCACCGATCCCAGTCCGGCTTCCAGGCGTCGACGGCCAACATCTCCATGAACGTCGCGAACGCCTCGTTGAGCCAGATGCCGTTCCACCAGCTCATCGTCGCGAGGTCACCGAACCACATGTGGGCGTTCTCGTGAGCGACCACGTCCGCCACGCGCTCGAGCTCGCCGTGGGTGGCCGCCTTCTCGTCGACGAGGAGCGCCGTCTCGCGAAACGTGATGGCGCCCAGGTTCTCCATCGCGCCCGCCGCGAAGTCGGGAATGGCGAGGAGGTCGAGCTTGTCGCCCGGATAGGGGAGGCCGTAGTAGCGCTCGAAGAAGTCGAGCGACACGGCCGCGATCTCACGGCCGAAGGACGCGAGGCGCAGCTTGCCGGGGACGCACCACACGCGGAGGGCCGTGCGACCCACGGCCACAGGCTCCGTCGCCTCCAGCTCCCCCACCACGTACGCCACGAGATAGGTCGACATCTTGATCGTGTCGGCGAACGTGAGCGCCTTGCGCGCGCCCTCGCGCGTCTCGCGAACGATGCCGGTGTTGGAGACGGCGGTGAGCGCGGGATCGACGACGAGGGTGGAGGCGAACACGGCCTTGAACGACGGCTCGTCCCAGCAGGGAAAGGCGCGCCGGGCGTCGGTGGCCTCGAACTGGGTGGCGGCGAGCGTGCGGGTGGCGCCGCTCGCGTCCTTGTACGTGCTCCGATAGAACCCGCGCAGCTTGTCGTTGAGCGTGCCCCGGAAGCGGAGGCGCAGCCGGGCCGTCCCCGCCGGAATTTTTTCCGCGAAGGCGAGCCGGCATCGCTCCGTGGAGTCCTCCAGCGACGCCGTCCCCATCACGGGCGCGCCGCCATCCCTCACCACCGACACCTCGTCGATTGCAAGGTCCACCGCGTTCAGCCAGATCTCGGCGGTGGGCTCGGTGACGGTGACCGTGATTGTCTCGTCGCCGGTGAAGGTCGCGGTGGTGAGGTCGGGCTCGAGACGGATGTCGTAGCGGACCGGCAGCACGTGACGCGGCAAGCGGTAGGGATCCACAGCGAGGGCCTCCGTTCGAAGATGGTGCGAGGGGTACTGTACCGCAAGGCGCCGGCACGGGCCGCGAAAAGGGCTCCGTGCCGGCGCTTGACGAGAAAGGCGCTCAGGCCGCGATGCGACCGGACTCCACCGCCTGCTTGAAGTTCGTGAGATCTTCGTCGATCCGTTGCCCCGCGTCGCCGAGCCACGTGGAGGCGGCGATGACGCCGCCGATCACGCCCGCGGGAGGGTCGTACTGGAGCGACACGCGCACGACCGTGCCGCCGTCGGGAGCAGGCTCGAAACGCACCGAGCCCGCGTGCTCGACGTCGGGGTGACCCACCGAGCGCCACGCGATGGTCTCGTTGGGCACCTCGTTGATGACCTCCGCGTCCCACTCGAACGCCTTCCCGGCGGGCCCGCGCACGACCCAGTGCGACCGCATGGGACTCTCTGTGCGCACGGACTCGACGTTCGACATGATGCGCGGCAGGTTTTCCAGGTTGCGCCAGAACCGGAACAAGCGGTCGGCCGGCGCGTTGACGAGCACCGCCTGATCGACCTTGATCCCGAGGTTGCCCTGCCGCACGCCCGGATGCGCGCGGTCGATGTCGAGCGCCGAGTAGAGCTGGCAGCGGCCGCTGGCGCCACGATAGACGAGCGTCCCGCCCACCACCGCGAGCGCGAGCCCCGCCCACGACGCGCGCGTGATGCCGTAGACGGCGAGCGCGGCCCCTGCCAACACCGACGCCCAGCGCTCACCCTGACCGACGTTGACTCCCCTCGCGTAGTCGCCCCCGGCGCGACGGCTCGATCCCTCGGCGGCGGCCGACGGTTGTAGCTCGAATGGGCTGTGTCTCATCACCATGGTCCTGTCCCTCGTCGTCGGGTGTTGGTGAAAGACCTTCACATCCAGAGGCTAGGACTCGAAACTGCACGACGAATGCCATCGGGAGAGCACGGCTGGTAACGTAGGGCGATGCGCCGAGTGCCGGCCTCTTCCGTCCCCGTCGCCGTCCCGTTCGGTGTCGTGCTTGCCGCGCTTGTCACGCTCCTGTTCGGTCTCGCCCTGGCCGCTGAAGATTTCGTGACCCGACACTGGCGGCAGCCTCTTCCGCAGCAGGGACTTCCGCCGTCACGCTTCACGCCGGTCGAGGCGTCGCTGCAACCGGAGGCGTGCGGCACCTGCCATCCCGTGCAGCACGCGGACTGGCGGGGCAGCATTCATGCCGCGTCCATGGGACCGGGGGTGGCCGGCCAGCTCCGCGAGATGCTGGAAAAGGAGCCGCGGAGCGCGCTCGACTGCCAGAATTGCCACGCGCCGCTCTTCGAACAGCGACCGCTCGTGCCGAAGGACGGCGGCCTCGTGCCCAACCCCGCGTTCGACGCGACGCTCCGCCCGAAAGGCATCCCCTGCGCGGGCTGCCACGTGCGCGGCCACGAGCGGTTCGGCCCCCCGCGCCGTGACGGCAGCACGGCGAGCGCGGCGCCACGGGAGAACCTTCCTCACCGCGGGGTGACGCGGACGCCGGCCTTTCTGACGGCCGAGTTCTGCCGCGGATGTCATCAGTTCACCGACGACGGCTTTGCCCTCAACGGCAAGCTGCTCGAGAACACGTACCGCGAATGGGCGGCGAGCCGGTTCGCGACGGCGGGGGTTCAGTGCCAGGACTGACACATGCCGGATCGCCGCCATCTGTGGCGCGGCATCCACGACGCGGAGATGGTGCGCTCCGGCATCACGGTCAAGCTCGACGGGGCGTCACCGCCGTCGCGCGACGGCGATCGCGTGATCGGCACCCTGAGCGTCACCAACACGGGGGTGGGGCACGCGTTTCCGACCTACGTCACGCCACGGGTGGTCTTGCGCGGTGAGCTCGTGGACGGAGCGGGGCAGGTGGTGGCGGGAACGCGGCAGGAGACGGTGATCGCCCGCGACGTCACCCTCGACCTCGCCGCCGAGGTGAGCGACACGCGCCTGCTCCCGGGCGCGACGGCGGTGCTCGAGTATCGGGGGCGCGCGGGCGCGCCCGGCGTGCGCGCGCGCTTCAGCGTCGTGGTCTACCCCGACTGGTTCTACACACGCTTCTTCGAGGTGCTCCTGCGTCAGGGCGCCGGCCGCGGCGCCGCCGAGATCAGCGAGGCGCTCGCCGCCACCCGCCGCTCCTCGTTCACGGTGTTCTCCAGGGAGGTCGCGCTGGACTAAGACGTGTCGGATCGGACGACGTCATTGGATGATCTCGCGCGCGACAGGAACCACGGCGGGATCGTGAGGCCCAGGGTTTGCCGGTCTTGAGTTTCGACCGGCAACTCGCTCGGCTTCGCGCTTTTCAGAATTTTGTCCACGTGGTGACCGCCCGGCGGTGCTGACGCCTTTCGAAGACACACTGTCTTCGTGATGAGGCACGCCTCGGCTCTTGCCTCGTTCTGATCGCCTACCGTCAACGCTTTCATACAGCGATGTTCTGCGCCGAGGTGCGCGCTGTGGATTTGGCACGGTGCTTGCCGCACGCCCGTGCTAGGCTACGTCGCCTCAGCGAACGAGGCGGGGGAAGAGATGCGATGAAGCCAGGACTCTTCGGCTGCACCGTCACCAAGGGAGAGCAGTGATCATGGACCAGGACACGAAGGTAGAGACGACCAACCAGCGTGAGGAGCAACGTCCTAAGGCTCGTCTGGAGGACCTGCCGGCCGGCGCCAAGGGGGAGCGCGTGCAGGGCGGTCAGAAGGTACGCGAAGCGGCAGGTTGACGTTTGGTGGCAGCGCAGGAAGTCGCCCAACTTAGCGCCTGCGCCGAGGCAGCACGGGAACCCCGTTCTAATCCCAGGCGACCTCGGTATGGACAGTGAAGACGTCGGAACCGTCTACTTCTGTAGCCATGCCGTCTGCTGCAGTAGACACTGACGGTCGCGTGTTCCCTCAGTTCCTGTGGCTTGTCTTTAGATCTCCTGTGATCACCCAAGAAAAGTTGCTGGAGGCTTACGGCAGCGCATTTCCGGTATGCCCGTTGCATAGTTCACTGTGCGCAGCAACCACGATCTGAGAATCGACGGGAGGCGAAGATGAGAGAGAAGAGCCCGACGAAGAAGACGACGGCACGCACCACGGTCAAGGACCTGCCACCGAAGAAGACGCGCGAGGTGAAGGTCAAGGGCGGCTCGGACGAAGTCTATCGACCGGGCTGCAACATCAACCACAACGAGACCTTGCTCCTCGACGCTCGCCAGGCGGCGCGTTAACGAACGGGACCCAGGGAGGCAGCGATGAAGAGCACGAAAGGTCAACCGAAGAAGACGTCGGCACGCACCAGGGTCAAGGACCTACCACCGAAGAAGGCGAGCGCGACGAAGGTCAGCGGGGGCGGCTCAGACCAAGTCGGTCGTCCCGGCTGCGGCCTGAACCACAACGAGACACTGCTCGTCGACGAGGTGCGCCAGACGCCGTGATCCGGAACGGACGCGATCGCAAGGAGGGATATGAAGAGACGCGCCGGCTTCACCATCTCGCCACGCTCGACCTCGGGCGCGGGGAGTATGCGAAGGCGCGACGGGCCTGCGCTCGCGCGCTGAGGGTCCTGAAGCGCGCGGGCGGGGCCCAGAGTCCCGACAGCGCGCGCGTCCTGAAAACGCTGGGCGCGATTCACGAGGAGTGCAGCGAGTATGCCGACGCCGAACGGTGTTACCGTCGCTGCGTCGAAATTCTCGGGGAGACACGTGGCGTTGACCGCGCCGACAGGCTCTATGCGGACGCACTCGGCAAGCTCGCCAACATCCAGCGCGTGCAGGGCCGCTATCGCGAGGCGGCGCGACTCTTCGCGCGCGCGCTGCGTATCGCACGAGCCAAGTTCGGTACCGACGATCTGCAGTCTGCGGCCCTGCTCAACAACCTGGCCGTTCTCTATAAGTACACGGGGCGTTTCGACGAGGCGCGGCGGCTCTACGGTCGGGCGCTGTCGATCACGAAAAGAGCGCTCGGCGCGAGCCATCCCGAGGTCGCGACGATCTATCACAACCTGGGTGGCCTCGAGCACGCCCGCGGCAGGTATGCCCGGGCCGAGTCGTTCGCCCGGCGCTCGGTGGAGATCAGGCAGAAAGGGCTCGGTGCGAATCATCGCGATGTGGCGGCCGACGCGGCCGCGCTGGCGGCGATCCTCGATCGTCAGGGCAAGCACCATGAGGCGGAGCCGCTGTATCGCAGAGCAATCACAGTCTTCGAACGCAGGTTCGGCCGCAACCACTACGAGCTCGCCGTAAACTTCAACAATCTGGCGGCCATACACCAAGCGCGGGGCGAGCACGCGAAAGCCGAGCGGCTCTATCAGCGAGCCCTGGCGGTCAAGGAGAGAGTGCTTGGCCGTGAGCATCCGGATGTCGCCATGACGCTGAACAACCTCGCGCTGCTCAACAAGCAGACGGGTAGGGGAACGAGGGCGGAGGCGCTCTATCGACGCGCCCTCCGGATTTTCGAGAGATCGCTCGGGCCGGGTCATCCGAAAGTCGTAAGCTGCCGCCAGAATTACGCGCGACTCCTACGATAGCGGAGTCCGTCACCACCCGAGAGCAGCACCGTCCGCGCGCGGGTCCGATCCGCCGCGCAGGCCGTCGCCGTCGAGTTGGATCACCTGGGCGTGGCCGACGAGATCGCTCCAGTCGTCGATCAGCACGACGTCGTGCCCCCGCGCGCGCAGCGCCTCCGCCGTCGCCGGACCGAAGCGCCCTTCGAGGCGAAGGCTGCGCGACACCTCGCCCCACGTGCGGCCGAAAAGCCAGCGCGGTGCCTCGACCGCGGCCTGGGGGCCGAGGCCACGGTCGACCAGTCGTGTGACGAGCGCGGCCTGTGTTTGCGGCTGCCCTTCGCCGCCCATGGTGCCGTAGACGAAGCGTGGCCGCCCCCCGACGAGGTACATCGACGGGATCAGCGTGTGGGCGGTGCGCTTGCGCGGCGCCAGACAGTTGGGATGCGCCGGATCGAGCGAGAAGAAGGCGCCGCGGTTCTGCAGCACGATGCCGGTGTCTCCCGCCACCACGCCCGCTCCGAACTCGTGGTAGAGGCTCTGGATCACCGACACCGCGTTGCCGTCCGCGTCCGCGGTCACGATGGCCACCGTGTCACCGCCGCCCGCATGCGCGCTCGCGGCCGGCCTCGCCGCTCGCGCGGAGATGGCCGTGCGACGGTGCTCGAGGCGCCCACGGTCGAGACACGTCTCCACGGGCACGGCGACGACGGTGGGGTCCGCAAGGTAGCGGTCGCGGTCCTCGAAGGCGAGCTTCGTCGCCTCCACGACGAGATGGACGTAGGTGGCGTCGTCGAGGACATCGAGCTCGAAGCCTTCGAGCAGGGCCAGGATCGCGAGCGCGGACATGCCCTGCGTCGGCGGGGGAAGGGTCGCCGCCTCCCCACCCCGATAAAGGATGCGCAGCGGCGTGACCCAATCCGCGCGGTGTGATTCCAGGTCGGCAGCGGTGAGCGGGCTCCCGACGGCGGCGGCGCCTGCCACCAAGCGCCGCGCGAGCGCGCCGCGATAGAACTCGTCGCTCCCGCCCGCCGCCACCGCCGCCAGCGTGGCGCCGAGATCGGTCTGGACGAAGGCAGGCGCGGTCAGTCTATCCGGATGGTAGATCGGCCACAGCGTCCGCCGCACGTCGGCAGCGGCGCTCGGCTCGAAGATTCCCGGCGCGGCCGTGGTCATCCGCCGCTGGGCGGCCGATGCCGGAAATCCGTCGCGCGCGTGGCGGATGGCGTGGTCGAAGAGCGTCGTCCACGCCACCGGCGAGCCCATGCGATCCCGGCTGTAGCGATGCGCCTCCCACCACCCCGACACTGTACCCGGCACCATGAGCGCGGCGGCACCGCCGCGGATCGGCATCGCGCCGTCGTGGCGCGCCCGGTAGGCGTCGAGCGTCACCGACGCCGCGGAGCGGCCAGCGGCGTTCAGGCCGCGCAGGTCGGCGCGGCCGGCGTCGTAGATGAGCCAGACGTTGTCGCCGCCGATGCCGTTCATGTGCGGATAGACGACCGCGAGCGTGATGGCGGCGGCGATCGCGGCATCGATGGCGTTGCCGCCGGCGGCGAGGATCGCCACGCCCGCCTGAGACGCGAGCGCGTGAGGGGAGGCGACCATGCCGCAGCGCGCGTGCGCCTCCGGCCATCGAGACGAAGTCACGCCCGCCATCATACCGGGCCTGGCGGGCGATCAGACCTCCGTCGCGCCGCGATCACGCGGGGCCGCCTCGGATCAGACCGGGTCGCACCCGCGATCAGACGGGGGCGGCGGTCATTTAATGCGCATCCGGCGCCGCCGGTCTCTGTTACGGTGATGCCGAGTGCTTGGAGCCTTCTCGGCTATGCCGGCGCCGCCGGGTGCGATGGCTCTTCGGCTGCGATGAAGGGCGGCATCACGCTCGACACGCGCATCCGCATTCGCTCCGACGTGGTCTCGCGCGATCTCGACGGCGAGGCCGTCATTCTCAACCTCACCACGGGCGTCTACTTCGGTCTCGATCCGGTGGGCACGACCATCTGGCAGGCGCTCACCCGTGATCCGACGCTGAGCGCTGCCCTCGCGGCGGTTCTCGCCGAGTACGATGTCACGCCGGACGAGGCCGAGTGGGACCTCCTGCGCCTGGTGGTGGCCCTGCGCGAGAACGAGCTGGTGGACGTGGAGCGTGGGGCGGCTGCTTAAGCTCGCGCAGCTTCCGCGGGGGGAGCGCGCGCTCCTCGTTCGTGCCTGGGTTCTCTTCTTCGTCGCCGATGCCGGCCTCGTCTTTCTTCCCCTCGCGTCGTTGCTGAAGCTGGCCGACGTCTTTCCCGGGTGCCCCCCGGCGCCGGCAGGGTCGTCGCTGTCGATCGCACGGCTGGCGTGGCTGGTCGAGGTCGCCGGCCGCTACGCGCCGGGGCGCGTGACCTGCCTCAAGCAAGCGCTCGTTCTCTCCTGGCTCCTCCGCCGCCGCGGCATCGCCACCACGCTCCAGATCGGCGTCGCCCGCCGCGACGGCGCGCTCGCCGCCCACGCCTGGCTCGAGCGCGACGGGGAAGTGCTGTTCGGCGACGACGGATGCGGCTTCGCGCCTCTGCTCTCCACGCGCGCGGGATCTCCACGATGAGCGGCATCGCCGGTATCTGCCGCGTCGACGGCGGTCTCGCCGACCCCGCGCTGCTGGCGCGGATGACCGAGGCTCTCTCGCACCGTGGGCGGGACGGTGAGGGGCAGTGGGCGAAAGGGCCGATCGCGCTCGGGCACCGCCTCTTCGCCACCACGCCGGCGTCGCTGCGCGAAAAGGCCCCGGTGGCGGATGCGGCGGGCCAGTGCTGGATCACCTGGGACGGACGAGTCGACGATCGCGCCGTGCTCGGCGCCGAGCGCGCGACGTCCGCTTGGTCCGACGCCGAGATGATCTTGGAGATATACCGCGCCCGCGGTGAAGACGCGTTTGCGCGGATCGCCGGCGACTTCGCGCTCGCGCTGTGGGACGAGCGCACGCGGACGCTGCTCTGCGCGCGCGACGCGCTCGGCGTCAAGCCGCTCTACTACCACTGGAACGGCCGCCGCCTGCTGTTCGCGTCGGAGATCAAGGCACTATTCGCCGATCCCGACGTCGGCCGCGGGCTGGACGAGGCCACCGTCGCCGATCTCCTCCTCATGGGCTTTCGCGATTCCAGCGCCACCTTCTTCGCGGAGATTCGGCGGCTCCCGCCCGGACACGTTCTGCGGCTCCGTCCCCATGGCGTGGAGATCGTTCGCTACTGGACGCCCGCGAGTGGAGGCGAGCTTCGCTATCGCCGCGAGGACGACTATCTCGATCACTTCACGGCGCTGTTCCGGGACGCGGTCGGGTGCCGGCTCCCGGGGAGAGGTCCCGTCGCAATGTTGCTCAGCGGCGGGATCGATTCCACGTCGGTGGCCGCCACCGCGGAATCGTTGCGCGCCGACGATCCGGGATTGCCTCCCCTGGAGGGCCTCACGCTCTTCGACGACGAGATGTACGCGGAGGAGGCGGGCGCGCTCGAATGGCTGGAGCTGGTGTACGGGACACCGATACGTCGCGTCGTTCCGTCCGCGGGCGGCGCGCCGGTGACGTCGTTCGAGCCGTTCATGGAGTGCGGGGAAACACCGCACCACGACGGCTTGCCGACGGTCCCCCTCCTTCTCGAGCCGGCGCGGAACGTCGGCTGTCGCACCCTGCTCAGCGGCTTCGGCGCCGACGAGCTGAGCCAGAGCGCCGAGGACGGATTCCTGGCGGACCTCCTCCGCGCCGGGCGGCTGCTCCGACTGCGCCGCGACCTCCGCCTCCGCGCTGCCGCCTACGGCGGTGACGCCTCGGCCGCCACGCTGCTCTGGCTGCTCTGGGGCCAGCTTTCTCCCGCGTGGCGCCGGCGCGTGAAGACGCTGGCGGGACGGCAGGTGCCGGAGTGGATCGAGCCCGCGTTCGCGAAGCGGGTGGGCATGCAAGAGCGGACGGTGGAGCGTCCGCCGCGCACGTTTCCCACCTGGTGCCAGGAGACGACGTACCGGGCACTCACGAATCCGGCCACGGTGTTCGCGCTCGATCAGATGGACGCCGTGGCGTCGGCGTTCGGGCTCGAGTGCCGGTACCCGTACCTGGACCGGCGACTCATCGAGTTCTTCCTCGCCGTGCCCGCCGATGTGAAGCTCGGACGCGGATACCGCAAGCAGTTCGTCCAGCATGCCCTCGCATCCGCGGCCGGGCCGGCGCGAGGTGCGGAGAACACCCACGCGGTCGGATCCCGGGATCCCGAGCTCACCGCGCGTCTGGAGGCGCGATGCTGGGATCGCGAGCTCTTCGGCGCCGACGCCCGTGTCTTCGCCTACGTGCGGCGCGCCGAGGCCGAGCAGATGCGCGACCGGTATCTCGGCGGACACGTGCCCTCCCGCACCCTTCTGTGGAACCTCGTCAAGCTCGAACGATGGCTGAAGCAGTGGGCGCCCGAGGGGACCGTCGTCGTGGGCGCCGCCGCGTGAGCGGACTGGTCGGAATCCATCGCACCGACGGTCGCCCCGTGGACCCGACCACGCTCGCGCGGATGGTCAAGGCCATCGCGCATCGCGGCTCGGATGGGGAAGGCCAGTGGCACGAGGGGCCGATCGGTCTCGGGCATCGCCTGCTCTACACGACGCCGGAATCGCTCCACGAAAAGCAGCCCGTCATCGACGACACCGGTGACGTCCGGCTCGTCTGGGATGGGCGCCTCGACAACCGCCAGGAGCTGACGGTGACGCTCGGCGCCGACATGGCGCCGGGGGCCGGCGCCACCGACCCCGCGCTCGTGCTTCGCGCGTACCGCCGCTGGGGTCTGCGCGCGCTCGACCACATGGTCGGCGAGTTCGCGTTCGCGCTGTGGGACGACCGCGTGCAAACGCTCGTGTGCGCGCGCGACCGCCTCGGGCTCAAGCCCCTGCACTACACATGGGCGGGGCCGACGCTGTTCTTCGGATCCGAGATCAAGCCGTTGCTGGCCGCGCGCGGCGCCATCCCGGAGCCCGACGACGAGATGGTGCTCGCGTTCCTGCTCCGCGAGTTCCGCGAGCGCGATCACGACCGCACGTTCTTTCGCGGGATGTGCCGGCTCCCGCCGGGACACGTGCTGACCGTGCGCAACGGCGTCGCCCGCGTGGGGCGGTACTGGGCCATCGATCCCCTGCGCGAGACGCGCTACGCGCGCGACGACGAGTACGTCGACCACTTCCTGACGCTGTTCGCCGAGGCCGTGCGCTGCCGCCTGCGCAGCGAGTTCCCGATCGGCGTCTTCGTTAGTGGTGGCCTCGACTCCTCCGCGATCCTGTGCACGGCCGAGCGGTACGGCGGCGGCCCCGACGGTGGCGTGCCGGCGCTGGAGGCGTTCACGCTCTTTTCCGATGACCCTGCCTCCGACGAGCGGACGTTCGCGCGGGACGTCGTCGCCGCCACCGGTCGCAAGGGCCATGAGATCCACGCCGCCGACGATGATCCTCTCCACCGGATCGACGAGCTGCTGTGGGAGGTGGAGAGCCCCATCGTGGGAGCGGCTCGCCAGAGCGTGCTCGCCGGCACCGACGCCGTTCTGGCGTGGGGTTGCCGCGTGCTGCTCTCCGGCGACGGCGGCGATCATCTCCTCGACGAGGTCGGGTATCTCGCCGACCTCGTGCACGAGCTCCGGCTCCGCCGCTTCCTCCACGACACGCGCGCGTTCGCCTCGTGGTACGGCGGGAGCCGGGCGCAGTTCGCGGGCATGGCCCTCGCGCTGCTGGTCCCGCCGCGGATGAAGTACGTCGCCAAGCGCGCTCTGCGGCGGGCGCCGCCGCCGTGGATCAACGGAGGACTGGCGCGCGCCGTCGGCCTGCGCGATCGCCTGCGCGAGCCGTGGCACACCGTCCCGTTTCCATCGTTCGCGCAAGCCGACAGCTATCTCTGCGTGGCCAGCGCGTACCAGGTGTTGAAGCTCGAGGTCGACGAGCGCGCGTCGGCGGCGGCGGGCGTGGAGACGCGCTTTCCGTTCCTCGATGCCCGGCTCGTGGAGTACGTCCTCTCCGTGCCGTCGACGCGGCGAACGCACGGCGGTGAGCGGAAGCGGCTACTTCGAAGCGCGATGCGCGGCATCGTGCCCGACACCATCCGCTTCCGGCGCGGCAAGGGCGACTGGACGGACACGATGGACCGGAGCCTCACCGCGCTGTGCCGCCGCGATCCTCCGGCCGCGCTCGAGAACCGCTCCGGCCGCCTCGGCCGCTACGTGGACCTCCGATCGGCGCGACGGCTGGTGGACCGCTACGTCGCCGGTCAAAAAGAGCTGCGCTGGGAAGTCTGGTTCCTCGTCACGGTGGATCGCTGGCTCGAGCGCTTCTGGGGGAGAACGACATGACGACACCGACCCACACGAAGAAGCCGTACGCGCCGCCGCGCCTCCGGCGCTACGGCGACCTCCGCACGCTCACGGAGGGCACGCAGAAGGCGAAGAACGAAGCCAACAACGGTGCCAACCCCGGCCCCAAGACGCGCGCGGGGAGCGGATGAGGACGGCGATCCCGACCGTGCGCGCCTCTCGTGGCGCGGCGCCCGGCGATCCCGCCACCTACGAGGTCTACGGACTGCGCGTGGCGAGCGTGGTGCCGCTTCCGTGTCCGCGTGGAGAAGACGGCCGGCCGCCCGAGGCCGCGATCCACGAGCGCCCGGCCGCGTTCTTCGCGCCCGCGCGGCGTCAGCTCCGCCGCCGGGCGCCGGCAGCGTGGTTCGAGCACGCGCGCCTCGCCGACGGCGCCGACTACGTGCGCTGGCGCGGACTCTTCGAGTTCCTGGTCGCCGCCGACGGTCGCGCCATCGATTGCCGGCCGCTGCGCAGGGACGCCTTCGAGGCGTTTCGCACGTACCTCCTCGGCCACACGCTCTCGTTCGCGCTGCTCCGGCTGGGCCGGGAACCGCTCCACTCGACGGCGGCGGTGGTGAACGGCCGCGCCGTCGGCTTCGTGGGCGACTGCGGGTACGGCAAGTCGAGCCTCGGCGCCGCCTTTCTCCGCGCGGGACACGCGCTGCTCACCGACGATCTCCTGGTGCTGACGCCGGATCCCCGGGGCTATCTCGCCCATCCCGGCCCGGCGCGCATCAAGCTCTTTCCTCACGTCGCGCGCGCGGTGCTCGGGGACGCCGCGGGCGGGACGCCGATGAACGATCTCACGCCGAAGCTCGTGATCCCCCTCCGCAATGGTCTCGGCCACGCGGAGGCGGCGCCGCTGGCGGCGCTTTACGTCCTTGGCTCTCCAAAGGGTCCCCGCCCGCCCGCGGTCGCGATCGAGCCGCTCTCGCCGCGCGCGGCGTTCGTGGAGCTCGTGCGCGCCACGTTCAACACGCTCGTTCGCGATCCCGCTCGTCTCGCGCGCCAGTTCGAGCTGGCGGCACGGCTCGCGGTCGCCGTTCCCGTCAAGCGCTTGAGCTTCCCCCGCGGCCTCCATCGCCTGCGCGCGGTGCGGGCGGCCGTCGAGGTGGACCTCGCGGCATGACGCCGCCTCGCGCGCATCCGCTGCTGCTCGCCCTCATGCGCGGCGAGAGCGCCGACACGCTCCTGGGTCTCGTGCCCGCGGACGGCTGGACGGCGGCGCTCGACGAGGCCGACCGCCACGCGCTGACGCCGCTCCTGCACCGCGCCCTCGTGGCGGGCGGGACCGCGGCCGCGGTGCCGGAGCTCGCGCGCGAAGCGCTGAGGGCGCGCGCGGCGGGAGTGGCCGCCCGGAATTTGATGTTCGCGAGCGAGCTCGCCGACATCGTCGGGGCCGCCGCCCAGCGCTCGCTGTCGGTCGCGCCGCTCCGAGGCCTCGCGCTCGGCGAGCGCCTCCACGACGATGCGAGCGTGCGTCCGATGGGCGATCTCGATTTGCTCGTGCGCAAGAGCGAGCTGGAGGCGCTGACCGCGCTCCTGCAGGAGCGCGGATTCCAGGAGATCGACCGCCGGCCCGGGTTCGCGCGCGCGTTCTCCTACACGCTCGAGTTCGCGAAGCAGCGCCACGGCTGGATGATCGTGGAGCCCCACTGGACGATCGCGTACCCGCCGTTCGGCGAGCGCGTGGCGATGGAGCGCGTATGGCATCGCTGCCGCCGCGCGACCGTCGCCGGCGTGGAGACGTGGCGGCTGGCGCCGGCCGATCTGCTTCTCCATCTCTGTCTCCATGCCGTCCACAAGGGCGCGGACGCGCCCCTCCTCTGGCTCTACGAGATCGATCGCCTCGTCCGCCGCGAAGGCGCCGGGCTCGACTGGCTGACGTTCGTGGCGGAAGCGGAGGCGGCCGCGGTCGCGCCGCTCATCGCGCCGCTGATCAACGTCGTGTGCAACCTCCTCTACACGCCGGTGCCGCCGGGCGTGCGGGATACGCTCGGCCGTGCCCCCCTCCGCGTGCGTGATCGATGGCTGGCGAGACTGGCGTCGTCCGAGGGCGGGGTCGAGGGCGGCGAGAGCCTGGCCGCCCTCTTCGCGCTTCCGACCTTCGGTGAACGCGCGCGCTATGCGCGCTCGCTGCTCTTCCCGTCGCCCGAGTTCATGGCCACCGAGTACGGAGCCGCTGGCGGGCGCTCGCTCGTCGTGGCATACGCGCGGCGGCTCCGCTTCGTGTCCTCTCACGCCGTGAAGGGCCTCGCGCGCCTGTTCTTCTAGTCGTCGTCTGCCCGCCCGCTCGCCATCATCGTTCTTCGCTGATATCCTCCCCCGGACGCGCCGGGACGACCACGGCGTGACGAGGAGTGTCGGTGCTACTCACGACGATCGCCGGGAGTCTTCCGAAGCCCGCCTGGCTCGCGACGCCGGAAACCCTGTGGGCGCCGTGGCGGCTGCCACCCGAGAGCCTCGCGGACGGCCAGCGTGATGCCGTGCTCGTCGCGCTCAAGGACCAGGAGGCGGCGGGCATCGACATCGTCACCGACGGCGAGCAGTCGCGACAGCATTTCGTGCACGGGTTCCTCGAGAAGCTGGACGGGATCGATTTCGGCCGGCGGGTGACGATCGGTATCCGCGCCGACCGCTACAAGGCGGAGGTGCCGACGGTGACGGCACCCGTGCGGCGGCGCGCTCCCGTGCACGTCGACGAGGTGCGATGGGCGCGCGCGCACACCGATCACCAGCTCAAGTTCACGATCCCCGGCCCCATGACCATCGTGGACACGCTCGCCGACGAGCACTATCGCGATCGCGCCCGGCTCGCGCTGGAGTTCGCGCGGGTCATCAACGAGGAGGCGCGCGAGCTGCAGGCGGCCGGGCTCGACGTGCTCCAGCTCGACGAGCCCGCCTTCAACGTCTACATGGACGACGTGGCCCACTGGGGCATCGAGGCGCTTCATCGCGCCATCGAAGGGCTCACGTGCCGGACCGCCGTCCACATCTGCTACGGCTACGGAATCCAGGCCAACGTCGACTGGAAGAAGACGCTCGGCGCGGAGTGGCGACAGTACGAGAAGACGTTTCCGCTGCTGGCGGGAAGCCGGATCGATCAGATCTCGCTCGAGTGCGCGAACTCGCGCGTGCCCCTCTCGCTGCTGGCACTGCTCGGCGGCAAGGACGTGCTCGTCGGGTGCATCGACGTCGCGACCCATCGTGTCGAGACGCCGGCGGAGGTCGCCGCCACCATTCGCCGCGCGCTCGAGTTCGTCCCGGCCGATCGGCTCTATCCGTGCACGAACTGCGGGATGGTGCCCCTGCCGCGCGACGTCGCGCGCAGAAAGCTACAGGCGCTCGGCGCCGGCGCCCGCATCGTGCGGGCGGAGGTCGCGCGCTGATGGCGCTCGAGGTCTACGCGCTCAGGTACGGCGCCCGCGACACCACTGCCTGCCAGTTCTTCTATCGCGAGCCCTCCCACGAGGCGATCACGCTCGACTTCTTCGTGTGGCTCGTCCTCGGCGGGCCGCATCCCGTCCTCGTCGACACCGGATGCCGCGAGGAGGACGCCGTGCAGCGGGGCCTGCGCGACTTCGTGAGCCCGGCCGCGATGGTGGAACGGCTCGGGGTGAAGGCGGACGCCATCCCGATCGCGCTCGTGTCGCATCTGCACTGGGATCACTGGGCGGGCCACTCGCTCTTTCCGCGCGCCGAGTTCTGGGTTCAGAAGGAGGAGCTGGCGTTCTGGACGGGGCAGATCGCCCGCTACGAGGTCTACAAGATGCTGGCGAACGCGCCCTCGATGGGCTCGCTCGTCACCCTCAACTACGCGAACCGGATCCGGCTCGTGGAAGGCTCGCGCGAGGTCTTCCCTGGGCTCAGCGTGCACTGGGTCGGCGGTCACACGGCCGGGCTCCAGATCGTCACCGTGGAGACCGCGCGCGGACGCGTGGTGCTGACGTCCGACGCCTCGCATTTCTACCGGAACGTCGAACGCTATCAGCCTGTGCAGATCATCACCAGCCTGCCCCAGATGCTGGCGGCCTTCGACACCATCCACGCCCTCGCCGGCGCTGACAAGCTCATCGTGGCCGGGCACGACCCCGAGGTGGCGGCTCGCTTCAAGCCGGTGGAGCGCGGCATCGTCCGCATCGCCTGACATGAGCATCGCCTGACGTGAGCAGCGCCGGAGCGCGCGCGTGACGGAGCCGGCGGCGGACATCGACCGGAGCTGGTGGGAGCGGGACGGCGAACGGATCCCGGTCGGCGCGCCGTTCCGGCCCGGGCTCGACCCGGTGCCTCCGCTCCACGAGGTGTGGGCGGTGGTGAAGGATCGGTGGGGCCGGCCCGCCCACGGCGAGCCTGCCCACGCCCTCCAGCGCGCGATCGTCCCCACGCCCGCGCTCGGACCGAACGACGCCCTCGGCTACGTGCTGTACGCCGGCCTCACCTACAACACCGTCTTCGCCGCCCGCGGCGTGCCCATCTCCGTCTTCGATCTCCACGACCGCGACCTTCACGTCGCGGGGAGCGGCGCCGTGGTGCTGGTGGCGGCGGTGGGGAGCGAGACCGCGCGCGAGGGACGATTGAAGATCGGCGAGCTGCGCGTTCTGTATCCCGGCGTCTCCGATCTCCTCTCGCCGCGGGCGGGCGACGATCCCATGCACGCGGACTTCAAGATCCAGGGCTACGAGACCCCGGACGGATCGTTCGCGCAGTTCGTGCGGTGTCAGGCGCCGCAGCTCCTCGCCCACTCCGAGCGCCTCACGCTGCCCGAAGGCGCGTCGTTCATGCTCGACCTCGAGACCGTCTACAAGGCGCTCTACGACGTGGCGGGAGTGGAGGTCGGCGAGCGCGTGTTCGTGGAAGGCGCCGCCGGCGGGACCGGCACCTATGCCGTCACCTGCGCCGCGCGGCGGGGCGCGCGGGTCGTCGGTCTCGTGTCCACCGACGACAAGGGCAAGCGCATCCTCGAGCGTGGCGCCGCCGCCTACGTGAATCGCCGCGCGCCCGGCCTCGATGGCGTCTTCACTCCCGTGCCGCGCGACCGTGCGGAGTGGTACGAGTGGCGGGCGGCGGGGGAGGCCTTCCGCGCGCTCGTGCGGGAACGGAACGACGGGGATCTGGTCGACGTGGTCGTCTCCTCGGTGGGGCGGGATCTCTTCCCCCGCATGATCGATCTGCTCGCGCCCGGTGGTCGCCTGGTGTTCTACGGCGCCACCAGCGGCTACACGCTGACCTTCTTCGGCAAGCCCGGCGCGACGTCGGCCGCCGAGATGTACGGAAGAGCGGGATTGCGGCCGCACGCAGGCGTGCTCGTCTATCACCGCGGGGGCGGGGACGACGCCGTCGCCGCCGACGCCGTCCATGCCGCCGCCCGCGCGTCCGCGCGCGTGGTCGTGGTGACGGCGCGCGACGACGAAGCCGAGCACGTCCGCGCCACGTTACCCGTGCAGGCCGTCGTGAGTCTCGAATCGCTGGCGCGGCGCGGCGGCCTCGAGTGGCCGGACGCGATGCCCGACTACGACACCGACCCGGAGGGCTTTCGTCGCTACCAGGACCGCACGCTGAAGCCGTTCGGCCAGGCCGTGGGTCGCCTCCTCGCGACGCCCGACAATCCCCGCGGGAACCCGGACGTGATCGTGGAACGCGCCGGTCAGGACACGCTCGGCATCAGCACGTTCCTGGCGCGTCCCTTCAGCGGCCGCATCGTCTATCTCGAGGCCACCGACGCCCAGCGGCTGTCCTTCTACGCGCCGAACGTGTGGATGCACCAGAAGCGCGTGCTCTTTCCCGCGTTCGCCATCCTCGGCAGCCATCTCTCCAACGCGTGGCAGGCGGAGGAGGTGGTTCGGCTGATCGACGCCGGCGCTCTCGCGGTGGCGCCGCCGGCGGTGGGACGGTGGGAAGAGCTCGCCGACGCCAACCAGACCATCGCAGAGAATCGCCACACGGGCACGCTCGCCGTCCGCGTGGGCGCGGGGCCGAGCCTCGACGGCGCCCGCACGGTACGCGAGGTGTACGGGGCGTGGGGGTCGCGCTTCGTGGATGGCTCCGTCGTGCGCGCCCGCCTCGATCCCGTGCGTCCGGGATTTCCGGAGCTGGTCGCGCTCGTCACCATCGATTCGCCGCCCGCGAACGCCATCGGCCGCGCCACCCTCGACGACCTCGAGCGCGTGCTCGACGTTCTCGAGGCCGAGCGCGATCTCAAGGCGTGCGTCGTCACCGGCGCCGGCGCCATGTTCGTGGCGGGGGCGGACATCCGCGAGCTGCGCGCGTTCGCGACGGCGGCGGACGTGGAGGCGTTCGCCGCGCGCGCGCAACGGGTGTTCCGGCGACTGGCGCGACTCCGCGCGCCCGTCGTCAGCGCCGTCGACGGCTACGCGCTCGGCGGCGGCAACGAGCTCCAGATGGCGTGCGCGTACCGCGTGGCCGGCGACCGCGCCGAGATCGGCCAGCCCGAGATCAACCTGCACGTGATCCCGGGATTCGGCGGCACCCAGATGCTCCCGCGCCTCGCGCTACGATGGGCGCGCGCCGGCGGTGGCCAGATGTACACGCTCCTCGTGGAAGCGCTGGTGCTGCTCCTCGACGGCCGCCGGCGTTCGGCGCAGCATGCCTGGTCGCTGGGCCTGGTCGACGAGGTGGCGCCCGCCGACGCGCTTTCCCACGCCCTCGGCATCGCCCGCGCGATCGCGCTCGGACGCTTTCAGGGCCACCTGTGGTCCCCGCTCGCCGATCCCGACACGATGGCGTTTCCGAACGTGGAGCGGGACCCGGAGGTCGAGCGCCTGCTCGCGCATCATCGACACGAGCCCCGCGCCGACTGCGCGCGCGCCATCCTCGACGTCGTGCGCGTGGGATTGACGGAAGGCCTCGAAGCCGGTCTCGCCCGCGAGGCGCGCGATTTCGGTCGCCTCGTCGCCGCCGCCGACGGCCGCGCCGGCATCGACCGCTTCCTCGCCCGCCGCTCCTGGCCGCTGCCGCTCCGGCGCGATTAGGACTCGAGGGCGCTCAGGGCTCGAGCTCTTTCAGGTGCTTGACGGTGGATTCGCCCGTCATCAGGACGGTGCCGTCGGCGCGGCGGGCGGTGGAGCGCAGCTTCAGCATCCGCCGGTCGTGCTGGACCTCGGCGATCTCCGACGTCGTGGTGACGGTGTCGCCGATGCGGACGGGAGCGAGGAAGCGCACGCTCGCGTCCACCCAGATGACGCCGGCGCCGACGAGCGCCGTCTGCGCGGCCGCCATGAAGCCGAAGCTGAGGGCGCCGTGGACGACGCGACCGCCGAAGCGGGTGCGCCGCGCGAAAGCATCGTCGAGGTGCACGGCGTTGTCGTCGCCGGAGACGCGCGCGAAGTCCGCGACGTCGTCCGCGGTCACCGTGCGCGTGTAGTCGTGACGGTCGCCGGCGGCGTAGCTCGCGAAGCTGCGAATCCGGGCATTCACGCCCGTAGTATACGGACCATGCGCTGGCTCATCGACGGCTACAACGTGATCCGCCGCGATCCCGCGCTCAGCTCGCGGGAGACGGAAAGCCTGGAGGCGGGCCGGACGGCGCTCCTGCACGTGCTGGCGACGGTGGCGGGGACGTCGCCGGATACGTTCACGGTCGTCTTCGACGGTGCCCGCCGCACGGGCGGGATGGCGTCGGGAGGGCGCGTCGAGGTACTCTTCTCCCGCCCGCCGGACCACGCCGACGACGTTCTCGTCCGTCTCGCCGCGCGCTGGCGGGACGGGGCCGTGGTCGTCAGCTCCGATCGCGCCGTGCGGGACGCGGCGCGGCGCGCCGGCGCCACGGTTCTTGGCGCCGAGGAATTCCTCGCCGCCATCGCGACGTCGCCGGGCGAGGACTCCGGCGGCGACGACGAGGAGACCGCGAGTCGCGAGAAGCGGGGGAACCCGCGGCGGGCGTCGAAGGCGGCGCGCGCGGCGGAGCGGGCACGCCGACGCCTGCACCGCTGAGGCGCCAGAGGAGCCACCTGCAATCATGGACCGCCACCTGTTCATCGTGGCGCGCGAGCAAAAGGATCTCTACGAGTACCTGCTCAAGGACTTCGCGGCGGACCCGAAGGTCGATGTCCTGTTCGACCGGCGGGTGCAGGAGCGGCGTGTCCGTCAGGAGGCGGTTCCCGGTGGAGATCGCCGGCGCCGGGAGCGGAGGCAGGACCGGGTCGACGCCGAGCTTCGCTCGGTCGGGTTCGCGATCGTGCGCGCCGCCCAGGTCGCCTCGCGCACGGACTAGAGTGAGAGGCGGGGCTAGGCCCGGGTGCGATCGGGCGGCTTACGGTCGGCGCGGGACGCGACGTCGGACAGCAGTCCCAGGATTTCCGGTCCCGTCAGCGACGACGACGGCGTCGACGACCGTTTCGGCACGCTGAGCGCCTCCTCGATCACGCGGTCGAGCCCATCCAGGTCGATCGGCTTGCGCAGGTAGCGAAAGGCGCCCAGGCGCAGGGCCTCCCGGGCGACGTCCGGATCCGAGCTGGCCGTGGTCATGATGACCGGCAGCGCGGGATGCAGGAGGCGGAGGCGGCCCAGCACGTCGAGCCCGTTCACGTCCGGCATCATCACGTCGAGCAACACCACGTCCGGGGGCTCTGATACCGCGAGCTTGAGGCCCTCGCGGCCGCCGTCGGCGAGTGCCGGCCTGTAGCCCTGGTGGGCGAGGAAGACGCTGAGAACCTCGCGGGTATCGGCGTCGTCGTCGATGACCAGCACGCGTGCCAGGGGCGTCTTTGTCGTCGACATGGGCTGCGGGGTGCAGAGCACCGGTCGTGCCAGGGTTTGAACCGCCACCAGTCGTACCGAAAATTTTTTCCCTACGGCGTGTCGCGGTCCGGTGACGAGGTCATGGACCCGGGATGCCGTCCCGTCCCGGATTGCTGCGCCATCTGTCCAATCTTGGACGTGCCGACCTTTCGGGGTGCCCGCTGTCTGCAAACATTGACACCCGGCGTGAGGGCGTGACACCGTCGCCGCGTGCGCCCCGCTCGGCTCGGCCCGCTGTTGCTGGTCGGCCTCCTGCTCCTCGCCAGCGGCGTCGGCGCCAGCCCTGGGCTCACGGGCGTGGTCGTCCGGGTCGTGGACGGCGACACCGTCCACGTTCGGATCGGCGACCGCGTCGAGAAGGTCCGCTACATCGGCGTCAACACTCCCGAGGTGCATCATCCCCGGCGGGGCGAGGAGCCCGGCGGGCGCGAGGCCGCGCGCGTCAACGAGGCGCTGGTGGGAGAGCAGCGGGTGCGGCTCGAGCTCGACGTGCGGTCGCACGATCGCTATGGACGTCTGCTCGCCTACGTCTGGGTGGGCGACGTCATGGTGAACGCGGAGCTGGTGAGCCGGGGCTACGCGCAAGTCATGACGGTCCCGCCCAACGTGCGCTACGCGGATGTCTTCATCCAGCTCCAGCGCGATGCGCGAAAGGCGGGGCGCGGGCTCTGGCGGCCCTGAGCGCGCTCGTCCCCGGCGCTACTTGAAGGCGGGCACGATCTCGCGCGCGAGGAGCCGGAGCACCTCGATGTCGTCCTGATCGAGGTGCTGCAACATCACGCGCTGGATGCCGAGCGCTTCCCAGCGCTTGAGGTCGGCGATCACCGCGTCCGGCGTGCCGTAGAGAAAGCCGGCGCTGCGCCAGCCCGCCTCGTCCTCCGGCACCCTCGGAAAGATCGCCCGTGCCCGCCCCAGGCGCGTCGCCGCCTCCGCCGCCGACGTGCCCACGATGAATGGCACCATGAGCGATCGTCGGATGTCACCAGGACGCCGGCCCACGTCGCGGCAATGCCGCTCGAGGACGTCGCGCTTCTGCCGGTAGTGCTCGAACGTGACACGCGTGGTGTTCCACTCGTCGGCGTGCTCGGCGACGATGCGAAGGGCGCGACGCTCGCCCCGTCCGCCGATCACGAGCGGCAGGTGGCCGCGCGCCGGGAGCGGATGGCTCTCGGCAGCGACGAGTGGATAGTACGGCTGGGCCAGCGTCACCGGCGTCCCCTTCCAGAGCGCGCGAATCGCGCGCGCTCCGTACTCCAGGCGGTCCATCCGCTCCTTGAGTGGCGGAAAGGGGATGCCGAACATGCGGTGCTCGCCCTCGTGCCACCCGGCGCCGATGCCGAGGTCGAGCCGGCCCCCGGAGAGGACGTCGACGGCGGCGGCGCGCTTCGCGAGCAGGGCGGGGTGATAGAACGTGAGCGGCGACACGAGCGGACCGAAGCGGATGCGTTTCGTGTTGGAGGCGAGCCACGCCAGCGACGCCCACGTGTCGAGCGACTCGCGGCGCGCATCGCCGAAGAGGCCGGTGAGATGGTCGGAGCGGAACAACGACTCGTAGCCGTCCTCGGCGACGGCGGCAAGCCGACGCCAGCGCTCCCAGCCGAGGCCTTCCTGTCCCTCCACCATGATGCCGAAGCTCACGCTCATCGCGCCTCCTTGGGTCTGCACGCCGCCGTCCTGCCCGTTGTTTGCAGCGTCTGCGGTGCGCCCGTATCATACGGACAAGCCGGGGCGGTCGTTCGCGAGAGGCCACATCACGTAACGGGGCCGAGGGGGTTCAATGGCACGCACGCACGATTTCGCGCTCGACGCCAAGTACCGTCAGGAAGAAGGCGTCATCTTCCTTTCCGGAATCCAGGCTCTCGTGCGCCTGCCTTTGGACCAGCATCGTGCCGATCGTCGTCGCGGGCTCAACACCGCCACGCTGATCTCCGGCTACCGCGGCTCCCCGCTGGGCGGGTTCGACCTGACGCTCGAGCGCAATCCCGAATTGCTGCGCGAGCACAACGTCGTTTTTATCTCCGGGGTGAACGAGGACCTCGGGGCCACCGCCGTCTACGGTAGCCAGCTCGCCAATCTCTTCCCGCACCCGAAGTACGACGGCGTGCTCGGCATGTGGTACGGCAAGGGCCCCGGCGTCGACCGCACCGGCGACATCTTCAAGCACGCGAACTACGCCGGCACCGGCCGTCACGGCGGCGTCCTCGCTCTCGGCGGCGACGACCCGCTGTCGAAGTCGTCCACGCTGCCCACGCATTCCGAGGTGGCGTTCTACGACGCGCTCTTCCCCGTGCTGTTTCCCGGCAACGTGCAGGAGATCCTCGACCTCGGCCGCCTCGGGTTCGAGCTGTCGCGTTACTCGGGGCTGTGGGTCGGCTTCAAGATCGTCACCAACGTCGCCGACGAGATCGGCACCGCCACCGTGGCCCCGAACCGCGTGATCATCGCGGATCCCGGATTCACGTACGAGGGGCGGCCCTGGCGCCCCACGCAGAACCCGACGCTGCTGCCGCCGTTCGGCCTCGAGCTGGAGCGCGAGATCCACTACGGGCGTCTCCAGGCCGCCAAGGCGTTCGCGGTCGCCCACCCCATCAACCGCATCACGGTCCCCACTCCGGGCGCGTGGCTCGGCATCGCGGCGGCGGGGAAGACCTACTACGATTTGCGCCAGGCGCTCCTCGAGCTCGGTCTCGACGACGACGCCCTCCGGCGCTACGGCGTCCGCCTGCTCAAGATCGGGATGCTGTTTCCGATGGAGCCCGGCATCGTGCGCGAGTTCGCCCACGGCCTCCAGGAGATCCTGGTCGTCGAGGAGAAGCGCGCCTTCGTCGAGCTGTTCATCCGAGACATCCTCTACAACGACGCCGAGCATCCCCGCGTCGTCGGCAAGTGGGACACCGAGGGCCGGCCGCTCGTGCCCGCCAACGGCGAGCTCGACCCCGACAAGATCGCCCAGATCGTGGCGGCGCGGCTCGAGCCGCGCGTGCAGCTCGGCTCGATCACCGCCCGCGTGGCGCTCCTCGAAGCGCTGCGCGAGCGGCCGGCGCCGTTGACGCTCGCGCGCCAGCCGTTCTTCTGCTCGGGGTGCCCGCACAACCGCTCCACCGTGGTGCCGGAAGGCTCCATCGCCGCCGCCGGGATCGGGTGCCACGGCATGGTGCTCACCATGCCGGAGCGCCAGACGTTCGGGGTCACCCACATGGGCGGAGAAGGCGCGCAGTGGGTGGGGATGGCGCCGTTCACGAGCATGCCCCACATGTTCCAGAACCTGGGTGACGGCACGTTCTTCCACTCGGGCTCGCTCGCGATCAGACAGGCGGTGGCTGCCGGGACCAACATCACCTACAAGCTGCTCTACAACTCGGCGGTGGCGATGACGGGCGGGCAGGACGCCGCGGGCGCGATGCCGGTTCCCGACGTCACGCGGCAGCTCGAAGCGGAAGGCGTCAAGCGCATCCTCGTGCTCACCGACGAGCCCGGCAAGTACGGTCCCGCCGCGCGCTGGGCGAAGGGCACGGAAGTGTGGCACCGCGACCGCCTCGACGAGGCGCAGCGCGTGCTCCGCGATACCCCCGGTGTGACCGCGCTCGTCTACGACCAGCGTTGCGCGGCGGAGAAGCGGCGACTGCGCAAGCGGGGCAAGCTCCCCGATCCCGCCCTGCGCGTGTTCATCAACGAAGCGGTGTGCGAGGGCTGCGGCGACTGCGGCGTGCAGAGCAACTGCCTGTCCGTGCACCCGGTCGATACGGAGTTCGGACGGAAGACGCAGATCCACCAGTCGTCGTGCAACAAGGACTACTCGTGCCTGCGCGGCGACTGCCCGTCGTTCCTGACGGTCGTGCCCATCGGCGAGCCGCGCAAGCGCGAGCGGAAGACCTTCACTGTCGAGCACGCGCTGCCCGAGCCCGTCCTCAAAGTCCCGCGCACGGCCAGCATCTACATGATGGGGATCGGCGGCACCGGCGTCGTCACCGTGAACCAGATCCTCGGCACCGCCGCTCTCCTCGACGGCAAGCACGTGCGCGGGCTCGATCAGACCGGGCTCAGCCAGAAGGGCGGACCCGTCGTCTCCCATCTCAAGATCTCGGAGACGCCGCAGGAGATCTCCAACAAGATCTCGGCGGGCGAGGCGGACTGCTACCTGGGCTTCGACGTCCTCGTCGCGACGTCGCCGATCAACCTGGACCACGCGCGTCCGGACAAGACCATCGCGGTCGTGTCCACGAGTCAGGTGCCCACGGGCGCCATGGTGACGTCCACCGAGGTCCACTTCCCGGAATCGAGCTCGCTTCTCCAGTCCATCGATCGCTTCACCCGCAAGGACGAGAACGTCTACGTCGACGCGCTCGGGCTCGCGGAGCGGCTGTTCGACGACCACATGGCGGCGAACATGATCGTGCTCGGCGCCGCCTACCAGGCGGGCGCCATTCCCGTGAGCGCCGCCGCCATCGAGGAGACCATCGCCCTCAACGGGGTGGCAGTGGCGATGAACACGCAGGCGTTCCGCGCCGGTCGCCTCGCCGTCGTCGATCCCGGATGGGTCCGTGGCGTGAGGAAGGAGCGACTGGGCGCGGCCGAGGTCATTCCGGTGGCCACCGCGGAGACGCTCGCAATCGTCGAGAGCGTGGGCGCGGCCGGCGAGCTCCGGCGGCTGCTGGGAATCCGCGTGCCCGAGCTGGTCGATTACCAGGACGCGGCGTACGCGCGCGCGTACGCGGAATTCGTGAAGCGCGTGGCCAAGGCCGAGCGCGTGGTGATGCCGGGGGAAACGCGGCTCGCGGAAGCCGTGGCGCGACATCTCTTCAAGCTGATGGCGTACAAGGACGAGTACGAGGTCGCGCGCCTGCATCTGCGCACCGACGTCGCCGCCGGCCTCGCCGAGGAATTCCCAGGCGGCGTCACCGTGCACTACAACCTGCACCCGCCCTTCCTGCGCGCCCTCGGCGTGAAGGGCAAGATCGAGCTCGGCAAGTGGTTCGATTCGGTGTTTCGGGCTCTCGTGAGCCTCAAGCGCCTGCGGGGCACCGCGCTCGATCCGTTCGGCTATGCGCGGGTGCGGCGTGTCGAGCGGGAGCTGGTGGGCGAGTACCGGACGCTGATGGAGAAGGCGCTCGCGAACCTGACGCCGGAGAGCTACGACCGCGCGGTCAAGCTCGCGAACCTTCCCGACGTCATCCGCGGCTACGAGGACATCAAGCTGCGCAACGTCGAGCGCTTCCGCGCCCAGGTGCGCGCCCTCGGCTTCTGAGCGCCCCGCGATCGATGGGCGCCCCGCGCGTGCGCTTCGGGCGCCGGTCGCTCAGTCCTCGAGGCGGGTGCGCAGACGCTTGACGGCGGACCGTTCCTTCTTGTCGGTGAGCCGGCGCTCCCGCGCCGCCGCCGACGGTCGCGACGCCTTCCGGCGCCGTGGCCGCACGAGAGCGGCGGCGATGAGCTGCCGAGCCTTTTCCCGCGCATCGTCGATGTTCCGAGCCTGATTGCGCGTGACCTGGCTCGTGACGAGCAGTCGGCCGTCGGCGTCGAGCCGGTGGCGGGCGAGGTGGAGGAGCCGGGCGCGCGCGTCGTCGGGCAGGCCTTCGATCGCGTCGAGGTCGACGCGCAGGTCGACCTTGGTCGCGACCTTGTTCACGTTCTGCCCGCCCGGACCGGATGCGCGGACGGCGCGCACGTTGAGGGCCGCCGCCGGGACCCGCACGCCCCGAGCGATCTCGATGGGCTCCGTCATGCGCCCATTGTACAGACGCCCGTCCAGCGCTGACCGCGACCGCCGCCGGCGGCCGCGCGTCGGCGTTCGGGCATAATCGCGACATGACCCGCGCCGTACGGAAACGGCCCACCGCTTTCGCGACGAGCGCCGAACGCAGGCGTCTCACCGCGGTCGCGGCTGGTGCGGAACGCAGGCGTCTCACCGCGGTCGCGCGGGGGGAGCGGCCGGCCGACCTCTTCATCCGCGGCGGCATGATCCTCAACGTCTACACGGGCGAGATTTATCCCGCCCACGTGGCCGTTCACGGCGAGCGCATCGCGTACGTGGGCGCGCGCGAGGACGCCCTCGGACCGCGCACGCAGGTGCTGGAAGCGGCGGGACGCATCCTGACGCCCGGATACATCGATCCCCACGTCCATCCCGCCCACCTGGTGACGCCGTCGGCGTTCGCACGCCACGTCCTGCCGCTGGGGACGACCACGGTCTTCGCCGACACGCTCCAGCTCTGGGAGCTCGGCGGCCGCCGCGGCTTCGAGATGGTCGCGAACACGCTCGCGCAGAGCCCGCTGAAGTTCTTCTGGATGATCCGCGTCCACGCGCAGAGCCGCAGCGCCGACGAGGGCAGGCGCTTTCCGCTCCGCGACGTCGCGCGCGCGCTCGCGCATCCGTGGGCGATCGGTGTCGGTGAAGTCACGCGGTGGCCGGAGATCCACGACGGCGACGCGGACCTCTTGCATCGCATCGACCTCGCCCGCGTGCGCGGCCTGCGCGTGGAGGGACACACGGCGGGCGCGAGCGCGGAGAAGATCGCCGCCCTCGCCGCCGGTGGGCTCACGTCCGATCACGAGCCGATCACCGTCCGCGAGGTGCTGGAGCGCGCGCGGCACGGCATCGCGGTGATGCTGCGCGAGTCGTCGCTGCGCCCCGACCTCCACGGGCTCCTCGACGTCCTCAAGGAAGCGCCCGCGCTTGCCTCGCGCCTCATGTTGACCGCCGACGGATCGATGCCCGCCTTCGTGCGCGACCACGGCTTCGTCGATCATCTCCTCCGCGTGGCGCTCGACCGCGGCGTCCCCCCCGTGGACGCCTATCGGATGGTCACGCTCAACCCCGCCACCTACTTCGGCCGCGACGACGACCTCGGCGGCATCGCGCCCGGACGCTACGCGGATATCTGTGTCCTCGCCGACCTGAGCGAGCCACGCCCCGAGCGCGTGGTGGCGCGCGGTCGTCTCGCCGCCGAGGGCGGGCGGCTGCTCGCCGAGGTTCCGGAGCCGGCATGGACGCGCGTGTTCACGTCGGCGGAGGCGCGCCTCACCGTGCGCTGGCGCGCCCGCCCCGAGGACTTCCGCCTACCCGCGCGGGACCGGTATCCCGTGATCCGTCTCGTGAGCGCGGTGATCACGAAACTGGAGGAGCGCGCGCCCGCGGCCGGAGATCTGCACGCGGCCCTCGTGGATCGCGCGGGCCGCTGGGTGGCGCCCGCCATCGTGGCCGGGTTCGCCGACCGTCTCGACGCGGTCGCTTCCACCATCACCACCGACTTCAACATCCTGGTGCTCGGCCGGAGCCCGGAGGCGATGGCGCGCGCGGTCAACCGCGTGCTCGAGCTTCGGGGCGGGATCGTCGTCGCCGACGGTGACGACGTCGCGGAGGAGTGGGCGCTGCCGGTGGGCGGTGTGATGACGACGGGAACGCTGCCGGAAGTCGCGCGCGGGGAAGACCGCATCCGCGCTGCCCTCGTCGCGCGTGGCTATCCGTACCATGACCCGATGTTCACGCTGTTCTTCCTCGCGGCCGACTTCCTGCCCGCGGCGCGCCTCAGCCCGCGCGGCGTCTGGGACGTCAAGGGCGCGCGCGTGCTGTGGCCGGCGCGCCGGCGCTCGCGCTGACGGCGATGTCCGCGCGCATCTCCCTCCGCCTCACCGCGCTGATCCTGATCGTGCTCGCGCTGACGCCGCCCGTGGCCGCCCAGCGCGAGGACCTCGTCTTCCGGCGCGGTGTTCACGAGGGGCGTGCGTATCGCCTCTACGTTCCCGACGTGTCGGCGCCGATGCCGCTGGTGGTGGCGCTCCACGGGTGCCAGCAGACCGCCGAAGACTTCGCGCGCGGAACGCGCCTGAACGAGGCGGCCGCGCGCCGCGGCCTCATCGTGCTCTACCCGATGCAGGAACGCCGGAACAACATCGAGCGCTGCTGGAACTGGTTCGAGCCGGCCCACCAGCAGCGTGACGGCGGTGGCGAGGTGACGGAGCTCCTGTCGCTCATCGCCCGCGTCCGACAAGAGCCGAACGTCGCCCGCGGGCGCGTCATCGTCCTCGGCCTCTCCGCCGGCGCGTTCATGGCGGTGAACCTCGCGTGCGCGGCGCCCGACGTGGTGGGCGGGGTGGGGACCTCCGCGGGCGGACCCTATGGATGCGGGCCCGGGCCCGACGGCGCCTTACGCTGCATGCTCGGTCGTCAACCGGACGGTAAGGACGCTGCTCAGCGTTGCCTGACGGCGATGGGCGCGCGACGGCAACCCGTGCGCGCCTCCCTCTGGCACGGCGAGCGTGACAGCGTCGTCAGCCCGATCAACCTCGAATCGCTCGCGCAGATGTTCCGCTCGATGAACGGCGCCACGTCGTCGGCGGCCACCGCCGACGGCAGCCCGCACGTCGTGTACCGCGACCGGCTTGGCCACGCCGTCCACGAGACGTGGCTCGTATCCGGGATGGGGCACGCGTGGAGCGGGGGCGACCCGCGCGGCACGCACACGTTTCCGTCGGGGCCCGACGCCACCGCGCACATGCTGCGCTTCCTGCTCGAGGACGGTGCCGGGCGGTAGAGAAGCACGCTCTCGCCGCACGGAGCATCGAGGCGGGGGCCAAGCGGGCTCCCCCGCCTCGACGCTACGCTAGATCGGCACGCTGACGGTGGCCGTGGAGCCATCCGAGAAGCGGACGGTCAGGATCAAGGTCACGGGAGGGATGACGACGCCCGGGTCCGCGACGAAGAGGGTGACCGCGGCGCCGGCGGCGAGCGTGAAATTGACGCTGGCGTCGGCGTTGTTCAGCAACCCCCCGTCGAGGGTGTTCGCGACGCCGATGGCCCAGGAGGCTGTAGAACCGACGGTGTCCCAGACGTAGTTGGGGGCGCGGAGCTCGAGACTCGTGACGGTCCGAACGCCGCCAACGGCCGTCGAGCGGAGGGTGAACACGCCGTCGAGCTGGGAGTCGGGAGCGAGAGCCTTATTGCCCTGACCCACGCGATCCTTGATCTTGCCGTTGTAGCTCAACGTCAGACACGGGGCTACGCAGAAGCTGGCGGTGATCGGCGTGTTCACCGTGACCGCCACCTCACACGGTCCGGTGCCGGTGCACCCGCCGCCGGTCCAGCCCGAGAACTGCGACCCGGCCGCCGGCGTCGCCGTCAGCGTGACGCGAGTGCCGGGAGCGTACGGCTTCGAGCACTGCGTCCCGCAGTTCATTCCGTCGGCCGTGCTCACGGTCCCGCTGCCGTTTCGCGTGACACGCAGGAGCGCTTGAGGCGGCAGTAGGATCTTGCTGCCCAGCCCAGACCGCACGGGAAGATCGCCTTTGGTGCCGAGGACCCTCACTTGCTCGGTGCCGCTGCTGCTGTTCAGGATGTGCCATTCTCCGGTCCAGGGCCTCCAGTACGCGAGGTCCGTGCGACCGTCTCCGTCGTAGTCTCCAGGCACGGGCACGTCACCGCTGCCACCCCAGACCACGGTGGGGCGCCCCGGAATGAACCATTCTCCAGTCGAGGGCCGCCAGACCGCGATCTCCGTCTTGCCGAGGCCGCTGTACTCGCCGGGCACGGGCACGTCGATGTCACTGCCGAGCGTGCCCGCCATGGGCGGAAGACCGGCGGTGTAGCGGATCCACCACTGGCCCGTGGATGGACGCCAGATCGCGATGTCAGTGATCCCGTCGCCGTCGTAGTCGGCCGGCACTGGAATGTCGCCGATGTCGGCGCCGCCGCCCCAGACCACCGGCGCAAAGTCACGGATCCACCATTCGCCGGTGGACGGCCGCCAGATGGCGATGTCGGTCTTCCCGTCGCGGTTGTAGTCGGCCGGCACCGCGACATCCGCGGCGTCGGCACCGCCGCCCCACTGGATTGCCGGACGCGCGAGCCCGGCGGCGCTATCGATGATGAACCACTCGCGCGTCGATCGCCGCCACACCGTGATGTCCGGGCGCCCATCACCGTCGTAGTCGCCGGGCACGGGCACGTCATCGGCCGCGCCCCACTGATGGGCGGGAGGCGGTGAAGGAGGGTCGACGAGCCACTCGCCGGTCGCCGGGTGCCAGATCGCGGGCTCCGCCTTCCGATCGGTGTCGAAGAAGACCCCGGCGTCGGGGTCGGAGCCGACGGGAATGCACCACGACGGGTAGTCGTACGAGCAGTCCTCCGGTATTCCTCCAATGTCCCCGTACCACTCTACCGTCACGATCTTGCCACCGTAGATACGCCAGAAGTACGCGGGGTCGAAGTGATACATATCCGTCATCCAATCGAAAACGAATGTGGCCTTGCTGAGGACGATGGTGTCGATGCGACTCGAGCCAGCGCCTCGGGCGATCGTCATCTCGTGCGGACCGTGATCGTATCCACTGGTGGAGATCGTCTGGATCTTGCCGCTGCAACCCCAGGCCGAGACTTCCTTCTTCCACGTCACCCAGGGGACGGCGATGAGGACGATCTTCATCTGGTCATTTCGAAGGCCAGCAGCGGCGCCATCCGCGATCCTCACGTAAATGCGATCGCCCATCTCGTCGCGATCTTGATCCCAGTAGGCGTACTGAGGCGGCGAGCCGACCAGGGTCATCAGCCGCCAGTTGTGCGCGGGACGACGCCCGCCCGGTGGCATCTGACAGGGGTCCTGCGCCCACGCGTTGGTGGACGGCACCAGGAAGAACAGGAGGCTGGCCAGGAACAGTAGCGCCTTCATCATCGTCGTTCTCCTTCAGCGTCGCGGCCGTTCCGCCGAGCTTTCGCCTCCCGCTAGCGCAAGCGCCCTGCCAAACCGTTGACGCGCGTCGCGTGCCACGCAACCTGCTGGAACACCAGAGAACGGCGGCCGCGGCGAACCCATTCACGGCAAAGCCAGGTGCGCGAGGTGTCTGCTCGCGAAGACGGCGGTGTCGACGAAAGACGTCATGTGTCGGCGGCCGTGTGGTGGCCACACGGCCGCCGTTGACATCGGGTGACGGGCGGTCACAATGCCGCTAACGCCGCGGGCGCCTTGCGGCGAACAGGGAGGAAGCCCGTGCTCGAGCGCGAGCCGCGTCCGCCGTCAGGGGCGAGCGCTGGCGTCGATCCCAGATGATGCGACGGCCGCGACAGCGTCGGCTGGCTCTCGGTGTCCTCCTCGCCGCGGTGGTCCTCGCCGTGGCCACGTTCCCCGTCCGCGATACGTGGTGGGGCGGGTGGATCCTCGCCGTGGCGGAGGCGGGGATCGTCGGCGGTCTCGCCGACTGGTTCGCGGTCACCGCGATCTTCCGCCGCCCCCTCCGCCTTCCCATTCCGCACACCGCGCTCATCCCCGCCAACTGGGAGCTGCTGGCGGCGCGGGTGGGGACGATGGTGGGCGGCCGCGTGCTCACGAAGGAGTACGTGATGGAGGAGCTGGGACGCCTCGACATCGCGGAGGTGATGGCGCGCGGCGCCGAGCGCATCACGCGCACCGACATCGAGCGCGCCGCCGCCCGCGTGCTGCGCTGGCTCGCGGAGCAGGTGCCGTCGCTCCGACCGCGGGACGTGCTCGCGCGCGTCCGCCCGTGGCTGGCCACATGGCAGCTCGCGCCGGCGCTGGCAAGCGCGCTCGAGCTCGCGCGCGAGCAGGGATGGGACCAGCGCGTGATGAACGCGCTCGCGCAAGGGCTGGCGCAGGCGCTCGATCGCCCGCCCGTACGCGAGGCCGTGAGCGCGGTCGTGGACGATCTCATCGCTCGCTATCGCGAGCGCATGAAGCTCTATCCACGGATGCTGCTCGGCCTCGCCGACGCCTTCGGCCTCATCGACCGCGACCGCCTCGTGAGCGCTCTCCACGCGGGACTGAAAGATCTGGAGGCCGATCCCGATCATCCCCTCCGCCGCGAGGTGACGGAGGCGCTCGCGTCATTGCCCGCGCGCTTGCGCGAGGCGGGGAGCCCGCTCGCGGCGCGGGTGGAGGCGGTGAAGGAGGAGCTGCTCGCGAGCGACATCGCGGTCGGCATCGTCGAGGATGCGGTGGCGGCGCTCCGCCGCGGGATCGGGGACGACCTCGCGCGGCCGCGGCCGGAGCTGGCGGTATGGCTGGCCGAGCGTCTCGAGCGCGGGCGGCGGGCGGTCGTCGCCGATCCCGACCTCCGCAAGGAGATTGACCGCTGGATCAAGACGCGGGCGGCGGACGTGATCGATCGGTATCACCCGCAGATCGCGCGCTTCATCGAGAACGGCGTGCGCGCGCTCGGCCCCGAGGGCGCGGTGCGGCTCATCGAGGAGCACGCCGGCGACGATCTCCAGTACATCCGGGTCAACGGCACCGTGGTGGGCGGCCTCGCCGGCGGCGCCATCTACGGAGTTCACCTCCTGTTCCGGCTGCTCTAGCATCGTGGGCGACCTCCCGCGAGGCTGCTCGACGTCGTGTTGAGAGCCCTCCGTTTTTCACGTAAACTCGCGCCCATTCGCCCCGTGCATCCTTGGAGGACCCCATGACGCGTTCGCGGCTCGCCTTCGTCGTCACCCCCGCGCTCCTGCTCGTGCTCGCGCTGGCCCTGCTCGGCACGCCCGCCATCGGACAGGCGCCCCACACGGGTGGGACGTTGAACATCACGCAGCGCGAAGATCTTCCCCAAGGCTTCGCCATTCACGAGACGGGAACGAGCTCCACCGTCTGGCCCTCGATGCCGTGCTTCAACAACCTCGTGATCTACGATCCCGCGAAGAAGACCGAGAGCATGGACACCATCATCGGCGAGCTCGCCGAGAAGTGGTCGTGGCAGGACAACTACCGAAATCTCGTCTTCCTGCTCCACCGGAACGTGAAGTGGCACGACGGGCAGCCGTTCACCTCGAAGGACGTGAAGTACACGTTCGACATGGTCCGGGAAGCCGCCGACGCGCCCGCCAAGCTCCGTCTCAATCCGCGCAAGGACTGGTACTCCAATGTCGAAGCGGTGGAGACGCCGGATCCGTACACGGTCGTCTTCCGGCTGAAGCGGCCGCAGCCGTCGGTCCTCATGATGCTCGCCTCCGGCTACTCGCCCGTCTACGCCGCCCACATCCCGGCCGCCACCTACCGCACCACCTGCGTCGGAACGGGACCGTTCAAGCTGAAGGAGTGGCGGAAGGGCGAATTCGTCGAGTACGTGAAGAACCCGGACTATTTCGTGAAGGGCCGTCCCTACCTCGACGGCCTCAAATACATCGTGATCGCCGAGCGCGGCACGCGCTCGGCCGCCCTCCAGTCGGGCGCCGTCGACGTTTCCTACCCGGGCGAGACGTCGAAGACGACGGCGGAGCAGCTCAAGAAGGCGGTGCCTCAGCTCGTGGTGACGCCCGTGAGCGAGAACGTCAACAACAACGTCATCATGAACACGAAGAAGCCGCCCTTCGACAACGTCAAGGTGCGGCTCGCCGTCAGCCACGCCATCGACCGGCGCGCGCTCATCCAGGCCGTGTACCAGGGCGCGGGCGTGGTGGGAGCGGGAATGGCGCCCAAGCCGTACGCGACGTGGGGCCTCGGCGATAAGGATCTTCTGACGCTGCCGGGCTACGGCAAGGCGGCCGATGAGAAGGCGGCCGCGAAGAAGCTGATGGCGGAAGCCGGCTACTCGCCGGAAAAGCCGCTGCGGGTGGAGATGGTGACGCGCGCCATCGCGATCTACGTCGACATGGCGTCGTTCATCATCAACGAGCTGAAACAGGTCGGCATCGAGGCCTCGCTGAAGCAGGTCGAGACCGCGCAGTGGCACCCCATGGCGACGCGGGGCGAATATCAGATCGGCGCCAACCTCACCGGCCTCGGCGCCGACGATCCCGACGGCAACTTCTACGAGAACTACGCGTGTGGGTCGCCGCGAAACTACACGCACTACTGCAGCGAGCAGGTCATGAAGATGATCGATCAGCAGTCGCAGGAGATCGACGCCAAGAAGCGGTTGGTGATGGTGGCCGGCATCCAGAAGAAGCTGGAGGACGAAGCCGCCCGTCCCATCCTGTCCTGGCGGCTCGATTACTTCACGCAGTGGCCGCACGTGAAAGGTCTCGTCCCCCACAACAACGTGTACAACTACGGCCGGATGCAGGACGTGTGGCGCGACAAGTGACGTGTGAACGGCGGCGGCGCGGAGCCGGCTGCTCCGCGCCGCGCCGCGGGATGCCCGAGTGAAAACCTACATCCTCCAGCGCCTCACCATCGCGATCCTCACTCTCTTCGGCATGTCGCTCGTCATCTTCTTCCTGCTGCGGCTCGCGCCCGGCGACATCGTGGACATCCTCTTCGCCGCCGCCGGCTACGTGAATCCGAGCGACAAGCAGGCGCTCCTGAAAGAGCTCGGGATGGACCGTCCGTACTGGGTGCAGTACCTCGAGTGGCTTCGGCAGATCGTCACGGGCGATCTCGGTAAGTCGTATCGCTACGATCTCCCCGCCTGGCAGATCATCAAGCCGCTGCTGCCGGTGACGCTGGAGCTGGCGGCGCTTTCGATGGTGGTGGCGGTCAGCCTCGGCGTCCCCACCGGTGTGATCAGCGCCGTCCGCCAGGACACGACCCTCGACTACGTGCTGCGCGTGTTCAGCCTGGCCGGGCTCTCCATGCCCGCCTTCTGGCTCGGCATGGTCATCATTCTCGGGATGGTCAGCTTCCTCGGCTGGATCCCTTCGCTCACCTACGTGAAGCCGACGGAAAACTTCCGCCTCCACGCCGTCCAGTTCGCGTTGCCCGCCCTCGCCGTCGGCTACCGCTCCTCGGCCCTGATCATGCGCATCACCCGCTCGTCGCTGCTGGAGGTCATGCGCGAGGACTACATCCGGACGGCGTGGGCGAAGGGTCAGAGCGGGGGCGCCGTCATCTGGCGGCACGCGCTCAAGAACGCGATCCTGCCCGTGGTCACCATCATCGGCATCGAGTTCGCGTTCCTGATCGGGGGCCTGGTGGTGACGGAGACCGTCTTCAATCTGCCAGGGGTGGCCCGCTTCCTCGTGCAGGCGATCCTCTGGCGCGACTATCCGATCGTCCAGAACCTCGTCATGTTCATCGCCATCGTCGTTATCCTCTCCAACCTCCTGGTGGACATGCTCTACAGCGTGCTCGACCCGAGGGTGCGCTATGGCGGTTAGACCGCTCGGCGTCGAGATCGAGCTCACTGTCCCCGCTGCCGTCCGACGCCGGGAGGGCGCGGGCGCCACCCTCTGGCGGTTCATCCGCAAGAAGCCGCTGGGCGCGATCGGCGGCTTCCTGATCGTGGTGATGGCGGTGGCGGCGGTGTTCGCCGAGCTGCTGCAGACCCACGATCCCATCGCCACCGACGCCGCGCACACGCTGGCGCGCCCGGCCGCCGACCACTGGCTCGGGTCCGATCACCTCGGACGCGACATCTACTCCCGCATCGTGCACGGCGCGCGCGTCTCGCTCATCGTGGGCATCAGCTCCACCATCCTCGGCTCCGTCCTCGGCGGCGTCATCGGGCTCCTCTCCGGCTACGTGGGGGGCAAGGTCGACCTCCTCGCCCAGCGCCTGCTCGACATCCTCCAGGGGCTGCCGCTTCTCGTGCTCGCGCTCGTGATGTCGGCCTCGCTGGGGCCATCGATCGAGAACGTGATCATCGCCATCTCGATCCCGATCATCCCGCGCGCGGCGCGGGTGATCCGCTCGAGCGTGCTGTCCATCCGCGAGATGCAGTACGTGGAGGCGGCGCGCGCGCTCGGCGTCCAGCACCTGCGCATCGCGTTCCGTCACATCCTCCCCAATACGATCGGTCCCTTCATCGTGCTGGTGACCGCGCAGCTCGGCAGCGCCATCCTCGTCGAAGCGACCCTGTCGTTCCTCGGTCTCGGCGTGCCGGAGCCGTATCCGTCGTGGGGCCGGATGCTCTCGGTGTCGGCGGCGGAGTACGCGCAGAAGGCGCCGTGGCTGGTGCTGTTCCCGGGCATCGCCATCAGCCTCGCCGTCTTCGGCTCCAATCTGCTCGGCGACGCCCTCCGCGACACGCTCGACCCGCGCCTGCGCGGCGGGTGAGCCGCATGCTGTTTGCGATCGCCCGCGCTCGCATCTCGAGGAGACTGCCATGACTGACCTCTGCTGGACGCCCGCCACCGAGCTCGCCGGTCTCATCCGCCGAAAGAAGGTCTCGCCGGTGGAGGTCGTCGACGCGATTCTCGCGCGCATCGACAAGGTCAACCCGCGGCTGAACGCGTACGTCCTCGTCACCGCCGACGCCGCGCGCAAGCAGGCGAAGGCCGCCGAGCGCGCGGTGATGAAGAAGGGCGCCAAGCTCGGCGCGCTGCACGGCGTGCCGTTCTCGGTGAAGGATCTCGTCATCACGGCGGGCGTACGCACGACGTTCGGCACGCCGCTCTACCGCGACAACGTCCCCACCGAGAACGCGCCCATCGTGGATCGCCTGGAGGCGGCGGGCGCCATCATGCTCGGCAAGACCAACACACCCACCTTCGGCTGGATCGGCGCCACCCACAATCTGATCTTCGGCGCCACCCGCAATCCGTGGGACGTGGAGCGCACGCCGGGCGGTTCGAGCGGCGGCGCCTCCGCCGCGGTGGCGGCCGGTCTCGCGCCGCTCGCCGTCGGCACCGACGGCGGCGGCTCCATCAGGATCCCCGCCTCCTTCGCCGGGATCTACGGCATCAAGCCGTCGTACGGGCGCATCGCGATCTATCCGGTGAGCGCGGCGTGGAGTCTGTCGCACGTGGGACCGATGACGCGCACGGTGGCCGACGCGGCGCTCATGCTCTCCGTCTGCGCCGGTCCGGACGAGCGCGATCAGTACTCGCTGCCGCCCGCCGGCGTCGATTACACCAAGGCCGGTCGTGGCTCCTTGAAGGGCGCGCGCATCGCGTACACCGACGACCTCGGCTTCACCGAGGTCGTCGATCCGGAGGTGCGCGCCGCCTGCGCGAAGGCGGCGACGGTGTTTCGCGAATTCGGCGCCAAGGTGGAGGACGTGAAGCCGCAGTGGCCGTCGCCCCGTGAGTGCTGGGAGCAGATCTTCTGCGGCGGCATCGGCACCCGCATGGCGCCCTTCCGCGATCGGCGGAGCGAGATCGAGCCCGGCCTCCAGCGCATCATCGACAACGCCCTCGAGAATCCGCCCACGCGGTACGTCCAGGCCTGGTTCGATCGCCTCGCGTGGTGGCAGCATCCGCGCGCGTTCTTCGAGAAGTACGATTTCCTGCTCACGCCCACCATTGCCTGTCCAGCCTTCCCGCTGAACCAGGAGAACCCGACGGAGATCGCGGGCAAGAAGGTCGACAGCTACGGGTGGATCCCGTACACGTACCCGTTCAACGTCACCGGCCAGCCGGCGGCGTCGGTGCCGTGCGGGTTCACGCGGAGCGGCCTGCCGATCGGGCTCCACATCGTGGGCCGCCGCTTCGACGACGCCGGCGTCCTGCGCGCGTCGTTCGCCTTCGAGCGCGCGCGGCCGTGGGCGCAGCGCCGGCCGCCGATCGACTGACTCTCGGGCGCCGGCGCACCGGCCGCGGCCACCGTTATCCGGTGCAGCTTCTAGGCGAGCAGGCTCTCCAGCGCGCTTGCCTTCTCTCCCAGGGACTCGGCGACGGCGGGGTGGACGATTCGCCCCTCCCACACGTTGACGCCGTGGGCGAGGGAGGGATCGTCCTGCACGGCGCGCTCGACGCCGTGGTCAGCGAGAGCGAGCGCGTAGGGCAGGGTCGCGTTGGTGAGCGCGAACGTCGACGTGCGGGGAACGAGGGCCGGCATGTTGGCGACGCCGTAGTGGACGACGCCGGTCACGCGATACACGGGCTCGAGGAGCGTGGTCGGGTGAATCGTCTCGATGCAGCCGCCCTGGTCGACCGCGACGTCGACGATCACGGCGCCCTCCTTCATGCGCGCCACCATCTCCGCGGTGACGATGCGGGGCGCGCGCGCCCCCGCCACGAGGACGGCCCCCACCAGCAGATCGGCGCGCTCCACCACGCGCGCGACGTTGAAGCTGTTCGACACGAGGGTCACCACGCGGCCGCCGAAGAGATCGTCGACCTGTCGGAGGCGATCGACGTTGACGTCGAGGATCAGCACGTCGGCGCCGAGGCCGACGGCGACGCGCGCGGCGTTCACGCCCACGGTGCCGGCGCCGATGATGACGACGTTGCCGCGCGGCACGCCCGGCACGCCGGACAGCAAGATTCCGCGCCCGCCGTGCGCCTTGCCGAGATAGAAGGCGCCCTCCTGGACGGCGAGCCGTCCGGCGACCTCGCTCATGGGCGTGAGCAACGGCAAGCTGCCATCGGCGCGCTGGACGGTCTCGTACGCGACGGCGCGCGTGCCGGCGCCCACGAGCGCGCGCGTGAGCTCGGGAGCGGGCGCGAGATGGAGATACGTGAACAGCGTCTGCCCGCGCCGCAGACGCGCGTACTCGGCGGGGATCGGCTCCTTCACCTTGAGCACGAGGTCGGCGTCGCACCACGCCGTCGCCGCGTCCACCAGGCTCGCGCCCACCGCCGTGTAGTCGTCGTCGCGAATTCCGCTGCCGTCGCCGGCCCCGCGCTCGACGAGCACGCGATGACCGCGCTCGGTGAGGGCGCGGCCGCCCGCGGGAGTCAACGCCACTCGCTGTTCGCCCGGCTTGATCTCGCGTGGAACCCCGATGACCATCGTGCCCTCCGTGCGCTCCGCCGTCGCCTCCATCCTGCCATGCGCCGGCTGTCCACGCCGCGGATCAGCACGATTGGCGACAGTCACGGGCCGGCCACATCACGATCGGGGACATTGACGCCTCCGAGACGTCCGGTGACGCTGTGGCCGTGCACCTGGCCGAGCTGCTCGTCGCGCTCGCGATGGTGGGCGCGCTCATGGCGGCCACGTTCACCACGCTCGACGCCGCGCAGCGCGCGTACGCGATCGGCGCCGGCCGCGCCGAGAGCCAGCAGAACGGCCGCGTTGCGTTGGAGCGGCTGGCGCGTGACGTCCGTCACGCGGGCTACGGGCCGACGAGCGAGTTCGACGCCGTCCTGATCGCCGACTCCACGCGTCTGGTCGTGCAATCGGACTTCAACGGCGACGGTGTCATCGCGGGCGCGGGGGAGACGATCACGTGGCGGCTGACGGGCGCGACCCTGCGCCGTGACGCCGGCGGTGGCGCGCAGCCGATCATCGACGGCGTGCGTGCGTTCGTGCTCGAGTATCTCGACGCCGCCGACGCGCCCACCGCGGTCTCCGCCGACGTGCGCACCGTCGTCGTGACGCTCGTGACGCAGCCACCGGCGTCGCGGTTCGTGCCGGCGGGCGCGGTCACGTTCACCACCGCCGCCCGCATCCGCAATCGTTGAACGTGACATACAATGTGCGCATGCCACGCTCCTCGCGCCTCGGGCTTGTCGCCGTCCTGCTGGTCGCCGTCGCTTGCCAGACGGTGCCCATCACCGGCCGCCACCAGGTCATGCTGGTTCAAGAGGGCGACGAGATGAAGATGGGCCTCGACGCCTACCAGGAAGTGCTCAAGAAGAGCCGCGTCTCCAACGATCCTGCCATCAATCAGCAGGTGACGCGTGTGGGGCGTCGCATCGCGGCCGCCACCGAACGCACGGACTATCAGTGGGAGTTCAAGGTCCTCGAGGACAAGCAAGCGAACGCGTTTTGCCTGCCGGGCGGGAAGGTCGCGGTCTACACGGGCATTCTCCCGATCACACGGGACGATGCTGGGCTTGCGGCCGTGCTCGGCCATGAGGCAGCGCACGCGATCGCGCGCCACGGCGGCGAGCGAATGAGCCAGGAACTCCTGGTTCAGACGGGGTTGCAGGCGACGCAGGTCGCGCTCGCGCAGCGTGATCCGGCGACCGTGACGGCGGTGACCGCGCTGCTCGGGGCGGGGGCGAGCGTCGGCGTGCTGCTGCCCTACAACCGGGCCCAGGAGTCCGAAGCCGACCACCTGGGGCTGGTGTACATGGCGAAGGCGGGATACCACCCGTCGGCTGCCCGCGATCTCTGGGTGCGGATGGCGGCGGCGGGCGGGTCCCGCCAGCCGGAGTTCCTCTCGACGCACCCCGTGCCCGAGACCCGGATCAAGCAGATCGAGGGCTGGATTCCCGAAGCCCTCAAGTACTACCAGCCCAAGTAACCCGGTCGTCCCCCATACGCGGTGGGGCGGGGCCGCTACCCGCCCCACCGGTCGTCGGTCGCCCTCTGCCGCGAAGTTCCCTAAAAAATATCGCTTTTTCGCTTGACAGGACTTTCTGGCAACAGTAATCTCGCGGACCAAGTGGGGCAAAGTGGGATGAAGTGGCACACCAGCCCCCGGCGAGGGCAATGTTTAGAGGACGGTTCAATCACACCATTGACCCCAAAGGGCGCCTCAGCGTCCCGGCCCGGTTCCGGGATGTGCTGGCGCAGTACGACGGGGCGCTGGTGGTGGTTCCCAACGACCATTGCCTGGAGATTCACCCCCTGGAGGAGTGGCAGCGGATCGAGGGGAAGCTCCGCGAGCAGTCCATGTTCAACCCCGAGGTCCGCGAGATCAGCCGACTGTATGTATCCCGCGCGCGGGACGTCGAACTCGACGCCGCGGGCCGGGTCCTCTTGCCGCCGGACTCCCGGCAGCAGGCGGGGCTCGAGAAGGAAGTGACGCTGGTGGGGGGCGGCCTCCCGCAGTTCGAGGTGTGGGATCGCAACCGGTTCGAGGAGTACGAGCGGACGCGGCAGGACCGGCTGCCTTCGCTCTTCGACAAGCTGTCGAGTCTGGGAGTCTAGCGGTTCACGTACCCGTCCTCGCCGACGAGGTCGCGTTTCTCCTGCGGCCGCGCGGTGAGGGGTGGGTGATCGACGGGACGGTGGGCATGGGCGGACACGCGGCAGCGCTTCTCGCCGGGACCGGCGCCGAGGTCAAGCTGCTCGGCCTCGACGTGGATCCGGACGCGCTCGCTCGCGCCGCCGCCAACCTTGCGCCCTTCGGTGATCGTGTCGCCCTCCGCCGCGCCAACTTCCGCACCCTCACCGCCACCGCCCGCGCCGCCGGCGTCGCCCGCGCGCGCGCCGTCCTGCTCGATCTCGGTCTCTCCTCCTACCAGCTCGAGGCCTCCGCGCGCGGCTTCTCCTTCGAAGGCGAACAGCCGCTCGACATGCGACTCGATCCCGAGGCCGCGCCGACGGCGGCCGAGCTGCTGAACCGGCTTCCGGAGTCGGAGCTGGCGCGCATCCTCCACGAGTACGGCGACGAGCCGCACGCGCGCCGCATCGCGCGCGCGATCACCCGGCGGCGTCCCCTCAGCACGACCGCCGATCTCGTGGCGGCCGTGCGCAGCGCCGTGCCGCGCGCGGCGTGGTCGCGGCGGATTCACGTCGCCACCCGGACCTTTCAGGCCGTACGCATGGCCGTGAACGACGAACCGGAGGCGCTCCGCCAAGCGCTTCCCCAGGCGGCCGAGCTGCTGCACGTGGGCGGCCGCGTGGGTGTCATCTCCTTTCACTCGGGCGAAGATCGCATCGTGAAGCGGACGTTCCGGGCTCTGGGATCGGCGGGATTCGCCGAGCTCGAGCCGTCGCCCCTGACGCCCAGGGATGACGAGGTGCGGGCCAACCCCCGCGCCAGGAGCGCGAAGCTCCGCGTGCTGGAGCGCCTCACTTGAAAGAACAGCGTCCCCATCGAGAGCAAGATCCGCGCGTGCGCCGCTCCGTCGTCGCCGCGCTCGCTTGCGCCGCCCTCTTCGTCGGCATCGCGGTGGCCGTGGTCGCCGAGCGCGTCCAGCAGGTCCACCTCGCGTATCAGCTCGATGCGCTCCGCATGGAGCGCACGCGCACGGAGACCCTCATCCGTCAGCTCGAGGTCGAGATGGCCACGCTGAAGTCGCCGCGCCGCGTGGAAGCCCAGGCGCGGCAACTCGGCATGGCGCCGCCGTCGACCTCGCAGGTCGCGCGTGCTCGTGAGTTCCTGGCGGGCGCCACCGGCATGGCCGCCGCTCGCGCCGCCCGCATCGAAGCGCAGGTGCGATGACGCCACTGTTGCACACGCGGGTCCTGATCCTCGCCACCGTGCTGGCGCTCGCCTTCACCGGCGTCACCGCGCGGCTGGCGTGGCTCCAGGTCGTCCGTCACCAGGCCCTCAGTGACATGGCCGAGCGCCAGTACTCGCGCACGGTGCTGTTGCCGGCGCAGCGCGGTGCGATCCTGGACCGGCACGGCACGCCCCTCGCCACGTCGAGCCCGGGCGAGTCGCTCTTCGCGCAGCCGCGCGGCGTCGGTGATCCGGTGCGGGTGGCGGCGCGCCTGGCGCCGATCCTCGGTGTTCCCGAGGCCGAGCTCCACGCCGGGCTCACTGCCTCGCGCCCGTTCGTGTGGCTGCGACGGCGCCTCCCGCCCGCGGTGGCGGAGCAAGTGCGCGCGCTTCGCGAGCCCGGCCTCGGCCTCGTGCCGGAGCCCCTGCGCCTGTATCCGAACCGCGAGCTCGCCGCTCACGTCGTCGGCTTCGAGGGCGTGGACGGCGGTGGGCTGGAGGGCGTCGAGCGGTCGTTCGAGAGCGAGCTGGCGGGGACGCCGGGGAAGATGATCGTCGGGCGCGACGCTCTCGGGCGCGAGATGGTGACGCCGCGCATCCTTCAAGATCCGTCCCCGGGCCGCGGCGTCGTGCTCACCATCGACACCACCATTCAGTACCTCGCCGAGCGCGAGATCGACGCCGCCTATCGCCGCACGCGCGCAAAGGCCGCGATGGCGGTGGCGATGGATCCGCGCACGGGCGACGTCCTCGCCATCGCCATCCGCCCCACCTTCAATCCGAATACCTTCCGCGACGTGCCGTCGCCGGATTACCTGCGCAACCGGGCCGTCACCGATCCCTTCGAGCCGGGCTCGACGTTCAAGGCGATCCTCGCCGCCGCCGCCCTCGAGGAAGGCGTGATCCGCCCCGACGACCTCATCTACGGCGAAAACGGCGCCGTCACCATCGCCCGCACGACCATTCGCGACTGGAAGAAGTACGGGTGGCTCACGTTTTCCGAGGTGCTCCAGAATTCGTCCAACGTCGGCTCCATCAAGGTGGGTCTCGCCCTCGGCAGCGAGCGCTATCACCGCTACATGACCGCGTTCGGGTTCGGCGCCCCCACCGGCATCGGGCTCGCCGGAGAGAGCCGTGGTCTCCTCCGCGACCCCGAGCGGTGGTCAGGACTCTCGCTCCCCACGATGTCGATCGGCCAGGAGATCTCCGTCACCGCCCTCCAGATGGTGGCCGCCTTCGGCGCCATCGCCAACGGGGGCACGCTGATGCAGCCGCGCGTGGTGCGCGCCACCGTCGACGTCGACGGACGCGAGCGACGGCGCTCCGAGCCGACGGCGGTACGCCAGGTGATCTCCGCCCAGACCGCGCAGACGCTCACGGGGATCCTGCGCCAGGTCGTGGAGCTCGGGACCGGCCACAACGCGGCCATCACCGGCTACGAGGTGGCGGGGAAGACGGGCACCGCACAGAAGCTGGATCCGAACACGCGGCGATACTCGCGGGCGCCGGGTGTTCTGTCCTTCGTGGGCTTCGTCCCCGCCGACGATCCACGGCTGGTCATGCTCGTCATGCTGGACGAGCCGAAGAACGAGAAGTGGGGAAGCGAGGCGGCGGCGCCGATCTTCGCCGCCATCGGCCGCGAAGTCCTCCGCTATCTCCAGATCCTGCCGCGTGATGCCGCCCCCGTGCAGATCGTGGCGCCGCCTTCGAGCGAGACGCCGGTCGCGAGCGCGGACGCGCCCCGCGCCGTCCCTCTGGCGGATGCCGCCGACGTCGTGGCGGCCGCCGCCGACGAGGCGTCCGCGTTCGATGCGATGGCGATGCCGGACGTCCGCGGCCGCACGGCGCGGGCGGCGCTGGCCGCGCTCGCTCCCGTCGGCGTGCACGTGGAGATGGAAGGACGCGGTGTGGTCACCGGGCAGTCCCCGGCGCCGGGTACGCGGCTCGAGCCGGGAGCTGCCATCACGCTGACGCTCGGACGTCGCCCTCAACCGGCGAAGGCACGGCCGGCCGAGGGCGGTCTCGCCGCCGCGAGGCGATGACACCGATGGCCGTGACCGCGTTGCTCGACGCGCTGCCGGAAAAGCGGGTGATCGGACGGCTGCCGGCGACGGTGACCGGCATCGCGAACGACTCGCGACGGGTGGGCCGGGGCGAGTGCTTCGTGGCGGTGCCGGGCTTCAAGGCGGACGCCCGCCGCTTCGTTCCGGAGGCGGTTCGTCGGGGGGCGGGCATCGTCGTGACCGAGGGCGCGCCGCTTCCCGACCTCAGCGTGGCTCAGGTTCTCGTGCCGTCGGCGCGGCTCGCTCTCGCCCGCCTCGCCGACCGCTACTTCGGTCAACCCTCGGAGCGCCTGGTCGCGGTCGGCATCACGGGAACAAACGGCAAGACCACCACGTCGTATCTGATAGACGCGCTCCTGCGCGCGCGCGGGCTGCGCACGGGGATCATCGGCACCATCCAGTACGTGGTCGGCGACGAGCGGCGGCCCGCCAGCCAGACGACACCGGACGCCCTCGAGCTGCAATCGATGCTGGCGGCGATGGTGGCAGGAGGCGCGGGTGGGGTCGTGATGGAAGTATCGTCGCATGCGCTGGCGCTCTCGCGGGTGGACGGCGTCGCGTTCGACGTCGGCATCTTCACCAACCTCACGCAGGACCACCTCGACTTCCACGGCACTCTCGACGAGTACCGTCGCGCCAAGCGCCGACTCTTCGAGCTGCTCGCCGCCTCGCCCAAGCGTGGCCGCACGGCGGTGGTCAACGCCGACGACCCGGCGGGGGCCGAGATGGTGCGGGGTCTCGATCTCCCCGTCATCACCTTCGGCCTCGGGGGCGGCGCCGTGCGCGCCCGCGAGCATCGCTCGTCCCTGGACGGCATCCGCATGAAGGTCGACACGCCGCGCGGCGAGCTCACGATCACCTCGCCGCTGATCGGCGAGCACAACATGATGAACCTGCTCGGCGCCATCGGCGCCGGGCTCGCCCTCGAGATCGGCCCCGACGCCATCGCCCGCGCGCTCGCCAGCGTCACGGCGGTGCCGGGACGCTTCGAGCAGGTGCACGCGGGCCAGCCGTTCCTCGTCATCGTCGACTACGCCCACACGCCCGATGCGCTCGAGCGCGTGCTGGTGACGGCGCGGCGACTCACGAGTGGCCGCCTCGGCGTCGTCTTCGGATGCGGCGGCGATCGCGACCGGGGCAAGCGGCCGCTCATGGGTGAGATCGCGGCGCGGCTGGCCGACCACATGTGGATCACGTCGGACAATCCACGCTCGGAGTCGCCGGAAGCGATCATCGAAGAAGTGGCGGCGGGCGCACTTCGGGTCTGTGCAGACGAGAATCGCTGTGCTAGATTGCCCGATAGAGAACTTGCGATACACGAAGCGCTGCTCTGGGCTCATGCAAGCGACACGATCGTGATCGCAGGCAAGGGTCACGAAACCTACCAGGTCATCGGCTCCGAGATCTTCCCCTTCGACGATCGCGAAGTCGCTCGCCGCCTCCTCCAGGAGCGGTCGGCATAGACACGCGCATGCCGCGGTTCAACGTGCAGGAGATCCTTCGCGCCACCGAGGGCGCGCTGGTGGCGGGTGACCTCGGCGTCCCCGTCACCGGCGTCTCGATCGATTCGCGAACGCTCGGGGTGGGCGAGGCGTTCTTCGCCATCCGCGGCGACCACACGGACGGTCACGCGTATCTCGCCGACGCCGCCGCCCGCGGCGCCGCCTGCCTCCTCGTGCAGAGCGTGCCCGACGATCCGCCCGCCAACGTGCCGCTCATCCTCGTCGACGACACCACGCGCGCGCTCGGCCGCCTCGCCGCCGCCCATCGCCGCCGCTTCAGCGTGCCGGTGGTCGCGGTCACGGGCTCGAACGGCAAGACGACGACGAAGGAGTTGATCGCCTCCGCCCTCGGCGTGCGCTGGCGCGTGCTCAAATCCGTCGCCAGCTACAACAACCAGTGGGGCCTGCCCCTCACGCTCTTGAAGCTGACGCCCCAGCACGACGCGGTGGTGGTCGAGATCGGCACCAACCATCCGGGCGAGATCGCGTACCTGGCCGGTGTCGCCGGCCCCACCGTGGCCGTCGTGACCGTCGTCAACGCCGTCCACACCGAATTCCTCGGTTCCCTCGACGACGTGCGGGAGGAAAAGGCGGCGCTCGTGCGCGCGCTGTCCGCGCGCGGCACCGCCGTGCTCAACGCGGACGACCCGCGGGTGGCGAGCATGGCTCGCGACACCCTGGCGCGCGTGATGACGTACGGCACCGCCGCCACCGCCGACGTGCGGCCGGTGGGCGCCGTCGCCGAGGACGCCGCCGGTGTGCGCTTCACCGTCGAGCACGCGGGCGCGCGCGCGGACGTCGCCCTCGCCCTCGCCGGGCGCCACAACGTCGTCAACGCGCTCGCCGCCGCCACCGCCGGCATCGCGGTGGGGCTGCCGCTGCCAGAGATCGCCCGTGGCCTCGGCGCCGCCGCGCCCGTGAAGGGCCGCTGCGTATGGCGGGCGGCGGGCGGCGTCGACATCCTGGACGACACCTACAACGCGAGCCCCGTCTCCGTGCGCGCCGCCATCGACACCGCGGCGGCGCGGCCCCGCCGCGGCCGGCTCGTGGTGGTGCTCGGGGACATGCTCGAGCTTGGTGACGGCGCCCTCGCCGCCCATCGCGAGGTGGGAACGGCGGTGGTGACCGCGGGCGCGGCCGAGCTGGTGGGGCTGGGGCCGCTCGCCGCGCATGCCGTGGAGGCCGCGCGCGCCGGCGGACTCGCCGAGGCGCATGCGACGCGAACATTCGAAGACACCCTCGCGCTGCTGCTCAAGCGCGTGGTTCCGGGCGACGTGGTGCTCGTGAAAGGGTCGCGCGGGATGCGGATGGAGCGCGTGGTCGACGGGCTCGTCGCGCGGCTGGCCCGATCGGAATCCGAATGAGGGGGGAAGATGCTTTACCACTTCCTCGTGCCGCTGGCGCGCGACCACATCGTGTTCAACGTCTTCCGGTATCTGACGTTCCGCTCGTTCATGGCGTTGATCTCGGCCCTGGTCATCTCGCTGGTCGTCGGGCCGTGGCTGATCCGGCGCCTCCGGCTCATGCAGCACGGCGGGGAGACGATCCGCGAGGACACGCCCGAGCGTCATCGCGTGCTCAAGAAGGGGACGCCCACGATGGGGGGCGTGATCATCCTGATCGCCATCGTGAGCGCGACGTTGCTGTGGGCGAATCTCACGAACCGCTTCGTGTGGGTGATCATCCTCGCCACCATCGGCTTCGGCTTCATCGGGATGTGGGACGACACGAAGAAGCTTCGCACCCGGCGCGGGGTCTCGGCGCGCACGAAGCTCGCGTGCCAGGTGCTGCTGACGCTCGCGTTGCTCCAGGTCGTCTTCTGGTCGCGCGGCGACGGATGGCTGCCCGTGCTCGCCATCCCCTTCCTCAAGGGATGGCTCGTGGATCTGGGCTGGCTCTGGATTCCCTTCGCGATGCTGGTCGTGATCGGCGCCTCCAACGCGGTGAATCTCACCGACGGGCTCGACGGCCTCGCCATCGGGCCGGTAGTGATGGCGGGGGGCGCCTTCGGCATCATCGCGTACCTGACCGGCAACTTCCGGGCGGCCGATTACTTGAAGATCATCAACGTCAAGGGCGCGGGCGAGCTGACGGTCTTCTGCGGCGCCCTCATCGGGGCCGCCATCGGGTTTCTCTGGTTCAACTGTCACCCGGCGGAGGTTTTCATGGGCGATGCGGGCTCGCTCGCCCTCGGCGGCGCCATCGGGATGCTGGCCGTACTCACGAAGGCGGAGCTGCTGCTGCCGCTCATTGGCGGCCTCTACGTCATGGAGGCCGTCTCCGTGATGATCCAGGTCGCGAGCTTCAAGCTCACCGGGCGCCGCGTCTTCCGCATGGCGCCGCTCCATCACCATTACGAGCTGGCGGGATGGGCGGAGCCCAAGATCGTCGTCCGGTTCTGGATCGTCTCCTTCGCGCTCGCGCTGCTGGCGCTCACCACGCTGAAGCTCAGGTGATGCGCGCGCGGGGGACGGGGGCACAGGGGTGATCGGGCTGGAGGAGGCGGAGGTGACCACGCGCGGAAGGGCGTACGTGGAGTCGCTCGCGGGCCGGCGGGTAGCCGTCGTCGGCCTCGCCCGCAGCGGCGTCGCCGCCGTGCGGCTCCTGTGCGCGGCGGGGGCGAAGGTCGTCGCCGTCGACGCCAAGCCGCTCGATGCGCTCGGCGCCGACGCGCGCGCGGTGACCGGGCTCGGCGCGCGACTGGCGCTCGGCGACGAGGGAATCGCCGCCATCCGGCAGGCGTCGCTGGTGGTCACGAGTCCCGGCGTGCCGGTCGACGGCGAGCAGCTCACGGCGGCGCGCGCGGCGGGCGTGCCGGTGATCGCGGAGCTGGAGCTCGGCTGGCGCACCACCGAGGCCGACACCATCGCCATCACCGGGACCAACGGCAAGACCACGACGACCGCGCTCACGGGCGCGCTCCTGGCGGGACAGGCGCGGCCGCTGTTGGTGGCCGGCAACATCGGGACGCCGCTCACGGCGGGTGCGCTCGCGTTCCCGCCCGACGGCCTCGTCGTCGCCGAGGTGTCGAGCTTCCAGCTCGAGACGACCGAGCTCTTCCGGCCGCGGGTGGCGGCCGTGCTCAACGTCACCCCGGACCATCTCGATCGCCATCGGACATTCGCGGCCTACATGGAGGCGAAGGCGCGTATCTTCGCCAACCAGACGGAGGCCGACTGCGCCGTCCTCAACGCCGACGACGAGGCCGCGCGCGCGCTCGCCGATCGCACGCGGGCGCGCGTGGTGATGTTCAGCCGGCGGCACTCGCTCGAGCACGGCGTGTTCGTGCACGATGGGTGGATCGCGGCCCGCCTCAATGGGCATCTGGAGAAGATCACCCCGGTGTCGGCCATCACGCTTCGCGGTGCCCACAACGTCGAGAACGTCCTCGCCGCCACCGCGTGCGCGCTGTGGGCGGGATTGTCGGCGTCGGTCATCGCGCGCGGGATCGCCGGCTTTCGAGCGGTGCCGCACCGGATCGAGTTCGTGCGCGACCTCCACGGCGTGAGCTACTACAACGACTCCAAGGGCACCAACGTCGAGTCCACCGTGCGGGCGCTGGAGAGCTTTCCGGAGCCGATCGTGCTCATCGCGGGCGGCAAGGGCAAGGGCCAGGACTGGGCACCGCTCGCCGCCGCCGCCCGCGACCGCGTCGCGCACGCTGTGCTCATCGGCGAGGACGGGCCCGGAATCGCGGCCGCCTTCGCTGCCGCCGGGATCCGGCTCGTCGAGCGCGGCTCGATGGCGGAAGCGATCGACACCGCGCGCGCGCTCGCCACGCCCGGCGACGTCGTCCTCCTGTCGCCGGCGTGCGCGTCCTTCGACATGTTCGACAACTTCGAGCACCGGGGCGACGTGTTCCGGCGCCTCGTGCAGGCGCTCGACTGATGCCGCGCCCGCTTCGGCCCGACATGTGGCTGTTCGGGGTGGCGGTCGCCCTCCTGTCGGCGGGCGTGGTGATGGTCTACTCCGCGAGTGCCATCGTGGCCGCCGACCGCTTTCGCGACCCGTATTTCTTTTTGAAGAAACAGGTGTTCTGGGCGGTCCTGGGCGCCGGCGCCCTCTGGCTCGCGGTGCGCTTCGATTACCGGCGCCTGGAGCGGATCCGCGTTCCGCTGCTCCTGGTGGCCGGCGTCTTGCTGGTCCTCGTGCTCGTGCCCCCCATCGGGCAGGCCATCAACGGCACCCGCCGGTGGATTCGGGTAGGGCCGGTGTCGTTCCAGCCGGTCGAGCTCGCCAAGCTCGCGCTGGTCATTTACCTGGCGTCTTTCCTGGCCGAGCGTCGCGACCAGATCCGCAATTTCCGGCATGGCTTCCTGCCGCCCCTGGCGGTCGCGGCCGCCCTCGCCGGGCTCGTCTTCGCGCAGCCGGATCTGGGCAACTGCCTCGCCCTCATTGCGCTCACGTTCGCGCTGCTCTTCCTCGCCGGCAGCCGGGTCCAGCACCTGGCGCTGGTGGTCGGCTCCGCGCTGCCGCTGGTCGTGATCGCGATCTACGCCGCGCCCTACCGGTTGCGGCGCATGACCGCCTTCTGGGATCCTTGGCAGGACCCGCGCGGCAGCGGCTTCCAGATCATCCAGTCCTGGCTCGCCCTCGGCAGCGGCGGGTTCCTCGGGCGCGGGGTCGGGGAGTCGAAGCAGAAGCTCTTCTACCTGCCGGAAGCGCACACCGACTTCATCTTCGCCGTCCTCGGCGAGGAGCTCGGCTTCGTGGGCGCGATGGCGATGATCGCCCTCTTCGTGGTGCTGATCTGGCGCGGTCTCCGCATCGGTCTCCGCGCGGGCGATCCCTTCGGCGCCTATCTCGCGCTCGGCATCACCACGCTGATCGCCACCCAGACCCTGCTCAATCTCGGCGTCGTCACCGGCGTGCTTCCGACCAAGGGCCTGCCCCTGCCGTTCATCTCGTTCGGAGGTTCGGCGCTGCTGATGACGATGCTGTCCACCGGCGTCCTCCTGAACATTTCCCAGCACGGCCGTGTTTAAGCGCTACCAGCACATCCACTTCGTGGGCATCGGCGGCATCGGGATGTCCGGCATCGCCGAGATCCTCTTGAACCTCGGCTACCGGGTGACGGGATCGGACGCGCGCCGCAGCGAGACCGTGGATCGCCTGGAGCAGCTCGGCGCCAAGGTGTTCCTCGGTCACGACGCCGGCAACATCGAGGACGCGCACGTCGTCGTCTACTCGTCGGCCGTCTCGCGCGACAACGTCGAGGTGCAGGCGGCGCGTCAGCACCAGATCCCCGCCATCCCGCGCGCGGAGATGCTCGCCGAGCTGATGCGGCTCAAGTACGGGATCGCGGTGGCGGGCACGCACGGCAAGACGACGACAACCTCCATGGTCGGCGCCGTCCTCGCCGAGGGGCGGTACGACCCCACGATCGTGGTGGGCGGGCGCGTGACGAGCTTCGGCTCCAACGCGCGGCTGGGCCAGGGCGAGTTCCTGGTGGCGGAGGCCGACGAGTCGGACGGCTCCTTCCTGAAGCTCGCTCCCACCATCGCGGTCGTCACCACCATCGACGCCGAGCACCTCGACCACTATCGCGACCTCGACGCCATCCGCGAGGCGTTCGTCGCCTTCGTGAACAAGGTGCCCTTCTACGGCGCCGCCGTCCTTTGCCTGGACCAGCCGAACATCCAGATGCTGATCCCGCGCATCGAGAAGCGCATTGTCACCTACGGGCTCGAGTCCGCGGCCGACCTCGTCGCCCACCGCCTGCGCCTGAACGGAATGACGAGTCGCTTCGAGGTGGCTCGCCGCGGCACGCTGCTCGGGGAGTGCACGCTGCAAGTTCCCGGGCGTCACAACGTCCTCAATGCCCTGGCCGCCATCGGGGTCGGGCTCGATCTCGAGATCCCGTTCGCGACCATCGCGCGCGCGCTCGCCGCCTTCAGCGGCGTCCAGCGCCGCTTTCAGATCCGTGGCACGGCGGCGGGCGTGACCGTGATCGACGACTACGGTCACCATCCCGCCGAGATCCGCGCCACGCTGGCCGCCGCCAAGGCCGGGTTCGACCGACGCACCATCGCCGTCTTCCAGCCGCACCGCTACACGCGAACGAAGCACCTGCATCAGGAGTTCCTCACCGCCTTCAACGAGGCGGACGTGCTCGTGCTCATGGACATCTATGCCGCCGGCGAGCCCACCCTGCCCGGGGTGAGCGCCGCTGCGCTGGCGGAGGGGATCCGCGCTTACGGTCATCGCGACGTGGTGCACCTCGGTAACGACCGCGCGCGCATCGTGCAGTATCTGGCGGAGATCACGCGGCCAGGCGACCTCGTGCTGACGCTCGGCGCCGGCGACGTGGGCCAGCTCGGTCCCGAATTGCTCCGGAGACTTGCAGCCGACCCAACCCAAGGGGGGGCCTCATGCTAGGAGAAATCCGGGGAGAAGTGCGGTTCAAGGAGCCGCTCAGCTTCCACACCTCGCTTCGTATCGGCGGCGCGGCCGACATTTTCATCGTGCCGCAGGACGTGGACGACATCCGTCATGCGCTGATGTTCGCGGAGCGCGAGCAGCTGCCGGTGGCGGTAGTCGGCGGCGGCAACAACCTGCTCGTGCGCGACCGCGGCATCCGCGGCGTCGTGCTGAAGCTCGAGGGCTGCCTCGGGCGCGCGGAGTTCCACGGCGAGGAGGCGCTGGCGGGCGCAGGCGTGACCCTGTCCGCCCTCATCCGTGAAGCGGCCGCGCTGAACCTGGGCGGCATCGAGCCCCTGATCGGGATTCCGGCCTCGGTGGGCGGCGCCCTCGCCATGAACGCGGGGACGGCCGACGGATCGATCGGCGACTTCGTGTCCGCCGTCTACTACCTCCACCCCGACGGCTCGCTCGGCGAGTTCAAGCCGGGCACGGGCGCGTTCGGGTATCGCTCGTTCACGCTGCCGGCGGGGGCCGTGCTCATCGGCTGCCGCCTCCAGCTCCACCGCCGTCCCCTCGCCGACATCCAGAAGGACCTCAAAGTCAGGCTCAAGCAGAAGAAATCGACGCAGCCACTCGCGCTCGCGTCGGCGGGTTACGTCTGGAAGAACCCGTCCAACGAGCAGGCCTCGCGCCTGATCGAAAAGGTCGGGCTCAAGGGCAAGCGCTTGAACGGCGCCGAGGTCTCGACCAAGCACGCCAACTTCATCGTCAACCGCGGCGGCGCCTCCGCCGCCGACATCATGGCCTTGCTCGATCTCACGCGGGAGCGCGTGCACGCGCATTTCGGCATCGTCCTCGAGCACGAGATCAGGATCATCGGTGAGTAAGGGGCTGGTGTCGCCGCGCATCGGCGGCCGTCCCCTCGGGGATTTCGGGACGCGGTCGCCGCTGGTCGCTCGCCAGCGCGTGGGGCGCGTGAAGCGGCACGCGGACACGCCGCGGCTGCCGCGTCTGCTCACGGTCACCGGTCTGCTGCTCCTCCTCGCTCTCGCCGGCGCCGGCGGTCTGTGGGTGCTCACGGCGCCGCGCTTCGCCATTGCCGACGTGGAGGTCCATGGGGCGTCACGATTGCCCGTGGACCGCATTCTCGACGCGGCCGGCATCCGTCTCGGCACCAACCTATTGAGACTGGACACCGCGGCCGTCATTGCGCGCCTGGAAGAATTGCCGGAGATCCGGCGTGCCGAGCTGATCCGTGAATTTCCCAACCGCGTCACCATCAACGTGGAGGAGCGCCGGCCCTTCACCCTCCTCCACAGCGGGCGGCTGCACTGGGTCGACGAGGAAGGTCGGCTCCTCGGCGAGGAGCGCGACGCGGTGGCGCCGCCCGCCCCCCTCATCAGCGGCCTCAGCGAGGCGGAGGTGGAGACCATGCGCGAGGCGCCGTCGCCGCGCGCCCGCGCCGCCATCGCGCTCATCCGCGCCTTGCTCCGGAGCGGCAGCACGCTCGCCAACGAGATCTCGGAGATCGACATGAGCCGCCACGACGGCCCCGTCCTCTACACGCTGGACGGCATCGAGGTGCGGCTCGGGAACGAGCAGTGGGAAGAGCGGCTCGCCCGTCTCGAAGGCGTCCTCGCCGAGGTGGCGGGGCAGGGGGGCGGCGTGACCGCCGTCGATCTGCGCTTCCGCGATCAGGTCGTTCTCCAGAAAGGAGCGATGCAATAGCCCTCGCGCGCGCGCACGACCTCATCGTGGGTCTCGATGTGGGCACGACGAAGATCTGTGCCGTGATCGCCGAGCCCAACGCGCTCGGCGGTCTGGACGTGATCGGGGTGGGGGCGGCGCCGTCGCGCGGCCTGCGCAAAGGCGTCGTCGTCAACATCGACTCCACCGTGGAGGCCATCAAGCAGGCGGTGGCGGAAGCGGAGCAGATGGCGGGGGTCGAGGTGTCGCGCGTGTACGCGGGGGTGGCGGGCGGCCACGTGCGCGGCGTCAACAGCCGCGGCGTCGTCGCCATCTCCGGCAAGCACCGCGAGGTGAGCGAGATCGACGTCGAGCGCGTGGTGGAAGCGGCGCGCGCCATCAATCTCCCGCAAGACCGCGAGGTCATCCACGTCCTGCCGCAGACGTTCGTGGTGGACGATCAGGACGGCGTGCGGGAGCCGATCGGCATGTCGGGCGTGCGTCTAGAGGCCGAGGTCCACATCGTCACCGGCGCCATCACGTCGGTGCAGAACGTGATCCGCTCCGTCAACCGCGCCGGGCTCTCCGTCCAGGACGTGGTGCTGGAGCCGCTCGCGTCCGCGGAGTCGGTGCTGCTCGACGACGAGAAAGAGCTGGGCGTGGTGCTCGTCGACATCGGGGGCGGCACCACCGACGTGGCGGTGCTTCGCGAAGGCGCCATCTGGCACACGGCGATTCTCCCCATCGGCGGCGATCACGTCACCAACGACATCGCCATCGGGCTGCGCACCCCCGCCGCCGACGCCGAAGATCTGAAGAAGCGGTACGGGTGCGCGCTCACCGCGCTCGTCCCCGCCGAGGAGATCGTCGACGTCCCCTCCGTGGGGGGACGGAAGCCGCGCCAGCTCTCCCGCCAGGTGCTCTCCGAGATCATCCAGCCGCGCGTGGAGGAGATGCTGTCGCTCGTCGCGCGGGACCTGACGCGGGCCGGCCTCAAGGAAGCCGCCACCGCCGGCATCGTGGTCACGGGCGGGACCTCGATCATGGAAGGCGTGCCGGAGCTGGCGGAAGCCGTGTTCGACCTGCCCGTGCGCCGCGGGATCCCGGACGCGGTGGGCGGGCTCACCGACGTCGTGAAGAGCCCGATCTATGCGACCGCGGTCGGCCTCGCCGTGTACGGTGCGCGCCGGCAAAGTGCGAGCACCGTCGTCGACACCGGCGAGCGTCGCCAGTTCGGACGCTTCAGTCGCCGGCTGGCGGGATGGTTCAGTGAAATTTTTTGACGGTGAGCGCGCCCTTCTCGTGGAAGGTAACGTGACAGGCCGACAGGTCAACCTGGGGAGGCATTGATGGAGAGAGATCGCGCACGGCGCCCGCTCTTCGAACTCGAAGAGGTGCCGCAGGCGGCGAAGATCAAGGTCATCGGCCTCGGGGGAGGCGGTGGCAACGCGGTCAGCCGCATGATGGCGGCGTCGTGCACGGGCGTCGAGTTCATCGTCGCCAACACCGACGCGCAGGCGCTGCGGGCGTCGCCGGCGCCGGTGAAGGTCCAGCTCGGGGCCAAGCTCACGCAGGGTCTCGGTGCGGGCTCCAATCCAGAGGTCGGGCGGAACGCGGCGGAGGAAGATCCGGAGGAAATCACGCGGCTGGTCGAGGGCGCGGACATGGTGTTCATCACCGCCGGCCTCGGCGGCGGCACCGGCACCGGCTCCGCGCCGGTGGTGGCCTCGCTCGCGAAGGATCTCGGCATTCTCACGGTGGCGGTGGTGACGAAGCCGTTCGCGTTCGAGGGGCGGAAGCGGATGCAGCAGGCGGAGGCCGGCCTGGAGGCGCTGCGCGGCGTGGTGGACACGCTCATCGCCATCCCGAACCAGCGCCTGCTCTCGGTCGTGGATCGCGGCACGCCGCTCATCGACGCCTTCCGCGTCGCCGACACCGTGCTCCAGCAGGCGGTGCAGGGCATCTCCGATCTCATCCTCGTTCCCGGTCTCATCAACCTCGACTTCGCCGACGTGCGCACGATCATGTCCGGGATGGGCATGGCCATGATGGGGACCGGAATCGGCCGCGGCGAGCATCGCGCCCTCGACGCCGCCCAGAAAGCCGTCGCGAGCCCGCTCCTCGACGAGACGTCGATCCACGGCGCCAAGGGCATCCTGATCAACTTCACGGGCGGCCCCGACCTCTCCATCCACGAGGTGGAGGAGGCAGCGCGCATCGTGCAGGAAGCGGCCCACGAGGAAGCCAACATCATCTTCGGCGCCGTCATCGATCCGAACCTTCAAGATGAAGTGCGCATGACCGTCATCGCGACCGGCTTCACGGAGAAGCGCGACGTGCTGGTCTCCGGCGGCAAGGTCGTGGATCTGCCACGCGCCACGCGCTCCAGCCCGGCGGCGGCGGCGGGGGCGTGGCGGAGGCGCGCGGGCGAGATGCGGGCGGAGGGCGAAGACGGCATCGAGGGCGACGATCTCGACGTCCCGGCCTTCCTGAGACGCCAGGCCGACTAGCGCCTCGGCGCTGGCGCTACTCGGCCAGCGGCATCGGTGTCGCCTTCGCGGTGCCGGCGGACGGCCGAACGCTTTGCGAAGTTCCTCTCAGTGCCGCTTGAAGAACTGGACGGCGCGCTCGTGGCGCTCGGCGGCCGCCCGTGTTGAGAAGGTCCCGAGGTTGCGACGCTTCCCCGTGCGCGGGTCCTTCTTGCGCGAATACAGGCGGTAGGCGCCCGAAGGGAGCTTGCGGATCATCGCGCGCTCTCCGTCCGCCGTCGCAGGAGAGCGCGGACCTCGTCATCGCTCGTCTGCTCGAAGTTTTCGTACCAGTGCCCGACGGCGAAAAACGGCTGCGGAGCGGTGGCGCAGACGACCTCGTCAGCGTCGGCGGCCAGTGCGGCGCACGTTTCGGGCGCGCCCACGGGAACGGCCACCACGACGTGGGCAGCCCCGCGCGCGCGCAAGGCGGCAATACCGGCGCGCATCGTCGCTCCCGTCGCGAGTCCGTCGTCGACGAGAATCACCGTCCGGCCGTCGACGTCGAGCGATGGCTGATCGCCGCGGTACGCGCGCTCGCGCCGGGCGAGCTCGGTGGCCTCCCGGCGCGCCACGGTCTCGATGAGATCGGGCGTGATGCCGAGGGCCTGGACGACGTCTGCATTCAGCACGCGCACGCCGCCGTTTGCGAGCGCGCCCATGGCCAGCTCCGGGTATCCGGGGACCCCGAGCTTGCGGACGACGAACACGTCGAGCGGCAGGCCGAGCCGGTCGGCGACCTCGGCCGCGACAGGCACGCCCCCGCGCGGCAATGCGAGAACCATCGCCGACGTGCCCGCGTAGGCTCTCAGCTTCTCCGCCAATCGGCGGCCGGCGTCGTGGCGATCATGGAACAGCGGCATGATCGGACGGGACTCCCCGCTCGGTTCGCTCACCGGCGCGCCTCGTCGGTCACGGCGACGACGAGGATCACCGTCCGGCCGTCGCCCGACCGCCGGTGATCCATCACGCCGGCCGCCGCCGATCGAGCGCCGTCGTGAAGCGTTCGGGCATGGCGTCGAACTCGAGCCGGCATTCGACGGAGTGGAAGTAGTAGACGTACCCGTTGTAGTCGCACCGATTCGCCTCGCGAATGTCCACCCAACCGCCGCATACCGGGTCGGTAACGAATCGCGCCGTCGCGGTCGCGCTCTCGGCGGCGCGTCGATCCGCCGCCGGGGTTCCGAGATCGCCCTGCTCGACGATCGGGACCTCGCCGGGAGGCAGCGGGCCGGAGGCGGGCCAGATGCCCGTGCGCCCGACGTCGTCGCGACGGGCGGCCGCTTCGTGTCCTTGCGCGGCACTTCGCCGATCGCCGGACCGAACGTCATGCCGCCAGCGCGATGCGAGCGGAGCCATGCTGGCACGGAGTCGATTGCCGGCGCTCATCGCTCGATCGATGGCGACGACGCGCCGCCGGTGGCCACGCGCGGGATCGAGGAAGTACGCGACGACGGCGCCGAGGCCGAGCGCGGCAATGAGGGCGATCGGGGAGCGCATCATATTGACCTCCTTGCGTGAGCACTTTGCCTTCCCCGCGCGATCCGCACTTTCGCGTCGTCACGGGCCGGAGTGGGCGGAGCGCCCATGACGCCGAAGTCGAGCAAGCCTGGTGCCCGTGAACCGTCTCCGGCCCTGCAAGTTCTACAGATGCTGCGGCGCTTGTGA